>PFCW01000013.1 GCA_002763115.1 Candidatus Pacearchaeota archaeon CG10_big_fil_rev_8_21_14_0_10_31_59
ACAAGTTGTGGATACAAGTTCGAATAAAAGTGCAGTTGGATGTTGTTGTTACAAGGAAAAACCCGCAGTTACTGGAGCTGATTGCGGTAAAATCTGTACAAAAGCCGGAGAAAAAGAAAAGAAAAATTATATTATCTTTAAAGATGCAAGAACAGATGCTGAATATCTTAATCCAGTAAATAATAGTGAAAAAGAATGCGGGTATCCACCAGAAGATCCTTTTATAATTCCTATAGGTGTACCAGATCCTGCCGGATTATATTCTAAAAAACCTGTAAAAGTTTCAGAGGATGGTTCAAATTTAAAACTTGATAATAATGGAAAGTTAATATGTTGTTGTATGGAACCAATCAAATGCGAAGAAAAGGGCGGACAATGTTATGATGCAAAAAGTTGTTCAGAACTTGATGCGACATTAGATGCCACTAAAAAGAACTTAGATTCTGATTATACAAATACTTTTAATCCTATTTTAGACAAAGCATTGGAAGAAATGAGATTTGTTCCATTGCCTGGAACAGAAGGAAAATCCGGAGCTATAATCGGCTGTCTTGACCAACAAGTTTGCTGTACACCTAAAGTCAAATGTAAAGATTTGGGCGGAAGTATTGTTGCTAAAGATAAATGTTCTGCAGATAAAATAATGCCTGGAACATTTATAGATGTAAAAGAAGGACAAGTTTGTTGCAACATCATAAAAAGATTTCCATGTTCGGAATGTTTCGAGCCAGGTAAATTATTCAGCTGGGATTGTATATTCTGCATGTTCTCAACTTTATGGGGAAGCAGAGTAGCAGGAATTTATGCAGCAAATGTAGGAACTTGTTATGTCGAAGAGCCATTGGTTGAATCAATGTGTGAATCATGCAACAATTATGAAACTAATAAATTTAAGGACAAAACAAGTTGTGAACAAAATAAAGGAATATGGAATGACAAACAGAAAAAATGCTGGATTTCAGATCCATATAAAATATGCTCGAAAGAAAGATGCGAGATTCTTGGAAATTGCGCAGCCATTGAAATAAAATTAGATAATGCAACAGGAAAAACAGGTTATTATGATACAAGATTAAACACTTTTGTCGAATATACATCTCCAAGTCCTTATTATTGTATAGAAAAGGATTGCAACAAACAAGGATTACCAAAGGTAACAAACATAAATGCAGAATTTTATACTGACTCAAGCCAATATTTAATAAATTGTGATAAATCATCAAACAGCTTGATTATCGACGGAAATGACAAAACAAATTGTAATTTCGAGGCAACTGGAGTAGGAACTTATGCTTCAGAAAGAACAAGATGGGAAACAGAATGGAACAGCAAGTCATTAGTTCCTTGGGCAACTTCATTATTAAAACTGGAAATTGAGACTAATCAAAGAGCAAAATGCAGATGGATTATGGACAAGAGGCAGGCATCTTTCGACGAAATGAATGATTTTGTTGATGATTATTTATATCCAAAAACACACCAGGCTGTAATTCCTATTGCGGGTGCAAGTGCAAGACATGAGATATTCATTAAGTGTTCAAACTTATGCGCTGAAAAACATAATGAAGCATTTGATTTGAATGTTATCAAATTTACAATCGGAGACATGCCTGACTGGGTTCCTCCATTTATAACATTCATAAATCCAGGAAATAATATGTTTGTAGATGCTGAGGCATTGAACAACAAAGCTGAAGTTGAATTCTGGGTAAGCGAAAATATAGCAAAAACGAATGCACCAAAAGAATGTCGTTATAGTTCATTATTTAATAATTATTCTTCAACATGGGAAGAAATGATTTACTTTAATGATGATCCAAAACAAAAAGGTTATAATTTAGAATCACCAATAATCACAACTTCAGCGATGTATACCAATAATCAGGAATGTTCATTCCAGAAAAACAAAGAATGTGCGCATGTTAACTTTGATTTGGACTTATCAAAGCAAGGTGTTTATGATGATATTAATTTAGAAGGATTAAATATTACTGACTTGCCTGGATTGACTGTTATCGGGCAGTATAAATTCATTATAAGATGTATGGATGTCGACGGAAATGTCGGAGATCCTTACATTTACATTTTGAATAAAATACCTCCTTATGAAATTACAATAAGGATGCCTAATCCTTTAGATGAAGATGAAAGATTTGACGAATATGATGTAAATCCTATTATAGATGTAAACACATCAAGAGCAACATTCTGTAAATATACAACTTATACTCAGGATTGTTCAAGTGTGCCTAAACTGCCTAATATGAAATGGGACGGAAATAATTTTGCAAAAAATTCACCTCTTTATAACAGAGATATAACATTTATTGATGAACAATTGTCTATAGAACATTTCGGAAAAGTAGATGAAAACAGAACATTGCTTTCAAGAGCTGGAGGAGTAATAACAAATTGTTTCTATACAATGTGTATCGATGAATACGGAATTAAAAGAGACAAGTGGATTGATTTACCAATTAAAAAAGACGAAGATGAACCATTCATAATAAGATTCTACCGTTCTTATGAAGGCGGAGATGTATTGCATATTGAAACAAACGAGCAGACAACATGCAGATACCAGATTGATGACAGAAGAGGATGTAAATGGAAATTTGACGAGCACGAGATTATGGTTCCAGAGGAACTAAGCAAGTTCCACGCAGCTGAATGGAGTGAAGAAGTTGTTTATTACATCAAATGCAAAGACAGATTTGGAAATGGCGGTGATGACAATGACTGCACAGCAACGATACATCCTTATGAAGTTCCTTTCTTCTCTGAACTGGGTGTTGGAACAGAATAATTTCTCATAAAAAACTATTTAAATAAAATTTTTCTTTATCTAAGATGAAAAAGAGGATGAAAAGCAAAACTTTTCTTGCGAACAAGAAAGGACAGGATTCTTTCAATCTAAGTTTCGGAATGATTTTTTCCATAATATTAATTATAGTTTTTTTAGTTGCTGCTGTTTTCGCGATAAAAATGATTATGAACAGAAGCTGCCAGGCGAATGTGAATTTAGCTTTCAGCGATTTTAATTATTATATAAATGATGTCAATAACGAATTAGAAGCGCAGAAATATTACAATCTTGCTGTTCCGAACCAGATAAAATATATCTGTTTTGTCGGGCAAGGTGTTAATGAAAATATACCTCGAGTTTACGGAGATGTTTATGACAGCGATGGAGAGCAACGAAATAAAGACCTGAAGTTTTATATGAGCAGAGATAAGACAAGAGTTTACAAACAAAATAATGCTGCAACAGATTTCAACTACAATATTTATTTCTGGCCTTTTGACAAGACATGCGATGCTCCATCAATGGCATTTTTGCACTGCGGAGAAAAAACGCCAGTAAACTGCGTAAGATTTGGAGTTGATGATAATAAAAACGGAAATTTAGAAGCTCAGGAAATGTTATCCAATGATGAAATAAGCAAGGATAATTGGATTTACTGCATAAAAAATAAAGATTCCAATAAAATAAAATTAATTAAGAATTTCGGCGATTCAAAAGTTTATGTTAATATAAAAGAATCAACATCCTAATTGAAATTTCAAATTTTCATTTTAAAGGACTAAAATGAAACTAAGAAAATTAAATATTAAAAAAAACAAGAAAGCAGAGATTCCGGCATTCGGCTGGATTTTTGCCATGATTATAGGAGCTGTGATACTATTCATTGCAATTTTTGTCGTGGTGAGAGTAACAAGCACACAAAAATATAAGACAAATACCGAGTTGGCTGCCAAGTTAGATTCTGTTTTAAATCCATTTGCTTCTGTCG
This sequence comes from Candidatus Pacearchaeota archaeon CG10_big_fil_rev_8_21_14_0_10_31_59, assembly GCA_002763115.1. Lineage (GTDB taxonomy): Archaea > Nanobdellota > Nanobdellia > Pacearchaeales > CG1-02-31-27 > CG1-02-31-27. The sequence goes on from PFCW01000013.1 coordinate 3,795, forward strand.
GTTCAATCGGAGCGATTTTTACAGATACAATAACACTGCCTTCAAAGACCCAAATTAATTTGGTTTGCGAGCCGTCATTTTTAGCAGATGATGATTCAACGAATGATCTAGGTGCTATATCGCTGATTATATCTTCGGAGGATGAATTGTTAAACAGCATTGTAAAAGAAGCTGAAGCAGGCCAGCATAAATCTTACAACAAATATATTTTCGGGAATAGCTCGATGGTTGGAAAGGAATTAGCAATAATGTCCCGTCCTCTGGAATTGCCGTTCAGGGTTGATGATGTAATTTATATCACGACAAAAAAATATTGTTTTGAGAATACACCTGATGTTATAAAGCAAGACATAAGTTTGGAGATTAACGAACAAAGAAATCCGATTTTTGACAATATAAAATTTTATGATATAGACAAACCAGAAACAAAATGTTCTACTGATGAAATAAGAGTTTGTTTTGGGAGTTGTTCTATGAAATCTGGAAATATTCTTGTAAAAGATAATAGTAATGGAAATTATGATATTGGAACAGTTACAATTCAAGGTCAAAGTCAAAATCAGGGAAAACCTTTTGTAACTTTGCCTTTGATGTATGCTGCAATATTTTCAGATGATATGAATTATTACTGCAATTTGAAAAGATTAATGTCAAAAACAGCAATCCTGGCAGATATTTATGTTAAAAAATCTGACATCTTGTCAGGTCAAAGAAGTTGCGCTGTCCAGAGCGTAAGAACAAATTTGCTGACATTGAAAAGCCAGGCAGAAAAAATAGCATCAAATACCGGAGTAGATTGCAGTGAAAAATTAAAAAGCAAGGTTTATAATTGCAAGAAAGGGGATATAGATTTCAATTCATTTTTCCAGACTATTGAAGCTGTAAGAACAACAAATAAATATGCTTCATGCACTGTTTACTAAGCAAAATTTAAATAGATATATCTTTTAGTTTAAAGATGATGAAAATTATTATCACATGCATTATTGAAAAGATGCAATTTTCAGCATCCCAAAAAAAGAAAGGAGGCTTTTTTTGATATGAGAACATTTGTCAATGAGATAAAAGCAGGTAAAGATGTAGAATTACTTGGATGGGTGCATGAAATTCGCGACTTGGCAAAAATAAAATTTGTTTTGCTGAGAGATTATACTGGAATTGTGCAGTGTTTTACAAAAAATGAAAAATTATTCAAAAAAATTTCTGAACTTACCCTAGAATCTGTTGTAAAAATAAAAGGCACTTCAAAAAAAGCAGATGTAAAATATGAGGACGCAATTCATGACATTGAAATTGAGATTAAAGATATTGAATTGTTAAACAAAGCTGAAGATTTGCCAATTCAAGTTTTGGAAAAAGCAATTACAACAGGATTAAGCAAAAGGTTGGATTACAGATATTTGGATATAAGAAAGCCGAAGATAAAAGCGATATTTAAAATTCAGTCGGAAATAGCAAATTCTTTCAGGGAATTTTTCAGGAAAGAGAATTTTATTGAGATTCAGCCGCCATGCATTATAACAACTTCAACAGAAGGAGGTTCTGATTTATTCAAGGTAAAATATTTTGACAAGGATGCTTATTTAGCCCAAAGCCCGCAATTGTATAAACAATTGGTAGCAATTTCTCTGGAAAAAGTTTTTTTGGTTATGCCGATATGGAGAGCTGAAAAACATAATACAGTTAGACATCTTACAGAAATTCGTCAGATGGATATTGAAATGGCATTTGCAGACGATATGGATGTTATGAAGCTGTTGACAAAATCTATCCAGTATATTGTAAAAAGTGTAATTAAAAATTGTTCAGAGGAATTAAAAATTTTAAATCTGAAATTAAAAGTTCCCGAAGAAAAATATTTGTCTTATAAAGAAACTATTGAATTGCTGAAAAAAAACAAGATTGCGATTAAGGACGGAGAGGATTTAACTCCGGAAGCAGAAAAAAAATTATCTGAATTATTTCCAGACACAATTGTTTTTGTCCATTCATGGCCGCAAAGCCTGAAGCCATTTTATATATGGCCGAAGGAAAATGGTTTGTCCGGAGGTTTCGACGCCATTTACGGAGGAATGGAGTTGGCATCAGGAGGACAAAGAATTCATATTCCAAAAATTTTGATAAAAAACATAAAAGCAAAAGGGATGAATCCCGAGAATTTCAAATGGTATGTTGATGCTTTTCGTTATGGAGCGCCAAAACATTCTGGCTGGTCTTATGGGATAGAAAGGTTGACAATGATTTTATGCAAATTAGACAACATCCGCGAAGGAACTTTATTTCCAAGAGATCCTGACAGATTGAAGCCTTAACCTTTTATATCCTTGCATAATTCTTCCATTCTTTTTACAAAGTCCTTTGCTTTCTCATACAAATCATCAATGCGCTCGGCATCAAGATTTTTTATATTATCGTGCTCGTAATCCTTGTAATAATCCATTATCTCGGTGTAATAGGAAACATATTTTTTTGATAATTTTTTCTTTCTGACAAAAACATTTTCCAGCATTCCGGGAATTTCTCTCGGAATAAAAGAAAAGCAGTTTTCCATAATCAAGGGAGCTTCAGCAGCGTCCATGACAGCGTCATAAATACTTCCAAGAATTGTCAATTTTATATCATTTAATTTTCTCATTCCTCTTTTGACTTCAACCAAAAATTTGAATATTGATTCCTGAGTTCCCAAAATCTGGCCGTCTTCAACCAGTTTTTTTATCGGAGAAAAAAATCCGGAAGGATCGTAAATCGATACAGAATCGTTGATTTCAGCGAAAATATCCAGATTGTTTGACATCAGCAAATCAAAATATTCTCTTAGCTTATAAATTCCCGAATGAATCTTGAAGCCGAATTTCTTTTCAGATTCATTTTCAGCATTTAAAATTTTAGCTTTAATCTTTTTCTCGTCGATATTTTTGTTTTTCACATCATCAATCAAAATAATAAGATTCAGTTCATTTTCTTTTTTAATGGCATCTCGCGCATTTATAAGCCAGATAGCCTTGATCAATTCCTTGTCTTTTGTTATGCTATCCGTGAAAAATTTTATCTCTTCAAGTTTTTTTATCGAACTTTTTTTTATTTTCATTTTTTATTCATGATATCTTTTATTGCCAACTCCAAAGTTTTCAGATAAGTCCCCTTCAGATATTTTTCCTCAATTTTCTTTTTTGTCTTTTTTCTGTTTTTGTATTCATATAATTCATTTAAAGTGTAATAATGCGTCTTGTCGATCAGACCCTTGTCGACAAATTCCTTTTTGAACAATTCAATTTTTTTATAATCATCTTTCGGAATATTCTTGAATTTTTTCTTTAAAATCTCCTCGCAAATCTTCATGGTTTCATTGTAAGTTTTATTTAATGTCTCGCTAATTTTTGATTTTTCGAATTTCACCATCAAAGTTTCCATTCGCAAAACAAACAATTCAACTTTTGAAAACCATTTCTGAAAATCTTTTCCGTTAAACTCGCTTAATGTTCCTCTTTCAATTTTTCTGTTCAGGTCAACAAGCTCGTTGTAAAAATCTATATATTTAGTTTCCAGACCGTAATTTTCCAGTTCTTTAATAAGAATCATGCAATCCCGGGTTGAGGAAACAAAAATATCTTTCTGCATCAAAACTATCTGCAATGATTTTGTGACTATGCCTAATAATTCCGCCGGAACTTCAATAAGTAATTTTTCCCTTACATTTTTTAATTTTTCTTTCGCTCTTTCCAGCAACCTTTCTGATTTCTCCTCTCTACTGTATATTTTATTTTCATTAAGAAGATTTTTTATTAAAACAATCAAGTTTGAAGGGTCATATAAAACCATGGAGTTTTTTATCGAGCTTATCATCCACGGCTCTCCTTTTTTCAATAATCTCCAGAAACTTGACAAAGACCTCAACGGCTGAAAATGGAACTTCATATTTTTCTTTTCGCTCTCTTTTTCAATAAAGTCCTCGTTTAAAAGTATCTGCTTCAACTCCTCTTCTTTGAAATCCTCTCTTGTATCATCGTAAATTATTATTACATCAATATCATGCTTCAAGCTGAATTTTTCATTTTTCTTAATCTTCTCTACGGAAGAACCGTAAATCCAGAAAGATTTTACAATATCAATTTTTGATAATGGCTTTAAAAAATTCTTGATTTCTCTTACACTCTCTTTTTCCATGTCTAATATAATTCTTAATAATTTATAAAGTTTTCATAACGAAAATCGCACTATTTCTCGGACTTTAATCCGAGGTTTTTCATTGTGTGGTTTTCGGAATTGAAAATCTACTCATCTGCGGACTAAACTCTATAGTTTTCGCATAGCAGATTTTCAATAAAAATATTTTTAAAATTCTAAATACAATTAAAAAGAAAGGTTTATA
>PFCW01000009.1:0-19315 GCA_002763115.1 Candidatus Pacearchaeota archaeon CG10_big_fil_rev_8_21_14_0_10_31_59
TTTTAAAGTTCTATATGTTGGAAGGTTTGAAGTTTCATTTACAGATGCACTTCCAGTATGAGTATGGGAAACCGTATTGTATCCAGTACCAGGAGAAGTTGATTGACCAACAGCAGTATCATCAGTTGTTGCACCAACTGTTACTGAAGCAGTATGCGTATGTGTTGACTGCCCGCCAGTTCCGCCATAAGTGTCTGATGCTCTAATAAATTTGTCCTCAAAATCTGAACTAACATCAGTCCATCCTGAAGGTGTTGAAGTTCCATCAAAAAATAATAATAGTGAAGGATTTCCTGGATTTGCTGTTATTTTAGGAGAGAATAAAAATATTACTGAGAATAATATCGCTGCTATAAGTATCAATGCGATTATATTTTTTATAACTGCTAATTTAGATTTGATAAAATTATTCATGCTTAGCCTCCTTTTTCTCTTTTTTATTTTTACCAGAGTTATTATTCTCTTTTTCTATGTTTTTTAATTTTTCGTAAAGAAGAATATTAATAAATGAAGCTATTGAAGGATATTTGTATTTATACTCTTCATCCTTCAACAGCTTTTTTAATTGTCTTAAAAGTCCGTCATCAATACGAACTACACCCATTTTACTCCCAAGCAGGCTTTTACTCTCTCCCTAATTCTTTTTAATATATGTTACAAATAGTTACAAATTGTAACATTAAATAAAGTTAAAAGTAGTATTTAAAGGTTTCTAAAAGAAACTTTTAAGAATATCTCTTGTTTTGATAATTTATGCTAATTGGCATAGTCGGCAAACCCAATGTAGGAAAATCAACATTTTTCAAAGCAGCTACTTTAGCGGAAGTTCTTATAGCAAATTATCCTTTCGCTACTATAAAAGCAAATCATGCTGTCGGCTATGTTAAGGTTGATTGTGCCGATAAATTATTCAATGTTCAATGTAATCCGAGACATGGTTTCTGCTTGAAACATAAAAGATTTGTTCCAGTTGAATTAATGGATGTTGCCGGACTTGTTCCGGGAGCTCACGAAGGAAAAGGGCTTGGAAACCAGTTTTTGGACGATTTAAGGCAGGCAGATGTTCTTATTCATGTTGTTGATATTTCCGGGACTACTGATTCTGAAGGAAAACTAGCAAAGGGACATGACCCAGAATTAGACATAAAATTTCTTGAAGAAGAATTGGATTTTTGGTATTTAGGGATTCTAAAAAAAGTCTGGCAGACTTTCGCAAGGAAAATGGAAGTTGAACATTCTGATTTTGCAAAAACAGTTGCAAAGCAGTTTTCTGGTCTGAAAGTTGACGAAGAAATAGTAAAAAAAGCAATCAAAAATTTAAATGTTAGTCTAGAAAAACCTTCTTCTTGGCTAGATGAAGAGTTATTAAAATTCTCTAGCGAATTGAGAAGATTAAGCAAGCCAATAATTATAGCAGCAAACAAAATCGACAGACCAGAGGCAAAAGAAAATTTTGAAAGAATAAAAAATAATCATAAAGATGTTATAATTATCCCATGTTCTGCTGAATCGGAGTTAGCTTTAAGAGAAGCTGCCAAAGCTGGCTTGATAGAATATATTCCTGGAGAAAAAGATTTTGAAATTATAACAAATATAGGGGACAAGCAAAAATTAGCATTGCAGTTTATCCAAAAAAATATCCTAGATACTTATAAAACAACAGGGGTTCAAGATTGCTTAAACAAATCTGTTTTTGATTTTTTAAAATATATTCATGTTTTCCCCGGAGGAGTAAACAAATTAGCAGACAAAGACGGAAATATTCTTCCAGATTGTTTCTTGCTGCCTCCAAATTCAACTGCCTTGGATTTTGCATACAAAATTCATCAAGACTTAGGAGACAATTTTGTAAAAGCAATTGATGTAAAGACAAAAAGAGCTATCGGAAGAGAATATTTGCTTAATAATGGAGATATCATTGAAATTGTGACGAAGAAATAAAATGTTGTTTCAAATCAAAGTAAAACCAAATTCTTCAAAATCAGAGTTTGATTTTGAAAATAAAATTGCTTATTTAAAATCTGCTCCAGAAAATAACAAGGCAAATATTGAATTGATAAAACTTCTCGCAAAACATTTTAATATTTCTTCTTCAAATATAAAAATAAAAAGAGGATTAACAAGTAAAAAGAAGATTGTGGAAATATGCCAATAAGTTACCAACAAGCGGAGGACATAAAAGAAAAAGCCAAGGAAATTGTTTTAGCTTTACAGATGGATTGGATTAATCTTGAACGTGTGGGTTTTATCCGAAGCAAAGGAAGTGCAACCCGATGTGTTATTGCTCGATGTCATACACTTGGAAAAATAATGCAGATGGCGATGAACACTGAAGCTTTTTATGTCATTGAAGTTATAAGCGAGAGGTTCGACAGGCAGAGTGAAGATGATAAAATTAAAACAATTATTCATGAACTTATACATATCCCGAAAACTTTTGGCGGAGGTTTTAGGCATCATGATTTTGTCTGCGAAAATAATGTTGAATTAATGTTCAAACAATATAAAAAATGGAAAGAATTCCAATCAGATTTAAAAAAGAGAAATTTTTTCTGAAGGCAGAGATAAGAAAAAATTTCTTCAGAAAGTTGATGGGTTTGATGTTTAAAAGTTATAAAAATGCAAAACCTGCTTTATTTATCTTTAAAAATAAAATCAGAACATCTTTTCACACATTTTTTTGCTTTTTTCCAATAGCTTTTATATTTTTGGATGAGAATTTTAGTATTATAAATGTCAAGATAAAAAAACCATTCTCTTTTGAAATATCATCGGAAAAATCCTTTAAATATGTTATCGAGATACCTTTAAATAAAGATGAACATAAAACAATAATTAAAAATTCTAATCTCTCCTCGGTAGTTAAATTTATTTTTAGTTCTTTTAAAGTGAATACCGACGACGACAGAAAGATTTAAATACAACCACCGATTGAATATATAATAATTAACAAAAGGGAGGTAAAAAAATGGGTTCAATTTTAGTAAGAAACGTTATTAAGAGAAAGCCTGGCTACCTTTATTATGTAGACGGAAAAGGAAATGTCTGCGAAGCAAAGATGGCAAGAGGCGGAAAGAAGAAAAAGAAAAAAAGATAAATCTTTTTTATTCTCTTAATAAAGGCTTTGGTTGTTTTTCTCTTATTTTTTATTTATTTTTCAACTTGTCAGAAATCTATTTCTCCCAAGAAAAATCTTTAATTTTTCTGGGCTTCAAAAACTTCTCTTTCTGCTGCGTCCTCGACTTTCTCATTGAATTCCAAATGACCACCAGGAAAACACAATGAACCTTCTCCATGTGCATTTTTTCTTTTTCCCAAAAGAACTTTATTATCTTTAATTACTATAACTCCAACACCAACTTTCGGAATTTCCATAAAAGATAAAAACTAATTAAATTTATATAATTTATAATAGTAACTTTCCATACAATAATCCTTTTATACTAAAATATTCTAAACCTTTTTGCATGGACCAAGAACAAGTTGCTAGAGCAAAACAAAAAAATTCTGCCGAACTAATCACAAGGTTTGGAAATCTAGTTAAGCATCCAACTGCAGTAAATTTAGAAGATAGACAAATAATTTACTGGATTTTATTTGAGAGATTTCAGAATAGGATAACTTCTTTATCAGGTGCTTTCCCAAGCATTGAGAGTTATAGATCTGATCTTAAACCAACACCAGCTAATAATGAATATAATTATTCAGTTTATGAATCATTAGTTCATTATCAGGAAGAAGGATTTTTCCACAGAGAAATAGATTATGGTTCAACACAACAAGTTAGTTTAGAAACGGCGTTATTCGATCCAGCTGAAGGAGTTTGGATGTCCCTTCTCAGAACTGGTTTAGGAGATTCCTTACGATTAACCTTTGAAAATCCATTTTTTGTGGATGGAAAAGAGAGACTTCAATCTTGGCGTAATCCAACATCAATAACATGCTAATATAAAAAACATATGCCGAAATCTGGTCATCCAAATGCTTCAAAATATTCTCCTTATTTAAGAAGGAGTGATATCATAAATTTAGAATTTAAAATTCTAAAACACGGAAGAGGGGTATTAAATTTAAATGATCCTTCCTCATTAAGATTTTATGCTGTTTGTAAGTTACCAATCGGGAAAACTAGAAAAATAGAATCTGAAACATGTTTTATCAGACTGAATGTTGTAAAGAAAGATGGCAAAATGACAATTCACGGATTTCCAATTTTTATGAGGGAGTTTGAGGAAGTAATCCCTAATGATAAAAATGGTCAAATTTATCTTTTGGAAAATCCAATAAGAGTTCCAATAAGTAAAGATTAAAAATCTGTTTTTCTTTTCTTTAATATGATAACGCTAGGAATTGAAAGCACAGCACACACTTTTGGAATAGGAATAATTAAAGATGAAAAAGGAAAGATAAATGTTTTTTGTAATTTAAGAGACATGTATAAAACCGAAAAGGGCGGAATTATTCCAATCGAAAGTGCGAAACACCATAAAGAAGTCGCCGATAAATTATACCAAGATGCTCTGCAACAATCAAAAATAAATGAAAAAGATATAAACATTATCGCTTATTCTGCTGCACCAGGTTTACCTCCGTGTTTGAAAGAAGGAAAAGAATTTGCAAAAAAACTTGCAATGAAATTAAACAGATCATTAGTTCCTGTTAATCACTGCATTGCTCATCTGGAAATTGGAAGAACTTTAACAAAAGCAAAAGACCCTGTTTTGTTGTATTGTTCTGGAGCAAATACGCAGGTTATTGTTTTTACCGAGAGAAAATACAGAATTTTTGGGGAAACTTTAGATCAGGGAATTGGAAATTTTATTGATGCATTCGGCAGATATATCGGTTTTGGATTTCCTGCAGGTCCGGAAATAGAAGAGATGGCTTCTCACGGAAAAAATTTTATAAAACTCCCTTATTCTATAAAGGGAATGGATGTTGCTTTTGCCGGTTTGCTTACAAACTTAAAGCAAAAATTTGATTCAAAAAGATATTCTATTGAAGATTTATGCTATTCAATGCAGGAAACAGCTTTTGCAATGCTGATTGAAACAGCAGAAAGAGCTTTATCACATTGTCAAAAAAAAGAATTATTGCTTGGGGGTGGTGTTGCATGCAATAAAAGATTGCAGGAAATGGCAAAAATCATGTGTAAGGAAAGAAATGCGAAATGTTTTATCTTAGAGAATCAGTATAATGTTGATAATGCTGTTATGATAGCTGATTTGGGATTAAAAATGTTCAAAGCGGGAATTTTTGTCAAACCAGAGCAAGCAGAAATTTTTCCTTATGAAAGAACTGATGATGTTAAAGTTAAATGGCGTTAAATTTTTAATTTTATGATAGTAACAATAGAAAGGTATAAATAATCATTCTTATTGTTTTTTTAATGGCTGAAAGAGAAAAAACACTTGAAGAAAAAATAGAATCTGGAGTAAAGCAAATTATTGGAGAAAATTGTATGAATATTTAATATGGAGAAAAAATTCTTATAATATCTGATCAAACAACAATTCCGATTGTAGAATCCTTCATAAATGCTTTTGATAAAATAAATGTACCAGTAGATGCTTATGATATGGAACTTGAGGGATGGCGAGAACAAATTGATGAAAAACATTTCAGAGCAGAATTGCCAGAGTCCGTGGCTGATAAATATGGAACTCATACATCTGTTTTGTTTATAGCAGCATCAAAGCGAGGAGAAAACTCATTCAGAAAATCTTTGATTGAAAAATTAAAAATATATAAAAATATAAAACATGGTCATATAAGCGGAGTTACCCCAGAAATTTTTGCAGAAGGAATGGATACTGATTATTCAATTATTAACAGATTAGGGGAAAGTGTTAAAACACAGATGAATGATATGATGAAGAATCTTTCAAGAATAGCTTTGGAGATTTTAACTGGAGAAGATTCTGCAGGATTAAAACTTCAGATAAGTAAAGAACGTAATTGGGTTTGCGATAATGGAATGATAACTCCGGGTGATTGGGGAAACTTTCCTGCAGGAGAAGTTTATACTTGTCCTGGACCAGTTTTGTATGCTTCTAAACCCTCTCCTTATTTTGGAATTTGTGTTGATGTGATGGTCGGAAGTGAATGTGCAAAATACGGAATTATAAAAAAAATCCGTTGTATATAGCTTTTCATTTAGGGTTTGGGGAGATAGATACACAAAATATTTTTTGTATCAATGAAAAATTAAAAGATGATTTTGTAAATGAAGTATTAGAAGAAACAGAAAAAGCAGAGAAAACAGGAAAAGTTTTTAGAATCTCCGAGCTTGGATTCGGACTAAATCCAAGTATAAGGGAATTTTATCCTTCTATTTTAACTGTTGGAAAAACTTGGGAAACTGTTCATGTTGCTATCGGAGACGGATTATGTTCAAAAACAAAAGCTCCGTCAATTATGGATGTTGGAACAAAAATTGATTTGGTTTTTCATAGACCAACCATAATTGCTCATTATCTCAATAAATCTGGAAAATGGGAAGAACTTCCAATAATGGAAAAAGGAAAATTTACTTCAACAATAACAGACAAAGTTCCAGAAATTCTCCCTTATTATAGATAAGTCATTACATAAATTTTAAAAACAATATTTCTCTAAGTTTAGTATGGTATTTTGGTTTTGCATACCGTGTTTGATGCTGATTTTGTATTTCGTCATAATCGGAATTTTCTTTCCGAAATACAGACCTTGGATTAAAGAAGCAATAAGATGTTTCTGGGATAAATTAAGAGGAAAGAAATGCGAAGTAGGTTTTGATGAGAAAATGAGATTAAAGTTTGCAAACTGGCTCGCATCAAAAAATAAGGTTAAATTAGCCAAGTTTTTTTACAACAAGAAAAATTTTGAATGGACTTTGATAATAGTATTCATAATATTTACAGTTGTTACCACACTATTATTTATTCTGCTTATACAATATTTATTCTTCCAATCGCCCTGCGAAGTCGGAGATAATTGTTATATAGGACCAAAATAGTTACCATTCTTAAATTACAAGAAAACGAAAGGTTTAAAAAAACAAACTTCTTTTAAAAAATAGGTTAAAATGGCAAATTCAGATTTTGGAATTGAGAAGGTTGTAGCAACAAGTCACTGGAGAGTTCATACTGTTCCCATAGGAAGAGATGGAAAACTTTATACTGTTGAACTTTGCACAGATCTTCTTGATGGTGGTGCTTCTAGAACTCAAGATGAATGGGCAAAATTTTCTAAAGCAGAATTAAATGCTGGTCGTTATGGATACTTAAGCGCCCCGCAAATCAGGGGGCTTGTTCATGTATGTAGAATTAATAAAGATAATCCAAAATATGACTCTTCTATTAGAGAAATTCAAGAATTTTTAAAAAGACAATTTAGTAAACATTTTTTAGTAACAAATTCAAGAGTAGATTATATGCCTTCTGGACAAGATGTTGTTACCTATGAATATGGATTAGATGGAGAACATCAAGTTAAAGCAACAATTTTAGGACCAGATGAATATATTATTAAAACCAAAAATCCACAAGGGTATCACATTCTTTTTGACACAAATGATGACCCTAAAGAAATTAATAGTGATTTTGTATACCTAAACGGAACCAATGCTTATGCTTGGAAAGTCAACTCAAAACCAGAATCAAAAGAGACAAGAGTCGTGAGGCTTGACGCGTATCCGTACAGGTTCTATGTCGATTGCAGCGGGTATCTTCAGGTCTCGAATTCTGTGTTCGGGGGTAAAGTTTTTGTTGAAGGTGACGCACCAAAAACTAAGCAATGATTTTTAAAGTAATCTTTCTTATTTATCTTGCCTAAAATTTATCTTTCCTTGAAAGATAAATAACTTGGGCTACATGCAGATTTATTATGGCATGGACGATTGAGTCTAGATGCTATAAAATTCAATAACAATAATCAGTAGCGATGAAAACCTTGGGTAAGTTTGAGTGAATATTAAAGTTATGGTGATAGGAAAGTAAATCTGCTACTAAAGTCGTGAGGCTTAACGCGAATCCGAACAGGTTCAATGTCAATTGCAACAGGAATCTTCAGAACTCGAAATTTTGTTTGGTAGAACAAAAAGAACAAAACGAGTCTTCTGCGTTCGGGAATAGCCCAAGTCGTCTTAAAATGAAGACATATAGAAACCTGTTCTTAAGCATCGTTTCTATAGAAAATTTAAAATTAGCACACAAACGAGTCCGCAAGGGCAAAACTAAAAAAATTATATGATTGAATTTGAGAAAAATTTATAACCTTATATTTCTTTTCTGAATTAGTGAGAATCTGCCTTGAGAGGCAGACATTAGTGCGCTTCTCAAAGCGCAAGTTCATTTTAATTTAAAAAATGCCAAAAGAAAAAAGTTGCAAATCTTATGATAAAATTCAATATTCCAAAAAAGTCATAAACTTATTTTTACATCCGAAAAACGTTGGTGAGATAAAAAATGCTTCCGGAGTTGGCGAGGTAGGAAACCCAATCTGTGGAGATGTTATGAGGATTTACATAAAAGTTTCTGATGATAAAATTGTAGACATTAAATTCAAGACCTTCGGATGTGCTTCTGCAATTGCAACATCTTCAATGATGACAGAAATGGTAAAAGGTAAAACTTTAGCTGAAGCAAAAAAACTGACATTCAATGATATAACAAAAAAACTTGGCGGCTTACCCGATTCAAAATTGCATTGTTCTGCTCTGACAATAGCCGGTTTGAAAAAAGCAATAGAAAATTATGAAGAAAAGAATTAATCTAATTTTTTTGGAACTGAGAGATAAAGTCTTACTCCAGCCCCGAAATGATTTTCTCCGTTTTTGTTATGTTCATAGCTAATATTTGGACCAATACCTAATGAGGAGATGTAATCATCATAAGATTTAAACGGAACATTTAATGTAACTTGGGCGTCTGTGCTAAAACCAAAAGAAGCATCTTCATTAATCCATACCTTAGAGTCTAATCTTATCCCTCCAAAATTTCTGTAATAAGTTCCAGCTGGGTTCCAACGATATTCTTCTGCTTTACTAGTAAAAAATACTGCTTCTGCGGTTAAACCTACCCCGCCATTTAAATAAAAAGAAATTCTTTCATCAGAAACTTTTCCCCCCATCTCTAAAAATCCCATTGGTTGAATATAAATCCCATTTAGTACATTAAACCAAGATACAACTTCCAATAAACCACCATTTTTGCTGACTAATCTTTCTCCTTCAATATCAAAATGGTAATGAGAAAAACCCAAACTTCCTGTAAAAAGAAAATTTTCTACTTCAACATAATTTGCAAGTAAAGCTTCGAAAGGTTCTATTTTAAAATCTAACCCCAATACATCAACATCTTTTCTATCTTCCATAGAAACCGGCAATCCAATCCATTTTCCGAAATTTATATTTCCCCTTGCAGCATTCCCCCCAACATCAACCTTACCATAAAGTGTAGGAAAGGAATTTTTAGGACTTATCGTCACTTCTGCTTGACCCCCTTGACTGTAATACATATTGTCCTCAACAATTCTTTGTTCTATTCCGTTATAATTCACCCTTACCCAGGTATTATCTCCACTTAAAGAAGCCCCAAACAATAATGCCGAAAATAATGCGTTTAACATTAATTTTTTAAATTTCACATATTTATAAAGAATATTATTATTTAATATACATAATCAAATTATTAAAACTAAAATTAAACCAAAACGTTTAAAAACCTATTTTTTCTTTTCTTATTGGTTAATTTATCAATGACCTATTGGGAGGTAAATGAAATGGTTTCTCCTTATGAAATAATAGAAAAAGCAAGAAAAACTGGAAAAATAGACAAAGGAACTAACGAAGTTACCAAAGCAATCGAGAGAGGACAGGCTAAATTAGTAGTTTATGCTTCAGATGTTTCACCAAAAGAAATAATCCAACACATACCTTTATTATGCAAAGAAAAAGGAATTCCATGTTTGGAAGTTGAAAGCAAAAATAAATTAGGAGTAGCAGCAGGCATAAGCGTTTCAACGTCGAGTATTGCAGTTATAACTTCCGGAGATGCAGAGAAAGACATCCAGGCTATAAAAAAATAATTTTATAAAATGGCTTTAATCCAGAAAAAATCTAGAGCAGAAGAAGAAATATTCCCTTCGGTTGTGGAGGAAATCGTAGGCAGGACTGGATTCAGAGGAGAAATTACACAAGTTAGAGTTAGAGTCTTGCAAGGAAGAGACAAGGGAAAAGTATTAAGAAGGAATGTAAAAGGGCCAGTCAGGGTAAAAGATATATTAATGTTAAGAGAAACCCAGATTGAAGCAAGAAGATTAAGAAGCAAAGTTATGAAAGGAGCATTTACATAATGATAAATAAAATCAAGTCATATCTTAAGACTAAACAAGTTCTTGGGGTTATGGCAGACCTTCTTTTTAAGAAGGGATGACAATGGTAAAATGCGATTTTTGCAATAGGGAAATACCAGAACATAAAGGACTTACATTTGTTAGAACAGACGGTTCAGTATTGCATTTATGTTCAAGAAAGTGCAGAATAAATTTTAAGATGAAAAGAAATCCGGTCAAGATTAAATGGACTGGAAAACATAAAAAGAAAAATAAATAATGAGGAAAAGTTTATAAATAATCCCTGTTAAACCTTATATAATACTAATTAAAATTAAAATCAATTAAATAAAATGGCAAAAGAAAAAACAAACTTCAATGTTGTGTTTATCGGCCATGTCGATCATGGAAAGTCTACAACAATTGGAAGACTATTGTTTGATCTGAATCTCATAGATGAGAACACAATAAAAAAACTTAGGGATGAAGCAGAGAAACTTGGTAAAAAAGGTTTCGAATTTGCTTTCGTCATGGACACCATCAAGGAAGAAAGAGAAAGAGGAGTTACAATTGACTTAGCATACAAGAAATTGATGACAGATAAATTTCAAGTAACTATTATAGACGCTCCGGGACACAAGGACTTTGTTAAGAATATGATTACTGGTGCTTCACAAGCTGACGCAGCTGTTTTAGTAGTTGCAGCTCCGGAAGGTATACAACCGCAAACACAGGAACATATTTTCTTGGCAAGAACCATGGGTGTCAAGCAAATGGCAGTTTTAATAAACAAGATGGATGCAACAAAACCAGAATATGACCAAAAACAATATGAAAAAGTCAAGGAAGATTTGGCTAAATTGTTAAAGACAGCTGGTTTTGACACATCAAAAATAAACTTCATTGCTGGAAGCGCTTGGAAAGGTGACAACATAGCAAAAAAATCAGACAAAATGTCTTGGTATAAAGGTCCAACAGTCAGAGAACAGCTTGATTTATTCGATCTACCACAGAAACCAATAGAGATGCCAATGAGAATGCCAATCCAGGATGTTTACACAATTACCGGAGTAGGAACAGTTCCTGTCGGTAAAATAGAAACCGGAGTTATGAAACCAGGACAAAAAGTAATAATATTACCTGGAAGAACATACAAGGGAATTCTTGGTGAAATCAAGACAATAGAAACTCACCATGAATCATTGCCATCAGCAGAAGCTGGTGATAACGTCGGTGTAAATATCAGAGGAATAGGCAAACAAGACATCACAAGAGGAGATGTTATATGTGACGTAGCAAAACCTGCAACAATGGCAGAAGAGTTTACAGCGCAGATCGCAGTTATAAATCATCCAACAGTAATTGCAAAAGGTTACACACCTGTTTTCCATATACATACAGCACAAGCACCATGTAGATTTGAAGCACTATTGAAAAAGATTGATCCAAAAACAGGAGAAGTCTTACAGGAAAATCCGGACTTTTTGAAGAACGGAGATGTAGCAATAGTAAAAATCAAACCAATGAAAGCAATTGTTTTGGAAAAACAATCTGTAAATCCTCATATGGCAAGATTTGCAATCAGAGATGCTGGCGCAACAGTTGCAGCAGGCATATGTATCGACTTGGTAGAGAAAAAAATCTAAACACATTTAGCTTATTTTTATTTTTTAAGCTTCCTTATTCTTTTTTATATTTTTTTAATTTTATTGAAAAGTTTGAGATATAATACTTCGCACTAGAGTGTGAAATTTTCAATCCCAAAAAAATCATGTCGATTTTTTTGTTATAACAATAACTTTAAAAACTTAAATTTTCTAAACTATTCATGGCTCGAGCAAGAATAAAATTAGCAAGTGTGGATAAAGATAAATTAAATGAATTAATCGATGCTATCAAAGCTATCACTGAAAAATCAGGAGTTATTATGAAAGGTCCGATTCCATTGCCGACAAGAAAATTGAAAATTACAACAAGAAAATCTCCATGCGGAGACGGAAAAGCTTCTTTTGACAGATTTCAAATGGATATTTACAAAAGAATAATTGAGGTTCCGGTTGATGAAAAAGTTCTTCATTCAATCATGAGATTGAACATTCCAAAAGATATTAACATTGAAATTTCAATGTTGGATTAATTCTGAAAATAATTATTTTTTATTTTTAATATGTTCTACAGCATTTCTATGAATCTTAAGTCTCGGACACAATCCTAAAAAATCCAATGGATTTT
Organism: Candidatus Pacearchaeota archaeon CG10_big_fil_rev_8_21_14_0_10_31_59; assembly: GCA_002763115.1. GTDB lineage: Archaea > Nanobdellota > Nanobdellia > Pacearchaeales > CG1-02-31-27 > CG1-02-31-27. The sequence continues at coordinate 12,547 of PFCW01000009.1, forward strand.
TGGGTTCGTGAATTTAAATTTAAATTCACGTAATCGAACCGGCAAGGTCAAGAAACCGGGTTTAATTTTATCTCACTTTACTCCGATAAAATTAACGCCCAGACCCGGAATCGAACCGGGAGATCCTTGCGGAAACCAACTCTCTATCTACTCATAGGTAAAGTAGTTTTTCTACCTTCCTAGAGTTTCTCTTTTCTAAAGAGAAACTGTAGTTAGCAGGCTGGCGCCGTACCATTGGGCCATCTGGGCTTAAAGAATATATAGAAATATTAGGTTTTAAATTTAATTATTTTTTTATCGCCTCAACTTTCAAACTTTCCAAAGGAATTCCTGAATATTGTCTCTTTGAAATATCTTTATCCCCACAAATTATTTTTGCTTCAAAACCCGCTTTTTTTATTATTTTTAAATAATCTGGTTTTTGCAATGCTCCCGCGACACATCCCGATATAAGCTCGGAATTATCTTTTTGTTCTCTCGTTAATTTTTTTAATAGAACTATGTCAGAAACAAACATTTTTCCGCCTTTTTTTAAAACCTTATGAGACTCTTTGAAAACTTTTTCCTTGTTTGGTGCTAGATTAATGACGCAATTGCTTATAATAACATCAACTGAATTGCTTTCAATAGGCAATTCTTCAATATCACCATATTTAAATTCCACATTTTTATAACCATATTTTTCTGCATTTTGCCTTGCTTTTTTAATCATTTCTTCTGAAAAATCAACACCAATTACTTTTCCTTTGTTGCCCACTTTTTTTGCTGCCAAGAATACATCAAAACCTGTACCACTTCCCAAATCCAAAACAATATCCCCTTCTTTTATATTTGAAATTGCAATAGGATTTCCACAACCCAATCCAAGATTTGCCTCAGGAACATTATTTATTTCATTTTCAGAATAACCAATACTCTTCGAGATATTAATAGCATCTTTTTTTGAACAACAGCAGCACGAACTAACTGCTAGATTAGAGTAAGTTTTATGCACTATTTTTTTTATTTTTTTAGATTCCATTATAAAATCAAGAGAATTCTGATTTAAAAAAGTTTTCTAAAAGAAAAAATCAAAATTACTTTTTCTTTTCTTTTTCAGCTGCTGCTTTTTTTGCAGATTCAATTGCTCTCTGAATTTCTGCCTGCAAATCAATTCCCAAATCCTGAAGAGCTTTCATATGTGCCTGAATTAATTGCTCGGTAACCTGAATCATTCTTATAAGCTCGTTTCTTTCATTTGCTAATGTTTGAATAGCACCTTTGTGAAAACCAATCATCTCTTCCTTGCTTGCAGAACCTTTTTCAGATTTTTCTTTTGCCATAATTATTTTAAGAATAATGGATTTTTAAAGGTATTTATTCAACTGTAACACTCTTCGCAAGATTTCTCGGCTTATCAACATCCCACCCTAAAAATTTAGCTGAGTAATAAGCGAGTAATTGCAATGGAATCACATTTATTATAGGACTTAATTCTTCGATAATCCTTGGAACTTCAATTATGAAATCTGTTTTTGTCAAACACCCATTTTTTCTTAAAGCCTCTTTATCATCGGTTACTATTATTACTCTCCCATCTCTTGATTTTACCTCTTGGATATTACTCATTGTTTTTTCATAATACTCATTTTTACCACTTAAAATAAAAATTGAAGGTGTTTCTCTGTCAATTAAAGCAATAGGACCATGTTTCATTTCTCCGGCAGGATAACCCTCTGCTAACCTGTAGGTTATCTCCTTGAATTTTAATGCTCCTTCCAAAGCTACGGGGTAATTTATACCCCGACCCAAAAATAAAAATCTTTCAAAACCAGAAATTCTCTCGGCAATATCTTTTATCTGCTCTTCTATCTTAAAAACTTCTTCAATTTTTGAAGGCAATTCAGAAAAACCATCTTTCAATTTTTTAATGTAATTATCATCATTTGTCAAAAATGCTTTTAGTATGGTCAAAACAGCAACCTGTGATGTAAACGCTTTTGTTGATGCAACTCCTATTTCAGGACCTGCATGAAGATACACCCCCTTAGCTGCAGTTTGTGCAATTGAAGAGCCAACACTATTTACAATTCCTCCGATATAACAACCTTTTTCTTTTGCAAGTTTTAAAGCTGCTAACGTATCTGCTGTTTCTCCCGATTGTGAAATAGCAATAACAAAATCATTTGGAAATAAAACAGGTCTTTTATATCTGAACTCCGAAGCTATTTCTGCCTGACAAACAATTCCTGTTTTTTCATCAAATAAATATTCTGCAACTTTTCCAGCATGCCATGAAGTTCCGCATGCCAGCAAAATTAATCTGCTTATTTCTCTCGGCAAATCAGGAAAATTATCTATTGCTAAAGTTTCCAGATGTTCTATACGACCTCCGACAGCAGTTCTTATAGTATTCGGTTGTTCTCGGATTTCCTTCAACATAAAATCTTCGTATTCTCCTTTTGTTATTGCTTCTATATCTTTTGGAACTTTTCGGAGAATATCCTCAATCTCAAATCCCTCAAAATCTTCTATATTATAACCCTTTTCATAATCTTTGGATATCACAACGATTTCTCCATTTTCTAAAATCTGCTCTTCTTCACATATTCCAATTAAAGCTAGTCTGTCAGATGCAACAATAATTTCATCTTTTGATTTGCTTACCCCCAATCTTAACGGACTGCTTCCAAATTTTGCACAATATATTCTATTTTCATCTTTATGTATAGCTACAATTGCATAAGCTCCGATTAATTCTTTTAGCGCATCAGTAAAAGCTTTTTTAAAATCTCCATCATTATTTTTTTTATAATGAAAATCTATTAGATGCGGAATGACTTCTGTATCTGTCTCTGTTTTGAAATTGTAACCTTTTTCTTTCAGTTGTTTTCTTAGTTCAGCATGATTTTCAATGATACCATTATGAACAACGGCTATTGTTTCATCCATATTTGTATGAGGATGAGCGTTTTCTTCAGAAACTTTTCCATGCGTTGCCCAACGTGTATGTCCTATGCCAATATCAAATATTCTTTCTATACCATTTAATTTGGACTCTAAATCTTTTATTCTACCAACATTCTTTACAACAAGAATATTTTCATCAGAAAAAGCGACACCAGCAGAATCATAACCCCTATATTCCATTCTTTTTAATCCATTTAATATTACATCAATAGCTTTTCCATCTTTTCCATAATAACCAATTATTCCACACATTTGTATCCCTCTTTAACACCTCAAAAACCAGGAAATATTAATTATTAGATATTTTTAATCTTTATGCAACACTCAAATAACCTTTAGATTCTTATCTTTGTAATTCCAGGCTTCATGCCCGAACTGAATGAGCAAATCAATTTTTGCCTCGTTTAAAGAAGGTGGCAAGTCACAAGCTCCATAGCAGGAACCAAGCCAGATAAAAATTCTTGCTTTAGTTTTTTCCTCAATTTCTCTTGCAACTTTCGTAGCTAAAGGCTTTAAACCATCTGGAAACTGCAAGCAGACATTTTTGTATTTTTTATTCTTAATAATTTTAACTGCTTTTTTTATTTCAAGATCATATTCTTGTGAAAGGTCCATAATTAAAATATGTTTAATTATACTTATAAATTTTTGTAAATCACAAACTTTATAAAGAAATAAAAATTAACAGATTCAGGCATAAAAGAGTTAAGAGTTCTTTTATGGATAAATCAGGAGGAAAATAAATGGCAGATTTTAGAAATCGTGGTGGAAGTTTCAAAAAGACCTTCAACAGAGAAAAGCATAAAGCAGTTTGTGCTGAATGTGGCAAGGAATGTGAAGTTCCATTCAAACCAATCGCAGGCAAGCCAGTTTACTGTTTAGAATGCTATAAGAAGAAAAAGGGATTCTAAACTTTTTTTCTGAAATATAGAAACAGTTTAATTTATTTTTATTTTTTATATTCGTTAATGATTCTTTTGTAAAATTAATGGCACATCTCAATGCGCAGATGGCTTACTTCTTTTGTAATTCCACCCAAAAAATGCAGCTCCGATAAAAAGAAATATAACCCCAACAATAAGAATTCCCAACGTATCAAAATTTGATTTAACTACAAAACCAGTTATTAAAGCAACTCCTACAGCAAGACAGAAATACTCAAACCATTTAGTTACCAGTTCCATTTTATCTTATAAAAAAAGCTTCTTTCTCTGCTTTTTTGACATCTTCTAATTTTATAGTGTCTCTTTTGCTTTTTCTCGCATATCCCTTAGCTCTTTGGGAAAGAAGTTTAGCATGAGTTTCTAAACGATTAGCAATTTCTTCCAATGCTTCTTTAGAAATTCTTGTAATTCCGGATTTTTTTGCAATTCTTTTTAATGGCTCAATATACAATTCTCTTTTTTTGCTCTTTTTCATGAAAATTACAATACTTTGAGATTTTTAGAGTTTTTGGTTTATTATCATATCAACATAATAATTTTTAAAAACTAAACCCTCTTTTTTGCCGTATGAACTCTGAGGAAGTCATAAATGCAGTACGAAACATAAAACGAAGGGAATTAGTATACAAACTTATATATAACCCTTCTTATTGTAGTATTGAGAAATATCATCGTTTAACAAAAGAAGAAAGGGAAACTGTTAATAATGCAAGAGAGGTTTTTGGTAGTTTAGAAAAAGCGTTTTCTTCTGCTGGTCTCGATAAAAATGATGACAAATATAATTATTTAAAGTGGGCGCTTGCAATTGAATATGCTGGAGAAAATGAACGATTAATTGATCACATTCTCAGAAGATATAACAGCTTATTTTCCGCTAGAATTGGTAAAAGCTTGGATAAAGGAGAGATCTATAGTTATGTTTTAGAACAACTTACTCGAAGAGTTATGCTTTATGATTATAAAAAGAATATTATACAATCTCCTTATCTGAGTTGGTATATAAGAAACGCCATACTTGCGGTGGGATTAAGAATCCTTCCGTTAATTAGAGTTAATTATCATGTAGCGTTTGATGAAAGGTATAGGGGAAAATATCCCGAACCAGCAAAAAAAGCAGACGAAGCTTTTTTGGTATATAGTCTAGATAATCCTCTTCCTAGCGGCTGTAATATTGAAGAAATTATGCCGTCATTAGAGGGTTTTGACACAAGAATTGAGAATCTTTTCACGATTCTCAATAAAATTATTTCTGATAGAACATGTTTAAGTGAAAGAGAAGCGACAGTTTTAGGATTGAGATTTGGATTGGATGAACACTTAACATTAGAAAAGATAGGTAGTGTATTAGGGAATAAAGATACTGAGAAACCTATTACCAGACAAAGAGTGTGGCAAATCCAAAACAGAGCTTTACGAAAATTAAGAAATCATCGTAAGAAATTAATCTGCTGATAATCTATTTTTAAATATTTATACACCCCAGGTCAGTCTCTCTTTTCTTTTTATTTTTGCGATTTCTTGAAGAATCTTTATTTCGTCCTGCGTCAATAAATTCTTGTTCTTTTTTAATTTTCTGAATTCTTCTTCTGTTAAATTAGAATATAAAATTTCTTCTTCTTTTATCTGTCGTCCTATAGTAACATTAGGAATTGAAACTGCAACCTCACTCCCTTTTTCAGCTTTTTCAACAGATTTATTTTCTGATTGCACAGCTTTTATTCTTCCGATTTCCTCTCCTTTAATATTCATAAGTTTTTTTCCAGACTGTAAACTTCCCGCTAAAACTTGGAAACCACAGATTGCAGGTTTTGACTGCCTGAAAATACAGTTTTTCATTAATTTTATTTTGAACGGCAATGTAAGTTCAGATAATTTTTCCCTTTCAATCTTTCTTTGTTTCTCTTTCTGCCATTCTTCAAAATTTTCTATGATTTTATAAACAACTTCGCCAGTAATAATCTTAACATTTAATTTTGAAGATTCTTTTTCCTCATCTTCATTCAAGGAAACATTAAAACCCAATATTACAGAATTCAACTGGTTGAATTTTTGATTTGTATAAGCGGACATTATATCCTGTTTTGTTATATTTCCGATGCTTGCTTTAATGATTTCTATATTTTTTTGTCTTAGCAAATACATCAAAGCTTCCAAGGAACCAAGGGAATCAGTTTTTATCACAATACCTTCTTTGTCTAATCTTATTTTCTTAGAAATTTCTTTTTGCAGTTGTTTCTTGATTTCTTCTTTTTTTCTTTCATTATTGCATACGACAAAAGGCATGCCCGGCAAAACATCATGATTTGTTAACTGCAACTGCAAGCCGGATGCAGCTTCAACTTCTTTTGCTGATTCAAAACCTTTGCATAACGGCAATGCTTTGAACAAAGCTCTGACTTTTGTTTCTATTGGATTTTCCAAAGAAGCAACAATTAAATTATCATTCAATTTTAGTTTCCCATCATAAATTATTGCTTCGATATAAGTCATCTTGCTGTCTTTTCTTACTTCTAAAATTGTTCCCTTGCATTCATCACTTAATTCAAGTTTTCCTTGCAAAAATTTCTGTGCTAAACCCGCAAGCATAGCTATCAATTCTTCCATGCCTTCTCCTGTTTTTGCAGAACACGGGATTAATGCAAGCTGTTTTGTGAAATCCTTGATATTCCAGAATAAATCAGCTTCAAACTTCAACAATGACAATGTTCCGATAATATCATAAAGTTTTCTTTCGAATTCACTTTTGACCAACTCAGATTGTTTTTCCAATGATTCCTTAACAGGAATTTTTTCTTTTGGTTTTTTCCATGATGATACATTATCTATTTTGTTTAAAGCTACAATGAAAGGAACTTTATTTGCCTTTAAAATCTGGA
>PFCW01000009.1:19327-51038 GCA_002763115.1 Candidatus Pacearchaeota archaeon CG10_big_fil_rev_8_21_14_0_10_31_59
AACCCCCTCTTTTTCTCAGGTTAGTAAAAGCAGCATGTCCTGGGGTATCTATAAATAAAAATCCAGGGATTACCAAATCAATATTTAATTTTTTCAGTAAATTTGCACATCTTATTTTTATGTTCTCAGCAGGAAAACAAGTGAAAGAAATTTTTTGCGTAATCAGGCCAGCTTCTTTTGCAGCAACAGTTGAACCCCTGAAATAATCCAGAATAGATGTTTTTCCGTGGTCTACATGACCTGCTATGGTAACTATTGGTTGTCTTATTTTTTTCATGTTTAATAAAAGAAGAAGTTATTTTTAAATTATTTGTATAGAAATAAATTTAAATATATCGTTATATTTCTTTTAATATGTCAAAAAAAGGGCAGATTGCTTTGTTTGTAATTATAGGTATTGTAATTATTGTAATTATTCTACTTCTACTCTTATTTCTAAATAAGCAAAAAATTCATGATGAAGAAAAACTATTGAAAGAGAAGAATATACTGAAAGATAATTTTGATTCTGCAATAGAGCAATGCATACTGGAAAATCTAAATCAGGGATTTTATTATAGTTCAGAAACACCAAAGGAAGACGCTTTATTTTTTAAATATTATTATTACTTTATTGAAGGAAAAAGATATATTCCAAATCTTAATAGGGTGAAAGATGAATTTATAAAATGTTTAAGAGATAAAACTGATTATACAAATATTGATATAAATATAAAAGAGGAAAATATAGAATTTATTCTAATAGAATATTTTGAATCCGAAAAAATAAAAATAACTTTGTATAAAGGTGTTGATGTAAATGAATTTTTAAAAGTCTCTAAGGAAATAATAGACGAATATGAAAAATCTCCGGATAAGATATGTTTGACTTGTTATGATGAAATTTCTAAGAAATATAATGTAAAAACGGAATTTACAACTATGTTCAAAGATGATGGCGGATCTTTCATTCTAGTAACAATACAAAAAAATAAAAATACTCTAAACTTTTTATTGGAATATGAAGAATAAAATTTTTATAGTTTTAATTTTCGCAGTTTTAATTTTTTCTAGTCTAACTCTTGCTGACGAATTTAAGGAAAAAACAGAGGTGGGAGATTTATTTGGCTTGGAAAAGGGTATGATTATAATTAAAAATTGTAAAGTATATGACGAGATTCTAGAAGAACAGTCAACTGGAAGGAAAATAATTGAAACAATGTCTGCTGATAGCTATGTTAAATTTATCAGAAAATATACGAAAGATGAAGAGGAAATTACTGAGGAATATCTTTTTCAAGAAATAGAGAAAGGTTCTAAACTAAAATTCAAGGACGGGGATTTGAACGGAGCTGATATTTATTATCTCATACCTAAAAGAACAACCTTTAAATTTCCGGAGATAGAAGAAATTGAAATTGAACAAAAAGTGAGGTTAATATACGAAAATAAAGAACTTAAGATAGAATATTTAGATGAAGATAAAGAAAACAATTATGTATTATTTAAAGGAATTAAATTATTTACAGAGGATGATACTACAATATTCGGCAATAACATCATCGGTAATTTTGAATACGGAGAAGGGGAAGAAAAGATAAAAGTGTTTAATGGTATTACTAATATTTTTTCCAAAGATGCTTTTAAAGTTTCAGCAATAAACAATGATGTATCTATTTTATACAAAGGCGCAGATATTAACTTAAATAAGGGAGATAATATTTTTATAGACGGCACAGGTAAAATTACCAAAAGAGGGGAAAATTTTATCTCTTTTGGAGATGATGAATTCTTGTTTGGCGGAAAAAAAGATGCTTTTAGTTTCAGTCTAAGAGAACAAAATTGTTATATATCATATTTTCCGGAGTGGATAGAGCCGGAAACAATAGGAAAATTAAATTTAAAACGAAATGTTATATTTTACCCCGAAGGATGTGATATTGTTCGAGTAACTTCAGATGATTTTGGTGAAGAACTGACAGTAACAAACATTGGAAACTTCAGGATGATGAATGGTAATACTGAGATAGCAGTAACTGGTTCTGTAGTTTATGAAGATGGAAATGCTAAAGATGTTGTAATAAATCAAGAGGATATCGAAAATAGAAGAGCTGTGATGGAACCAGATGTTAAGACTGAGGACAGAATTGCTATCAGGAATATTCTTCCTAATTATCACAGTGGTTATGTTACTATATTGAATGTAAAAGAAGGAATAAATAAGAAAATGGAAAATATATACGAAGTTGAAGTAGAGTACAGAACAGTTTCTTTCTCAGAATGTCTAAAAAAGTAAATAAAGATGAATGTTTTACAAAAGCAACAATTATATTAGACAAGAACAATCAATTTGTGCTAGGTTCAATATAAAGAAATTCATAAAGGTCTATATTTTTTGGAAATCCTGTTGCGCTATTTGAGAAAAACTGTTCACCGATTCTGTTCTGCCATTTAGCATAAGTTCTGTCCATTCTTTGTTTTAATTCCAAACCATTGTCCATATTTAAAATACCGTCAACTAATGCGATTGTTGTATAACCTTCTGGAGCAACCCCCTCTAAACCATCTTTTCTATTATATGTAAATGCTAATCCATAAATATTGTATGAAACAAAAAGATTGCTTAACGTATTTTCAGTTTCACATCCTATAATTGCAACTCCTTTATTTTTCTCTGGAATTCCAACTATTTTTGATTTTAAACTATCAGGAATTACAAAACCCATTGCAGGATTATGTCCGCAATAAGCCCAAATTAATGCTTCTCTCAAATCAAGTTCAACCCCATTGTCTAATGATAATTGAAAAGGATGTCTTCCATTAGAATCATTTCTCGAAGTGTCATTTGCCATTGCAAAAGGATCTTCCTTTAAATAAGCCAATATATCTGTAACTGCAGTGTTCATACCACTCCAACGATAAGTCATAGGAACAAAATAAACATCCACGCTGTCTTCCACGCCTTTATTTCTCCATCTTTCGTTTGGTAAAAATCTTTTATGATAAACTAATATTTCTACGGGGGATTTCTCATATTTTTGTTCAAAAACTTTTTCCCAGTTTTGTCTTTTATTCCACATTTCCTTATGCCCAAAACTAAACCCTCCCCAGTAAAGGTTTTTTTCCGGAGGATTGGCATATGCGACATACTCTCCATTAATCCATCTTCCATGTGTGCTGTCTAAAGCAACTGCTGTTGCTATAACTAAAGGTTTGCCTTCTTTGAAGTCATTTACTATTTCATCATAAAGTGGTTCTATTAGTTTTGGTTGTAAGTTTATAGAATTTAATGTATCATAAAGTTCAGGTACTCTTAAAGAATCTTCAAGAGGCGTTGTTACATATTCTCTAACTCCTTCACTGTAAAATGATTGATTAAAGAATTCTGTATTTATGTTCTTATTAACATCACAACTAGGTAAAATTATAGGGATTAAACTTAAAATTAAACTTAATATTTTCATCTAAATTAATAGATTAAGATATATTTAAAGCTTTCTTTTGTTATCACTCAAAAATAACATAATCTTATCTTCTGTGACAATCAATAGTTATTCTTAATACGTCACCATCTCCATCATCAAGATCTTCAAGTCCTCTTCCAGCACAACCACTTCCTCTTGGTCGTTCATATTGTGTTTCTGGTTCAGGAATAGAATATACATTTTTCATTCTTTCTCTTTCTGCTCTTGCTATACTATCTTCTCTTTCTACTTGAGCAATACTATCTCTTTGTCTTTCATAATATCCTGGAGGTGCTTGTCCGTAACTGAATTCTACAGGACAGGAAATTACAGATAACAAAATTCCTAATTTTAAATATTTTCCAAAATATTTTAATATATTTCCCATATTTATTTCAATAAGATAATGTTTTTAAACTTTATTGTGATTTTGTCTTATTTGCCTTTTGCAATTTCTCTTAACTTTCTAAGAACTTCATCATCCTCGGAAGTTGTTGCTCTTGCAGGTTTAGGTTTCTCAACAATTTTTGTTGCAGTTGTTCTTGTCTGTTGTCTTACAGGTCTTCTCATCGGTCTTTGCATAGGCATAGGACCTCTGAAAACAGGTCCTTGGTATGTTGTTGTCCTCGGCATATTGAATGCTGGATGTATGGGCTTGTTTTCTTTTGGTTTCTTACCTTTCATCTTTATTATTCCTTTTTTGTAGAGTAAAACAACAACAACTATAACCAGAACTGATATTAATAATAGTATAATCCAGAAAAAATTAAATGAAGGTTTTTCTTTTTTGCATTGTCCGAAACAACATTCAAAAGCATCGGAAGATTCCTCATAATCACCAACACAATGCTGTCCTTCAGAACAGATTTTTCCTCCTAAACTATTGCAACTTGACAAGCATTTTCCTTCAACACAGCAAAATTCTGCATCTGAAGTTTGAGTTATGCTTCCAGATGAAGAACATTCATCAGCTGAGTCGCATATCTGACCGTTTAAATCTCTGCAAGTTTGTTTTGAAACACAACTCCCGCCTTGAATACAGCAAGAGCCGTCTGATGTTATAATTAATTCTCCGTTTTCACATTCTTCATTAAATAAACATAATACGCCGCCTAAATCATAACATATTTCTTCTTCTTTGTCCTGACAATAAAAATAATCACAGCAATATTTTTCATCTATTGCAATAAACCAATTATCTCCTAAACAAACTTTGTTGTCAGTAGGAGAACATTTTACACCGCCCTGGCTTTGACATAATTCTGAAGATGATTTACATTCTCCGATACAACACGAAGCTGAATCAGAACTTATAACAGTTTGTTTTGTTTTACCTGTTGAATCCAAACATTTTTCATCACTTATACAAACTTCTCCCTTTAAATCAGAACATTTAATTCGTGTTGAATCTAAACAGCAAACACCAGAGGAACATTTGTAATCACTTCCTTCCATCTTCAATTCTGTTGTCAAACATGATGTCTTGCATTTTCCTTTTCTGTTTTCACAATTTGACAATCCAAGACCCCCATCGCAACATATCTCGTTTATGCCTTTGCACTGCAATCCTTCGATAAAGACACCATTATATTCCTGGCAAAAACCTTGTTTTACGCAATTATAACCTTCTTTTTTACATGGGTATTCATCCTCTTTTAAATCTCTGCAACAAACTTTATTGTAAATTTCACAGCCAGTTTCATCTGTTTTTGTTTTGTTTCCAGTGCATTGATCTTCAGCTACACAACTATAATCTTTATTTTTGCATTCACTTGAAAAAGAACCTCTCGGCCAGAAATTCCATAATATCCATGATGTATCTTTTAAATTATTGAATTTTCCGTCTGAGGATTGTTGTGATAATAAATAATTTTTTGAGTTGTCTATATTCCCAATTCCAACCAAAGCTGAAGTTCCAGCGTCAAAGAATTTTCCTTTTGAAGAAGATGGAACATTCCAACTTCCATCTGCTTGCTGGTATTTTTCAGCTTCAGTGATATAAAATTCATCCCCGGTCAATTCATATAAAAATGCATCATTGAATAATTTTTTATTGCTATCCTTCTCCAAAACCAAATAAGGAATGAAAGTTTCTGCAGAATAATCCTCGCTAAATGCCGAGAATCTTTCCAAATCAAGAGCGAACCACAATGTTGCCTCGTAATCACAGCTGTTTTTTCCTATGCATAATTTTCCGAATGAAAATTTCTTTTCCAGTGGTTCTCCAAGTGTCGCGCTTTCACTTATTCCTGTAAGATACAAAACTTCATCATCTTTTGTATAAAACACAGACAATTCATATTCTCCTTCGTAAGTTGAATAACATCTGAAAACAAATCTGTTGTTTATGCAGTTCTGTTTGCTGGTTTTAATCCAGTATGGTTCTGAGTGAATTTCAAAGCAAGGTTCCCCACCTTCAGCAGTTAAACTGGTTATTTTATTATATTCATCAATATTAACAATTTCTTTTACAACATTGTTTGATGAATCAAAATAACTTATTTCACATTCTGCAGTTATTCCCAAATCTGTATCGAGCTGGACAAACCACATTATTCCTTCCTGAGAAAGTTCCATAACATTTTCAAGAATTTTTTGTTCAATTGCTGATGTGTCCTGTTGCAAATTGTCAAGAACAAATTTTGCTTTTGCTAATTTTATCAAATCATTTTCATTTGTTAATTTTGTCGTTAACGATGTTAAACCATCTTGCTTTAAATCATCAATATAAGACAAGGCAAGCAAAGCAAATCCATGTTCTTCGATATCAGAAGGCCATCCGCTCGCAATCTGACTTCCAAGCCAATTGTAACCCAAATCAATTTTCGCTGTGTTTTCAGCTTTTACACTATTAATATTAATTAATAGAAGTAATAATATAACTAATAAACTTACAACTACCAAACTCTTTTTCATATTCTTTTTAATATTCTATCATTTAAAATTCTTTCTGTTAAACTTTTTTCTTTAGAAAAGAAAATACTTTAATGAAAAAAGAAACTATATTAGCGAATATAAAAAGTTTTATAAATATACTTGACTACTAATTTCTATGTTAAAAAACAAAAGAGGACAGATAGCTATATTTATAATTATAGCAATAGTGATTGTTGTCGGGATTGTTATAACTATTCTAATTTTGACCGGAGGAAAAAAAACTATTCTGCCTGAGAAACAACTTAAGTTCTCAGAAGATTACATTGAAGAATGTTTGCAACAAAATTTAGAAGAAGGGGTTAACATTACAAGTTTAAATGGAGGAATGTTATATCCTTCACCATCTGTTTCTCTTTATGATAATACCAACGTTTTGCTGTTATGCACAACTTCAATTGCATATGAACCATGTGTTTTACAACAAGGATTAGCATCTACAATTCCAAATTCTATTTTAACATATATGTCTTATGATGAAAAAATTCCAATTAAAAGAACAGAAGAATGCATTAAAAAAGCAAAAGAACTATTTACAAAAGAAGGTTATACAGTTACAACTTGTTTGGATGAAGGTAGAGAACCAAATTACGCTGTAACTTTGCTTTATGATAGAATAAAATTTGAAACTGAATGCAAATTTTCATATTCCAAAGCTGATGATTCCAAGGAAAAATCCAAGTTTAGAATAGAGGTTATACATCCAATAAAAACATTTATGTTATTAGCTGAAGAAGCTGTTGTAAATGAAAATGAAGGTTCAGATAAAATTTGTTCTGCTTTGTCAACCACTAATATAAATGTTGAATGTCTTCCTGGAAATAATCTTAAATATTATGTGATGACAGATAAACAAAATGAAAAAAATAAATTTAGATTTGCAATGAACTCTTATTTTACAGTATAAAATGAAAAAAAACAATTTAATTAAAATTAAAAAAGGTTCAATTTCAATATTTCAGATTATAGTATTTATCATGTCAATAATTGCAACAGCTTATTTAATTTCTGATGTTGATTTTGCAAAAGCTGATGATAATGAAGATTCACCAACATTTGGTTGCTGTGAAAAAACAATAGATGGTAGAAGTTGTGCTTGGGAGTTGACTGAAATTTGTCTTACAACCGATAATCCAAATATTGATTCAATAATAACTGAATTGGGTTTAACAGAAGAGGATTTAGGGAAATTTACGTCTGGAACAAAATGCGAGCAGACAACTTACTGCGATTCTGTCTGTGTAAAAAATGTAGAGACTCAACAATGTTCTGTTATGCCAAGAACAAAATACAATGAGGTGAGCAATGATTATAGTTTAGTCGGAACTTCAAGTTCCTGTAAAAGTTTTCCTGCTTGCAAACAAATATGTTGTTTTTTGGGAAATGATGCATTTCCAACTTCCCAGGGAGATTGCCAATCTAAAGGTGGTGAAGTTCAATCAGATATTGACCCTGAAGAATGTGCAGCATATGGTTATGATAAAATGGATGGTTGCTGTATTTTGGATGAGCAGCAACAATGTTTGCAGACGACCTCTTCAATTTGTGCAAGAATGGAAGGAGATTTTATTGCTTTAAAAAAATGCAATGATAATTCAGACCCGGCTATAGAATCAAGATGCGGAATGTGCAGAGCAGGATATTCAAATAAATGTTTAAAAGATGAAGCAGGAAGATTAACTGATTATGATGTCTGGAATATTGATGCTTGTGGAAATAAATTATACAAAACAAAAGATTGTCCTGAAGGGCAAATTTGTTATGAAGACAAAATTACTGGTGAAGCAGATTGTAAGGCATTGACTTGTGAAGTTGACGGAAAAATTTACCAGCATGGCGAAAGTTGGTGTGGTTATGATAGTCCTTCAGTTGGTCTGGGAAGAGATTTACCGGGTTCATGGCATTGGCTTCATACATGCAATTTTGGTGTTCACAATGTTGTTCCATGCGGTTTACAAAAAAGTGAAGTTGGCAGAGATGAAATTTGTGTTGACTTAAATAAAAATGAAGGAGATAGGATTGCTGCCTGTAAAATAAATCCAACTTGGACTTGTTTGACAATTACTGATGAGCAAGAGTGTGTTAATTCCAACGGATGTTATTGGTTTGATTTTGATTATGCTATTGAATTTCCGGATGGTTCTACTTCAAATCTTAAGCCATTATCTGGTTCTGTTGATACCATGGGCCTTAATCCCGGAGATATTCCAGGTTTTGATTATACAAGATGTTTACCAGTTGTTCCAACTGGAAATATTATGCCGAATGCAGCATCTGAAACTCCTGCAGAAGATTCTGGAAATGAAAAGGATAATGCTATCGATAATGCAAAATGCAGTTATGGATCTGCTTCTTGCGTGGCTGTTTTTAAAAAGAGTGGTAAATGGAAATTAGCAAAAAAAATGACGGAGAAGTATGGAACCAAAAATGCTTATGATATTTGTTTTCCAGATAAAAAAGAAAAGAAATTTTCTTCTCTTGAAGAAATAACCCCAAAAAAAGAATGGATTCAACTTCTTCTAGATAGATGTGTTGCTATTGGTGATTGTGGAGTAAAAGATAGTCATGCTGGAGATAGTTCGGGGGACTTTAAAGGTATAATAAAAATAACAACGGCAAAATCTGAAGAAGATCAAACAGAATCGCAACATAGCATCTCAGAAATTGTTACATTACCGGATGTTTATCCATCTAATTTAGGATTTCCAACTCCAATAGTAGAGAATCCTGGGGAAGGTAATACTGGTCCAGACATAGAACAAGTTTCATTAGAAAAAACATTTGATAATTCGGATTCTTTATTTTATCAGGCTCCATCATCTTTTGGACAAGCCTTTGGACAAGTTGAGATAATTGCTGGTCCTATATCAGCTATACTAGGAGCTTTAGCGGCGGCAATACCTCCGGCTGCTTTAGTACTCTGGATAATAGCTGCAGCAGTTCAGGTAATAGCGTTATTAGTGGCTCTTGGTATGTGGATATTTAGTGTAGAATATGTCGGAGTAGCAGTAACATTCAATTGTAACTCTTGGGAACCACCCCAATCATCTAATAATTGCGAAAAATGTCAGGAATATGCCGAGAAAGGCGGCGGTTATTGCACACAATATTTATGTCATAGTATTGGAATGAATTGTGATTTTAATGATCAAGAATCATTAAATCCGGAAGATTGGATTTGTTATGATGCTTGTGCAAGTGATACCGGACAACGACCATCGATAAGTCAATGGAATTACATACTCATTAGAGATGCAACAGGTTATGGAACTAAAATGATTAGAAATGAAGAAAATGAACCAATTCAGGACAGAACAATTAATATAGAAGATTCCATAGGTGTAGGTTCAACGATTACAATTGAACTAAAAGAAGTAACACAAGAAAAGAAAGTAAGATGTATTGTAGAACCTTCAACTATTTCTTTCCCTCCTTGGGATGAAAACACTGCAACAGGATTATTTTTAAGAAATCCAAAAATAACATTAACCCCTATGAACAAGGAAGAAAATAGTTTTAATATATGGTGTGAAGATTTATGCCAGAATAGAATGAAAGATACTGAACCAATAAAAATAAAGTTGAATAATTTGATTGATAAGGATTTAACACCTCCAGTTATAGTAAAAACAAATTTAGATGATGAAACAAAACACGAAACAACTGTTCCTGCTTCATTGACCAGCATTCCAGTAACAATTTTTGTTAATGAACCAATACAGTATATTCCAAAAGAAGAGTGCAATGGTATCTGTGAAACAACAATGCTTGATTGCAAGGATTCATGTTTCTATAATGAAGAAACAGATGAAGAACCAGAAGATGGGAAAGATAGGTGTGACAATCTTCCTTCAAAACCAAGCACCAATTTAGAAAAACAAGAGAAAAATTGCTGCACTTCTTGTAATGATTATTATACAAGTTGTTTAAACCAGTGCACAAATGATTGTTTGGATGAGAATGGAAACCAGATTGAAGATTGTGCGGGAAGTTGTGCTTGGGATTATGAAGACAAGGCATTTTCTCAAATGACTGGAAAATTAAACTGTCCTTCGATAAATAGTCCGATTATTGAAAATTGCGGATTTGGAATTTGTTATACTTGTGATACTATTATAGGAGATTTAGGAATAGAGGAAAAAACAGTTTATTTCAAATGTAAAGATGCAAAAGATAATGTAGGTTCAGCTTATTCATTAACTTTCAAAAGAGGAGATAGTTTATTTATTGAAGATATCCAAGTAACATTAAATGAAAAGGAAACACAAACTATTGAATTAACCGGGGATGCTAAAAAGGAACAGAACAAAAATGTTATTGCAGATTATACGGTTAAAGGCGGAAAAAGTTTAGGAGATGTGAAATTAGATATTGATGTTTTAACTTCCGGAGGTGCAGATAATGGAGTTTCAAATTGTGAATTAAATAATGAAGAATTCTTATTGACTGGCGGTGCTAATCATAATACAGAATTGTTGCTAACAAGCACAGCAACTTATAATATTAAATGTATAGACAGTATTGGAAATGTTGCTTTGACAACATTAAAATTAACTTTAGACAGAGATGGAACAAATCCAGAGATAATCCGATATTTCAACGATGGAAGTGGATTCAGAGTAAAGATAAATGAACCAGCTGTTTGTGTAGCATCTCCTTATACCGGAGATCCATTGAAAGATTTGGGATGTCCTACTTCATCTAAATTCGACATGGTTGCAAAAATGTCTTCAAGCGACAATATCGAACATTCACAATCTTGGGATTATGACAAATATGATGTTATATGCAGAGATATCTGGAATAATATTATGTCAACTTGTAAAACAGTCCAGAAAGACGAACAATAATTAAAATGGAATTTAAAAGAGGTTTGATTTTTGGAATTTTAATCTTAACTTTGCTAATTTCTTTTGTTTATGCAGAATATAATTTCAAGAAATTGGACTTTACAGAACAATATCAGCCCTCCGAAAATATAAAGGGTGATTTGATAATGTCTTTTGATAAAGAAAATGCAAATCACAAATTCGAATTTGTGATTAAAAACAAAAACAATGAAACTATAACTGAAATTGAAAAATCCTTGATAGAGACATTAAAATTAAACAAGGTAACATATTCATGTGAGCCGACAAACTGCTCTGTAAGTTATTCTGTTTCAAATCCACAATTGGAAAAAAATGTGGCTTTAGCTGAAGACAATTATATTGGATTTTTTATTCAGGATGAAAATGTTGAAATCCAGTCGCTAAATTTCAAGATTAAAGGTTCTGGTTTTCCAATCGGAGAAAATGCATGTGAAAATCCCGAGACAAAACTTGATTTTTTGGATGACAGTAAAATAGAGTGGCTTTATCACGACACAACAGATAATTTATGTTTAGCAACAGCATCTGACTGCTATAATTCCTCGGTAGAAGGACAGGAAGCAATATTGAATGCAATGCCTTATTGCCAGGTTATAAAACCAAGACCCACAAACAAAATAAAAGTTGCAGCAACTGTGAAATATGTTGATGGTTTCGGAGAGACCAAATCCGGAGATGTTGTCTTGTCAATTTATGATGCAGCAACAAAAAAAGAAAAGAAATGCTCTCCAGGAAAAATAACCAATACAAAATATCAAACATATGAGTGCACAATTTTTGATTTTTTAATAAGCAAAGAAAATATGGAATACTATGTCTGCATTTCTTCAGATGGAACAGCAAAATACAAAGTCAAAACAGAAAATTCAGCACCTGTCTGCGGTTTCTGGGGAAGTCCGCCGTCAAATGATTACAAGGCAGATTATTCAGTTTATGTAAGAGAATACAGCTATGCACCATTTTTAACTTATACAAATATAAATGAGTCAACAACTCTCGTAGAAAACAAAACTCTTATAACTTATCTGCAGGAATATATCAATGCTAAATACAAAAAAGATTGTTCTTCGGGCTGTATAATCCCATTAAGAATAATCCAGGACCAGAATTTAAACTTCAAAAATTTGGAATTGGTTTATAAAACATCATCGGGGTTGAAATCAACTTCATCTTTTTATGATTTAACAGCAATTCATCCAAGTATAAATGCAATTGAGAATAAAATAAAATTAGATAATTTTGCTTCCGAAGGATTAAAAGCTCCGACAGGCTATGACAAATATTATTTTGAGATTTATTTCAATAAAAATAGATTGGCTAAAGAGGAATTTATTGTCGCTCAGATCCCGAAAGTTTCTTCAATTTATCCATTAAAAGCTGGTTTAGGAATTTCAACAGAATTTAGTGTTGATGCTTCATCTCCAACTTCCAATGAAATTAAAAAATATAATTGGGATTGGGGGGATGGTTCTTCATCTGAAACAACAACAAAAAAAACATCCCATAAATATTCTGAATTGGGAAATTACACGATAAAGGTAAAAGTCGAAGATTCACAAGGTTTAATCGGAGAGAACAGCTTTGAAATTTCAGTTGCTTATACGTCTTCATTGATAAGCCAGATTTTAGAAGAGAAAAAAGACAAATTAACAGAATTTAAATTATCTGTTTCAAGCGAAGAAAAAGATTTGGTTTACAAAGTTTTGGAGATAGAAAAAATTGATTCTGAACTAAGTAAAATAGAATCCGATATTTTGAAAGCACAGAACGATGAAGATTATGAATTGCTGGTTAAAAAATTAAATTCTCTGAAAATTCCATACAAATTATTATATGTTGGAAGTTCAGAATTAAAGGAGTATTATGTTTCTGATTCATCGATAGATGTTTCTTCATTAGAAATATTAAATGATAAACAGAGTAACTTTATAGAGGATTATAATCAAGCCATAACAGAATTTAACAACAACAATATATCAATAAAAACAAAAATAATGTCAAGAAATGTTATTTATGAGGACTTGACACAAAAAACAATACTGACTTATGTTGAAATAAAAACAGAAGAGAAAGAGATGATGAATTACAACGGAGAATTTTATCTTGTTGTCGGTGTTGCCGGAAATATTTCCGTTACGGGATTCATGAAACCATATAAAACTGACAATAATTTCATGTTTTTCAGCGCATCATCCCCAAAATTTGAAGTTGCTTTAACGTCTGAAAAAGCTCTAAGCAGTTCTGAATTGACAATATGGGAAAGCCCTGATGCGAATTATTTCAAATTCAAGAAACCTTTCAATTGGGGAATTTTAATATGGATAATAATCATTCTTGCTGTTCTAATTGGAATATACTTTTTATACAAAGCATTCAAGAAAGGGAAAATAAAAATGAAACCGAAAAATCAATCAACACAACAACCAATCCAACAGCAAAAACCAGTAATACAGAATAAAATGGTTAATCAACAGATTGGAATGCCACTAGATTTGCGAAACAGAAGATTAAAAATACGACGCTAAACCAATTAATCAAAATGTTTAAAAAGCACAAGAATTTAATTTTATTATATTAAACAAAAGAGGAAAAATGATAAAAGCAATTAAAGATTTTATGAGGAAATTATTCTCAGGACTATTCTCAATTAAAAATAATTTTAAAATGGGTTTCTATGGACCGCCAAATTCCGGAAAGACAACATTGGCAAACAGAATATGCAAGGACTGGACAGGCGATGAGTTGGGAAAAACAAGCAAAATTCCACACGAGACAAGGGAAATCCAATTCAAGGAAAAAGTTGAGATTGAATACAAGGGAAATAAATTAACATTCAAGCTTATAGACACTCCCGGAATATCAACAAAGATAGATTATGAAGATTTTATGAAATTTGGTCTGAATGAAAAAGATGCCAAGAAAAGAGCGAAAGAGGCAACAAGAGGTGTTATAGAATCAATAAGATGGCTCGATGATATGGATATGGTTGTTGTTGTTCTGGACGGCACAAAAAATCCATACACACAAGTTAATATAACAATCATTGGAAATCTTGTAGCAAGAAAAATTCCTGTTCTGATTGTAGCAAATAAATCTGACCAGAGAAATTTCAATGTAAAAAAAATTGAAGCAGCATTTCCTCAATATAGAGTAGTTTCATTAAGTGCCAAATTCGGAAAGAACATGGAGGAGTTTTATGAGAACGCATTTGCTCTGGCAAAACAAAGAAGGTCTATGAAAAAGAAGAGGAAGAGGTAAGAATGAAAAGAAAAATAAAAGATTTAACATTGCAATTTGTCCCTTATACTGAAATATCAAACCTTACTCCTTATAAAAAAATAAAAAAATTATTGGATATGATTGATGAGAATAAGATATTAATTATTCAGGGAAAGCTGGAGCCACATGAGGAAAAAGATTTGATTGAAGAGACAATGAGAAAGATTGGAACATCAAAAAAAGCAAAGTTCAGGGGTATAGAATTAGCTTCTTTAGTTCCAAATATGAAAAATTCAAATGTTTTTGATAATTTTAAAACAAGAGTTGCAAACATGCTTGTCGGCGAGAGAGACGCTCTGACAATAATCGGACCAGCAACAATAGTAAAAGAGATAAAGAGAGACCCGAGCAAGATGCAGTTGTTGCTGAAGACCTAAAGTTACTTCTCACAAATCATCAACAAAACTTTAAATAGTTCAGCGTTTTTCTTTTCTTATGTCACACCAATGCGTTCGTTGCGGGAAATTCTACGAAGATGTTTCAGAGGAAATTCTCAAGGGTTGCACATGCGGAAGTCATTTTTTCTTTTTTATAAAAAAAGAAGAGATGAAACAAATTAAAGAGGAGCAGATTAAACCTATTGATCTGACTTTGACTGAGAGAAAAGAAATTGAAGAGGATATAAGGGAAATTATCGGACCAGATATTGATTTGTCAAAACCAGTTATACTTGATTTGGAAAGTATAAGAATCAAAAAGCCGGGACAATTTGAAATTGATTTGGTTTCTCTTTTCAAGAGAAAACCTCTGGTTTATCGTCTGGAAGACGGGAAATATTACATAGATATAGCAACAACATTCCAGCTTAAAAAAAATTTTGATGAAGTTCAACCAAATTATAACAAAGAGGAAACAGAAGAATAAAGAAACCTTTTTAAACCTAATTTTTCTAATCTATTTATGCCGTTCAAATTAAATTTAGGAAGCAAATCTGGGAAAACATTTAAGGTAGAGCTAACTGAAGATGAGGACGAGGTTTTAGTAGGAAAAAAATTAGGAGATGTTCTAAATGGGAAGGACATTAAATCAAATTTGGAAGGTTATGAATTCAAAATTATGGGAATGTCTGATAAACAAGGTTTCCCCGCATTGCCAATTATAAAAGGAAATATAAAAAGAAAAATTCTTTTAAAATACGGCAAAGGGATGAGAGACAGCAGACCAAAAGGGCTTGTCAGAAGAAAAAACGTCAGAGGTGATACTATAGACAAAGATATAGTTCAGATTAATCTTAAAGCAGTTAAAGAGCCAAAGCTATTGGAAACTATTTTTAAAAAAGAAACCGGTAAAAGTAAGGAAGGTATCGGAAACGCAGTTTCCGATGAAGAGAAAAAAGAATAATTATCTCTCTTTTCTTGCTTTTCTGTTCATTAAAATCGTCACTACAGCCGAGATTAGTGTCAAGCCCAGAATTATTAATGGAATAAATTTAATTTCTTGCTCTGCTGTTCCTATTGCAGCAGCATTTATACTTGTAGCAGTTATTATAAATAAAATTGAAAATATAGCTGTCAAAGAAGCGAAAATTAATGTTGCAACAGTTGAATAATTTTGATTTACTTGGGTTTCGTTTAAGGCACCAGGTTTATGCATCTTTTTCATTATTTCTGTCAAATATCTTGCTCCACTTTTTCCAGAATTTTTAAAATATCTTAAATAACCGTCTCTGTCCCCATGACCTGTAACACCTGGAAGCCTATCACAAAATCTTGATAATGCTTCATTAGAAACATGTTCTCCTCTAACAGGTAAATATGCTTCTTTTCTTCTTCCCTTGGCCACTAATTCATCTCCAACTAATTTAACATCAATACCTGTTCTTTTTCCAATCTCTCTTAATGCATTTTTTGCGTCTTTACTTTTAACAACCATAGAAAATAAAAATCATTCGAACTTATAAATTTTTCTACTAAAAACAGAATATTTTCTGTTTTGGTATGCTGAAAATTGTTTTTTAATTTTCATCATTTTAGCAATAAATTTAAAAGTGACTATCTCCATATTTTATGATGATTAAGAAATCAGAAAGGAAAAGAGAAGAAAAAGAACAGATTACCAAACAACCTGTTTTTAATATAGGAATTGTCGGGCACATTGACCACGGCAAAACAACTTTATTACATAGATTAACCGGGAAATGGGCTGATACACATTCTGAGGAATTGAAAAGAGGGATAACAATTAAGCTTGGTTATGCTGATTGTATAATAAGAAAATGCCCGAAATGTAAAACTTATAATTACACAACCCAAAAAGAATGCAAATGCGGCGGAAAATCAGAGCCGATTAAATATGTAAGTTTTGTCGATGCACCAGGACATGAAATGTTAATGGCAACTATGTTGTCTGGAGCTGCTATAATGGATGCTGCAATTTTGGTTATCGCAGCAAATGAGTCATGTCCAAGACCACAGACAAAGGAACATTTGATTGCCCTTGAAGCAAAAGGAATTAACAATATAATAATAATCCAAAACAAAGTTGATCTGGTTACAAAAGAACAGGCGTTGGAAAATTATAAACAGATAAAAGAATTTATTAAAGGAACAATAGCTGAAAATTCAAAAATAATTCCAATTTCTGCCCAGCAATCCATTAATTTAGATTTGTTGCTGGAAGCTATAGACAAAATAGAAATACCAAAAAGAGATGTTAAATCAAAGCCAATATTTTTTATCGCCCGTTCATTTGACATAAACAAACCCGGAATTTTGTCTGATGAATTCAAAGGCGGTGTAATCGGAGGAATTTTGAAGCAGGGAACTTTAAAAGTCGGGCAGGAAATAGAGATTAAGCCTGGTGTAAGCGAGAAAAAACACGATGAAGTTAAATATCACACAGTTAAAACCAAAATTCTTAGTCTTTACTCTGGAAATAACAAACTGGAAGAGGCAATACCTTCCGGAAGTTTAGCAATTCAGACTTCTTTAGATCCAAGATTAACAAAAACAGACAAATTGTCTGGGTGCACAGCTTCTTTAACCGGAATTTTGCCTGAGCTAACAGATAAAATAAAAATGAAAGTTGATTTATTCAAAAATGTTGTTGGGGCAAAAAAAGAAACCAAAGTTGAGGAAATAAGACCTCCGGAACTGCTGTTGTTAAGCATAAATACAGCAATAAGTGTTGGTATTGTAAAAAGGTCTGTTAAAGGCGAGGTTGATCTTGTCTTGAAAATTCCTATTGTGCCGTTAAAAGACTCAAAAATCGGAATTGCAAGAAATATTGAAGGAAAGTGGAGATTGATTGGCTCGGGAATTTTGATATAACTAATTATCAAAAATAACTTAAATTTTCAGTTACCATTTTAAAATTAATATAAAAATATATAAAGAAATCTAGATTAAAGATCTTATATTCTTAGAAAGTCAGGAAAGCAAAAGAGGGAGAAGTCAGGGAAGTTAAGGTGAGGTTTGAGAAGTTTGCCTGAAAATTTCTTAAGATTGGTGTTAAAATCACCTATAAAAATCAAATTTAAAACCAAATATCAAAATGTCAAGAGAGAAATTAAATGTTGTAAGTTATATTAATTCTGCTTCTAAGCGAGTCATATTATTCGTAGATTCTACAGAAAAAAATTATTCTCCATTTGGGGATGTTATATATAGGGGACAGATTCCAACTAATGATTCTATTACAAGACCACATGAAGCAATTAAGGATATATTTTCATATTTACATGAAAAGGGATTTAACGGAACTTATAGTATTGAAAGAAGGACTTCACAAGATACAAGAAATGGTGACAGAACAACAGTTATTTTTGGAACTTTACTATATAATGATAGAATTTTTTTAAAACAACTTTTAAAACAATATATTAAAAAGAGTAGTTCAAGGAATATCTCTTCCATTTTTAAATTTATTGGGAGAGATGGATCCAAATTAGAAAAAGTAGCAGCTGAATCCAGTCCAGTGCCCGAGTAATTAAAATCTATTTCTCTTGAAAATGTCGCATAGATATAATCTTCAATTATCTCTTGTTCAGAGCAGATTAAGAGGCATCAGAGGATATTATGATTTGGTTGTTATAGCAAGTTCAAATCCGCTAGATTCAACGAGGTATAGAATATTAGCCCAGGCAAATTTAAGATTAAATTCTACTCCGAGACATCTTGCCCAGAAATTTGTAACTCATTTATCAAGTTTGCATACCGATATAACTTATGAGAAACAACCAGAGATTTATTCCGGGAGAAAAGCAACAACTGTTGTATTTCCGAATATTCATATTGCAGACATTCCAACTCTAAAAAAAGCTGTCAAGACAATTGTAAGGCCGAGAGCAAAAAAGAAAAACGATATTTTCTCGGTATTTTCATCCGGAGCGAAAAGGTTGGAAGGGCTATTAGCTTCCTTTACAACATGATAAAACCAAGAAATTCAACAGAATTTCTGGTCCAGAAAATCTGAAAGATTTTCTTGGAATTAACAAATTTTCAGCATTGAGGAAATCTTTGATTTCCGAAACAGGAAATTAAGCATAATTTTCATGTCCTGAAAAAGTTTATCTTTTTCAATATAATAAACTTTAAAAAAGCTATTTATTTTATATTATAAAATCTAAATGAGGTAATATGAAAAATTCAACTATTTTTGGCATTATTGCTATAATAATAGTTATTGGACTGGTAATTGTTGGTGTTTTGGCAATAACAGGCAATATCAAAACTGAAGATAAGACAATAGATGTTCAGGGAACAGCAACCATAACAAAACCAGCTGACAAAGTTTGGATGTCTATAGGCGTTGTAACAGAATCTACAGAATCTGAAGGTGCAACAAAAGCAGAAAACGAGAACAAAGAGATATCAAATAAGATTTATACTACTTTGAAAAATTTAAATCTGACTTCTGCAGATTATAAAACAGAATACTACGCCGTAAATCCAAAATACGACTGGGAAAAAGGACAAAAACTTATAGGATATACTGTAACACACCAGATAAGAATTGACTCTGAAAAAATAGACATGGCAGCATTTATTTTAGATGCTGCAATAGAAGCAGGAGCAAATAATATTTATGGTGTAAACTTTGACTTGTCAGATAATACCAGAGAAACAGCTAAGGCAGAAGCATTGAAGCAGGCAACAGAAATTGCAAAATCAAAAGCTGAAAGCATGGCTTCAGGAACTGGTGTCACAATAACTGGAATAAAAAGAATTTCTGATTCAACTGTTGATTACATTCCATACAGATATGAAGAAATGTCTGTTTCAGATGTATCAGCCAAAGGCGGAGCTGAAAACATAATAACAGAATCAGGAAGCGTTGAAGTTTCAGCAACTGTTTTTATAAGTTATAAGTTTAAATAAATTTTTTCTTTTTCTTTTTTATTTCCAAGAAAAATCATAGATTTTTCTGGACCAAAAAAACAGGGGCTTTTCTTGGTTTTAATTATTGTGTTGGATTATAATAATTCTTTTAAAAGGAAAAAATATTCTAAGATTATGTTTAATCGAGAATATCCCCCACACATTTCTGAATTAAATGCAAGAAGAACCAGCATAAGTTCTATCAAAATTCTTGTTTCTGAAATAGGGAGTTATGAAATATTAGAGAAAATACATCGAGGAGATGTAATTTGTTTGAGAGAGATGTATAAAAAAGAAATACCTTATGCTACTGACGCCAATTTTAAAACATTTCTTGAACACACTAAAAAACCAACAGAAGAAGAATTATCCCAAATGAGGATATGTATTAATACTAAATATTCTAACCTTTTAGATACCTCTTTATATGAAGCACAACTATTAACAACAGAAAAATTAAAAGAAAGGTTAAGAACTAAGGTTAACGAACTAGAAAAACAATTAAAGGAGATGTAGTAACAACTTCTGAATAGTAACAAAAGAAAGGTTTATAAATTAAGAATTCCCTATAAAATAGAGGTTAAGAGAAAATGAAATGGAAAACATGGTTGAACATAATAATATCTGGAATAATTTTATTTAGTCCTTCTTGTAAAAAAGAAGTTGAAATAAACAAAAATAACTCTCGTGTCTCTATCCAAACTTATGAAAAAAGTGGACAAGCAGTTCATCCCTCGATAATTTACCAAACTGGGGAATATTTTTTGGCGATAACTCCCTACCCAAATGGAAATACTCGATTTGAAAATCCCCAATTATTATCGTCAAAAAATGGACTTGAATTCATTATCATTGGAGATTCAACAAAACCAATAGATTTTCCTGATAAATATGCACATAATTGCGATCCTTGTTTGATAAAAAATGGTGGAACTTTTCATCTTTATTATGTTGAGGTGGAATTAGATACCTGTAGGTTAATGTATCGAAATTCTAAAGATGGGGTAAGTTGGAGTCCAGAGAGAGAGAGTTATTAACCGAATCAAATTTTGGATTATTAAGTCCCTCAATATCCTCTAATAGAAAAAAGATGTGGGTATCAAATGCAGGACAAGATGGATTTTCAACTCAAAACACAGATTGTGAGTTATATATTTCAGAAGATGGAGTCAAATGGAAAAGGAAAGCAAAATTAAATTTTGACAAAGATTTTTTAGTTTGGCATTTAGAGGTAAGAGAAAAAAACAATAAATATTTTATGCTTTTTTCAGGAAGAAGAAAAATGGGAGAAAATGGACTTTCTTTATATTGTGCAAAAAGTAAAGATGGAATAAATTGGGAAATAAATGAAGAAACATTAATACAAAATTCGGAAATTTTTCCACTTATTTATAAACCTTCTTTTATATTTCATGAAGGGAAAATTAAAATTTGGTATTCTACAATGTCTAATACTAAAGAATGGAAAAATTGGTATACAGAAAGACCACTAGACGTATTTAACTAATCTGTGTTTTCTTCTATTAACTTTGCAAATGCAGTTGCCTTATCTCCGGATTTTAATTTTATAACCCTTACACCTTGTGTTGCTCTTCCCATAACTCTTATATCTTTTACACTTGTTCGTATTATGATTCCCTTTGCTGTTGAAACAATAATACTGTCTTTGTCCGTTACTGTCTCAATTCCGATAACATCGCCATTTCTATCTGATATTTTTATATTTGTAACACCTTTTCCAGCTCTGTTAGTTTTTCTGTAATCTTCAGCATCACTTCTTTTTCCATAACCATTTTCTGTTAAAGTTAAAATTGTTAGCTTAGGATCTTTCAAAACAGCTATCGAAATTACAGAATCGCCTTTATCTAATTTTATTCCTGTTACTCCGTAAGCACCTCTACCCATAACTCTAACCTGGTCTGATTCGAATTTAATCAACTGTCCCTTTTTTGTCGCCAATAAAATATCTTGTTTTTCAATTAATTCAACTCCGATAACTTTATCATCTTTTAATTTCATAATATTTATTCCCGAAGCTCTTGGTTTTGACAAATCTTTCATATTCATTTTCTTGACGATACCTTTTTCTGTTGAAAATATTATATTGCCTTTGAAATCAGATGTTGCCAATACCTCCGTAATTCTGTCAGTCGCCAAATTCAATAAATTAATTATTGGTTTTCCTTTTCCGTATCTTTGTGATTCAGGAATTTCATATGCTTTTAACCAGTATAAACGACCTCTTTCTGTGAAAAATAATAAATGGTCGTGAGTTGAGCAGAAAATTAATTTTTTGACATAATCATCTGTTGCCAATTCAGTTCCGATCATCCCCCTACCACCTCTTCTTTGCTCTTTGTAAGTTTCCAAAGGAACAGATTTGATGTATCCTTTTTGTGTGAAAGTAACTACAATATCTTTTTTAGCCACCAAATCTTTTTCTTTAAACTCCTTGACAGTGCCCATAAGTTTTGTTCTTCTGTTATCTCCATAATCTTTTTTCAGTTCATTTAATTCTTTTTTAATCAATTTAACAATTTCTTCATCCGAGTCAAGAATTTCCTTTAATCTTTTTATATTTTCTTTTAAATCTTCATCTTCTTTTTTCAATTTGTCAGTTTCTAATTTTGTTAACTTGCTTAACTTCATATCCAGAATTGCTTCAGCCTGTTTTTGGCTTAATTTGAATTTAAAAATTAAAGATTGCAAAGCTTCAGTTGTTGTAGAACTTTTCTTGATTGTTGTTATAACATTATCAATATCTTTTAATGCTATCAATAATCCTTCAACAATATGTTTTCTCTCCTCTGCTTTTTTCAAATCAAACTTTGTTCTTTTTATTATGATATCTCTTCTATGTTTTACATACAAAAAGACAAAATCTGCCAGCGTAAGCAACTTTGGTTTTCCGTCAACCAATGCAATCATATTTGCATCAAATCTCGTCTGCAAATTTGTAAACTTGTAAAGCTTGTTTATTGTAAATTTAGGATCAGCTTCTCTTTTTACTTCAATAACAACTCTGATCTTTCCTTTTGCTGATTCATCTCTTATATTTGTAATATTCTGTATTTTTTTATCTCTGGTTAATTCAGCAATTTTTGTTATCAATTCTGATTTGTTAACCTGGTAAGGCAATTCAGTTATTATTACTGCCTGCTTGCCTCCTTTGACATCTTCAATCTCAGTATTTCCTCTTACTGTTAATTGTCCTTTTCCTGTTTTGTACATCTCTTCAATACCTTCTCTCGAAACATAACCTCCTGTAGGAAAATCAGGAGCCTGAACAATTTCAATTAGTTCTTCGATTGAAATATTTTTTTTAGATAAGAATGCAATTATAGCATCAATCACATTAGTTAAATTATGTGGTGGAATGTTTGTAGCCATACCAACTGCAATACCTTGACTACCGTTAATCAATAAATTTGGTAATTTTGCAGGTAAATACAAAGGTTCTTCCAAAGAATTATCAAAATTAGCAGTTGTTTTTACAGTATTTTTTTCTATATCAGCTAAAATTTCATCAGAGATCTTAGCAAGTTTTGCTTCAGTATATCTCATTGCTGCTGGTGAATCTCCGTCGATAGAACCAAAATTACCCTGTCCATGGACTAAAGGATAACGCAATGAAAAATCCTGTGCCATTCTAACCAATGCGTCATAAACAGCAACATCTCCGTGAGGATGGTATTTACCAAGAACATCTCCGACAATCCTCGCACATTTTTTTGTAGGTTTCGCATAATCCAAAGACATTTCATTCATTGCAAAAAGAATTCTTCGATGGACTGGTTTCAAACCATCTCGAATGTCAGGCAAAGCTCTTGCTACAATTACAGACATAGCATAATCAATATAACTTTTCTTTACTTCTTCCTCAATATTTGTTTCTTCTATGTTTTCTTTTTCTTCTTCTAGCATTTTTTATTTTTGTTTTATATCCAAATCTCCATCAATTCTCTTTCAAATTCTAAAATTTTTTTCTTTACATCCATTTTAAACATCCAAATCAGCGTATTCTGCATTATTTTCTATGAATTCCCTTCTTGGCTCGACTTTATCGCCCATCAAAGTTGAAAATATATTGTCTGCTGAAGCAGCATCTGCAATTGTAATTTTTTTCAGCATTCTTGTTTTCGGGTTCATGGTTGTTTCCCACAACTGCGAAGGATTCATTTCTCCCAAACCTTTAAAACGCTGGACATCAACATTTGCACCAATTTTATTTTTTAATTTTTCAAGTTCTTTGTCATCATAAACATAATAAATCTGCTGTCCTTTCTTAATTCTATATAATGGAGGGACTGCAGCAAAAATATTCCCATTTTCTATCAATTCTTTCATATACCTGAAAAAGAATGTCAACAACAAGGTTTTGATATGTGCGCCGTCAACATCTGCATCAGTCATTATTATAACTTTGTGATATCTCAAATCTTCCAAATTAAATTGGTCTGTTACACCTGTCCCAATTGCGGAAATTAATGACGCAATTTCATTATTGCTGAAAATTTTGTGGGGATTTGCTTTTTCAACATTTAATATTTTTCCTCTTAATGGTAATATTGCCTGAAATTCTTTGTTTCTTGCTTGTTTGGCTGAACCACCTGCAGAATCTCCCTCAACAATATATACCTCAGAATCTTCTTTTTTTCTTGACGAGCAGTCAGCTAATTTTCCCGGCAAATCTCCGAAACCAAAAGCTGATTTTCTTCTGACTAAATCACGGGCTTTTTTTGCCGCTTCTCTTGCCTTGGCTGCCTGGCTTACTTTATCAACAATTTTCTTTGCTATTGTTGGATTTTCCTGGAAAAATTCCGCCAAAAATAAAGTTGTTATGGAATCAACAACACCTTTTATTTCGGAATTGCCCAGTTTTGTTTTTGTCTGTCCTTCAAATTGCGGTTCTTTTAATTTAACAGCAACTATCGCAGTTAATCCTTCCCTTACATCATTTCCAGTTATTGTTATATTTTCTTTTATAAAATTATTTTTCTTCGCATAATCATTAATAACTCTTGTAATTGCTGTTTTAAAACCTACTACGTGAGTTCCACCTTCAACAGTATTTATAGTATTGACAAAACCCAAAATATTGTCCAGATAAGAATCGTTATATTGAATTACTATCTCAATTTGATTGCCATCATCTTCTTTTTTGAAATAAATTGGCTTATGCAACGTTTCTCTCGTCCTGTTTATCCATTTAGTAAATTCTTCCAGCCCATCTTTGCTGTAAAATTCCTCTTTCTTTTCTTTTTCTTCATCCTCAAGAATAATTTTTAAACCAGGATTTAAAAATGCTA
Source organism: Candidatus Pacearchaeota archaeon CG10_big_fil_rev_8_21_14_0_10_31_59 (assembly GCA_002763115.1). GTDB lineage: Archaea > Nanobdellota > Nanobdellia > Pacearchaeales > CG1-02-31-27 > CG1-02-31-27. The sequence goes on from PFCW01000009.1 coordinate 44,482, forward strand.
TCTCCCTGAATCTTGCTGTTAAAGTCTCAAAATCAAATTTTAATGTTGAAAAAATTTCCTCATCTGGAAAAAATTCAACCTCTGTTCCTGTTGCTTCTGACTTTCCAACAACACTTACACCATTTTTGGCTTTTCCCCTTTCATATTCCTGCTGGTAAATTTTTCCATCTCTTTTTATTTTGACAATTAATTTTTTTGACAGGGCATTTACAACTGAAACACCAACACCATGCAACCCTCCAGAGATAAGATAAGATTTTTTGTCGAATTTACCTCCGGCATGAAGCATAGTCATTACTGTTTCTAAAGCTGATTTTCCTGTTTGTTTGTGTTTTTCCACGGGAATGCCTCTTCCGTTGTCTATAACAACAACAGAATTTTTCTTTGTTATAATTACATTTATTTTATCACAAAAACCAGCTAATGCCTCATCTACAGAATTATCTACAACCTCGTAAACAAGATGATGCAATCCGTCTTTTCCAGTTGAACCAATATACATCGCAGGTCTTTTTCTTACACCTTCTAAACCCTGCAAAACCTTGATTGATTCTGCATCATAAGTCTTTTTATCGTCTGTCATAACTGTAAAAAGCAAAGGAGGTTTTTAAACTTTTCTGGTGTTTTATCGACGGAAAAACAGAAAATTGTTCAAAATCAATAAGTTTTTTAATTAAAAAAACCTAATAAAAAAATGATTTATCAACCGGCAGAAGATTCATTTTTATTGAAAAAACATATTGCAAAATATTCTAAAAATAAAATAATTCTTGACATGGGAACTGGCTCCGGGATTTTGGCTGAAGAAGCTTCAAAGAATGCAAAAAAAGTTTATGCTCTCGATACCGATAAAGAATCTATAGATTATTGCAGAAAAAAATTTGGAAACAAAGTCGATGTTAGAAAAAGTGATTTGTTTTCTAACATTAAAGAGAAATTTGATTTGATTATTTTTAATCCACCTTATCTTCCAAAAGATTTGCGCGAAGATGAAAAATCAGCTAGAGCAACAACTGGCGGTAAAAAAGGTTTTGAAATTATAGAAAGATTTTTGAAAGAGGCGAAAAGACATCTGAATAAAGACGGAAAGATTTTATTTTTATTTTCTTCTTTGTCCGGAGATGTTGAAAATTTGTTTAAGAAATATGGATTTAAGGCAAAAAAGATTGATGAAGAGAAATTGTTTTTTGAAAAACTCTATGCTTATCTTCTTCAATAAAATAAAATGCATGGAATTAGAAATTTTGGATTGAGAAAAGTCCATTGTTGTTCAAAATTTATTTTTAGAGGGAATACAAATAAAATTCCATTTACTTCTATTCTGCCGTCAGAATAATAATCTACTTTTATTCTTAGTAAATCGCCAGTAATATCTGTAATTCTCCCCAAATTATCTTTTTCAAATTTCCCACTTAAATTTTTTGACTCCTTTATCATAAGTCGGCAGTTTTCCATAAACTGTATCTTCATTAAAATGCAAATTTAACTTTCTGCCATATATCTCTCCGATTAAACTATCTAAAGTATTGCCTGTGCAATAAATCCATACATCTATAGGAGATGCTTTTACAGATAATCCTCTGTAATTCGGTCCGACAATATGGTAATCATCTCCTACCGGATAAGCTTTAAAATCCACTATTCTATCTTTATGAATTCCACCAAAAAAAGTTGTGTCTGCCACATGAGAAACATCAACATCTGTTGTTCTATCTCCAGATTTTCCTGTTAAATGTTCCAAGTTACCATTTTCAACTGTTGCTGTCAAATAACTTTCATAACCAAAATAGTTACCATTTGCTTTATAATACTGTGATGCTAAAACATTATTCAGAGGGAGAAAAAGACCAAGTAAGGTAAAAATTTTTAAACTTTGTTTCCAAAATTTCATATGTAAAAAAGAAGACTCGCTTATTTAAAGATTATAGGGATATATGTTGTCCCTAAGTAATAATAACAAAATAGAAAGATTTTTAAAGTTTGAAATCTTTATTAAAATATGACAAGAGGTTAAAATGTTAGAATCTGAAGTTCAATCAGCAATTGAAGAAAGAGATCTTGATAAATTACATGCTCTTTTAGAAAAGGCAAAACACAGAAACCCAACTCTTTATCTTGAAATAGCAGAAGAACTGGGAGCTGATGAAGATTCATTAGACTGTGATTCTTTAGCTCAAGGAATTATAGACACAGTAACACTGGAGGGCAGAATAAAACAGAAAAGACTTGAATTTCACAGAAAAGGTTCAACAATTGAACCTTACAACAGATATTCTCATTTAAAAGAAAAAGCACATTTGCTATGTGAAACTTACCCCAACAAATTTGGAAAGAGTGGAACACAACCTCTTGGAAAAAAATATGCTTCTCCGGAAAGAAGGTCGGTTATAGGGTATATATTCAAGAAAGTTTATACTGGAAACAGAGAAAAAATAAAAGAATTGATTGGTTAATAAAAATCTATTGTTTCTTCCACATAAATCTTTAAATAGAAAAATTAATTCCTGATATAATGGTTGAAAGAGATACTGCAGATTATGAAAAGAGTGAGAAGATGGCAATCACAAGTGGAAAAGAATCTTTGAAAAGGCAAGGGAAAGAAATTCCAACAGAAGGACCGGGATTACAGGTTTTCAGAAATGGTATTTTATATTTTAAATAATATTTTAGATTTATTTCAACCCCAAAAATTTCTCGATATGTTTCCAGAATATTTTTGGATAGACTAAAGGGAAAGAATGATCTCCTTTTACAAAAATTAATTTTGAATTTTTTATATTTTTTTTAAATTGATTTGCGACTGTAGAAGGTGTTTCGGGGCAATCGTCATGGAGGGGCCATAATATCAAAGATTTTATCTGCTTTATCGGAAAATATTTTGTAATGTCAAATCGCGCAAAATAATCAAGTTCTTTCCACATATTTAAATTAAACACGTCTTTAATCATTTCGAACATTCCTCTTCTCTTTACAAATCTTCTTTTTCTTAATGAACTAATACCTCTTTTAATGGAATCTTCAACTCGTTTTAATGTCAATTTTTTGTCTGGATGCAGACCTGCAGGACTCGCCACAATCATTCTATCTATCTTTTTGGGATATAATCTTGAAAATACGATAGCAAGAGCACCACCAATTGAATGTCCAATTAAAATTATTTTTTTTATTTTTTTCTTTTCCAAAAACCTGTAAATTAAATGAGAATAATGGTCCAAAGTGAAAGTTCTCTTTATATTCTCCGATTTTCCGAATCCAGGTAAGGTCAGAATATAAACAGGATTTCTCATCTTATAATTTTTTAATAAAGAAGAATAAACCTGTGCATTAGCTCCTGCACCATGCAGAATAACAACGGGGGTTCCTCTGCCTTTTTTATAAATATAATTTATAGTTTTTGTCGCTATATCTATATTTTCTTCTACAAAATTATCTTTCCTCTTTTTCATTCTTTTATATACAAAAGAATTTTTTTGTATTTAAATTTGTCTGTTTTATAACTTCTTCCGGAGAAATTCTTTTCTCTTCCGCTATCTTCTCAGCAACTTTGTAAACGTTAATTGATGTTCCTCTTGCACCGAAGCCAAACCATGGTGAGTCAGTTTCAAGCATAATCAAATTTAATGGAATTTTTTTTGCTGATTTTCTTACTGATTTTGATTTTAATATTCCCGGGCCGATGGAAACAGACCAGTTATTTTTTATAACTCTCCCGATTTCATCAGCATTTGAATATGAATAACAATGAAGAAGAATTTTCATTCCAGAAGCATGTTTTTCCAGAATATTAAAAGTATCTTCTCTAGCATCTCTTGAATGAATCACTATCGGCTTGTTTAATTTCTTCGCTAACTCAATAAATCTGACAAACCAAACTTTCTGTTTCTCTCTTAATTTTTCATCCTTAATCCAGTAATAATCTAATCCGATTTCTCCGATGGCAATTAATTTGTCTTTATTTTTTATTAATTCATTAATAAATCCAGTAACTTCTTTATCAGAAAATTTATCAACATAGGTCGGATGAACTCCGGCCATTAAGTATACAAAGTTTTTATTTTTTTCTATAATCTCCAAAGATTTTTTTAAATCATTAATATGCGCAGAGCATGTTATTACGCCAAAAAGTTTCTCCTTTAAACTTTCAATAAAAATATCTCTGTCTTTGTCATAGTCCTTCTGTTCCAAATGACAATGGACATCAAATGGCTTATTATCCATAAATAAAATAAGAACTAGAATGTTTTAAAGTTTACTTTACTTTCTTGTATAAACCCATAACTTCATTGTAAACTTCTTTTCTCTTTTCTGCAGGAAGTTTGTTCATCTCTTCAACTGCTTTTTTGTAAAATGCAGCAGCCTGTTTTTTGTTTCCAGAACTTGAGCCTCTTTTTACCAAATTTCTTACTTTGCTCACCGAAGTGAATTTCTTGTTTCTTATCACAAAGAATATTATTGTTATGGCAACAAGTATAGCAATAAACAACCCTATCAGGAAGTATGACGAGACAATTCTCAAAAATTCAATCGGCAGAGCTCCTCCGGAAACAACAAAACTATCTTTTGATTTCAAGGCATAATTAAGAAAATAAATCTCTGCAACAAAATTATAATTTCCGGGAGATGTTGGGCTCCGGAATTTTTTAGTCAGTTCAACTGTTTTGTCAGTTGATAATCTATCTGAACCGCTCCAGTAGAGATTTCCATTTTTATCCTCAACATAATATATAACATCAACAAGAACATTTTCAGGAGGTCCTTCTTTTATATAATTAATAATTATTGTTCCTTCTGCTTCACTCCCAGCTTCAACAGCCTTGTATTTCTGGGACATCATTGCCTGAACATTTAAAACTAAATCCTTACTGTCTACGCTGATTTCTATCGGAATTTCACTTCTCTTTGCCCCTTTCCATATTACAATGTTTCCAAAATAAATTGCAGGTGCTTCAGGACTAGCTATTTTAAGATTTATTGTTTTTGTATCCCCTTTATTCAAAGTAAATTTGTTTGGAGTTACAGTTACAAACGGAATTCCCGAGAAAACTTGATATTCAGCATTTTCATCTGCTTTGAATATTATATTATATTCTTTTGAAGCTCCAGAAAAAGTTTGAATGTAAATGCTGTCAGAACTTTTTCCCTCTTTCCACGTATGGCTCAATGACGAAATTTCTTCGGCATAAACTATCGTTAAAGATAAAAGTAAAATAACTACAAATACTGCCAACACACTCTTTTTCATATAAATTACAATAATAAATAATATTTAAAGGTTTCTGAAATTGGGTTTAAATATAAAAAGAATTATTTATACAAAACACATTTGTCTGTCTCTGTTTTCTATGAATTTTTTAATCCCAAACTGATTTTAATTGCCAATTCAACTTTTTCCATTAAAAATAAGTCTAATGTTTTTATTTTTTTTATTAATCTCGATTTATCAATAGTTCTTATTTGATTAAGAAGAATTGTTGAATCTTTGTCCAGTCCAGATTCTTTTTTTGTCAGAAAGACATTTGTCGGAAATTCCCTCTCAAAGATTTTTGAAGTTATTGCCGCAATAATAGTTACTGGAGAATATTTATTAGAGATATCATTTTGTATTATTAAAACAGGTCTTATTCCTCCTTGCTCACTTCCTTTAACTGGTTCTAAATTTGCTAAGAAAATGTCTCCTCTTTTTATCAACATTTTACCATTTCCAATCTTTTAAATCTTCAATCGCCTCAAACTCCTTTGTAATTTTTAAATTTTCCTCAGCAGTTGCACGACAACCTTCTATCAAGAGTTGTTCTTTTTCTCTATTATTTTTTTCTACCATCTTCATTAATCTTAAAATCACATCCTCATAAGTTTCCCTATTTATTTTAAGTTTATCAAGCTGATTTTTCAATTCAAAATTAAGTTGTATTGTTGTTACCATAACACTATAGTGTAACTATAGTTTATAAATTTTTCTATCTACTATCTGCATTTACAAACTTTCCAGAATAATTTTGTCCATTGACTTGTATTTGATAAAAGAAAACACCGCTGCCTAAATCTCCTGTTGAATAACTTCCCTGTCCTGAAATATATCCTCTATCTGCCAATCTTCCAGAAACGTCGAAGACATCAAGTCTTGCTTGGCTATTTGCAGGCAAGGAATATTGCAACGATTGTGAAGCCATGTTATAATCAAGTTGATAAACAGGAATTGTTGGTTGTTCTGTAATTCCTGTTTGAATATCTAACATCTTTGCAGCGTCTGGAAATTTAACATCTCCGATATCTAGGGTTATTGTTCTTGAACTTTCAATTATTTTATCCCAAACCTGCTGTGGTGTCCATGTAGGATGTTCTTCAAACAATAATGCCCCAAGTCCAGCTACTTGTGGTGCAGCAAAAGATGTTCCCCATCCTAAATTATAACGTCCAGAGAGTGTTGTAGTTAATACACCTTCTCCAGGAGCAAAAATATCAACACTTGAGCCATAATTGGAACTTACTCTTTGTAAATCAGAATCCACTGCTCCAACTCCCATGACATGTTCATACATAGAAGGATAGTTTGGTTT
>PFCW01000014.1:0-735 GCA_002763115.1 Candidatus Pacearchaeota archaeon CG10_big_fil_rev_8_21_14_0_10_31_59
TAAAATATAGTCAAATGATTTCTAAATTTACAGATAATCTTAAACTTCAAGTAGGAAAAGAAATACAACTTGATGAGATGGAATATTCAAGAAGAAAATACTCTAATAGAAAAGGAATAGATAAAAATTGGTTTATTGATTGTATAGATACCAAAACTCGTTTTATGGTTTCTTCTGAATTTGTAAAAGGTAGAGAACAAGAAGAAATAAAACAAGTTCTTAAAAAAGCGAAGGATAAAACAGAAGAACAAGTAAAAATAGTTACAACTGACGGACTTTTGGCTTATCCTTATGCAATACAAAAAACATTTACTTTAATAGACAAAAGCAATACTAAAAAATTTGGAGTTATTCATAATCAAGTTAATGCTTCAAAAGGCGAGGGATTTAATATTATGATTGAACGATTGCATAATAACATTAGACAAAGAACTAAAACATTTAGAGGTTTTCATGGAAGTTTAGAAAGTGCAAATGCAATTATGAAAGGTTATGAGATTTATTATAACTTCATAACAAAACACCAAACTCTTAATAGATGCCCTTATGAATTGGCTTGTCCTGAATTAAAATTAAGTTCTGAAAATAAATGGTTGGAATTGATTAAAATGGCAACTTAATTTTTTTGGTTGAATTACCAACCTTTAATGCACCAGAGAATCAAGAAATCAGACATTCACTCCAGTTGCAGTCAATGCATTTAACACAGCTTGACTCATAAATTAATCTTTTAGA
>PFCW01000014.1:768-31288 GCA_002763115.1 Candidatus Pacearchaeota archaeon CG10_big_fil_rev_8_21_14_0_10_31_59
CATAAATTAATCTTTTAGAATCACAGTTTGGGCATTTATCCCTTTTTTCTTTTTTTATGGGGTTTGAAATTATAGCGGGTGAAATCGGCTGTATTTCCTGCATTTCTTCCTCTTCTTTCTCCCCATCTTTTTCAAATATATCTAATTTTGCATCTCTTCTTAAATAGTCCTTGACATCTGACGGCAATTCAATTTGCAATTCTTTCATCATGTCAATTGTTTTATTTTTGACAACAGATAAATTTCTTCCAAGTTTTTGGCTTGGTGTTATTAAAACCTGGACTGATTTGGAACCATCACGATATATTGTAATCCCCTTCAATCCTAACTTATAAGCAAACAAATAACTTTTCAAAACATCGTCGGGTGTAACCCAATTCGGCATGTTGATTGTTTTGCTCACAGCAGCGCAAATCCATCTTCCGATTTCTGCTTGTGATCTTACATGATCCCACCACGGAATATCATAGGAAACAACAAAAACTTTTCTCATCTCTTCGGGAATTTCTTCTATTCCCTGTATAGAACCCCCGTTTTCAGAAATTTTCTTCAGAATTGTGTCGTTATAGAGACCAGCTTCTTTTAACTGTTTTTCAAATTCAGGATCTGCATAATAAAAATCACCGGCAGGAACTTTTTTTTCATACGTCAATGCAAACTGCGGTTCAATACTTGAAGGAGTTTCAATAATCATTGAAATACTCCCTGTAGGCGCTATTGTTGTAACCTCTGCGTTTCTCATCTTCTGAAATCTTATTTTTTCAATGAGTTTATTCCAAGGCAAGTTCCATTTGTTCGGCTGATAAAATCCTTCTATGGGCATTTCTCCTTCTTTATACCCGGAAAAATTATATAACGGGAACGCATTTCTTTCAACAGCACGATTACTTGATTCATCCATAGAAAAATAAGTAAGACACTCGGAAACTTTAGCCATAAATCTGAAACCATCCTCGCTGTTGTAAGAAATTTTTAATGAATATAACACATCTGCCAGCCCCATCAAACCAAGCCCTATTTTCCTAGAAAGTTTAGTTTGCTCAGCAATTTTATCGAGAGGATATTTATTCATATCGATAACATTATCAAGAAATCTCGTTGCAATTCTTATAACTCTCTCGTATTCTTTCCAGTCAAAATCAATTCTTAAGGGATCGTTTTCATCGTAAATAACGAACGAGTATAAATTAATGCTCCCAAGATTGCATGATTCGTAAGGGTATAATGGCTCTTCACCGCATGGATTTGTAGAATATATCTCACCAAGATGGTTTTTCAAAACATTTCTTTTATTTATCATATCTTTAAAAACAACTCCCGGATCTCCGGACTTCCACGCCATTCTTGATATAGTCTCAATTAAATAATCCGGATCAACTTTTTTTACTATTTTTTTATTGTTCGGATTTATTAGATGATATTGTTCCTTCTTCTTTAAATGATCCCAGAAATTTTCCTTAATCATCACAGAAAAATTAAAATTCTCGTAAGTAAATTCCACTTCTTTTGCCATGATAAATTTTTCTATATCTGGATGGTCTATTTCTAAAATACCCATGTTAGCTCCTCTTCTTTTTCCTCCCTGCTTTATAACATCAGTCATAGTGTCGATAATTTTTAAAAACGATAAAGGGCCTGATGCAACTCCGCCAGTTGTTGCGACAACATCTCCTTCTGGCCTTAATTTATTGTATGACATTCCGATACCACCTCCAGATTTAAAAATCATTGCAGCATCCCTTGCAGCATCCATAATAGACTCAATGCTATCATCGATATCAATAACAAAACAGGCTGATAACTGCCCTAATTTTGTCCCGGAATTAAATATCGTCGGAGAATTAGGCATGAATTTTTTATCGACCATAACTTCATAATAATCTCTGGCTTTCTCAACATAATTTTCAAATTCACCAGCTCTTAACATATTGAAAATGGTGTCCCAATCTTTTTTCATCTGTCCTTTTTCATTTAATTCATCATAAAGATTTTTCATTCTTATGATATGCCATCTGTTAAAACAAAATTCAAATTTTTCATTATTGTCCTGTTGAAGATTCCCAAGACCCAAACCAGGAACTGGAGCAATCTCCTGTTCTGCAACATCTCTATCCTCTCTCCTTTCAATATACTCTTCAATATCAAAATAAACTTTTTTGAATTTTTGCTGTTTTCCTTCCTTGTCAAATATTCTTAAATCATACATTATATCTGGAATAACAATCAAAGCCGCTATTCTCTTGAACATATGTTTCGGATCCTCGATAATCTCTTTTTTCATATTTTTTCTCAAATATCTTGTAACAAGCAACCTTAAAGAATTGAAACTGAATTTCTTGTCAACTTCATCAATATAATCTTTATTCAACAACTTTCTTTTTTCTTCCCTTAATTCATGCCTCTCTTTTCTGTAAATAATAAACTTCTTTGCAACTTCATACATGTCAAATTTTATAAAAACGAATTCTACTATGTCCTGTATGTCTTCAACAAAAGGTATTTCCTTATCATCAGGATATTTTCTCTCCATAATTCTGAGAACTTCCTCATGAATTTTGTCAAGCATGCCGTTTTTTAGCGGACCGCAGCTCAGCATGGCTTTTTTGATAGCAAGTCTTATTCTGTCGGGAGAAAAATCGACGATTTTTCCATCCCTCTTTTTTACCTTTTTTATCTTAAAAATCATCTTGGATAGCACCCTTTTACATTACTATAAAGCTAATCTAACCCTTAGCTTGTTTTGATAGTTGGAAATTTTTTTAATTTCCGATTTCAAAACCATTGCTTTAGTTTTGATATAACTATAGTTTAAATTAGTTATTTAAATATTTCTATACTAAATTCAATCTTTTTAAATATGCTTTGTTTCTCTTGAGTTTTAACATTTTCCCATTAAAATATATTTAAAAATATTGCTATCTTACTATTTAGAACAAAATGAATGAAAAATACAACAAAATTTTGAATAATATTCTTGAAAAAAGAGATATTTCTGCAGATGAAAAAGAAAAAATTAATGAGATTATTGATAAATTCAGGCATTCCATAGAAAAAAATCTTAAGAAATATCATGCAGAATTCTTTGTTGGCGGAAGTTTCGCAAAAAATACAGCCATTAAGAAAGATAAATATGACATTGACGTATTTATCTTATTTGATTATATAAAATACAGAGAAAAATCAAACGAAATTTCAAAAATTCTTGGACAAATCTTAAAAAAATCAGGTTATAAAACAGAAATAATCCATGGTTCGAGGGATTATTTCGGAATAAAGCTTAGATCAGAGTTTGATATTTTATTGGAGGTAATTCCCGTGTTAAAAATTAAAAATGCAAAAGAGGCGAAAAATATAACAGATATATCCCCGTTGCACGTAAAATACATAAAAAACAAAATAAAAATTAAAAATAAATTATCTGAGGAAATAAAACTTGCAAAATCTTTCTGTTTCTCGAGCAAATGTTATGGTGCTGAGTCTTATATAGGCGGTTTTTCAGGTTATAGCTTGGAAGTTCTTGTTTCTTATTACGGCTCTTTTTTAAATCTGCTTAAAAATGTAATTAAATGGAAAGAAAAAGATGTTATCGATCCAGAAAAGTATTACAAAAATAAAGATGAAGCACTGAAAAATTTAAACACGGCAAAAATGCAGTCGGCTTTAATATTAATAGATCCTGTTCAAAAGGAGAGAAATGTTTTGGCTGCTTTGACAAAAGAAAAATTTGATTTGTTTAAGAAAACTGCGTCAGAATTTCTGAAGCATCCATCAGAAAAGTTTTTTGAAAAGAAGGAATTAAATGTATCTGAATTGATAAAGCAAACCAAAAAAAACAAGAAAAATCTTGCTGTCTTTAAAATTTCAACAAACAAGGAAAAAGAAGATATTGCTCTGGCAAAAGCTCTGAAATTCTCTTCATTTTTACTGTTCAAACTTGAAAAAAATGGTTTCAAAATTATCAAAACAGAGAAAGAGTTTGAAAAATCTTCCATGAATTTATACATTATTTATGAAAATCCAGTTAAAGAATTTTTAATCTCGGGGCCGCCTTGCAAGATAGAAAAAAATTGCGCCGATTTCAGAAAGAAACATAAAAATACAACTATAAAAAATGGAAGAATCTATGCAAAATGCAAAAGAGAATTTCTTGATTTAGAAAAATTCTTTTACATTTTTAAAAACAAGGAAAAAAAGACAATAAAAGAGATGAATGTTAAGGGATTGAATCTGATAAAGTTTGATTAATACAAATATCTATGCAATTTTCTTAAATATTCGAGTTGTTCTTTTTTTAATTTTGAAAGCAAATTGTTTAAAAAATAGTTCAGAGAATTGAATCACAGTTAGACAGATAAATTTATTGTACTTATAAAAATATGCGAAAACTTTATATATAAGAGACTCTATATTCAATAATGGACTGGTACGGATATTTCGGTTGTCCTGAAAAGGATGTGACCATATAAGCCTATGTCAGGTGTCCGACTATTAATATGATGACTGGACTATAACTCACCATATGAAATTCACACTTGTTAAGCTTTGCTTTATGGTGCGAAGAAGATAACCTTTAAAACATGTCAACGGGTTAAGATTGATTTGGCGGTGTTTGAGGCACTTTCTTCACCGAGTCCAGAGACCAGTTCCTACTTTTTAAGATGGTCGTTAAAAGAAAAAAACAAAAATTCAAGAAAAAGAAAAACAAAGGAAGAAAACCAAGCAATAAGGATAAAAAATCCAAGATTAAAAAGTTAATTAAACTTTCAAAGTTAAAAAATAAAAAACACAAGAAAAAAAGATAAGTTTTTTCCCAATTAAAATTTAATTCTTTTTATTTTTCATTACTTCCGGATGTTCATGCCCCTGTTTTATCCTGTTTCTTAATTCTTTTATTTCTTTCTTTCGTTCAATACTGTAAATCTCTTGATTTGCCTGTGCTTTTTCTATCATTTTAGATACATATTCCCCGCCTAAAAAATGCGGTAATATAACATAATCTGCACCAGCTTTATAAAGTTCTAAGGCATCAGAAATTTGTCTGGCAGTTAATATCACAATATTCGTGTTTCTTTTTTTAAATTCTCTCAATAAAAATAAATTTGTTTCTTTTTCAGGTATTGTTGATACAATAACCTTCGCCTTTTTTAAATTTAATTCCTCTAAAAATTCAACATCTTCCACATCCCTATAAATACATGGAGCTTTCTGTGTTTTTAATTCATTTATTGTTTTAGGATCAAAATCAATAACAACATAATCTTTTGTTAGTTTAGAAAAAGCTTTCAAAATTGAATAACCTATCCTGTTATAACCCAATAAAATATACTGATATTCTTTTTTTGGAATTTCCTTCTTACAGAGCTTTTTTTTCTCAAATACAGTCAATAATTTTGAAATTCTTGGATAAATTTTATCCGAGTACATTATCATATATGTTGAGCCGCCAATAGTTATAAGACCGATTAAAGTTACAAGAGATAATATCTCCTGGGACAGATGCCCTACTTTGACTCCTAATGCAACCAAAATAAGTGAGAATTCTGAGATTTGAGCTACTGTCAACCCCGCCATAAATCCTGTTTTTTTATTGTAGCCAAAAATTCCCATTAAAATCATAACAATAAGCGGATTTCCTATAAGTATAAACAAAGAAAAAACAATTATAGGGACAATAAAATTAGATATATTTCCGAATACCATCTGGCTTCCGAGGATAAGGAAAAAGGAAATTATGAAGAAATCTCTTAATGGCTTTAACTTTGAACTTATTTCATAACTATAGGGAGAAATTGAGAGAACGATTCCAGCAATTAACGCTCCAACTTCTATAGAGAAACCAGCATAAAAAAATAAAGCTGCTAATCCAAGACCCCATGTTATTGAAAAAACAAATAAAAACTCTTGGGATTTTGCAAAGAAGTTGCTCAGCTTCGGCAACACAAAATAGCTTATTGGAGCTAGAATTACAATTATTCCCAGCCCCTTTAATGATGTAAATAAAAGAATGTTGCCTGGATTGCCGGCTGTTGATAAAGAAGAAATAACAATTAAAATTATTATTGCAACTAAATCTTGAACAAGAAGAAAACCGATTGAGATTTTTCCGTAAAGTTTTTCCAGTGCTTCTTTATCAGACAGTAATTTCATTATAATTATCGTAGATGAAAATGTAAGAGCGATAGAAATGTATAATGAAACCAACCAACTAAATCCAAATACAATCCCTATAAGAAAACCTCCTATGGAAGTAAAAACTATTTGCCCTATGCCGGTTATCAAAGAAATCTTCCCCACTTCTTTGATTACTTTAGGTGAAAGATGCAAACCAACTATAAATAAAAGCAAAGCTACGCCTATCTCCGAAAAAAAATTTATTGTCTGATTTCCGGAGATAAAATTTAAAAAAAACGGACCTAAAATTATCCCAGATATTATATAACCGATTATCAACGGCTGTTTTAAAATTCGCATAATCCCAGATAATATTAAAACTACCAAAACTATTAACCCAAATTGGATAAATATGTCCATCTTCTCTTTTTAAAAAATAGTTGAGTTGAATATAAAAAGCTATCGGGGTGTTTTAATATTTATCCTATCCTGAAAAACTTTTTCTTCTTGTTGATTTTTTTCAACACATCAAAAATTATTATCAAAACAAAAACAAAAACTAATGCAATCACCCAGTCAACAAGAGAAATCGGGACAGTTTCAAATATCTTATTTATAGGAGTATAAATAATAAGTATTGTTGCAATTATAGAGATTAAAGATGCCCAAAAAAGATATTTATTTGCTATAATTGACCTGTTTAAAACCATTTTTCTGAAGCTTCTGAAATTAAATGCTCCTACTATCTCCAAAAGTATCAATGAAACCAATGTTGTTGTTCGTGCATACTCTATGCTCTGCCCCAAGACACTAAAAGTAAACCAAAAAGTTCCCAAACTGAATAATGCCATCAGAGTTCCTGCAAAAACAAACAAGATTATTAAATTTTTATTCAGGATATTTTTATTCTTTCTTGGTTTTTCCTTCATTATATCCGGCGAAGATTTATTGAATCCTAAAGTAATTGCAGGAAGATTATCTGTGACTATATTCATAAATAAAATATGTAAAGCAAGAAGAACAGGAATCGGCCACCCTAAAATAGGAGATAATAACACACCAACAAATAAAATAGCAAGTTCAGCATAATTGCATGACAGTTGATATGAAACAAATTTTTTAATATTATTAAAAATAGTTCTTCCTTCTTTTATCGCATAAACTATTGTAGCAAAATTATCATCTTTTAAAGTCAAATCTGCAACGCTTCTAGAGACATCTGTCCCATTTTTGCCCATAGCAACACCTATATGAGCTGCTTTTAATGCTGGAGAATCATTAACACCGTCCCCAGTCATTGTTACAATCTCTCCGTTTTCTTTTAATGCCTTAACAATTCTTAATTTGTGCTCTGGCCTTACCCTTGCGAAAATAGATATATTATTTACTATTTTTTGGAGTTCTTTATCTGTAATCTTATCTAATTCTTCTCCCTCTATTATTTTGCCTTTTTGAAGGCCTATTTCTCTGGCTATTGACAAAGCTGTTTTTTTGTTGTCTCCTGTAATCATTTTAACGGAAATCCCAGCTTTCTTGCAATTTTTAATGGCTTCTTTTATCTCTTCTCGTGGAGGATCTTCCATTCCCGCAAAACCCAAAAAAACTAAATCTTCCTCTAAATGTTCTCTGTTTGTGCAACATGTTTTTTTATAAGCAAAAGCGATTGTCCTTAAAGATTCTGAAGTTATCTTTTTAAATTCATTTAAAATTCTTTTTTTATCTCTTTCAAGCAATCTGAACATCCCATTATTCCTTTCTATATATTTGCATTTTTTTAATAAAAATTCCAAAGCTCCTTTTGAATAAACGATACATTCTTTTTTCTCTTTTATTAATATTGACATCATCTTCCTTTCAGATGTAAAAATAATCTCTTCAAATCTTTTGTTAAAAAAATCTTCTCTGAAAATTTCTGCTTTAGCCGACATAACTAAAAGAGCTGCTTCTGTCGGCATTCCTATGATATTATATATCTTATCTTCTCCGCTTCTTTGTATACTTGCGTCATTGCACAAAACAGCTGTTTTTAATATAAGATTAAGAGTTGTCTCATTTTTAATGTCAACTTTTCTTTTGTTTAGTAAAAAACCCCCTTCGCCTTCATAACCTACTCCGGTTACTTCAAATATTCTATTATCCGTGAATATTTTTCTAACAGTCATTTCCCCCTTTGTTATTGTCCCTGTTTTATCAGAGCAGATTACAGTTGTCTCCCCTAAAGTTTCTATTATAGACATTCTGTTTACAATGGCATTTTTTTTAGCCATTCTGTATACTCCTCTTGATAAAGCTGTGATTAAAACAACAGGAAATCCTTCTGGGAAAGCAGAAACAGAGATTGCAATTGTTAAGATTAAAACTTCAATTATAGATGCTTTGGAAAATTGTGAGTTCAATAAAGCTATGAATCCTGTTAAAATTGCGACTGTAACAGCTATAACCGCCATAAATTTTGCGATTTTATTTACTTTTTTCTGGAGAGGCAATTCTTTTTCAGTTATTGATATCATCTCTGCTATCTTTCCAAATTTCGTGTTCATTCCCGTATGCATAACCTTAGCAATACTTTTTCCGTTAACAATAAAAGAACCAGCGAACAAAGTATTAACTTCTTTGTATTCTTTTGCGTTTCCAACAGCAGATTTTTTAATTTCTTTGGATTCGCCAGTGAGAACAGATTCGTTAACTAAAAGCTCTTTTTCTTCTAGAATAATGCAGTCAGCAGGAATTTTTTCCCCATTTCTCAATATCAATATATCCCTTGGAACAATCTCTTTTGAAGGAATTTCTTTTTCTATTCCGTCTCTAATGACAATAGAAACAGGCATAACCATTTTTTTCAGAGATTCAATTGCTTTTTCCGCTTTGTATTCTTGAATAAATCCAATAATTATAATAAGTAAAATAATTGCAAGGATTGTATAAGCTGTAAATGTTTTACCTACAAAAAAAGAGATAATCATGGCAATCGCCAGCAAATAAACTATAAAATTGCTTTTTATCTGTCTTATTAAAATTTTAAATAAAGATGTTTTTCCAACATCTTTTATCTCATTAAACCCATACTTTCCTAATTATTTGCTTGCTTCTTTTGATGAAAGCCCTCTTTTTTCCATCTTTACAAATAAATTATAGTGTTCTCTTTTCCTCTATAAAATTAAATCTTCTAGCTATAAAAAGTTAACTTCTTTAATCAAATTTTTCTTTTAGAAAAAATTAAAAACTTTCAATATCTTAATACGATATGATAAGAAAGCCGATAGTTGCAGGACAGTTTTATCCATCTAATCCCGAAGTTCTTAAAAAAACCATAAAGAATTATCTTGAAAGTGTAAAACAAGATAAAAATCCGGAAAAAATTTATGGTTTGGTAGTTCCGCATGCAGGTTATATTTTCTCTGGGAAAGCAGCTGCTGTCACATATCAAAAAATTGTAAACTCAAAGATAGATTTATTTATTATCTTTGGAACAAATCACTCCGGTTTGGGAAATAATTTTTCAGTTTCATTGAGAGATTTTGAAACTCCGCTTGGAATTGTAAAAACAGACATTGAATTTGCTGAGCAATTAATCAAAAAAAGTTACGCTGAAAATGATGAACAACCGCACAACTACGAGCATTCAATTGAAGTGCAATTGCCATTTTTACAGATTTTATCCCCCAAATCCAAGATAATTGCGATAGCTGTAAAAAATAATGATTACAATTCATACAAAAAATTTGCTTCAGATGTTGCAGATTTAATAAAAGAAATTAAAAAGAAAGTTTGTGTAATAGCTTCAAGTGATTTTACTCACTATGGTTATGCTTATCATTATACACCGTTCACATCAAAAATAAAGGAAAATCTTTACAAATTAGATGAAGGAGCAATAAAAAAAATTCTGGCTTTTGATGCTAAAGGTTTTCTCGATTACATTGAAAAAACAAAAACAACTATCTGTGGTTTTCCAGGTATAGCATGCTGCATTGAAATCTGCAAATTGTTAGGAAGTTCAAAAGCAGAAAAATTAGTTTATTATACTTCTGGAGATGTTAGCCATGATTATGAGAATGCTGTGGGATATGCAGGAATTGTTTTCAAGTAATTTATTTCTTTAATTCATTAAAATATTTGTAAACAGAGGTTGCTGCGATAACTCCTTCTGCTGATGAAGTTATAGCCTGTTTAAGAACATTTTTTCTTACATCACCGGCGGCAAAAATTCCGGAAACGTTTGTTGCCATTCTTTCGTCTGTCAGGATAAATCCGGAATCATCTGTTTTTATTCCCAACTCTTTTATCAAAACAGAAGATGGGGCCCCACCAATTTCAACAAAAATACCATCAACTTTCAATTTTTTATTGTTATCTAAAATTAATTCCTCAACTTTATCTTTTCCTTTGATTTCTTTTGGATTTGTTTTGTATATTATCTCAACATTTTTCTTTTTTTTAAGTTTATCTAAAAAAACAGGTTCACATCTCATGATATCTTGTCTGTAAATAATATAAACTTTTTTGCATAATTCAGATAATAGTAAAGCAGCTAATGCTGCTGAATTTGAACCGCCGATAACAGCAACATCTTTTCCTTTGAAAAAATTTGCGTCACAAGTGTAGCAATAACTTACTCCTTTTCCGATGAATTTTTCTTCTCCATCTACTTCAAGCTTTCTTTTTTTTGTCCCCAAAGTTAAAATTATTGATTTTGTCTTGAATTTTTCATTTTCGACAAGAACTTCAAAACCATCTTTTGTTTTAATAACTCTAGAAACTTGTTTTTCTAAAATTTCAGCACCGTAATGTTTTGCATGTTCTAAAAATTTGTTCAGCAAAGCATGTCCAGATATACTCTTTTCACCGGGCCAGTTCTCAACTAAATGCGCTTCATTAATCATTGATTCGAAAGTTGTTCCTAAAACAAGAGTTTTCAAATTATATCTTGAAGCATAAATTGCTGCACTTAGCCCTGCAGGACCGCTTCCAATTATTATCACATCGTATTCTTTTGCCGTCTCTTTTTTTGGTGTCATGAAAAGAATAAGAAATTTCTATTTATAAATATTAAGTTATAGGGTATTCTATAAACTTTTTATGTCTTCTATCATAAGTTGGCAAAATCCAAATTTGGTATAGGAAGATTGTTTTTATAGTTTTATACTCTTTAAAATATAAATATTCATAAATATAATCATTTCAAAACCTTTAAATAATTGGTTTTCTTTTTTAAATTAAGAGGTGTAAATGAATGCTTTAGTTTTAATTTTAATTGTTTTGGCATGGCTTATAGGGGGTTATTTTCTTTACAGTAAATTTTTAGAAAATAAATTAATAAAACCAAACGACAAAAATAAAACCCCTGCTCAAATTTTTAAAGATAAATTAGATTACAAACCAGCAAAAAAAGCATTTTTGTTCGGACACCATTTTGCATCAATTGCAGGAGCAGGACCCATTATTGGTCCAATTTTGGCTGTTTCTTATTTTGGCTGGTTGTTTGTTGTTTTATGGATTGCTTTGGGTTCTGTAATTATAGGTGCGGTTCATGATTATCTTTCTTTAATGCTATCTGTCAGGCATAAAGGAGAGGGAATTGCAAAACTTTCAGAAAAAACAATCGGCAAAAAAACATTTTATATTTTTTCAATTTTACTTTGGTTGACTTTAATGTTAATAATAACAGTTTTTGCAGTTTCATCTGCACAATCTCTGGTTGAAGTTCCACAGCTGGTTATCCCTTTTTTTGGGATAACATTCACTGCAATTTGCCTGGGATTTGCAGTTTACAAATTCAAAAAAAATAAATTAATTTCAAGTTTAATTGCTCTGGCTTTGGTCATTGGTTTTATTTGGTTAGGTATCAAATTCCCAATATCGTTGCCATTTACCACAATAATTTCCCAGAATATATGGCTGATTATATTATTTATTTATGCTTTAGTTGTTTCGCTAATCCCAGTATGGATTTTATTGCAGCCAAGGGATTATGTTTCTTCTATTTTTTTATTTTCTTTTTTGGCAATAGGTTTATTAGCAATCATAATTGCAAGGCCAATAATTAATGCACCTGCAACTATCCCTTTCTCAATCTCAAAAATTCCTTTATGGCCTATTTTGTTTATTACTGTTGCTTGTGGAGCAGTTTCAGGTTTTCATGCATTGGTTTCATCTGGGACAACTTCAAAACAATTAGCAAAAGAAAGCCATGGAAGATTTATTGGTTATGGGGCCATGCTTGCAGAGGCGTTAGTGGCTGTTTTAGTTTTGATATTTGTGACAGCAGGATTAAAATGGTCACAAGGAATTCCTCCTATTGAAGACTTGAATTTTTTCCAAAATGCATTGTCAACAGGATGGGTTGTGGCCTTTGGAAAAGGTTTTGCAAATGTTGTAAATTCTGCTTTTAAATTTGTTCCAATTTCCATTTTAATTGTTTTGGGCTCTTTGATTGTTAATATTTTTATTTTAACTTCTTTGGACACTTCAACAAGAATCGGAAGAATGATTGCAGACGAAGCAATTCCCAAAAAGAAAACAAGCAAGTTTTTCAAAAAATTTCTTTTGACTTTGGCAATTTTAATTCCTGCTTTTATTTTAGCAATAACAAATTCTTATAAAACAATATGGAATATGTTTGGTTCATCCAATCAATTAATAGCAGGAATTGTTTTGATAGCAATTTCAGCATATTTGGTGGAACATAAAAAGCCTATTTGGTATACTCTGATTCCGTCCTTTTTCATGGTTATAACAACATTGGGTGCATTATTTTATGGCTTATTTAACAAAAACGGATATATTTTTGGAAATCTAAATATAGGATTGATAATTATTTCGGGATTATTGATTATTTTTGGAATTTTTGTCTTTGTGGAAACAATGATTAAAATAATTAACATAAAAAAGAAACAGTTATTCTAACTTCTGCTTCAATTTATTTTCAAAATCTGTTTTGTGCATTCCGCCGACAATCCTGTCAACTTCTTTTCCATTTTTAAAAATTATGAAACATGGAATTGACATCACTCCTAATTTTTGTGCAATCTCACAGTTATCTACATTTATCCTCTCAAAACCAGCTTTTCCTTTGAATTTTTCAGCAATTTCATGGAATACAGGTTTCATCATCTGGCATGGACCGCACCAGTCAGCATAAAAATCAATAATAGCTATTTTATGTTTCTTTATAAATTCTTCAAAATTCTTGTCATTTAAGTCTTCCATTTTCCCCCTTTATTTTATTTTAATGTTAAAGTTATCACATTTAAAAATTTAATCTTTTTTTATACTGTCAAAAAAATCTCTGAGTTCGTAAAATGATTCTATCTCGGA
Source organism: Candidatus Pacearchaeota archaeon CG10_big_fil_rev_8_21_14_0_10_31_59 (assembly GCA_002763115.1). GTDB lineage: Archaea > Nanobdellota > Nanobdellia > Pacearchaeales > CG1-02-31-27 > CG1-02-31-27. Next base: position 14,197 of record PFCW01000014.1, read on the forward strand.
AACTTTCTTCGGAAAGTTTGTTACAACGATATTTAATTTAAATTTTTCCGCAATTTTGATGTTTTGCTTTATTCTTCCCAACTGTAGAGATAATTCTTTTTTCTTTTTTATTTTGTTTTTTAATTCGTTCAAGTCAATAATCAAAGCGATATTATTTTCTTTGCAAAATCTTGCTGTTATATGATTAAATCCAGAGTTACGATAATGCATATGATCTTTTTTTGTTAAACGTTCTGGATTAATTAGATGTGTAACAAATGTGGTCCCGGAAATTTTTCTATTGAAATCCTCATCCTGTCCACAAACCAAAAATAAAAATTTCTTGTCTTTTAACTTGTAATGTGTTTTAAGCAATTCTTCTGTATTTTTAGTATCAAGAAGATAACCATCGTATTTATTTTTGTTTTTTTCCTTCACTTCAACAAAACTTTTTATTTTTTTAATAAAAAATACATTTTCAAAACCCAGCGTTTTGTATTTTGACAAAACTCCTTCTGTTTTTTTACCTAAGAATATCAAATCTTTTTTCAACATTTTACTTCACCACAAACAATTTATTGTCTTTGATATCAAAAATTCCCAATTTTGAGCCAGTATCAAGCCAGCCATGGGCGTAATTCAGTGCTCCGAAAGCATTAACATAATTACCTTGTTTCCTAAAATAATCTGCGTCTTTATAATAACGTTCAGCCATATCTAAAATTATCTCGGCTTCTTTCTTGGCTTTTTTATGTATATGTTTCTTAGCTTTTTCCAGGGCTTTCCCAGTTACCTCAAAATATTTTTTAAGCTTAATCTCGCTTATTTCATTCTCCATTTTTTATTAAATCTAATGTACTTTCTCTTTCCTTAAGGTCTCTCTTTCCAAGAAAATCTTTCAGATTTTCTGGACCAGAAATTCTTATGAATTTCTTGGTTGTAAAAAGAAACTTTACCACAATATTTATAAATAACCTGAATTTAAAAAATTATGTAAGAGGTAAAATGAGGATAACAATTTCTGGTCCGCCAGGCAGTGGAAAAGGAACAGTTTCTAAGATATTGGCTAAACATTATCATCTGAAATTTTATTCCGTGGGTGATTTGAGGAGAGAAGCAGCAAGGAAAAAAGGGATGACTATAGAAAAATTCAATAAATGGAGCGAAAAACATCCTGAACAGGGGGATGAATATTTTGATTATTTGCAGAGGTCAAAGCAGAACAAAAATGATTTTATCATGGATTCTAGGCTAGGATGGCATTTTATTCCAAATTCCATAAAAATATATTTGGATGTAAGTTTTGAGGAAGGAGCTAAAAGGATTTACTTGCAAAACGAAGAGAAAAACAAAAGAAATGAGCAGAAATATACAACTTTAAAGGAAACCATTAAAGCAAACAAGGAAAGAGTTGAGAATGATGTAACGCGATATAAAAAATTATACAATATAAATCCATATAACACAAAAAATTATGATATCTTAGTTAATTCAACAAAATTAAATGTGAAGTCGGTTGTTAAAAAACTAATAAAAGAAATAGATAAGTTTAGAAAAAAACAAAAAAATAAGTCTATTTTTTGTTAGTTATCTATGTCGTGGACTAGGACTTCCACGATGTTTTACTTCTCTAACATCCGCAGTTTTATGTGTTTCATGCGTTGGTGTTTTATGATATTTTGTATCATCTTTTTCATAACTATCTCTTTTATAACTATCATCTTTCATATCATAAAATCTTCTTTTTTCAGTCATTTTTTTCTCTTTTATAAAAAATTAAAAGCAAAATCAATTTTATAAATTTTATTGTTTTTTAGTATAATCAGAATAAACTCAATATTGTCCAAGCAAATACCAAAACTATTCCCGAACCAGTTAAATTTCCAACCATTTTGGATAATGCTGTGGTTAAAGGAGTTCTTTCTTCATGCAGTCCTTTTTTCTTTAATAGCTCTGCAACTTCTCCTTCAAACATTCCGCTAATGCCGTCTGTTATCGCATTTCCTATCAACGCGCCCACAACTGCTCCCAATACTCCTCCTATTCCGGCACCAATTAATGCTATAATTGCAGTCAAAGTCCCGTTAACAAAACCGTATGTCAAATCTGCAACCAGAACTATAAATCTTTTTGTAATTAATTTTAAGAAGATTATTCCGATAATTCCGAAAAAAACTAAAACTAAACCAATTGTTTTATACTGGCTTAATAGAAAATAACATACAACTATAAGCACAATTGAAAAACCAATTATACTTATGAGAGAAGAAAAAAGATTGTCTTTAAATTTTTTTGACCTGAGCTCTCTTTCGAGATTATTCTTTGCCCTTTTCATATAAAATAGAATTAAGTATTATTTATTAATCTTTTTATTTATCTTGTCCAATAATTTTTCAATCTTAATGCCATGGGCTTTTGCGCCTTCTTCAATTGTTTCGCTTGAAGACATTGGACAGCCAAGACAATGCATTCCAATCTCAAAAAATACTTCTGCTGTCTCTGGATGTTTTTTCACAACATCTATAATTAATGTGTTTTTTGTTATGATTTTTTTCATGTTTATAAAAAGAAGTACGGGTTTTTAACTATTTTGCTAAGGGGTTTTATTTAAAATATTAATTAAGTCAGTTTTTACTAAAACCATGGCCATCATTGTTCCGATAAAAAGTAGTAAATAAATTTTTTGCCCTTTATTCCTTTAACTGATAGTACTTCGCCCTTGATTAACGGCCGATTCACGACTTTTTGGACACAGTTTGACCCCGCGTTGTAAGGTCAAAGGATTTAATAGCGATCAGTTTAAATTTTTGGATTATTTCCCCATATAAAAATTTCTCTTTTCTTCAGGAAGTTTTTCTAATGAATAACGAAGCATTGTTCGGGGCATTGATTTATAATGCTTTTTTAAGAAAGTCTCCAGAGTTGTTAAATCCCTTTTTCCAATTTCTCTCAGCATCCAGCCGACTGCCTTGTGAATCAAGTCATGCTTGTCTTTTAATAAAATCTCAGATATTTTTAATGTATCTTTAAAATCCTTGTTTTTTATAAATGCGAAACATGCAAGAACTGAAATTCTTTTTTTCCATAAATTATCTGATTTGGCAAAATCATAAAGAATTTTTCTGTCTTTATTAATAAGATGTGTTCCAACAATATTGGGTGCATTTAAATCAACCAAATCCCAGTTGTTTATGTTTTTTATGTTTTTGATGTAAAGCTTAAAAATTTTTCTTTTGTTAGTCTCATTTGATTTGTTGTATTTTTTTATGAGGATAAATAAAGCAATCATCCTGTGTTCATGTATACTGCTGTCCATTAATTCCTTTAATTGCCTTAAATCCAAGCAATAATACTTTTTTGCAATTTCCCTCAGCTTTGGAACTTTTAATCCAAGAAAAACATCTCCTTCGCCATATTCGCCTTTTGCTGTCTTAAAAAATCTTTGATAAACTTTGGCTTTTTCAGAATCAGCTAAGGATTCTAACTCTTTTTTTAATTGTGATAACATTTTATATTTTTAAAGATACAAATGTATTTAAATTATTTATTATTACAATTGTTAGTGGATGTTTATGTTGACAAGAAGAGTTGAAGAGTTCAAAGCAACTTTAGAAAAAAGAGGGATAATTAAACAAGCTTATATAGCATTTCTTGAACAAAGTTTAAAAATAGCTCTTGCAACTGGAATTGTAAAACCAGACTCTACAATTTATGACTTAGATTCAGAAAAACTTAAAGAAATAGCTCTTTTACATAATTTTCAAGATGCTGTTAGATTAAGATATATCCCCGAAGGAAAAGGTTTAGAATCTCTAACACCGGAAATAGAAATCAAAATGAAAAATGGTGGTTTTTGGAGAGATTATCTTGCTGACGGTAGATATTTGTAAAACACACAACTTTTTATAATCTAAATTCTTTGTAAATCCGGAGGTGAAACAATAATGGACGATCTCAAACCAAAAAAGAGCAAGTTTGTAACATGGCTTTTAATAGGCGTTTTAGTAGTAGGCGGTTTATTGTTACTTTGCAAGTTGAAAGTATTTTGTTTGTTTTAATTTATTTTAGAAGACCGATTTCTGCTTTCATAAGCTCGAAGTCCAGACCATTAAATTCTTTTAGATAATAGTAATTGCGGGTTTCCTTATTATAATCTTTTACCCGATAACCATTTAATGGAAATTTTTCAGTTTCACTTAAAGCTAATATTATCTCAAATCTTGATTCTTCTGGAAAAATTCGCACCAAAACAGGCATGCCTAATTTTGGAACAGAATAATAAATATCATGATAATTTAATTCTCTTTGGTGAAACATCTGAAGCATACCTCTGTCAAATTTCCATGTTTCCATCGGGTTTTGTGGAGTAAAAAAATCCGAAATCTCTATGATTCTTTCAAAACTTTTAATACCTTCTGCTTCTAAAGATCTTAGAAAATTAGCTGCAGTTGTCTGCAAATGTTCATACATTACATCTCCTCTTGGTCTTATTTCTGGCATCATAAACATTTTAACTTAAGAATCAATGTGTCTTTACACTTGGTTCCCTCTCCCCAGTTATATTATCAAATCCTCTATTTCTTGCATTCAGATAAACTTCTTGAAGTTTATCCTCTATGGATTTTCTTATTTCCAGAAATTCTCTGAACCTTTCATATTTATCTATTATCTTTTTAGCTTCCACCAAACAATTAAGATATGCTTTTTCAGTTTTAGCTGAAGTGCATCTTTCCAACCAAACAAAAACGTCTTCGTGTGATTTATTGATTGCTAAATCAAATCTCATTAAAATTTCTGCAAATCTTTCCTTATCTTTAATTCTATAGCTTTCTGTTTGCATTGTCTCAAGCAAATCCAAAAACTTACCTTTATATTTTTCAAATTTATCAATATCTTTTAAAGAAGAACAAATTATCATACTATTAACATATACTCTCAAACAACGTTCATAGTTTTTCATTGTATAAATTTAATATATTTAATCTTTATAAAACTTTCTTTTGTTGTCATTTAGAAATTACTATACAATTTATTTAAACGGACTTATCTTTCTTAAATTGCTTACAGATTCTTTGATAGCACTTACAGCGTAATCAATCTCTTCTTCTGTGTTAAATCTGCTTAATGTCAATCTTAATGGAGAATTTATGAAATTTTCCGGACATTTTATTGCTTCGAGAACATGAGATGCTTTATGTGATTCCCCTTTTAAAATATTTGAACATGCCGAACCTGCTGAAGCTGCAACACCTTTCATGTCCAATAACATGATTAATGCTTCTCCTTCAACACCCGAGAAAGAAAAATTAACATTATTTGGCAATCTTTTTTCTCCTTTAGAACCATTTAATCTGGAATTTTCTATTTTTGACAGTTCATTAATCAACCTGTCTCTTAATTTTGCCATGTAATTATAATTTTTTCCCAAATTTTTCAATGCTATGTCGGCTGCTTTTGTCATACCAACAATTCCGGAAATATCTTCAGTTCCTGACCTTAAACCCTTTTCATGACCGCCTCCCTGAACAATTGATTCTATTGGAATATTTTTTTTGACATATAACAAACCAACTCCTTTTGGTCCGTGGAATTTGTGGCTTGCGATGGATAAAGAATCAATATCTAATTTTTTGATATCAACAGGAATTTTTGCGAATGTTTGAACAGCGTCTGTATGAAAAATTGTTTTTTTCTTATGGCAAATATTTGTTATCTTTTTAATATCTTGAATTGTTCCGATTTCGGAATTTGCAAACATGATTGTTACAAGAGCTGTTTTTTCTGTAATAGAATTTTCTAATTGTTTCAGATCAATAAAGCCTTCATTATCTACATTTAATATTGTCAGCTTAAAACCTTCTTGTTCTAACTGTCTGCAAGTGTTAAGAACAGCAGAATGTTCAATGGGACTTGTGATAATATGATTTTTGTTTTGCTTTTTCATTGCGTAAGCAATTCCTTTTATTGCCAAATTGTCTGATTCAGTTCCGCCGGAACAAAAATAAATCTCCTCTGCTCTGCAGTTTAAAAATTTAGCAAATTTTTCTCTCGAATGATTCAAAGCATCTCTTGCTTCCTTGCCAAAACTATGCAAAGAAGATGGGTTCCCGTATTTCTCTGTGAAATATGGCAACATTTCTTTCAGAACTTCTTCATCCATCTTTGATGTTGCACTGTTATCCAGATAAACTTTCATTTGTTTGTTCATATTCTTTTAGAAATATTCAACATTTAAAAGATTTATGCTTTTCTTATTAAACTCAAATTAAGATATTCTCCAATCCTGCGCGATGATGTAATTACAAAATTTGAACTTAAACCTTCTCTAATAATTTCTGTTGTTACCCTAAAAAATGCGTTGCATTTTAAATTTTGACATCTATAAACCTGAACAACTCCATCACCTAACTTAGGAATTCTATCTGACCCCCTAAAAACATATCCACATACACATTTCCATGGCTCATAACCTTCTCCACTTTTAATTAATAGAGCATGTGAAGGGTTAACTTCCATAGAATATAATGGATTAAAGGTTGGAATTAAAATACCATCTTTATCAACACGAAAAGCTATACCGCTAGGATCAACGAAAAAAACTCCTCCTTCATCCGCTCTTTTTTCTAATGACATCAAAATATTACTAAACATACATATTTATAAAATTTGTTGTAATACAGAAATATTTTTAATAGTAAAAACATTCAATTATTCATGGAAACGCTTCATGTTTATTATCATATGGACTTAGATGGGATTATTTCCGCTTATCTTGCGAAGAAGTTGTTTGAGAAAATGAATTATAAAGTTGTCTTTGAAAAACCGCTTGACTATAGTCCTGAAAGCAGAAAAAGCTGGGAGAAATACAAATTCAAAACACCTTTTATCATTGTTGATTTTATATATCATAAAAAAGCTTTTGCCTGGTTCGACCATCATGCTTCCAATGAAGCCAAAGTTTCTGATAATACTAAATATCATTATTTTAACAAAGAATGCAATTCCTGTTCCAGTGTCATACAAAAATTCGCAAAACAACAAAAAATCTGTTTAGGCAGAACATTTAGACTAATTAAACAAACTAACATAGTTGATTCTGCCAAATATGTAATGAACAAAATAAAGCCGATGGAAACAATAATTCCTAAAAAAGATTTTATGAAAGTTGCCAAAGCATTGGATGTTGTCAGCGATGAGATGAGTGTTTCCGAGTTGAGCAGGAAAATTCTAAAAGATTTATCTTCAAATACACTAAAAGAATTCTTTGATAGTTTATTTGACGCAAGACTGGAAAGAATTGCGAAACAGGATTATATAAAAAAAATCTTGGAAAAAAATAAAACAGAAACTGAGAAAAAACTCAAGGAATTTCCGAATTACAGCAAAAAAGACGGTTTGATTGTGATTTATGATTCAACAAAAATAGAATTTGACAGATTTATGCCTGCTTTATTTTATCCTGAAACGATAGTCTGGGTTGGTCTGTTAAAAGTCAACAATAAACTTTCTTTGCGTGTCGGAAGAAATCCATGGTTTTCCGAAGACGAATACATAAAATATTTCGGAACCATGGACAAGCCGAAAATTCATATTGGGAATTTATTAAAAAAAGTTTCAAAAGATGCAGGCGGTCATCAGTATGTCGGAGGTGTGCAGTTTTCTACTGAAAAAGAAGCCAGAAAAGGAATGGAAAAAATTGTTAAACTGCTTAAGGAGAAACTGGAATCTTAAGAGCTATTTTTAATCTTGTATCTTTAATCTTAAGCATTTCTTGATTAAGTCCGATTGCTTCAACCAAACTCATTCTTCTTACTTTTCTTTTCGTTTCACACACAACTAAATCTCTTCCGGCAACAACATCAAATCTTTCTATGACATTTACCGGAAAATAAAATGTGACATCACCGACAAATCTTGCTATGTAAAAAGTTACGCCTGAATAGAATACTGATTCATGTCCAAATTGAGCAAACTTCTCAAATTCAGAACCTTTACCAACAACAAATTTATCTCCTGCACGAAATGTTCCTCTAATTTCTGAATAATCTCCGATTTGCACATTATTTCCCGTGATAACTTCCCCTAAAAATTTAGCATATTTTCCTATATGAACATTATTACCTAAAATAGTGTCTCCTTTGAACACCACACAACTTCCTATTCTTACACTGTCTTCAACTCTACAATTTTCAAATCTAGCTCCATGTCCGATATAAGAATAAGAACCTATAATGGTGTTTCTGTAATCTTTATTCTTCTCACTCTCTACACCGCTTACAAATTGTTTATATAACATTGTATCAGAAATAAAAAAATATTGTTTTTAAAGTTAACCCAACTTCTTTACAATCTTATCTGCAAAGTCATCTGCAGAATGAGGACCATCAGCAGTTATTATTTTTCCGGAGACAACAACATGTTCATTCACAACTTCAGCTCCATGTTTTTTCAGATAATCTACAGCACCAGAAAAAACAGTTGCTTTTTTATCTTTTAAAATTCCGGCATTTGCCAAAATTTTTGGTGCTAGACAAATAGCTGCAACAACTTTGTTTTTTTCATAAAATTTTTTTGTTAAATTCAAGATTTCTCCATTTTCATATAATTTATATTCGTCCACCCCAGAACCTCCGATAAAAACGATAGCATCAAATTCATCTGAGCTGGTTTCAGAAATTGTTTTATGAACCCATACCTTTTTTCCAAGCATGCCAGTAAACTCCCCGGTTTTTGTGGAACTTACAATTACATTTGCTCTCTCTTTTAGAAATCTATCTTTTGGTATTTCCAATTCTTCATCCCTGAAATTACCAGGGCTTATTACAATCAAGATATTTTTTCCTTCCAACATTTTATTCTCCTCCGAAACCTTGCAACCAGCTATTAATATAATAAATATTATACTAATTATTAAACTTATTGTTATTAGAAATTTCATTTTTGTCTCTTTTAATTATTAATAACAATAATGAAATTATAAATATTGCGCTGGCGAAAATCTGGCTTCTTGATAATTGTCCGATGTAAACATCATATTCTCTCAAAAAATCCATAAAAAATCGCATTATCGAAAATAAAAGCAAACCAAACAGGAATATAAAGCCGTCAACTTTTGAAGCTCTGCATTTTGTTTTTCCTTTCTCCTTTAGTTTTCTTATTAATAACAAAAATCCGAAAATAAGCAAATCAGCCAATATCAAATATAATTGGGTTGGATGCCTTGCTAAATTATCACCAGACAAGGGAAATATAAAATTAATTCCTAAGTTGGAAAAAATTTCTGTTGGATGCCCGTAACAGCAGCCGTTCAGGAAGCAACCAATACGGCCTATGGCAAAACCTAGGAACATGTATGGGGCTATAAAGTCTGCCAGCTTCCAGAAATCTAATTTTTTAATCTTTACATAAAAAGCGATTAATATTACAGCCAGAGCAATTCCCCCGTATGAAGTCAGGCCACCATCAGCAAAGTTAAAAAATAAAAGCCAATTTGATGAAAAGTAATTTAAATTTTCCAGAACAAACAGCAATCTCGAGCCGACAATTGCTCCGATTAAAGCCAAAAGTCCGATGTTTAATATTATATCTGATTTTATCCCTTTTTTCTTTGCTTCTCTTGCAACCAAGATCATAACGACTGCAAAAGCAATTGCAATAAACAAGCCCCAGTAATAAATATTGATATCTCCTATGCTAAACAAGATTCTTGGCGGTATATAATCCATATTTCTATTAAGAAAACAGAGTTAATAAATTTTATTAATATTACTCTATTGTTTTATCAGCAATAGTCTTGATTCTCTTCAAGATTTCCGGTAAATTTTTATTAATGTTCTCCACTCTCTTTTTTAGTTCATCACATTCTGCTCTTTTCTCCATACGTCTTAAATGAGAAACTAAATATTGTTGATCCAATTTATCCAGGTCTTTACTAATTGAACTTTGGATTTCCAAATTATTTATGATATGCTTTAAGCATTGTATATCTGCATGATACATCTTTAAAGCGTCTTTACCAGTATATCCAAAATATTTAAGGTCAGTCATTCTATTTTTCACATTTCAAACCTTTCTATATTTAATTGTTGCAAAAAATAACAATAACCTTTAAAAACAGGAAAAACATAATAATTTTATGGTACATTGGTGGTTATGGCTGATAATTATTTTGGCAGCATTCTTAGTGCTCCTTTTCCTTAGTTATTTCAATAAAATAGTGGTATTAAGCAACAGAATAGATAATGCTTTTTCGCAAATTGACGTTCAACTTAAGAAAAGGGCTGACTTGGTCCCTAACTTGATTGAAGCTGTAAAGGGCTACATGAAGCATGAAAGAGGTATTATGACTGAAGTCACTAATGCAAGAAAAGCTTTATTGGCTGCAGGAGACATGAGCCAGAAGTTAAAGGCAGGAGATTCACTTCAAAATGCATTGAAAAGTATTTTTGCAATTGCTGAGAACTATCCAAACTTGAAAGCAAATGAGAACTTTTTGAACTTGCAGGAGCAGTTGGGAGATATTGAAAATAAGATAGCTTATTCAAGACAATTTTACAATGATTCGATATTGAGTTATAATAATACAGTCAAAACAATTCCCGGAATGTGGTTTGCATCTTTGTTCAAGAAAACAGAGAAGCCATATTTGGAAGCAAAGGCAGAAGAAAGAAAGAACGTTAAGGTTGAATTCTGATTTTCTCAAACTGTGTATAAATAGATTTTAAAATTTCATACGGAATTTCTTTTAATAATTCCCTAACTGCCAAATAAATAATCATCTCTTCTCTTGTCCACCCGTAATGCTCTAAATTTCTTTTCAGATGGGATTTAAGTCCTATTAATCTTGATGTATCTTGGGTTTCGATTAATTTGCTCATTTCAGGCAAGGTTATAACTTTCTTTTCATAAAAATTTGAGGTTTCATCGAGATTAAATGTCTGTACTCTGCCTAAACTATTGCTCATTAATTCGAATATATTTTCTTCAGGCTTATATTCTATTAATCTCATATCTTTTGGAAAAAGCAATGCTATCAGATTTGGATTTGCTTTGTCGTACCAAACTAAATCTGACAGAACTTTACGAAAAACATCATTTCCTTTTTTTAAATATGTTGTTATATAATCGGGGATGCTTTCGCCAATATCCCTGACTAATACAACAGATTGATAAACTCCGACAATACCACTCAAACCATTAAAATCTGGAGAATTCATTAAAAGTTTTCTTGGCAAATTTCCTTCCACAAGTCCTGAAAGTTTTCCTTCTGAATATTCAAATTTTGGTGTGAGGTTCATTTTTTAGTTTTATTTTTTAAAAGGATTCTTTATCTTATGAAGGAATTCGTTATATTCTCCTATTGAATTAATTGACCTTGGTTTTGAAAACAAGTGTTTAAGAGAATTAAAAATTCTTGGATGTGTTATGACATCCTCTCTTCTATAATCAACCTTCATTTGTTTTAAATAATTTTCAATACTATTTGCAAAATGCCAAACCCATGATTGCATTCCATCATGCTCTTTTTACATAAATCTTTAAATAATTTTGATGGTGATGAAGATTTATGAGCTTAGACGACATTACATTAGAGGATATTGAAAATATTATATTGAAAGTAAATTGGCAATTAGACCCTCCAGGAAAACTAGAGCATGACAGATTCAAAGCTGAATTTTATCTTGGTCATGATACTAATCCCCATACTATCTGGGCAGAAATAAATCCATTTTCATTTAGAGAGTCTCATAGTAGAAGAAATAGTCAAGATCCTTCTCCTCCAATTTATGTTATAGGAGTGTATTATCTAGGTATAGTTTTATATTTTCAACGTTTTGATGAAGATGAGCGAGTAAAAGACGTTTTTGAAGCAATACAACAAAGGTATCAACAAACAGAGGATGTTATGAGAGAAAGAGGAATATCAAGCTTCAAAGAATTTGCAGAAGAGTAATTACTTAAACCAGACAAACAAAGCCAGCTTTTTTGATTTTTCTCCGGTTAAATTGTCTGCAATTACAATATCATTTGCAAAAATTTCTTTTTCGTAGTTTGTTTCTCCTGTAGCAGTTTTAGGTCTGTCCTCGTCTTTTACAGGACAGTTAATGTCAATATCACAGACCCTTACTGAAAAATTTAAAGAATATGGTAATTTTTGTCTTACAAAATCTTTGACATATTCCAGATTGCATGTTTCTTTACAATTCAAAACATATTCTCTCAGATTTTTTCCTTCATATAATTCCTTGCTTTCAGAAATCTGCTTTAAAATCGTTGACTCTACTTTATAAATTTCTTTGGAACTTTTTTCCTTGCTGTCAGTTGTTATTGTAACAGTCAGGAAAAATCCCAAGATGAGCAATATAGCTACAACTGCCTCAACAATTCTTACCCATGCTTTCTTTTGCCTTATCATCTTCTATATAAGTTTTCTCTACATGAAAATCTCTCTTTTTTTAAAAGAGACATTTTCTACCATGTTTTGATATTAATATATGCAATAGTCTTGTCCAATATTCTCTGCCCGTTGAAATTAGTTTCCTGAATTATTGTGACTGGAAATTCTTGTGCTCGAACAGTTGTTTTTTCGGGAATAATCTCAGTTTGCAATGTAACTGTTTCATTTGAAATCAATAAAGTCACTGCAAAATCCTTGCCTATCGGATAATCAAATAATTTTTTTAATTCCTCGGAAGTTAATTTTTTTATCTCATCAAATCTGAATTTTGAATAAACTTTTATTTTTTTAGGAATACTATAAGACGAATTGTCCGGTGTGATGCACTCTGAGAAAGACAGGTAATCTTCCTCCATTCTCAAAGGGTCAGAAAAGTAATACAAGTCATAATATTTTATGTCCTCGGGAAAATCCGGTTTTTCTATGTAAATGAATTCTGAATCTGCACCCCATTTTAAATTCTGATTTCGCTCGTCTTTTATGGTAAGTTTTTTGAAATCATCCAGGTTTATTATGGAATGCTTGTCAATTTTCGTGCATCTGTAATCACACCATTCTTTCAGTCCGTTGCAGTCTATGGAATTTAAACCGATTGAACAGCTGAAATAATTGCAATCAATAATATTGTTTGTAATAATGCAGTGCTGAAATTTGTCCCCGCAAAATAAAGTTGCATATCTATACAACAAGCTGATGCTTTCCTCTTCGGGCTTTTCCAGTTTCCAGTCGTCAGACGCTTCATCCCAATACATAAAAGGATATAATTCGGAGGAGGAAGCCCCAACTTTTATTTTCGCATTTTTAGAATTTGCGACAAGCCTTATCTCATTTAGCTCTGTTGTTGCGTTATTATCAAGTCCTTGTTTTACTATTGTTGTTAAAACATCCGGAACATTTTTCTGCCTTAAAGGCACCATGTAATAAACTAAAAAGCCAAGTATAATTATAAATAAAATAAAAGAAATTACAATTTCTATGTGCTCAGCTCCTCTCTTCCTCTTTAATAAAGACATCTTGCCCATATAAAAAAGAAAATAGAATTATTTAAAGTTAATCTTTAGCCATCAGCAAATTTTAGTTTTGGATTAAATTTTATATTTTCAAGCAGGTCTACAGATTTTACATGTATTTCTCCAATCAAGAGAAATTCTAATCCATCTTTAGATAATGGTAATATTTCTTCAGATAATTTTCCATCAATAGAATAGAATACATTACAATAACAGAAACTTCCTTCATTATAACAAGACAAAAATATTTCCTGTGTTTCCCCTGGACTTTTAATCATAAAAGAATGCGTAATAGGAACCTCTTGATTTTCAGAACTAAGATATTCTATTTTCCATTCTTGCTTATTTTCATCAGTCATAATATTATTAATAAAACCTAATTTAAATTAATTATTGTTCTAAAGGCTTTAATTCCATAATTTTTGTTGTTGGCAGAATTCCAAGATACAATGCAAGATCTCTTTTTTCTATCTGTTTTTTTACATCATTTTCTAACCATTTTTCTAATTTTGATTTGATTTCTTTCAAGTCAGATTCTGTTAGTTCTACAGCTAAGGGGTTAGAGTAACGACAACATAGATTTCCTCTTTGAACTGAACATTGGATAAATACATACTCATTTTCTAGATTTTTATGAGCTACAAGTATATGAACACAAGCTTCATTTCCTAAATATTCCACAACCCACAAGTTATCTAATTTTATAGATTCAAACATCGTTCTTTAACATATTTTTGATTTTATAAGAATTATTGTCCTATAGTTATCTTTAAATATATCTTTGACATCTTCGTTGTATGCAGAGAAAAAATTTTTATGATGAGATATCAAAAAACAAAACAAGAAGCTTTATCCTGCTTTTAGCTGTGTTTATCGTTTTAGTTGCAATTGGTTATGCAATAAGTTTCGCTTTTAGCCCGGATTATTTTATTTTGATAATGTCCATGTCAATAATATTATCTTTAATTTATGTTTTAGCTACTTACTATAATAGTGACAAAATAGCATTATCTTCTGTAAAAGCAGTTCCAGCAGATGAAAAAAAATACCAGCATCTACACAACATAATTGAAGGTTTGTGTATCGGGGAGGGAATTCCCAAGCCAAAAGTTTACATCATGGAAAATGAAAACATAAATGCTTTTGCATCTGGAAGAGATCCGAATCATGCTATTATATGTGTAACGACTGGCACAATAAAAAAATTAAATAATTCTGAGCTTGAAGGTGTTTTAGCCCATGAAATCAGCCACATTAAAAATTATGATATGAGATTTATGACTGTTGTTGCTGTTGTTGTTGGCGCTATCGCAATTTTCAGCCAGATATTTTTGAGAAGCTTGATGTTCGGCGGTATGAAAGGAAAAAGCGACAGCAATAGGGGTGGAGCAGCAATAATAATTTTTGTTTTGATTGGTGTTGCTCTGGCAATATTGGCGCCTTTGATAGTAAAATTAGTTCAGTTAGGAATTTCAAGAAAAAGAGAGTTTTTAGCTGATTCTTCGGCTGCTAAACTGACAAGATTTCCAAAAGGTTTGGCAAACGCATTGAAAAAAATAAAGACAGAAGTTGTTGACAAAAAAAATACAAAACAGATTTCTTCTGCCCTAGCACCTTTGTTTATTTCAGACCCGTTCAAGAAAAAAGTCCAGAATTTGTTTTCAACACATCCTCCACTGGAAAAGAGGATTGAGATATTAGAAGGGATGTAATATTCTATAAAGTATATTTTAAATTTCATAATTCTTTAAATAGGAAAAAAGTTAATCACAAAATTTTTAAACTTATGTTTTTTAGGTTATAAATAAAAAGATGGTAGAAAGTGCTTTTGAAAATATGTTGCAACAACTTGATTCAGCTCTGACTTTGCTGAAAAAAAAACCTTCTCAGGAAATCATTGACAAATTAAAAACACCTGAAAGAGTTATTGAGTTTGATATTCACATAAACAAGAACAAATACAAAGCTTATCGGGTTTTGTACAATACAGCCAGAGGTCCTGGAAAAGGCGGGATAAGATATCATCAGAATGTTTCGCTAGATGAAGTAAAGGCTTTATCTGCATGGATGACTTGGAAATGTGCTGTTGTTGATTTGCCATTGGGGGGAGCTAAAGGCGGTGTAAAAGTAAATCCAAAAAATTTAGATGAAAAAGAAATCGAGGAATTGTCAAGAAAATATATTCAGGGAACTTATAATTATATTGGCTCTGACAAAGATATTCCGGCACCAGATGTAAACACAAATTCAAAGATTATGAATCTCATGCTTGAAGAATATGAAAAACTCACAGCAAAAAAAGATCCCGGCATGATAACCGGAAAATCTTTGGAGAAAGGCGGTTCTTTGGGACGGGATACTGCAACTGCCGACGGTGCATTTATTGTTTTTGAAGAAGTAGTCAGGAAATTAAAAATGAAACCTGAGGAAACAAAAGTTGTTATACAGGGTTTTGGAAATGCCGGGCATAATATTGCACTGAATTTATACAATAAAGGTTATAAGATAATTGCAGTAAGCGATTCAAAAGGAGCTATCGTTGGTGAAAACGGATTAGATATTCCAAAATTAATAGAACATAAAGAAAAAATTGGAACTGTTTTGAAATTTGAAAATTCCCACCAGATAAAAGCTGATGATATTTTTGCTATAAACTGCGATGTTATTATGCCCGCAGCATTAGAAAATGTTATAACAGAAAAAAATGCTGACCAAATAAAAGCTAAATTGATAATTGAATTGGCAAACGGACCAACAACACCGGAAGCAGATGAGATTTTATCTAGGAAAAACATTGTTGTTGTTCCAGATATCTTGGCTAATGCCGGTGGAGTAACAGTAAGTTATTTTGAATGGTATCAGAATGTTCACAACGAGAAATGGGATGAAAAAAAAGTAAAGAGAAAATTAACAAGGATTATGAAAAAAGAATTCAGAAAAATTTTCAGCCTATCAAAAAAATTAAAAGTTGATTTGAGAAAAGCCGCCTATGTTTTGGCTTTACAAAGAGTTATCAAAGCAATGGAAAAGAGAGCCAAGCAAAAGATATAATGTGTTACAATAATTTATTTAAACATGTTTTTTCTAATTAGTTTATGAATCGTGGATTATTTTTCGGGTTAGCTGGATTAGCACTTGTTGCTCTTACAGCATGTTCTCCTCTTAATATTATCAGAAACAACAACCAAGATTATTTAACTAGTATTCATGCTCCGGCGGGAACAGTAATGGATGTCAGACAAGATAGTATATGGCTTGTTGAGAATGGATACTATGTGTCTAATGCACAACCTCATCAAACATCTAAGATAGCAGTAGAATATAGAGTTGCTCTTCCTGAGATGACATACTGCAATGGTGTAATGATTCCTGATATAAAAACTGACTCGATAAGAGGAGAGATATATGTTTATCCAAGCGATATCATTTACGATTGGATTGTTGACCACAATGGTGATAGATTTCTTAATAAACAGGAAGTGGTAGTTCCAAAAGTTGATTATAAAACACTACCTTGGAGTTTAAACCAAAAAGCAAAACCGTTTCCATTTAATACTGTACGCCCTATATTTATACGATAAAATATATTCTGGACTATAACAATCTTTTTAAAGGAATTTGTTCTCATTTTCTAAGGACATCAAAG
>PFCW01000003.1 GCA_002763115.1 Candidatus Pacearchaeota archaeon CG10_big_fil_rev_8_21_14_0_10_31_59
AGTCCCGCTTAGGTAACAATGAAGGGTGACAGAAACATTTATAAAGGAACCTTCAGAAGTATTTAGTATTGGTAAGTTGCTATTTTAGAGGAAAAAATGCATGTTCTGCAATGTAAACATATTAAGCTAAATGAGAAGGAAGCTGAGAGTTTTCTAAAAAAACATGACATTGCTAAGAAACAATTACCGAAGATAAAAAAGAGTGATGCTTTTCTTAAGGATGTTGAAGTTAAAGAAGGTGATATCATAAAGATAGAAAGAAAAAGTTTTGGAAATAAAACAGAATATTTTAGGGTTGTTGTATAATATGGACAAAGAGATTAAAAACAAGAAAAAGAATTTTAAGCATAGCTTGGTTAAGGCCTATCTTAATGAATTCTCGATAGTTGAGTCAAATGTTTTGTCTTTTAACGATTTTATTGATGTAAAAATGCAGGATGTTGTGAATATGATCAATGATGATGTAAAAAGAGAGAACGGTGAAATTGAACTTGGAAAAATTATGATTGGAAAGCCGAATATTATCGAAGCTGACGGTTCAAAGAGGGAAATATTTCCTATCGAGGCAAGATTAAGAAAACTTACCTATTCAGCTCCATTATTTTTAGAGATATTTTTGAAAAAAGAAAATTCAAAAGAGCCGTATATCGTAGAAATCGGAAGAATTCCAGTGATGGTAAAAAGCAAGGTCTGTAATTTAAACGGAAAGCCAAAAGAGGAATTGCTTGAACAATATTATGAGGACCCTGCAGACACCGGCGGTTATTTTATAATCAACGGAAATGAAAGGATATTAATGATGATTGAAGACCTAGCACCGAACCATCCTTTCCTGGAAAAAGGTTCGAGAGGTTTGAGTTTAAGGGTATTTTCCCAAAAAGGAACTTACACGATTCCAATTTCTATTGTTGAGGCAAAAAACGGAATAATAAATCTGACATTCAGCAGGTTTAAAGACATTCCAGTTATTCTTATGGTTAAAGCTTTGGGAATGCTGAAAGATTCTGAAATCGCAAAAAGTATAGGCGAAGAATATGATGGTTTGATTGTAAACTTGTATGAATTTGCTTCAGTGCAATCAGTTGATAGATCGCTGATGAAAATAGCTGAAATAATGGGTCTGGACGGAACAAAAAAAGAAGTTACAGATAGAGTAAAGCAGAGAATAGATTCTTTCTTCCTGCCACATATCGGGATGGACAAAAAAGACAGAATTGAAAAAGCATTGACATTATGCAAATTAGTAAGACAATTATTTATTGCAAAAAAAGACAACAGTGTCTTGTCTGACAAAGACCACTATGCAAATAAAAGAGTTAGATTATCAGGTGATTTGCTTATGGATTTATTCAGGGTAAATTTAACAATTTTTGTAAGGGATATTCAAAACAGCTTGCAAAAATTGGAAAGAAAAAGCAAATTTTATTCTTTAAAGACAATTGCAAAAGGAACTTTATTCGCTCATCGTATTGAATCTGCAATAGCAACTGGTTCATGGATAGGAGAGAAGACAGGTATAACGCAAAACATGGACAAGACAAATTCATTAAGTGTTTTCTCGCAATTATTAAGAGTTGTGAGTTTGCTTCCATCGGAACAGGAAAATTTTAAAGCTAGGACATTGCATCCAACCCATTTCGGAAGATTTTGTCCGATAGAAACTCCTGAAGGAACTCCGATTGGTTTAAGAAAAAATCTGGCTTTGTTGGCGAAAGTTTCAACACCAATAAATTTCTCCGAAGATGAATTAACTAAAATTTTAAAGGACGCCGGTCTTAAGAAAGACGCTGAAAAAGATATAATTGATGTTTTTTACAATGGGAAATTTTTTGGTTCTGTTGACAATGGAAAGGAATTCAGTGAAAGATTAAGGGAAAAAAGAAGACATCAGGAACTGCCTCAGCAGATTGGAATTAGTTTTGATGAAAAAAGAAAATTAGTTTCTATCAGCGGGGAAGTTGGAAGAGTTTTAAGACCATTAATAGTTGCAAAGGAAGGTAAGTCATTATTAACAGAGGAAAATATGCAGAAAGTTGAAGAGGGAATTTTAAAATGGTCTGACTTGGAAAAAGGAGGAATGATAGAATATTTAGATGCTGGCGAGGAAGAAAATGCCTTGACAGCTTTAAATGAAGAAGATTTAACTGATAAACATACCCATTTGGAAATTGATAGTGTGGCAATGTTTGGTTTGATCACATCATTAGTTCCATTCGGAAATCACGACCACAGTTCAAGGTTAATGAGGGGAAGCAAAACACAAAAGCAGGGTTTGGGAATTTATAACGCAAATTTCCATGCAAGAATAGATACTGATGTTTCGATAATTCATTATCCTCAAAGACCGATAGTAAAAAGTGCAATTTATGACATGATCGACTTTTATCCCGTCGGTCAAAACGTTGTTGTTGCAGTAATGCCTTATGAAGGTTATAATATTGAAGATGCAGTAGTTTTAAACAAAGCAAGCATTGAAAGAGGTTTAGGAAGATCAACTTATTTCAGACCTTACACCACAATAGAATTAAATTATGCTGGCGGTCTTAAAGATGAAATTGAAATTCCAACCAAGGATGTTTCTGGTTACAGAACCGAAGAGAATTACAGATTTTTGGAGAAAGATGGAGTAGTTTATCCGGAAGCTAATTTGAAGGAGAATGATGTTGTTATCGGAAAAACTTCTCCTCCTAAATTCTTGTCTGATATGGGTGGAATGTCTATAGCAAAATCAAGAAAAGAAAATAGTTTGGCAATAAGACAGGAAGAAGAAGGCGTTGTTGATTTTGTTTGTGTTACTACAGATGATCAAAGAAATAAAATTATCCAGGTTAAAATGAGAGACCAGAGAATTCCTGAACTGGGAGACAAATTCGCTACAACTCACGGACAAAAAGGAATTGTTGGTATGATTGTTCCCGAGGAAGATGTTCCTTTCACCGCCAGTGGTGTTAGACCAGATATAATATTCAATCCCCATGGTATTCCGTCAAGAATGACTGTAGGTTATCTTATAGAATTAATAGCTGGTAAGATAGCAGCAGTTTCCGGAAATGTTATAGACGGAACTTCTTTCGAACATCAGAAAATAGAGGATTTTGAAAAAACTTTGCTTGAACTTGGTTTCAGACCCGACGGAAAAGAAACATTATACAATGGGATAACTGGAGAAATGATGAAAGCAAAAATTTATGTCGGAAATATGTATTACTTAAGATTAAAATACATGGTTGCAAACAAACTGCATGCAAGAAGTTATGGTAAAATAACTTTATTGACAAGACAGCCTGTAGAGGGAAGAGCAAAAGGCGGTGCATTGCGTTTGGGAGAGATGGAAAAAGATGCATTAATCGGTCATGGAGCTTCGTTATTGTTAAAAGAAAGATTCAGTTCAGACAATGTTGTTGTTCATATCTGCGAAAAATGTGGAAGCATGGGTGTCAAGGATATTTTAAGAAAAAGAAACATCTGTCCGTTGTGTGGCGAAGGTAAATTAGAGCCAATACAAATTTCATACGCTTCAAAATTATTGCTAGAAGAATTAATGGCATTGCATATTTTCCCAAAAATCTACCTAAAATCAAAATATTTGTAAAAATGGAAGAAGTAATAACCAAAAAAATAAAGGAAATAAAATTCAGTTTGCTCGGACCTGAGCAAATAAAAAAGATAGGTGTTGCAAAAATAGTCACACCTGAATTGTATGATATGGATGGTTATCCTGTCGATGGTGGATTGATGGATTTAAGATTGGGAGCTATTGATCCTGGTGTAAGATGTAGAACTTGCGGCAGAAAACTAACGTCATGCCCGGGACATTTTGGTTTTATAGAATTGGCAAGACCTGCTATACATATTAAATATGTAAGCATAGTTGAATTATTTTTAAGAACAACTTGCGGTGAATGTGGAAAAATTTTATTGGATGAAGAGACAATTCAGAAGACAAAAAGCATAAAATTAATAATCAAAAAAGCAAAGGACAGGAAGACATGCCCCCACTGCGGAAAAAAACAAGAAAAAATAAAGATAGAAAAACCAACTACGTTCTATCTTGGAAAAAAGAGATTATTTCCTAATGAGATTAGGGAAAGAATGGTAAGAATTCCTGATTCAGAATTAAAAATTTTCGGGTTGGATCCAAAATCATTCAGACCAGAATGGGGAATTTTAACTTTGCTGTTAGTTCCTCCAGTTACAATAAGACCAAGTATAACATTAAACACTGGTGAAAGAAGCGAGGATGATACAACGCACAAATTAGGAGATATTGTAAGAGCAAATCAGAGATTGTGGGAAAATCTGAATGCTGGTGCTCCGGAAGTTATAATAGAAGATTTATGGGATTTGTTGCAGTATCACGTAACAACTTTCTTCGATAATAATGTAAGCCAGGTCCCGCCGGCAAGACACAGAAGCGGACATCCATTGAAAACAATATCTGAAAGAATTAAAGGGAAAGAAGGACACATAAGGCATAATTTAGCTGGTAAAAGAGTTGATTTCTCGTCTAGAACAGTTATAAGTCCTGACCCATTTTTAAAATTGGAAGAAGTTGGTGTTCCTGAAGTTATAGCAAAAGTTTTGACATCACGGGAAAGAGTTAATGATAACAATATAGAATTTTTGAAGAAATTAATTATGAAAGGAGATAATTACCCCGGAGCAGCATACATAATAAGACCTGATGGAAAAAGAAAGAAAATTACCGAGGATACAAAAGAAGAAATAATAAATGAATTGACAAAGGGTTATGTTGTTGACAGACATATTATAGATGGAGATATAGTCTTGTTCAACAGACATCCTTCATTGCACAGATTGAGTTTGATGGCTCACCATGTTAAGGTATTGCCATACAGAACATTCAGACTGCATCCTGCTGTTACATTTCCTTACAACGCAGATTTTGATGGTGATGAAATGAATATTCATGTTCCTCAGACAGAAGAGGCAAAAGCGGAGGCTGAAGTTTTGCTTGAAATCAGAAATCATTTAACAACAGCAAAAAATAACACAAATGTTTACGGATGTATCGAGGATTCTGTAACTGGTTTGTATTTATTGACAAAACATGCCGAGCTTCCAAAAGAAGATGCTTTGCAGTTATTATTTGAATGTGGAATTGAATTGGAAAAAATTGAAAAGTTAAAATTCAAGAAGAATGTAAACGGAGTTGAGATATTTTCTGCATTACTGCCTAAAAATATTAATTTCACAGCAAAGAACAAGGCTGGTGACGTTATTGTTTCAATAAAAGACGGAGAGATTATAAAGGGTTTAATCAACAACAAAGTTGTCGGTGTTGAAGGAAGTGATGAAGAATCATTGGTTAAATATTTGGACAGGGAATATGGAAGAGAAGAAACAATCAAAATATTAAAAAATATTTTTACACTTGGGCTAGTTTATCTATCAAAAATAGGTTTTACAATTTCTATCAAGGACGTTCAGCTTAAAGATGAAATTTTAGATTATACAAAAACAACAATCGAATCAGCTGAGAAAAAAGTTGAAGAATTGATTGATGAATTTAATAAAGGCCAGCTTGAATTAATCCCGGGAAAAAATTCTGAGGAGAGCAGGGAAATTAAAATTTTGCAGGCATTAAATAATATCAGGGCAAAACTTGGGGAGTATGTCGAAAAAGAAATTGACAAAGAAAACTCCGCAGGCACAATGGTTCATTCTGGTTCAAGAGGTAATATGCTTTATATCACGCAGATGGGTTGTTCTGTGGGACAGCAGGCATTATGGGCAAAGCGTATTGATTTTGGTTTCTCCGGAAGAACACTATCTTTATATCAAAAAGGAGATATTTCGCCAAGAGCAAGAGGATTTGTAAAGAGTTCATATTTAAGCGGATTAAAACCCGATGAATTTTTCTTTACTGCGATAACTGGAAGAGATGGTTTAATGGATACTGCATTAAGAACTCCAAAATCTGGTTATTTATACAGGAGATTAAGCAATGCTTTACAAGATTTAAGAATTGAATACGACGGAACAGTCAGGGATGCAAATGGAACAATCATGCAGTTCGTTTATGGAAACGACGGTGTTGATGTTTCCTTGTCACATTTAAAAAATAATAAGATTGCTGCAGGAGAGGCTATCGGAATTGTAACTGCCCAAAGTTTCGGGGAATCTGCAACACAGATGACATTGAATGTATTCCACTTCGCGGGTGTAAGCGAGATGCAGATTACATTGGGACTGCCAAGATTAATTGAAATTTTCGATGCCAGAAAAAATCCGTCAACACCTTCCATAGAGATATATCTTGATGATAAACACAATAACAAAAATGACGCGAGAAGAATTGCCGAGCTTATAAAAGAAACAACAATTAATGATATCACTTCAGAGATAAAAATTGATTTTTCTGAAAAAAAAGTACTGATTGAATTTGACAAGAGTTTATTGAAGGATTTAAAACTAGATATTAAAGATATAAAAGATAAAATTGCTGATAAAAATCTGAAGGTCAGGGCAAGAGAAACAGGAGTTACTATTGATTTGGATGAATCGGATTATAAAGATATTTACAAGATTAAGGAGAGAATAAAAGTTTTGATTATAAGCGGTGTTAAAAAGATAAAACAGATATTGCCTGTCCAGAGGGGAAAGGATTTTGTTATTTTAACAGCTGGTTCAAATTTAAAAGACATATTGGAAGTGAAGGGTGTTGACAAGGAAAAAACAATAAGCAATGATATTCATGAAGTTTCAAAAATATTTGGTATCGAAACTGCAAGAGAAGTTATAATAAACGAAGTTTTAAAAGTTATAAAACAGCAGGGTTTCGATATTGACAGAAGACATATCGAGTTAATAGCTGATGTTATGACATCAAGCGGAGAAGTCAAAGGTGTAACAAGAATAGGTATTATTTCAAACAAGTCATCTGTTTTGGCGCGTGCATCTTTTGAAACACCTATAAAACATTTTGTAAATGCATCATTAAGAGGGGGAAAAGACAGATTAATAAGCGTCATAGAAAATATAATGTTCAATCAGGCTGTTCCGGTAGGAACAGGATTGCCTGGTCTATTGTTGGAAATAACACATGGAAGAAAATCCAAAGAGAAAACAAAGAGTTAAATATCTAAAAAGCTTAAAATGAATATAATTGAATTAAAAAAAGAATTGAAAGAAAGCAAAACCAGCTACGGAATCAGAGAATCAGTAAGAGCGATTAAAAAAGGAAAAGCTGAAAAAATATTCATATCAAAAAATTTGCCAAAAGAAAAAGAGGAAGAAATAGAGAATTATTGTAAAGTAAGCAAAATACCCATAGTAAAAATAGATGCATCGCCTGAACAAATTGCAGAAGCATGCAAGGAAGAATTTAATATAAATATAATCTGCAAACAGAAAAAATGAAAATAGGACGAATGGATATCAAGTCAATTCAGAGCATTAATTTATTTGAAAGAATAACCGGAATTAAAGCCTCGAGTTGTTTTGAATATGGCGGCTCTTTAGTTTTTATAGTCAAGGAAAGAGATGTTTCAAAATCAATAGGAAAAGCCGGGATGAATATTAGAAGAATGGAGAATACTTTCAATAAAAAAATTAAGGTTGTTTCGATGCCCGAAGATATAAATGATCTGGAAAGATTTTTGATGTCAATTATTTTTCCAGTAAAATTCAAAAAAATAGTTCTGGATGAGGATAATACTAGGTTGACAATAATGGCCGGTACCCAAAGCAAGGCGTCTTTGATCGGAAGGGACAAGATAAAATTAAATCTGTTAAAAGATATTTTAAAAGAATATTTTGGTTTGCAGAAATTAAGAATTATTTAAGAGTAAGCTTTTTAAATGGCTATTATTTAATCGTATAATACAAAATGGGAATGCTAAATGCAAGAAAATTAACGAAGGAAAGAAGAAAACACAGATGGCAGGACAAGAAATTCAGAGCCAGAGTTATGGAACTGAAAAAAAAGTCAGATCCTTTGGAAGGCGCAAGCCAAGCTAAAGGAATTGTTCTTGAAAAAGTTCAGAAAGAAGCAAAACAGCCAAACTCTGCAATGAGAAAATGTGTCAAAGTCCAACTGACAAAAAACGGAAAGCAGATTACAGCTTTCGCTCCAGGAAATTTTGCTATAAAGTTTATAGATGAGCATGACGAAGTTATGGTTGAGTCCATCGGGGGAAAACAAGGAAGATCCAAAGGAGATATTCCGGGGGTTAGATACCAAGTTATAAAAGTTAATGGTCAGGCATTAAATCAGTTAGTAAGAAAGAAAATAGAAAAAGCAAGAAGATAAAATGAAAATTTTTGATATATTTGATATTGATAATATAAAAGTTGAAGATGTTGGATTGAAAAGATATATTAATTTAAGACCAAGATTGAGTTTGAAGAGCCAAGGAAGAAATTCCGGAAGATTTGAAAAATCAAAAGTTAATATTATTGAAAGATTGATTAATTTGTTGCAAGTTCCAGGTCATCGGGGTAAAAAGCATAAAATAATTACAGCAAGAGCAACAGGAAAATTCACAAGAAAAACAAAAGTTGTTATTGAAGCATTGAAAATTATAGAACAAAAAACAAAAGAAAATCCTGTTCAGGTTTTAGTAACTGCAGTTGAAAAAGCATCTCCACGAGATGAAGTTACTTCGATAGAATACGGTGGTGCAAGATATCCGCAGGCAGTTGACTGCAGTCCAACAAGAAGAGTAAATTTGGCTTTGAGAACTATTGTTCACGGAGCTTATGATAAGTCATTCAGAAAAAAGAAAAGCATAGCACAGGCATTAGCAGAAGAATTAATCGCAACTTATAATAATTCTGGAGAAAGTGTTTCATTAACAAAAAAAAATGAAATGGAAAAGCAGGCTGACTCTGCTAGATAATTTTATGATAAATTTTTAAGATATAAATCTACTTAATAAAATCAAGCTATGAGATTTTAAAGCAACTAAATTTAATACAATTAACAAAGCTATTCGACTTTGTCAGAATAACTCAATATAGAATTAAGCGATTCTTATTTATTTCAATCTCAAATTCTCAACACAATAACTTTAAAAACCTAATTTTTCTAAATTAATTATAACGATAAAACGAAAATGGCAAAAGACAGAATTAAAGATATTGAAGAGTTAATGTCAGATTCGGTGCATATCAGAAATATCGGCATCTGTGCGCATATTGACCACGGAAAAACAACAATGACTGATTCTTTGCTGGCTGGAGCTGGAATGTTATCTGAAGAAGTTGCAGGAAAAGCATGTGTTATGGATTTCCACGAGGATGAAAAAGAAAGAGGAATTACTATAGACTCTGCAAATGTTTCTATGATTCACAGTGTTGAGGATCATGATTTTTTAATTAATTTAATTGACACTCCGGGGCATGTTGATTTCGGGGGAGAAGTTACAAGAGCGATGAGAGCAACTGACGGTGCTGTTGTCTTGGTTGATGCAGCAGAAGGAATGATGCCCCAGACAGAAACAGTTTTGAAGCAGGCATTAAGAGAAAGAGTCAAACCGGTTTTATTTATCAATAAAGTTGACAGATTAATAAAAGAATTAAAATTAACACCGGATGAAATGCAGAAGCAGTTTGTCAAAGTTATAGCTGATGTCAACCAGTTTATAGACACTATTTGTCCGGAAGAATTCAAAGGAAAATGGAAAGTTTCTGTTCAGGACGGAAGCGTTTGCTTCGGCTCTGCAAAAGACAAATGGGCTTTGTCAACGTCATACATGAAAAAATCAGAATTAAGTTTCAAAGATATTATTGATGCTTATACAACTGAGAAAAAAGATGAGTTGTGCAAAAAAGCTCCATTGCACAAAGTAATTTTAGATATGGTTGTTCATCATCTGCCAAATCCAAAACAGGCGCAGACATACAGAATTGAAAAAATCTGGCACGGAGATATTACTTCACCAGAAGGAAAGGCGTTGAAAAACTGCGACCCCGATGGTCCGGTTGTTTTTATTCCTACAAAAATTGTTGTTGATCCTCATGCTGGAGAAGTTGCTGGCGGAAGATTATTCTCGGGAACTGTAACAAAGGGGCAGGAACTTTATTTTAATTTAGCAAAAAGATATGTTAAACTTCAACAAGTTAATGTTTACAAAGGACCTCAAAGATTAATAATTGACAAGGCAGTTGCAGGAAATATTGTTGGTTTAGTCGGTTTGAAAGATGTTGCAACTGGAGAAACTGTTTCTTCAATTGAAATGGAGCCATTCGAAAGCATCAAACATTTATTTGAGCCGGTTGTTACCTGCGGTATTGAAGCAAAAAATCCTGCTGATTTACCAAAGCTGATTGCTGTATTAAAACATATTGCAAAAGAAGACCCTACAGTCAAGATTGAAATTGACGAGCAGACAGGACAGCATTTGTTGTCTGGTATGGGTGAATTACATCTAGAAGTTATTACAAACAGAATAAAAACTGAGAAAGGAGTTGATGTTATAAGTTCAGAGCCGATAGTTGTTTACAGAGAAACTGTAACAAAAGAATCACAAACTGGCGAAGGCAAGTCACCAAACAAACACAATTTATTTTTTATTGAAGTTGAGCCTTTAGAAAATCCTGTTTACGAAGCAATCAAATCAAGCGAGATTTCCGAAGGAAGAATGAAGAAAAAGGACGAGGCATTATGGAAAAAATTAACTGAGTTGGGAATTGCTTATGAAGAAGCAAAACAATACAAACAAATTTACAAGGATTGTGTTTTGCTTGACAAGACAAAAGGACAAGTTCATATTGGCGAGGTTATCGAATTAATCATGGATGCTGTGGAACAGGTTGTTGATTTCGGACCTATGGCAAGAGAGCCGTGCATGAAAATGAAAATTTGTCTGGTTGATATGAAACTGCATGAAGATGCAATTCATAGAGGTCCAAGCCAAGTTTATCCGGCAGTAAGAGATGCAATAAGAAATGCAATGCAGTCCGGAGGAATGGCTTTATTCGAACCATTGCAAGTTATCCAGGTTGAAACTCCGGAAAGGTATATGGGTGAGGTAACAAAAATAATCAACAGCAAAAGAGGACAGATAATTAATGTTGACCAGCAAGGCGAGAGATTATCAATGAGAGTAAAAATGCCAGTAGCAGAAATGTTCGGCTTGACAGGAGATTTGAGAGGTGTCAGCGAAGGTCGTTCAAGTTTCTTTATCGTAGACCAGTTATTCGCAAAAGTTCCGATAGAAGTCCAGAACAAAGTCATTCCTTTGATAAAACAGAGAAAAGGGATAAGAGAATAATTTTGTTCCCACTTTTTAGTTACACTAAAAGCATAAGTTTTATAAACTGCTGATTTCTGATGTTAATATATTACCAGAAATATTACTTGCAGGATTGAGTTTGTTCGGACAGATGGAAAGACCTATTGAGAGTTTTCCTAGCAGACAAATTATTCAAACAACACAAGTTGTCCAGCAAGATTCTTTGGAAAATAATTTATTCATGGTTCCAGACACAAACGGAAGCTGGCAGGAAATAACTGGCTTGACAAGAAACGGAAATTTTGAAAAACCAAATGGACCTGGCTCTGATTATTGGGAATCAAAGGAAGGTTCATGGAATGGGCCGAATTGCACAATAACAGATATACACAGTTGGGATGTGAGTTTTATCGGAGATTATTCAGCAATGATAAAAACTGATTACTTTCTTCTTAGCTGGAATAAATATCTTTTTTGGGGAGGATTCGAACAAGATTCTGCTTACACTGACGGACCGTTCAAAGGTTATAAATTAAAATTTGATTATTATTTGGAATTTCCAAATCATGATTACGATTCAACAGAGTATATCGCTGTTGATATCGGATTAGTAGATGAAAAAGGAGAAAAAATAACTCTTGAATATGTTATAAGAAATCCTGATGTCGAAGTTCCGGAAGATATTCCAGAATGGGGACTTTATTATTTTTCAATAATAATGCCCCAACAAGAAAAAGCTTGGTATCATTTTGAAAAAGATTTAAGAGAAGATTTGCAAGTAAAGGGATTTAATCCTGATGAATATCTAATTTATTCTGTTTTCTTTTATGGAGCGGGAGAGAATGTTGACATGTATACTCATTATGGGCAGATTGCTTATTTTGATGGTTTATACGCTTGTGGTTATCCAAAAAAAGATTTGGCAGTAAAAGAAATAAATGGTTTTGAAAATGATAATAATGGAACTTATGAAAATGTAACAGCAACAATAAAAAATAATTCTCTCGGAGGAATTTCATTTGAAAATGTCCCTGTAACTTTAATTGTATATGACAAATATGGAAGAGAAGTTTATAATGAAACTAAGATTATAGACAAAACTGTTGCAGGAGATATTTATGGTGATGGGATAGTTGAAGTTAAATTCAGTCCTTTTACATTAACGGAAGAGGAAAATTACAAAGCGGAGATAAATGTTGGAAATGAATGGGGCTTCGATGATTCTGATGAAAATAATTTTTTATGTACAACTTTCAATCCTGGAATTACAGAAAATAATGTTGCAATAAACCATTATTTACAGATTTACGATTTTGGGAATGTTAGATATTCTTTGCTGGAAAACAAAATAGGAATTTTATCAGTTTACAATTCAGCAGGAAGATTGGAAGAAAGATTTGATGTTTCCGGAACCGGAACATGGTCCTTGCCTCCAAGTTTTGCATCAGGAGTTTATTTTGCAAATCTAAAATCTAATGATTATTCAGAAACAGTCAAGTTAGTTGATGTAAAATAATTATCTTTTAAACAAACCTTTTTGTTGCTGCTGGAATTGCATTGGTCTTTGTTTATCCTGAACTGTGAAAGCTGCGTCAATCATTTTTTCTTTCCATCCAACTTTTAACAATGACTGTTTTATTTGCGGTCTTTGCATTCCTCTTGCTGATGCCTCTTTTATATAATCCATCAATCTTTCAGGAACTTTATATTGAGACGCTTTTTTCTTGTTGAGAAATAACAATACTAAAGTTACAGCGATTGCAGCTATGAATAATGCCAAAACAAGCCATAACCACCACAATTTTCCTGACAAACCGCTTGGAGATGTTATCTTGTCTTCTATTTCCGGAGATTGTTTGTTATAATCTTGTTTTTCTTCAACAATCTCAGCACAATCTTTTATTTCCTGTGGTTTTCCTTCGGCAATTCCACAATTGTTTAAATCAATACAAACTCTTTCCTGTTTGTTATTAACGCATGGAACTTCATCAAAACTCGAAGGAGTGCACTGCCAGTTTGGTGTACATGCATCAGGACATTCGCTTGTTGTCGAACATTGATTTTCTCCAGAACCAGAAACAATCATGCATTTTCCCTCGGAACATTCTGTGTGATATTCTCCGTCTTCTGCAATAAATACCGGCTGATAGAACGCATTAATCAAAGTTCCGTCATCTTTTCTTTTTTCAGTTACAATCCAGTAGAAACCTTCATCAGAAGGATTTTTGATTCCCAAATCTTTTAATTTTGTTTTATAAATATTATCCCAGTTGTCGCAAGTATATGAATTTCCATCTTCGTCCTGCGTTGCGAAGCCGGAGATTACTGAAGATGTTGCTGATGTTCCTCCGCTAAAAATATTATTTATAAAAGCAAAAACTCCGCTTGATGTCGAAGTTGTTGATGAAGATGATGTTTTTGTTTGAACATTTTTACAACAGCAAATTCCTTCTCCGTTTGAACATGTTGTTCCTTTTTTGTTAGGATAATCGCTTGGACATTGAGAAGGAAGAGTTTGAGCTTGTGATGGTTCTATTTTATTTTCTGTTGTAGTTGTAGTTTTCGCTGGTGTAAATATTGATGAAAAGAATTTAGATAATGCAGATGTTTTTGTTGTAGTTGTTGATGAGGTTGCAGTTGATGGTGTAGTTGCTAAAACTGCAGCTCCAGCGACAGTGCCTATTTGTCCGGTGTATGTAACTTCCCCAGTATAACAGATACAACCCTCGCCACATGTTGCAGTTTCGCCTTTATTTTGACAGCAATAAGTTTTTTGATCTTTATAAAAACATAATGGGTTTTCATCAGAATCTATTCTGATATATTGATTCTCCTTACCTGGAATTTTACTGCATTCATTTATATTACAAGAACCTCCTGCACGAGTGCAAGCAGAACTTTTGAATTCCTTGCATAATTCTCCTCCTTCAGCAAAACAATCACTGACTCCGTAATTAATATAACCAACATCATCTATATAACCGGTCGAGCAACTTGCATAAGGATGCTCTGCTTTACATTTTGAACCATAACTTATACAACAGTATTCCCCTTCATCACATCCTGTGCTAGAATATTTATAATCTGGATAGCATCCTGCAACTGGAGAAGATTTACATTTTCCAGATAATATTATTTTACCATCGCTCCATGTGCAAACTTTGTCTTCTGTTTTTATTTTTGTTAAACTTTTTCCAGGAATGCAACAAAATTCTTCTCTATATTCTTCTCTATATGGAGCAGGATCGCCATATTCAGCACCTACCCCTTCCTGGCAAAGATAATGATGAGCACCACTGGAGGGATGTGCTGTGCAAACTATTTCTGTATGACAGTTGCATTTTCCATCACCATTACTATCAACACAATTAACTCCTGGTGTTCCAAAATCTAATTTTCTGCATAGACTGGTCCTGTAAGGACTTGTGAATATGCATACACCTCCATCATTTTCACATTTTACCCTTTCTATGATTGATCTGCCACCAGCTCCTCCGAATTCAGAAGAACCGAAAATAGAATCTCCAAATAGATTTTCTTGCTCTTCTTTTTGTTCTTCAGTTGGCCATGAACCTCCGCTTTTCATACATCTTCCATCGACACATTTTTTATCTGCTGGACAACCATCGTCAGTTGAACATGATTTTCCTCTTTTTTCACCATTTTCTGTTATTTCATCACCAGAATTATCTGTTACAAAACCAGTTATTGCTCCAGAACTTATTGGAGAACCACTACTAGAAGAACAACTACATGTTCCAAAATTAATATCATCAAAATAAACATCTAGGCGCCCTTTTGTTCCGGATTGTTGATAATTAACCTGCGCATATATCCTATCTACATTTAAAGAAACTCCAAA
Organism: Candidatus Pacearchaeota archaeon CG10_big_fil_rev_8_21_14_0_10_31_59; assembly: GCA_002763115.1. Classification (GTDB taxonomy): domain Archaea; phylum Nanobdellota; class Nanobdellia; order Pacearchaeales; family CG1-02-31-27; genus CG1-02-31-27. The sequence continues at coordinate 15,064 of PFCW01000003.1, forward strand.
TGTTCTAATCCAGTCTTCGTAAGCATTTTTGCATTCACATTTATAAGATGAATCCAAATTAAGTCCATCACTCATGCAGATATATTTATCTGTGCTTATATCTATTGGGCAGACTATGGCATAATTATAATGCAGTTTTTTTCCGTCTGTAGATTTTACAACAATCTCATAACTTCCTCCTTTTGGAAATTTGTAAGAATCTGTTTCCACATAAACTAATTTTTTACACCAGCTTAATTTTGTAAATTCTGAAATTGATTTAAATGAGTGGAAAATATAACCAGAATCAACTTCTGCACTATCTGCCAGAGGATTAGAAGTGAATAATCTTAAATGTTTGGTCCCTGTTTTTGGATTTGTGGGTGAACATCTGTCATAAATGCAATCCGGACAATATGCCTGCCCCTCTGTTGTTCCAATATTGTCATTCATGCAATCTGGTCCACATTCAGAACCGACCTCGAATGAATCTTTTACAAAATGACAGTCAGTGCATGAACCGCTTTCACTTTCACTTGAAGATTTGCATCGTCCACATTTTTCTCCGGATGCTAAATCACAATTAACTCCCTCGCAACCATAACTGCAAGTGTAAAATTGTGAATTTGAATAACCATCAAGGCAAAAAGTTTCGATTAATGTATTTTCTTGATTGACTGAACATCTATCAGGATAGGTAAATCCAAATGAAGTTGTATAACCTGCTACTCCAGGATTATCTCCATCAGGATGAGATGAATCTGCATCGGTGCTTGTGCAATTTGTTGATGCGTTGTTGCATACAGCTCCAATAGTTTTTGTTTCACAAGGTGAACAGGCATACTGTATTCTTCTCGCAGTTGTTCCCTCACAAGAAAACTCTACCATTGTTTTTTCATCAGAAGAACACTGATCCTCGTAAAAATAATATTCACCATTGGAATAAACTGAAACATAACCATTAACTAAAGGTTCATCGCCATTGTCAGAATCATAACATCCTACTGATGTTGGGTCTTTAATACATTTTTTTCCTGTTGAAGTTGGATTATTATTTGCCAGGCATTTTAATCCAGTTGCACATTGAGAATCTGAAGTGCATACTTCCCCCTCGGTCAATCCTGTTTGTGTTGTTCCGCAATAAGCAAATCCTTTTCCTATTCCTGTTAAAACTGTCGGCTTGTCCGAGTCATAATAACTTCCTTCTATGTAATTTCCTTTTGCTGGAGTTGTTGACTGTTTTATGTAGTTGCTTAATGTTATAGTTTGTTGCGAGTATGATGTTGATAAACATTTTTCCCAGCATTCTCCGCTTGTGCAGGTGTATTGCGGCAGATAATCGCCATCTCCTTTCCCTGCTTCACAACATTTGAAACTTTTATCTGTGCAAGTTCCAGAATCAAAACCTGAAGAACATTGGGAACTTATCAAGTCCAAAGACGGACAAACACAATCTCCGGTTAAAGTATCTATAGAACAATAATCAACTTTTTTTGTTTTGTCCTTGCAATATACAAAAGTCGGGCACATTGGCTGTGAATAATAAAAATTCATTTTTACATTGCCTGGAATTAAGTCGCCGCTTTTTAGCTGATAAGATGAATAAACTTTTGTATCCTCTCCAGATGCTAAAACTTTGAAACTTTCACTTGTTTCAAAAGAATATTCTAAAGTTGCATAACCGGATATTGAATTTGATTTAGTATTAACATGATAATTTGTAATTATTGAAACTGCCAAGACCAGCAATAAGAATATAGATATGGTAAACAGTACTTTATCCTTGGTATTCATCCCTCTTTTATCTTGCATATTAAATTTAAATAAAGAATATTTAAATACTTTTCTTTTTTTTAATATATATTCAGTATAATAAAAAATGGTGACAAGAAAATTTGAATTTTTGGAGCATACAGCAGATATAAAATTCAGGGCTTACGGCTCTGATTTAAACGAGATTTTTGAAAATTCCGCTTACGCTCTGAAAGAAGTTATGGTTGGGGGAAAGGTCAAAGGAAAAAACAAAAAGAAATTTTTAATTATAAATCCTGTTTCATTAAGGATTGATTTGAAAAGATTGCTTTATTCCTTCCTTGAAAAATTTCTGATTTTGATTGACACTGAAGGCCAGATTCTGGCTGAAATAAAAAAAATAAAAATTGACGAGAAAAACGGAAGATTGGAAGCTGTTTTTCTGACTGACAACATAAAAAATTACAATACAATGACTGATGTGAAGGCAGTCACATACAATGACATGATTGTTTCCAAGGAAAAGAAATTCGCACAGGTTGTTGTTGATGTTTAACTAATTCTAGAGTAATAACAAACAAAAGATTTATAAACTCCAAGATTTTTTCTTTATCCTTCAAAATTTATGGAGATGAAAAATGGATAAAGATTTTCAAGAAGATGCTGAGAATAGTGTTATTGGTTGGAAAACAGATTTCGAAGTAGTTAGGGTAAGAACAGAAATTCTTGATGATGAATTAGTATTAATGAGTTCTAGTGGTAATACAAGAGTTTCAAGTGATGCTATCAAAAGGATTTATAAAGAGGCTTGTTCAACAATAAATGATATTTATGCAAAGGGAAAAGGTATACCTAAAAATCTTAAAGATTTATGTGGTTTGCCTCCGGAGATTGGAATTGATAGATTCGGTGAAATAGTGTTATCCTTATTAGAAAATGAACAAGATGTAACCTACAAACCAGGAGAAGGTATTGTCGCTATTGGTAGGGTTGGTCATCTTGAATTTAGAGTTACTGGAGTTTATCCAGCAGAAGCTGGATTCAAGGGAAAAGACTACAATTATCTTATACCAACAAAGGTGGAAATAAATGTATGTGGTGAAGTTTTAGACAAAACTCCCCAAGTAGATATTGATAAAACTGAGAGATATTCCGGAGAAGTTTCAACACAAAAAGCAGTTAGATATTCTTCAGAGAAATTTAGATTTAGAATTTAATTTTCTTTTTTAATTTTTAAATTAAAAAGATATAAAAATCTTGGTGTTCTTTTTAAAATATGGAAATTAAAAAAATTTCTGAGTTTGTCTGGAAAATAGAAAAGGACAAAGCCATGAAAGTTCCTGCAATTATTTATTCCTCTGACAAGTTAATTGAAGCTGTAAAACTTGACAAGACACTGGAGCAGGCAAAAAATGTTGCTATGTTAAAAGGAATTTTAAAAGCATCTTATGTCATGCCTGATGCTCATCAAGGTTATGGTTTTCCTATCGGGGGAGTTGCTGCTTTTGATATTGACAACGGAATTGTTTCTCCGGGAGGAGTTGGTTATGATATTAACTGCGGTGTAAGAATTTTAGCTACAAATCTAAAATTAAAAGACATAGAGAAGAAAAAGAAAGAATTAATGGATGAAATTTATAATTTGGTTCCTGTTGGTGTAGGATGTAAAAGCAACTTAAGATTATCAAGAGATGAATTGTTCAAAGTTTTTGAGGGAGGTTCTGAGTGGGCTTTGCAAAACAAGATGGCTTTCAAGGAAGATATTAAAAATACAGAAGAAAGCGGAAAAATGAAAAATGCTTCTCTTGATTTTGTTTCAAAAGAAGCTGTTTCGAGAGGATTGCCCCAGTTAGGAACTTTAGGAGCTGGAAATCATTTTATGGAATTGCAAAAAGTTGATGAAATTTACGATGAGAAAATTGCAAAGGTTTTTGGCATTGAAAAAGGTTCAATAACATTCATGATTCATTGCGGCTCGAGAGGAATTGGACATCAGATAGCTTCTGATTACATAAAAGAGATGGAAGACAAAATCGGTTTCAAGGATTTGCCTGACAGGGAATTAATCAACGCTGATGTTAATTCTGAATTGGGACAAAAATATATCAAATCAATGTACGGCGCTGTAAATTATGCATTCTGCAACAGACAAATTATCATGCATTATGTTCGGGAAGCATTTAACAAAGTTCTTAATGTTGAGCCGAAGGAATTAAAATTAATTTATGATGTCGCACATAATATAGCAAAAATAGAAGAACATTTAATTGATGGGGAAAAAAGAAAAGTTTGTCTGCATAGGAAAGGTGCAACAAGAAGTTTTGGAGCTGGACACAAAGAAATTCCGGAGAATTATAAAAGTATTGGACAGCCGGTTTTAATTCCAGGAAGCATGGGAACAGCTTCGTATTTGCTGGTTGGAACAAATGAATCTGAAGAATTATCATTTTCAAGCACAGCTCATGGTGCTGGTCGTGTTCAGTCGAGAACAGCAGCTTTGAAAAGTTTAAGGGGGGAGCAAGTCAAAAGTGATTTGGAAAGAAAAGGAATTGCGGTCAAGGCAAAATCCTGGAAAGGACTAGCTGAAGAAGCACCTTCAGTTTACAAAAATATCGACGAAGTTGCTCGCGTTTCAGATAATTTAAAACTCGCAAAGAAAGTTGCGAGACTTGTACCGATTGCGGTGATAAAGGGGTGAAGAATTAGGATTTTCTTAAAACCTGTGCAATCTTATTTATCTCTTCTTTAGATAATGGATTAAATGATTTCATACTTTTGATATAATTCACTAACTCATTTATTTTTAAAACATCTACCGAGGGATTATCTAAATTTAAAGTAACTTTATTATTTGCAAAAACAATAAATCTGTTAATCCAAACTTTTCTGTTTAAAATTTTTTCTATAAACCTACCAAAATCTGCCGATTTTCCTTTGATTCGTTTACTCGGATTTCCAGGAAGAATATAATAATTATTATCTCTTTCATCATATTTATACCAATAATCTTCTTTACAAAAAATTTGTCCAATATTATTTTTAGTTTCAATAATAAAAACTCCATTTGGTCCTAAGATTATATGATCTATATTTGATTGGGAATTAGGAAGTTTAACATCATTGAGTAAATAGTAATTGTCATTTAAGTTTTCATACAGGGTTTTTGCTACTTCTCTTTCTCCTTCTGTACCATAAGAGTAATTTTTTGATTTAATCTTATAATAAGTAGAAATTCCGCCTAAAAGAAGAAAAGGAATAACGAGCCACCATAGATATCCGAGAAATATAAAAGAGATAACTAAACCTATAGTGGAAATTACTTGAAAAAAAGTAGATAATCTTTTATATTTTTTATTTTTATACTTCAAATAGTTAGTTACCTTCTTCAAAACAATCATCATTAATCAATAAAAATAAACTTTTAATAGACTTATGTGATAAATGGGTTATTTTCTAATCCTCATTTCTCTCCAAACGTCCCTCTTCCTTAAAAACTTTTTGAACTTAAAACTTCAAAGATCCATTCTTAAAACTTTTTTTATAAAATTTTCAATTTCCTGGATTTTATTTTTGTTTAATGAAACCTGCAAACCGTATGACGTCGGCTTGGATATTAGCCATCCTTGCTTAAGCAACTCATTTGCTGCTTTCTCAACTTCTTTCCCTAAGTGTTTTGGGAATCCTCTTTTTAGTGTATCATAATGAGTGTGGACTCCTCCTAAAACTCTTTTTTTCCTCAGATGGTAAAGAAGTCTGGCTTTAATTAAATCCTGGCTTACTTCCATTATTTTAATAGAAATTATGAATATTTAAATGTTTCTAATATTGTAATTTAAAAACATAAATAGAAAGATTTAAATACTAATTATAATTATAATTATAATCATGGAAAATGGACTAGATAACGATAGTGTATTTGTAGAAGTATTTGGAAATAATCCAGTTATAAAAGTATTAGACTTTCTTTTAACATTTGCTGATTTTGATTATCCAATGACTGAAATAGCAAAAAACTCCGAAGTAAGCTATTCTACACTACAAACTTTTTGGGATAAACTTGTAAAAAATAAAATAGTTGTTAAAACGAGAAGAGTTGGAAAATCAGACTTATTTAAATTGAATACAAATAATCCAGCAATAAAACAATTAATAAAACTTGATTGGAACTTGGTTAAAGGAGTTGAAGAAGAAATTCCTGCTTAATCTAATTATGTCCAATTCCTCTATAAACAATTCCTTCTTTTTTGAAATCTTCTCGCGCAAGTTTATTTTTTCCGTCAATAATAATTTTTATTCCAGCGTCCTTGAATTTGTTTGCTGGGATTTGTAAAAATTCTTTATGTGGAGATGCAACAATTATGTATTGGGCTTTTGATAAAAATTCGTCCAAGGTTTCTACTTTTTCTTTTTCCAAACCTCTTATGTTTTTGACATGAGGCTCGAAAACAAAAACATTGGCTCCTTTCTTCTTTAACAAATGAGCTATTTTAAAAGCTGGGCTTTCTCTCAAATCATCAATATTTTCCTTGTAAGTCATGCCCAAAATTCCAACATTCGCTTTTCTTAATCGAATTTTTAATTTTTTCATTTCATTTTCAAGGATTTTTACTGTGTAGTCAGGCATATGGTTGTTAATTTCTCTTGCTAATTTCAGAAATTTATGTTCAAATCCTATGTCTTTGGCTTTTTGGATTAAATAATAAGGATCGACAGGAATGCAATGTCCACCAACTCCGCAAGACGGGAAATGAGGCATGAATGCGAATGGTTTTGTACTTGCACCTTTAATAACCTCTAAAATATCAATTCCAAACTTGTCAAAAGACATTGCAAGTTCATTTACAAAAGCTATATTGATATCCCTGAAAGAATTTTCTATGATTTTTACTGCTTCAGCTGCCTTGATGCTTGACAATTTTATAATTTCACCATCAATAATCTTGCTGTAAACTTTTGCTATTTTATCCAAGCCATCTTTTGTCAAGGCACCGATTACTCTTGGTATGTTTGAAACATTCCATTTTTTGTTTCCTGGATCAATTCTTTCCGGACAATGAGCAACATCAAAATCAATTCCTGCTTTCAGATTGCTGAATTTTTCAAGTATAGGAATCATAACTTCCTCTGTAACACCAGGATAAACTGTTGACTCCAAAACAATACATTGCCCTCTTCTCATATTTTTTGCAATTGATTCAGATGCAGATTTTACCGGTGTCAAGTCAGGCATATGGTTTTCTTTTACTGGTGTTGGAACGCAGATAAAAACAAAATCACATTCTTTTATTTTTGTAAAATCATCAGTTGCCTCAATTTTCTTGTTTTCCTTTTTTAATTTTGCCAGCAAAGTTTTCAGAGACTTGTCTTCAATATGACTTTCATTATTGTTAACTTTTTCAATAATGGATGCGTTTATGTCAAAACCATAAACTTTGAAGCCTTTTAATCTTGCAAGAGAAGCCAAAGGCAGACCGACATAACCAAGGCCTATAATTCCTATAATATTTTTATTTTCCATCTTCTATTTTAGCAAATAAAATTTCTTTTTTGTTTAATTTTGTTTCCTTGAGCAACCCTGGTTTACAATTATCTATTGTTTTTTCTGTTTTTAAATTTAGTTGTGTTAAAATTCTATCTGAAGCATTTGGAATAAAAGCATGCAAAAGCAGGGCAATTATTCTTATAGCATCTAAAGAATTATAAATAATATTTTCAAATTCTTCCATGTTTGTCTTGGTTAATTCCCATGGTTTTTTCTCCTGGATGTAATTATTGCAAAAATCAATGAATTCAAAAATGGTTGTTAGGGCTTTATTTATCTCATAATTTTCCATTTGTTTTTTTATCAAATCCAATTTAAGATTTTTAAACAGCTTTTCATCTGATTTTTTCTTTTTTATCTTGCTCTTCAGATATTTTTCTGCCAAGCCGACAACTCTTGAAACTAAATTTCCTAATTTGTCTGCCAGCTCCCCGTTATATCTTTCAATTAAAGATTCATAACTAAAGTCACCGTCGTAACCGAACGGAATGTTTCTTGCGAAAAAATATCTTACGCTGTCAAGACCGTATTTTTCAACCAGTTCTATAGGATCGACGACCAAGCCAGTTGACTTTGACATTTTGCTTCCTTTGATGTTTACAAAACCGTGGACAAAAACTGTTTTCGGCGGTTCAATATCTGAAGCTATCAAAATAGCGGGCCATATAACTGAGTGGAACCAGTTGATATCTTTTCCTATCAAATGACAGTCAGCAGGCCAGAATTTTTTGAATTTTTTATCTGAAGGATATCCTAAAGCTGTTACATAATTGCTTAAAGCATCTATCCAGACATAAATTCTGTGTTTCTCGTCAAAAGGAACTTTTACCCCCCAGTTTAAATTGCTTCTTGAAACACATAAATCTTTCAATCCCTCTTCTTTTACACGATTAAACATTTCTTTTCTTCTTCCTTCTGGAAGAACAGAATTTTTTTTCTCCAGGAATTTTATAATTTTTTTAGTGTATTTAGACATCTTGAAAAAATACGCTTCCTCTTTTATCCATTCAGGCTCTTTATCATGCATTGAACATTTTCCATCGACAAGATCTTTTTCAGTTATATAATTCTCGCAACCGTAACAATACAAACCTTCATAATGCCCCTTGTAAATTTCTCCTTTATCAAATAATTTTTTGAATATTAATTGAGAAGCTTTGATATGCCTTTCCTCAGTTGTTCTTATAAAATCATCATTGCTTATATTGAGTTTTTTGCATAATTGGACAAAAAGCTGGGCGTTTTTGTCAACAAATTTTTTTGTTTCGATACCTGCTTTTTTTGCTGCCTGCTCGTTTTTCTGGGCATTTTCATCTGTTCCTGTCAAAAAGAAAACATCCTCGTCAATAAATCTATGCCATCTTGCTATAATATCAGCCAGAATTTTTTCATAGGCATGACCTAAATGAGGTTTTGCATTTACATAATCTATTGCAGTTGTGATGTAAAATTTCTTCTTCCCTTTTTTAGCTATCTTAACCATTCAAAGAATAAATTTTTTACGTATATAAAATTAACTGGTTTTATGGACCTGCTGAGAATTGAACTCAAATCTTTTCCCTGCGAAGGAAACATTCTACCGTTGAACTACAGGCCCGTTTTTAATATACTACTTTAATAAATAAATCTTTATATATCTATAAAAAGTAAAATTTCCATGAAGTTAGAAATATTTCCATTTTTCTTAACACTTTCATTAGCTACAATTGGCTTCGGGGTTCTTGGATGCGGAAAAAAAGAAGATGTCGGTTTTTTATTAAATGCAAAAAATGATGCTGCTTTGGTTGATTATGTTTACACCGAAAAAGGATACCCTAATAACAAAATAGTTCATGTTCCTGTTTATGCTATTGGAAGAGATATAGGACAGTTAGATAGTATGAATGGCATAGATAGTGTAAAATTAAATTTTTTGGATAGTTTAGAACAACATGAATATTGGTGGTGGACTGGTAAAATAGATAATAGATATGCTATTATTACAGAAGCGTTTTATAAAACAACTAATTCTTGGAATACTGTAACTCCAAAAGAAGATTTTCCAAGATATGCCTCTCTTTTGACCGAGTATAGGTTTTTACAATCTTCTCCTTTAGACTCTTTAATTGTGAAAGGTTTTGATACATTAAGTTTAGAGAAAAATGGTCAAATAGGAGTTTATCATTCTAAAGAAGTTGGTGATAATCTTAAACTTTTTAGAAAGCTAAAATTGGATTTAAGATATGATAGTACATTCAGAAGTGACATGAATTCTGCTATAAGTGGGTGGGGTCTTGATACAGATATATTAGGTATTCCTCGTCAGTTGGCAAAGATTGATACTCTTGGGGAATTTACTCAAAAAAAATGGTGGTGGGCAATTGAAAAAACCAGAGATGGAAAAGTGAACAGAATCTATATAACTAATTAAATTTTTCATCCATTTTTGCATCTTTAATGTTATAATTTACTAACTAAAGATTGTAGACCGAAAAATCTAAATAGTTTAGAGTTTTGTTAATAAAAGAGAAAAAATAAATGGCTAGAGTATACACAATTGGGTCTGAAAGTTTGCTGGATAAAATAAAATATATTCCTAGAGATCTTGCTTGTGCAGTTGGAAAAACAGCCAAAGGGCTTGGTGATTTATTTAAAAGTAAAAGATTGTGGGCAGGTATTGCTACCAGCGTTGCTCTTCATGGACTCCTTCTTGGACTCTCTCTTTATCAACAATTAAGGGTAGTTCCCTCAGATATTGGGCAAAATATCGAGGTTGCTTATGATCCTAGCTTGCCTCCAAAAGCCCAACAATTAGTACAACAAGAAAGCCAGTTTGTGCCAGAAGGGTATACTAGAGAAGAATCAGCACCACTATTTTTAGAAAAAGGGAAAATATCATTTCAATCACAAATAGTTGTAGATGAGTTTTCTTTAGAAAAGGGACAAGCTTCCCTTATTGGAGATGTTATAAGGATTAATCCTAATGCAAGACTTTCAACAGAAGAAATTTTAGCTCAAGCGCCAATTGATATTTCAAGGAGTATTGGTGGCACTGGAACACAAAGTGCTTTTGATAAAATTGTTGCTTCAGGTGGAAGCCCTATTGAATTAGACACAAGAGCAACACAAATTGGATATGGAGTAAAAAAACCAGTAGTTGAAAGTTCTTCTGGTTTAGAAAGTAAAGTGGCAGAGATAAAAGAAGCAGGAGGTGTTCATAAAAAAAGTGGTTTTAGTTTAACTGGGGATTTATCTCCATCAGATATTTTAAGTAGCCCATTCCCAGTGTATCCTGAATGGGCAAGACAAAAAGGATTATCTGGTGTTGATATTGTTATACATTTTTGTACTGATAGATATGGTAATATACTTCCAATGATGCTTATAAAGAATTCTACAGGTTACCCTGAATGGGATAAAAGCACTAAAGCTGCATTATCAGGATGGAAATTTAAACCTTCAGAAATAGAAAAAAGGTGTGGTTACATAAAATTCTGGTATATTCTACAATAAATTTTAAGTTACAGTTTTAAAAACCTAAAACTCTCAGTATTAACTATAAATTTTTAAAAACTGAATTATTGAAAAAGATAAGCACCAGTAGTCTAAAGGCATGATCTGGGATTCCCAATCCCATTATCCGGGTCCGACTCCCGGCTGGTGCATTTACTTCAATTAAGTTTTTATATATCTGTTTTTTACTATATCTGCTAGGGGTAAAAATGATATCGTTTCAGGAAATATACAATCTGTTTATCAAAGAGAAATACAGCGAACAGCTCTATCCCATAAGCAAGAATTTTTTTAAAGAAGTTGCTGAATATATCAAAGACAAGGAAGGAATAGCCGAAAAAAAATCCGATGTTTTTGATGACACAATACAAAAGACAAAAAAACAGCTTGAGAGCATCCAGTCAATCTTAAAAGAGCTGATGATGCTGAGAGAGAAAAAGATTTTACAGCTTGCTTCTATAGCTGCCAGAACAGGTGTAAGCAAAAAAGATGTTGAGAATATGTTTGATTTTGAAAAAGAGTTGTTCGAAAACGTCAATAAAAACATAGAAGACACTCATAAAAAATTCAGCCAAAAATTGAACGGGGAGGAAAAGAAAGATTTAAAAAAGAACATTCTCATTAGATTTATAAAGGACACTCCTAAATTATTAGATTTGTCTGGCGAAGAAATCGGCCCGTTCAAGAAGGGAGATATGGCAAATTTATCCGAGGAGATTTCCAATATATTAATCAAAGACAGTAAAGCTATGTTAGTAGAAATAAATTAAAAATAAAATGAAGAAACCTAAAAAAGTCAAAAGATATTGTCCGTATTGCAAGAAGCACACAGAGCATAAAATCTCGATGGTTAGCTCAAGAGGACAAAGAGGTTCTTTGAAGAGAGGAAGTATCAAAAGAGCTAAGAAACGTGGATTGGGTTCCGGTCTTGGAAATTTGGGAAAATACGGGAGTAAACCAGCAGTAACTAAATTCAAAAGATCTGTAAAACATACTAAAAAAACAAATTTAAGATATGAGTGCACAGTATGCAAAAAATCAACTCAGCAGAAAAAAGGTAAAAGAACTGCTAAAATACAGATAGAGTAACATGGGAAAAATTATCAAATTTTTAACATGCCAAAAACCATCGGAGGTTTTTTAGCATGGCTAAGAAAAAATTTCATGCATTGAATGTTGAAGTTTTCAATAAGCCAATTATCCAGATTTACAGCGAGAATTTAGAGAATGAGTTGGGAAAGAAAATAAATTTTGATCTTACAAGATATTTGAAAGGAAAAAGCTCTGAGGCAAAATTAGTTGTAGGCAAATCCGGAAGCAATTATATTGCCAAGTTTGAATCATTGAAAATTCTTCCTTTTTACATCAAGCGTTCTGTAAGAAAAGGAACATCTTATGTTGAAGATTCTTTTGTTGTCAAAGTAAAAGATGCTTATTTGCGAATAAAACCTTTTTTGTTGACGAGAAAAAAAGTTCACAGAAGTGTAAGAAAAAGTTTAAGGGAAAATGCTAAAAGTTTTGTGGAAAAACTTTTAAGGGAAAAAACGAGGGAAGAGGTTTTCAGATTAATAATTTCATTGGAACTGCAAAGAATTATGAATAAAAAATTAAGAAAAACCTATCCATTGGCATTCTGTGATATTCGAAACATTGAAGTTCTTAATAAAAAAGTTGAAAATTTTGAGGAAAAAACAGAAAAGAAAGAAAAAATTAGTGTTGAAAAAATAAAAGAAAGTGAAGATGAAGTTGAAGACGAGAAAATAGAAGAAACTGAAGAGAAGATTGAAGAGAAAGTTGAAGAGAAGAAAGAGAAAAAAACAAGAAAGAAAAAAGAAAACACCGAAGAGAAGAAAGAGAAAAAGACTAAAAAACCCAAAAAAGAATAAACTTTTAAACCATTATTTCTTAAGTTTTTATAGAATATGCCTCTATAGCTCAGTGGCTAGAGCGGCGGTTTTGTAAGTCGAAATCAAAGATTTCGTCCAAGATAACCGTAGGTCGGGGGTTCAAATCCCTCTAGAGGCTTTTGGGATTTGAACACGTGGGTTCAAATCTCCTAAAAATTTCTTAAGAAATTTTGGGACCCCAAAAATATCGAAGATATTTTTTAGGGCCTCTAGAGGCTTTGAAATTTATAAAAATTTCAAATACCTAGAAAATCTGAAAGATTTTCGCTGGCTTTCCGTCGAAATCTTTTTAAATATCATTATTCTAATAATAGCTTCCAAAACCAAGAAATTCAAAAGAATTTTCTTGGAAAAGAAAAAAGATGGCTTGGCAGAAAACTATAAGCGGCAGAACATTGGAAGAATTGCAGGAAGAAGTTGAAGAATTGCATAAAGACGATGATGATGAAGAGGAAGTTTAGGAATATTTTTAAAGATAGTTTCTTAATTTAGATTATGAATAACATTATTTTGCTCGGAGCTCCAGGGGTAGGAAAAGGGACTTACGGAGAAAAAATAGCCAAGATTCTAAATTTAAAAATTGTCGTCATGGGAAATATTGTCAGGGAAGAAGCTAAGAAAAAAACTGCATTCGGAAAAAAGATTAAAGAGACAATAGAAAAAGGATATTTGCTGACTGATGAGGATATAACAAACATTTTGAAAAATTATTTAAACAATTCAAAATTAAAAGAAGGGATTATTTTGGATGGTTATCCGAGAACAATCAACCAGGCTGAAATTCTCGAGAGTTTGATAAAAGTAAACAAAGTTGTTTATTATTTTGCATCTGAAAAAATAATTGTTCAAAGATTATCTTCAAGATTGATTTGCCCGAAATGCAAAGCAGTTTATAATGTTTTGACAATGCCTCCGAAAAAAGCAGGTTATTGCGACAATGACAATGAAAAATTAATAAGAAGAAAGGATGATGAACCAGAAAGTATAAAAAAAAGATTAAAAGAATACGAAGAAAAAACCGCACCGTTGGAAAAATTTTACGAAGATAAAGGAATTTTGATAAAAATCAAAGGCGAAGGTGACCCGGAAAAAGTTATCCAAAAAACAATTGAGAAATTAAAAACATAATCTTTAAATAATTTCTTTTATTTTAATACTAAAAATAGAAAACTGCAGTTTTCTATTTTGGTATGCTGAAAATTTAAACAATTTTCATCATTTGAGAGGGCTTGTAGTCCAGTTGGTTACGACGCCTCTTTGACGACTACAGTTTCTTTTAGCAGAGAAACTGTTGGCAGTTTCAATGCCACTGAAAATCGTGTGGATTTTCATTGGAAAGAGAAACTCCGAGGTCAAAATGGAGGAGATCCCAGGTTCGAATCCTGGCAGGCCCATCTACAGCCTTTCCCAAGAAATTCTAGAGAATTTCTGGGCCTAGAAATTTTATAATTTCTTCGGCTTTTCCAAAAAGAAATGCTCTAGGAAGTCGAAAGAAAAGGAGATTATCTACGCTTTATCCTAAAAAACTACTATTCTATAAATATAATAAAAAGAGAAACACTAATATTTTTAAACTTCAAAAGTTTATTCTTACAATGCTAAGAAAAAGAGGTTTGATAGCAATTCTATTCACATTTATATTATTAATTATCAATTTCGTTAAAGCAGAATCTTTAATTGGAGATTTACCAATCTGGCTCTATGATTTTACACACAGTATAGTCTGGAATGCTATTATAATTTTTTTGATTGTAGCATTAGTTTCGGGTTATGTATTTGGTTTTTTAATTTTTAGGCATAATCGAAGAGTAGGAATTATATTAACAATTTTAATTGCAGTCGGAGCAACAGCTGCTGTGATTTTAAAATACGGAGCTGTTTTGCCATTGCTTGGAACCT
>PFCW01000007.1:0-941 GCA_002763115.1 Candidatus Pacearchaeota archaeon CG10_big_fil_rev_8_21_14_0_10_31_59
ATTGGACAGCAATGGAATCCATAGGAAATGATAAATACAGAGTAGCATTCAGCAACTTGATTGATGCTGGAAATTACAATGTTGAAGTCAGAGCTTTTGACAATGTTGAAAACCAAAATACAGTTCCAAAATCAGTAGACTTTTACCAAGATGTTTACTTCGAAACAGCACCGGAATCATGTACAGTAGACTGGACAGAAGGCGGTCAATGTAATTTTGAATACCAAATGACTTTATGTCATGGAGGTGATGAAGTTGCAATGACTATGCATAAACTATGTTGCTTAACATGGTTAAATCCAACATTAAGCAATGGTGTTGATACAGTTTTTGTTGAAGAACTTTTCAAGTTACCAACATTCTGGTATGCAATAAATGTTTATGTTGAACAGTTTACAGACTGGTGTTCGAGTGATACAAATACATTGTGGGGTGATTACATAACATTAAGAAACTGGAATGAAGAAACCAGAACAGGTTATGTAACTCTTAACTTCGAAGTTCCGGAACTAGACAGTTGTGGTATGTGTGACAAGATATATTATGCAATCGACTATCAGGACAAACCTCAGTTCTACTCTTATCCAAGAGTAAGTTACTTTGGTATTGAATGTGATGGCGATAATAACATAATATTCAATCCAAAAGGTCCAACATACTACGAATGTGGTAATGGAATAAAAGAAAACGGAGAACAATGTGATTTCGAAGGAACTAGAACTTGTGAATCAATTTACGATTCAGCAAATTCTGGTTATCATTGGGAAGGTTCAGCAAGCTGTAGTGAAACTTGTACATTATCAGGATGTACACAAGTTGCAAACCCAGCTCAAGCAGCCTCCGGCGGAGGAGGTGGCGGTGGAGGTTCAGCAATGAATTCACAAACAACTTTATCAGGTGGTGAAACAGCAGATTGTTCTGTTACAAACACATGCAACCTT
>PFCW01000007.1:949-5394 GCA_002763115.1 Candidatus Pacearchaeota archaeon CG10_big_fil_rev_8_21_14_0_10_31_59
CAGTAACAGGTAGTTTCTTGGGACTAAGTCAAGGTGCTAAGAAAGCTATGATTGGTGGATTAATCTTCCTAGCAATAGTTGGAATAACATTGTTGATAACAACAGCTGCCAAAAAGAAGAAGTCCAAATTTAGTTTTTAATTTAATTTCTTTTTTTTCTTTTTTTATTTTCTTTTTGTATTAATTTTATAGTTATGACAAAACAAAAAGTTTATAAATAGATATTTCTTCATCTTTTTTATGATGCGAAACAAAAAAATTACATTATTGGGAATAATTTTATTTATAAGTATAATTTTAGCTTCAATTTTCGCGTCTGTTTTATTATTTAATCTCTTAAAAAGCGAGATATCACTAAAAACAGCTTTATCTGATATTAAGATGCAGATAGATAAAGAAGAAGAAAATATCGCTGTATTCAGTGATTATCTTAAAGAAAAAGATTGTTTAAATAATAACTCAATTAAATCAAAAGAGACAATTGAAGAAACATGTTACGATTGTTACATTAAAAATGGATAAAAGAATATTAGCATTTATATTAATATGTATCGGTGTGTTTTTATCCTTAACATACCTCTTTTTTTCTTTATTATCAATAGCACAAAGTAAAGAAGATGAAGAGACATTAAAAGAGTTAAATTTAAAATTGAACACATTGAAAGAAAATTATTTGCAACTAGAGAGATATTCTGAATATTTAAATGAAACTTGCGTAGAAAATTTTGATAAGAATTATGAGTGTGAGGATCCCTGTAGGTTGTATTATGAAGAAAATGAAGATTTATGTGATTATTATATATTATGTCCTATTTTATGCTGGCAAAATATAAATTATATAGAAAACAATCTTAAAGAAATTAAGAATAAAAAAAGTTTGATTCCAATAGGCGCTGTTTTCTCAGGATATTAATATGATAAATGTTTGGAATGTATTTGCATTAATTTATAGTGTATTCATCTTCGCATATCTGTTTATTCTATTCTTCTTGATAGCTTTTAGAAGAAAAGAATATAAAAAACCATACTTAAAACCATTTTCAATAATTATCCCTTGTTATAACGAAGATTCTAAATACTTAAACTTATGTTTAAATTCTATAATAAATGCAAATGGAAACAAAAAAATAATATTAGTTGATGATGGTTCAACAAAAAAAGAAACTTTAGATACATTAAAAAGATATGAAAATAAGATAACAATTATTCACAAGGAAAACGGAGGTAAGATATCTGCACAAGTTGAAGGTTTAAAATATGTTAATACTGAAATTGTTATATTTACAGACTCAGATACTATTATGAATAAAAATGCTCTTCTTGAATTATTAAAACCATTCAATAATCCAAATATTGGCGGGGTTTCAGGAAATGTAAAATTAGCAAATAGAAATCAAACATTTTTAACAAGAATAATAAGTTCTATGTATAATTGGTCTTTTAATACTAAAAGACACGCTACCGGGGGGATAGGAGTTATGTATGTATGTCCGGGAGCATTAGCTGCTTTTAGAACAATTTTGATTCAGAAACTATTGCCAGATTATACAAATCAAATGTTTTTAGGAAAAAAAGCCGGAGATATATCTGATGATGCCTATTTAACTCTAAAAGTTCAATTTAAATTTAAGAAAAAAATAGCATTCCAAAAAAATGCTGTTGTCTATACTTTTTCTCCATTTAAATTAAAAACGTTTTTAAAACAACTTATACGATGGCAGAAAGGAGTATATAAAGAAATTTTACAATCATCAAGAGATAATAAGAAAGGGAATAGGCTGTTATTTTTTGATATGTGGTATGGATTATTTACATCATTAATAATTAAATTTATAGTCTTATTTTTTATCATCTATTTAACTATAACAAATATTCAATATTTACTAATATACATCACAATTACTGGATTTTGGATAATCGGAGTTGGTGCGCTATACAACCTATATACTTTATTTGAAGATAAAAAAGATTTTTTTTACAGCTTTCTTTGGACTGTTGGGTATGAAACAATTTTTTGGATAACTACTATACCTGCTTTGTTGGGGATAAGAAATCAAACAACCTGGGGGACAAGATAATCTTTATAAATATGTTTTTTTATGCTTATCCATGGGATTAAGCAGAGAACAAATAGTATATTTTATGGCAGAAAGTACTTATCTGGGAGGCAGTTATGCAAGAGATTACAGAAATTCCCGGAGAGTTGGATGTTCTAATCTAACCAATCGTATATTAAGCAGACCATGGGTTGGAGCAGTGGTTTTATCTGAGAAAGGAGAGATTATTGGAAAAGGATATAAACAATTTTTAGATGATACCAATTTAATATTACATGCTGAGAGAGTTGCAATAGAAGAAGCTTTAATTAATATCAAAAGGGATTCATTGGGGGGAGCAACATTGCTAACTACTTTAGAACCTTGTTATCACGAAGGTGAAAAGGGTTTAAACAGTTGTTCACATCTTATAGTTGAAAGAGGAATTAAAAAAGTTATATTTGGTCTGGAAGATCTATCAATGCAAAAAAAAGGTGTGAAATATTTGCAAAAATGTGGTGTTAAAGTTGAAATGTTTGAAGGATTAAATGAAACTATCACAAGAGAATTGATGAGAAGTCCCAAAAAAACAGAACGAAGATTAATGACAAATGAACAATGGATGCATTTTTTAGAACTTTTAAAGAAACAAATTTAATAGATTAGATTTTCAGCTTTTCCTTCAATCTTTCAATAAATTCAAATTGTTCGGGAATTATAATTTCTCTGGCTTCTTCTTCATCAAAAAATTCCGCTTTATCCACTTCGGGAATTTCCAATTTCTTCCCTGATTTTGGTGGCCACTCGACAGAACAAGTGTTGCTTTTTATTTTTCCATTAAAATCTTTTTCAAAAGCCCAAGCATAAACTATTTTTCCAGATTTTTGTTTTACTGTTCCAAGATAAATGTAATCTTCTTTTTTTTCTGAAACTTTTATTCCTGTTTCCTCGTTAAATTCCCTTATTGCCGTCTGAAAAATACCCTGTCCATCAATCTCACCTTTCGGAATTCCCCATAATCCTCTGTTTCGTTTAGTATAATAAAGTCCTCCAGGGTGTGCGAGAAATACTTCTAATTTTTTAGATATAATCCTATACATCAATAAACCAGCTGAAATTTTTTTGGATTCTTTAATTTTACATTCCATTAAAATTAGAAATCGGAATAGTTTAAAAACTTTATGTTGATAAAATATAAAAAATTTATCTTTTAGTGAATATAAAAATTTAAATACCAGTTAATCCATAATTTTTTATAAATTTTTATAAAAAGGTGTTGGCAAAATGAAAAAAGAGTTGACATTGATGATTATTTTCGCTGTTTTAACTGTTATTTTATTAACGAGCTTATCATTTTCTGAAGATGGAAAGGAAAAATACTTTGTAAAAAAGATAAATAATGATTTTTCTGCTTTGACAGCAGAAAATATCCAATCTGAATCTGAAAATTATTTTGTTGCTGAATTAACTGAAGATGAAAAAACAGATTTGATAAGCAAAGGTTATGAAATCCAGAAAGTAGGAAAAGCAAAAGCATTTTTACAGGACACAAAAAATCTGACAAATGCGACTTATGCCTGGAATTATAAAGTAATTAATAATATTACCGGATTAAACCAGACTGTATGTATTATTGACACTGGTGTAAATTACAGCCATCCAAATTTGGGAAATTGCACAGCTATAGGAAACAATTGCAAGGTTATAGCCGGTTATGATTTTATAAATGAAGATGATAATCCTATGGATGACAACGGACATGGTTCTTATATTGCAAGTGTTGTTGCAGCTTCAAATTATAATGGTTTAAGCGGGATAGCGCCAGATGCAAGAATTGTTGCAATGAAAGTTCTGAATGTTAATGGAACTGGTTACATGAATGATATTAAATCTGCAATTGACTGGTGTATAGACAATTCAACTAAATATAATATTACTGTAATAAGTTTAAGTTTAGGTTGTGTTACTGATGATGGTGGAGAAGTTATATTTGATGCGTATTGTGATGATGAAAACGCGACATGCAATTCAAATGTTTTAGCTGAAAGCATTAATCATGCTTTATCTCATAATATAGCTGTAGTTTCTGCAACAGGGAATGCCGGTTCTCCAATTAGGATAACAAGTCCGGCATGCATCAAGAATGTAACAGCTGTCGGTTCAGCAAATAAAGACAATACAATTTCAAGTTTCAGTAACAGAAATAGTTTAACAGATGTTTTGTCCTATGGAAATTTAGTAAATACCACAAATATGAGCGGTTATAATCAGGCAACAGGAACAAGTATGGCAGTTCCGCATGTTTCAGCTGCATTTTTATTGATGAAGCAATTATTAACAGAATCAAACAGGAATGATAATATATCCCAAATAGAGTCATACATAATAAACTCAAACAACAAAGTTACAG
>PFCW01000007.1:5409-12272 GCA_002763115.1 Candidatus Pacearchaeota archaeon CG10_big_fil_rev_8_21_14_0_10_31_59
CGCTGGTATTTTTGGATTTAAAATAACAATAATACATCCGGAAAATACAACTTATAACACAAAAGCAATAGATTTTAATGTAAGAGTTACAAATGCAGGAAGTTTCTGCTGGTATAAATTAGATTACGGAAACAATGTTACAATGACAAAAGTTAATAGTACTTACTTTACAGCTTATGATTCAAATGTAACAGAAGGTTTCAGAAATGTAACATATTGGTGCAATAATACAGATAATGTGTTGAACTCTACTGATTACAGATATTTTACAATAAATACAAGTTCAAATATCTCCGACACTACTGCGCCAGTAATAACAATACTAAATCCATTAAATCAGACTTACAATACAAGTTCAATAAACTTTAATGTTTCTTTGAATGAGAACAGCTCAATTTGTTTGTATTCTCTTGATGCTACATCAAATATAACAATGGAAAAATTAAACTCAACTTATTTTGGTTATTTGGCCAGTGTTGCTAATGGTTTCCATAAAGTGATATACTGGTGTAAGGATACATCAAATAATTTTGGTGTTAGTTCCTACAGATATTTTACTGTTAATTCAAATTATACAAATACAGCTCCATCACCAACAGCAACATATCCTGGAAGCAGTTCAGCACCAGGACCAACGTTAACTGAAGATTATGATGGTTATGATTTGGAATTTAAAGTTACTGATGAAAATACCAACGTTTCCTGTGAGGTTTATGTTGGAAATGCGACTGTTATAAGTTTAGAATGGAATGAAAATGTTACAGCAGATGGCTCAACTAAAAAAGCTGAGGAGATATATTTAGCTCCAGAGGATGATAGATGGTATGTGAAATGCAGTGATGGTTTGTTGACTGGACAAAGTTCCTATTTATACTTTTTAATTAATCCTTTGGAAGAAGATGAAGACGAAGATTCATCAAGTAGTTCAAGTTCTTCCAGTAGTAGCTCATCTGGAGGTGGTGGTGGAAGTTCAACTAAAAAAACATGTGTAGAGAAATGGGAGTGTGCTCCTTGGACAGAATGTTTCAATAAGCTACAAGGTAGAGAATGTGTTGATAAAAATAACTGTGGAACTACAAAAAACAAACCAGAAACTGAACAAACTTGTGAAGTAAAAAAATCTAACGCAACAAATGAAACAATTTTAACTGGGGCTGTTATAGGAGAACAAAATAAAAAATTAAAACTGCCTTCATTTATAACAGGTAATGTTGTAGGATTGTCTCCAAAAGCTTACTGGTTAGGAATATCTTTAGGATTATTTGTGTTGTTAGGTTTATCCTTATTAACTTCCCTCTTATTAAAAAAAGGTAAAAATAAGAGAACAAAAGAATTTCCGAAGATATCCTCACCGAAAGGAATTAAACCGGTAAATATAATCTCCGAACACGAATGGAAAAAAAGATTGCATGGCAAATAAATTATTCTAGAATAGTTACATCCAAAAACATAAGTCTTAAAAAGTAGTATTTTCTTAATTTTGTGGTATGGTTAAGGGAAAAATTCCTATATTCAGAAGGTTGATGAGAAAAAGAGAAGAGCCTAAAAAATATAGTTCAACAAGCAAGATTTCCAAAGCGAAATTTAAGAAAACAAAAGCTTTAGTGTTGGTTTCTGGCGGACTGGACTCATTATTGGTTGTAAAGCTTCTGCAGAATCAGGGCATAGAAGTAGAAGCTGTATATTTTGCAACACATTTTGACAATACTAAAAACTTACGATGGCTGGATTTCCTTATTAACAATATGAATGTCAAGATAAACAAGATGAATGTCGAGCCGGATTATCTCGATATGTTAAAAAAACCAAAATATGGTTATGGAAAAAATATGAACCCATGCATAGATTGTCATGCTTATATGCTAAGAAAAACAAAAAGATTATTGAAAGAAAGAGATGCACAGATTATAGCTACTGGAGAAGTTCTTGATGAAAGACCGATGAGCCAAACTATGAAAGCTTTGGATATCGTAGAAAAGGAAGCTGGATTAAAAAATGCTGTTTTAAGGCCTTTATCTGCCAAATTATTGCCAAAAACAGTCTACGAAATCCAGGGTTTAGTTGACAGAGAAAAACTTTTAGATATACATGGAAGACAAAGAACAAGACAGTTAGAATTGGCAAAAAAATATGGAATTGAAGGATTTAACAGTCCCGCAGGTGGATGTTTACTTACTGAAAAAGAATTTGCAAAAAAAGTAAAGGATTTAATCGAGAAAGGAAAAAGCTTTGATTTTGATGATGTTGAATTGTTGAAGATAGGAAGGCATTTCAGATTTAAGGAATGCAAAATTATAGTCGGAAGAAATGAATATGAAAATGACAAGATTATCCAGCTGGCTAAAGATGATGATCTGCTTTTTGAAGCTGTAAGCATTCCAAGTCCTGTAACTTTATTGAGAATAAAAGAAAGAAGTACAAATTCCGAGTATATAAACGCAGCTGCTTTGTTAACTGCATGTTACTCCGACGCTGCAAGGCAGGGCATAAATGAACTTGAAATTGAATATCGCTCCTCAAAGAAAGATTCAACAATTATAGCTGAAGTTGATTTAAAAAAGTGTAAAGAATTCAAGGAAAAGTATAAGGTTTAAGTGCATCTTTCTTCAAAATCATAACAATTATTTTCTATAAATTGTGCTAAGGTCATTGTTGCTTCGGCACATTTATCAACGCATAAATTTCTATCTTCCAAATTTATATTGTAATCATTATTATTTACACCAATTCTTTTCATAGCCAAATTAACTTCAATATTTTCTCCTCTAAAATCAATTTCTCTTCCGTCTGCGACTATTTTACATTTAGCTGTTCCTTGAATGCATGCTAATAAATATCCGTTAATATCGGCAGGTGTCTTCCCCTTTATTGGAACTAATGCGAAAGGTCCGCTATCTTTCCAAGATGCTTCATATTCAATTTTTGCTATGGGTGTATCTAAAGGGGATCTAGAATATTCGAGATTTCCCCCGGAAGAAGATGTTTCTATCACTAATTCTGAGCCATGAGGTATTACTTGTCCTCCAGTAAAACCATTAAATAGAACGGGAAGTTGTGAAACATCACCATTCATACTCTCAAAGATTTCATTTAATCTGCCACCACCAATATCTTTTATATAATCCAAAGCCATTTGTTCTGAATATCCTCTGAATAGATCATTACAAGTTGATCTTTCAGAATCTGCAGAACAAGTAATTTCTTGAAAACAATTATAATTAGGATTGTTTAGATAATTATTTATTGAAGAAGCTGCACTAATATTATCACAATTCCTATAATTATAAATAGGGCTATGTCCTCTTTTATTCATAAAATTATTAACATTCAATAATATTTAAATATATATCTTTTTTATTGTAATAAAATGAGCAAATACAAAATACTTCAAAAGAGAGAGAGATGCATTGGTTGCGGAGCTTGTGTTTCAATTTGTCCTAATAACTGGTTTATGGATAAAGATAGAAAAAGCAAACCAAAAAAAACAGAGGTAGATGAAAGAGAACTGCAATGCAACAAAAATGCTGCTAATGCATGTCCTGTAGGGATAATAAAGATTGAAAAAGTAAAATGAAACTTGCAACTCCAACAGAAATAGCTGAAAATCTTAAGCACAAGCATTATGGCTTGTCAAAACATGGAGCTGTGCAGATTTGTTTGTGGACAAAAAAAGCTTTGAGAAATGAGGGTGTTTGCTATAAAGAAAAATTTTACGATGCTCATTGTCATAGATGTATGGAAATGACTCCTTTGGCTGTATGGTGCAACCAAAATTGTATTTTCTGCTGGCGTCCTTCAGAATGGCTTAATTTAAATGATTTGAAAAAAGAATTGGAAAAACCAGAAGAAATGGTTGAAAAATTAATTGAAAAAAGAAAAAAACTCCTTTCTGGTTTTGGTGGTAGTGTAAAAAAATATAAGACAGAGAGATTGTTTAAAGAATCTCTAATTCCAGACCATTTTGCAATCTCTTTAAGCGGAGAGCCAACATTATATAAAAAACTTCCAGGATTGATTAAACTATTAAAAGAAAAATACAAAGCAAGAACTGTTTTTCTAGTTACAAACGGTTCTCAGCCAGAAATGCTTTTAAAATTGCAAAAAGAAAGAGCATTACCGATTCAACTCTATATTTCTTTTGAATCTCCAAATGAAAATGATTTCTTAAAAACAAATAAACCAAGAAGTAAAAATGCTTGGAAAACCTTGATGAGAACTTTTTCAATACTTCCAAAACTAGATGTAAGAAAAGTTATTAGAATAACTTTAATGAAGAACATAAATGATTCTGAAGAAAAAATAAAGCAATTTTCTATGATTATAAATGAATCTTTCGCAGATTTTGTCGAATTAAAATCTTATATGCATGTTGGTTCATCAAGAGAAAGATTAAAAAAAGAAAATATGTTAGAACATAAAGAAATAAAAGAGATCTCAAAAAAATTTCTAAAATATTTAAAAAATTTCAGATATGAAGACGAACAAAAAGAATCAAGAATTGTTTTATTGAAGAATAAGAAAAGTCCGTACAAAACAAAATTTGATTAATCAGAACTATTCAACAAATCATTTAATTCTTTGGAAGCATAACTTGGACTTTTTTTCTCTTCTTTTTTTGGCATTATCAAACTGTCAATTTCATCCTCGTCGTATTTTGGGGTTTTTCTTGGCTCTATCTTCTTTTCTTCAACTTCTTTTGTTCCAAAGACCTCATTTACTCTATCCATGTATGGCTTGAATTTGTCTTTTATTGACATTCCTTCTACGATAAATACTTCCTCTGCCAAATCCTCATAATTAATAAATCCAATTCTTTTTGATTTAATATCATCTTGAACTTTTTTGTATAAATTGCTTGAAATCAAAATCTGAGAATTTCTTGAACGAACTGATAAATCTTTTGCAATTCTTAACAAATAACCAGAACTGTTGTATTTGAAGATATTATCAGACAAAACAGACAAAACTTCATCTGTATGAATACCAATCCCAACATCTAAATTCAAATTATATTTTTTAAGTTCAGATTCATAATTTTCATTTATCTCTTTTATTATTAAAGCGCATTTAACTGCGGCAATTCTGTGCTGGTTTTGAAGAAGGACATTGAAAAATGCTAATATGTTTGTTCCCATTACATGCACAACACCACCATAAGATTCAATTTTTGCAATAATATCTTTAAGATATTTCTCCAAAAATTTGTTAGATTGTATTGTTCCTAGAACTTCATCAATTAAGGAAATATTTTTTAAGGATAAAAATAATAATGTTACTTCTTTCTTTCTTCCGTGCACCATTAACGCAGGCATTACATGCCTAATAGCTGATTTTTTATATCTGCTTACTATTTTAGACACTGTATCTTCAACAAAATGTTTAGATACTGTTTCTATCTTTACTTCTTTATCTGTTTTCACACCCTTTATCCTTGATTTAATTTTGTCAAGTATCGCCATTTTAATTTTTAAGTTTATTTATCTTTATTAATTTATGCCTGAATAAGAAATAGAGTACGTAAATCAGTATCATAACAGATAATGCCAAAGCACCTAATAAATACAAGCCAGTATTTGAATCTGATTTATCTATATTTGAGACAGCTTTCCCAGTCATTATTGTCAAGAAATCTCCATTAGAATTAATAAAAGAATTGCTTGAAACAAAAATTTGAATTCCTATTAAAACTATCAAAATTGAAGTTATAACAAGAATTGAAGCCATCTTTTCTTTTTCCATAAAAAATTTAAGAAATGTTTGTATATAAATCTTATTATTGAAAATTTTATGTTTATTTTTAATATTTTTCTTCGTTATCCTCAAAAACTTCCAGTTTAACCCCGGCTTTTTTTAGAATTTCCCTCGTCATTTCACCGGCATGATATTTTTTTTGACAGACAACTCTTTTAATCCCCACACTTATAAACAATTTTGCACAACTAAAACATGGTTCCATATTTAGGTAAATAGTAACACCATCAACCGATATTCCAAATTTTGCTGCCTGAGCAATTGCATTCTGTTCAGCATGTATAGTTCTTATACAATGTTTACTTTCGTTACCATCTTTATCGTATCGTGTTTCAAATAAATGTCCTACTTCATCACAATGTTCTGTTCCTGGCGGACTTCCAGCATAACCTGTTGCGATAATTCTTTTGTCTTTTACAATAATTGCTGATGTTCTTCCCCTGTCGCAAGTTGATCTTTTTGATACAGTTTTCATAATCTCCATAAAATATTCATCCCAGCTTGGTCTGATATACTTATCATATTTAGGAATCTCTTTTTGCAGGACTTTCTCGATTTTTTTATGAAATTCCTCCAATGTTGAATTATTCGTTATTATAACATCTGCTTTTTTTCTAATCAAACCCATCTGCTGTTCATGAACATTCTTAGAAAATTCTTTTTTTTCTGTTGCTTTCAAATCTTTTAATGTTGTCGGGTCCTTCTCCCTATTTCTCTCGTTTATTCTTTTTACCCTTAATTTTATATCAGAATCCACCCAAATCATCATAAATCTGTTGTTTGAAGATTTTTTGATATATTCAACTTCGGAAATATTCCTTATAGAATCTATAACATAATTTTTATCTGCTTCAACAAAATGAAAAACTCTTTTTGTTAAAACATCGGACCCAAATTTTTGCCTTAGCTCATTACCTATCTTCTGCAAACTTTCTCTTGTTATCTCCTGTTTTCTGAATAAAATCTCTAATCTGATTATATCTGATAAAGATAGACAAGCATAACCTTTGCTTTCAAGATATTTGCATAATTGCCCTTTTCCAGATGCAAGTAAACCACTAACGCCTATTATCATATTTTTGATTAGTCAAGAGGATTTAAAAGAATTATTG
>PFCW01000012.1 GCA_002763115.1 Candidatus Pacearchaeota archaeon CG10_big_fil_rev_8_21_14_0_10_31_59
TTAATTTTAGCTATTGTTATATCGTTAACTGGAACTGTCTTTTTCCTGACAAAAACAGGACAATTCGGACATTTGTCAGGTTATGTTGATTATGGTCATGTAAACTTATCTATTACAGAAACAACAACAGTCAATATTACTGCATATGCTATAAATTTTGGTTCAGGTTATGTTCATGGAAATGCAACTATGGCTACATTAATCAGTGATGGTTATGCTGCAAATTGGTCGGGAGTTGGAACTTCAACAACATTAGAATTAAGAAATGATGGTAATGTCAATATTACAGTTAATTTCACTGCAACTAAGAATGCTACAAACTTTACAGGAGGAACTAATCCTGGTTATTACTTCAATACATCTAATAAAGATGCATCAGCATGCAATACAGGTTTAGCTTCTGTATTTCAAGATGTAAATTCATCTGCCCAGCAAGCAACTATTTGCACTAATTTGGGAACTGATGATGCTATTGATGAATTGTATATGTACGTTAAATTAGATATTCCGTCTGATGCGACAGGAACTAAGGCTGATAGCTGGACTTTTACTTCGGCTAAATGTTCGGGTTGTTAATCCTAAATAAAAAGTTTTTTAAAAACAAATAAGTTTATATTATGATGAAAATTGTTTTCAATTTTCAGCACTACAAAAAATAAATTTTTTGATGTAAAATGAGGTATGCTAATTTAATTGTTTTATTTATCTTTATAACTATAACAGTAATTTTAATGCAAAACGCTGAAGCTGTTGGTATTTCCGGCAGAAGCATGGGATATACAATCGATTTTGTTCCTGAACAGATTATAGAAGAAAAATATATTATCATTACAAATTCCGGATTTGTTATGGATTACGACATAAATTTAGAGGGGGATTTAGCAAAGTATGCTACATTAAGCGATACAGAATTTTTACAGGTGTATTCAGCAGAAAATAAGGAGTTTAGTGTAACATTAAAATTGCCCAAGACATTAGAAGCTGGTTTGCACAGTTTGTCCACGTGTGTTTCTGAAAGACAGACAAGAGGAGATGGGAATATTGGTGTAAAGACAACTTCCTGCGCCTGGATAAATGTCAGAGTTTTGTATGACAAACCTTACTTAGAGTTCAAATTTTATGCAAATGGTGCTGAAAAAGGCAAGGAAGCAAAAATGAATTTTGAAATTCAGAGCTGGAGCAAACAGGATATGAAAAATGTCCTTGGAAATGTTGAAATTTACAATGGTCTGCAAAATATTAAGACATTAAAAACAGATATTATTGAATTAAAATCAAATGAAAAAAGAATATTGGATGTTTATTTAGACACAAATGATATGGATTATGGGAAATATATCGCCAAGGCAAGAGTTTCTTATGCTAACGAGATTACTCCGGAACAATCAGCCGAGTTTTATATTGGGGAATTATTTTTGAATATAACAAATCATACAAGGGAGATTTTTATAAAAAAAATAAATAAATTTGATGTTGATGTTTCAAGTATATGGAATGGTCAGATTAAGGATGTTTACGCTGAATTAAGTTTTAATGGGGAGAAATTTAAAAGTTCCTCTGTTGACATAAACCCGAGAGATTCCAAGACAATCACAATTTTTGTTGATGGAAAAAATTTAGAATCTGGGAGATATGATGCAGAAGTTAAAGTTTATTATGAGGGCAAGGAGACAAAAAAAGAATTTATTCTGAATGTAAAAGCTGGAGATGAAAAAGGTTTTGCGATAAACACTACTGTAATCTTGATAGGAGCAAGTGTTATCTTGGTATTAGCTCTTGTTATTGTAATCATAGTTTTGCTATTGAAATTGAGAAAAAAAGAGAAACGTAAAAAATGAGGTTAAAGAGAGTAATAATACTTTTAACAGCAATATTTGTTTTAAGCTGTATAGTAACAGCATTAATTTTTTTCAGTTTAACCATATTGGAAATGAAAATTACAGATATGGTTTTAAGAGTTGAAAAAGAAAACGTCCTTGGTTTCTCGGCAGACAATCAGACCTTAGATTTCGGAACTTTATCCTTGAATTATCCGGGAGAGGTTAGCAGATATATTATATTGAAGAACGATTATAAATTTCCGATAGAAGTTAAAGTTTATATTTTAGGCAATATCAAAAAATATATTGAAGTGATTAATTCAAATCTCATACTAAAAGAAAAAGAGATGAATCATATTGAGTTTAAGGCAAGAAATCCTGACAAAATGCCGTGGATAGGAAAGGAATACAAGGGAAAAGCTATTTTCATATTTGAGAGGTCACGATGAGAATCTACAAAATATTAATAATAGTTTTTGCTATTTTTACTATTACAACATCAATTTTCTTTAACGTTTATGTTAATTACAAGCTTCCTTTATTAAGAGATATTGCGAAACCAGTTGGTTTAATCACAGAGGGAAATATCAGCATATGCATAGATGTCGGTCCACCTCCTGTTTTGGATAATATTGATGATTTGTATGCTTATGAAAATACTCCTTTTAACTATGGTTTAATTGCAACAGATACTGAAACTTTTTATTATCATGACAACGCAACTTTTTTTGATGTGAATACAACAACAGGGCATATTAATTTCACGGCTGACTCCGGGGATGTTGGAAGTTATGGAGTAAGATTCTGGGCGAGCCATGATTTATGTGATGATTATTATGATGAGGATATAATAACATTCACTGTTATAGCAGCGGCAGCTGAAGAAGAAGCTACTGAGATTTCCTCAGCTGAATATGGAGCTATAATTTTGGGAGAGTTGGAAGAAACAATTTCTCTCGGAAGTAGTTTAAAATTCGATTTGAATGGAAAAACTTATTTTTTAAAAGTTAAGCAAATTTATTATAACAATAAAAAGGTTGAATTTGAATTTGTTTCAGAAGAAAATGTATTTTCAATGAAAGAAAGAAGTGAAATAAAAATGGATATTGAAAAGGATGAT
This sequence comes from Candidatus Pacearchaeota archaeon CG10_big_fil_rev_8_21_14_0_10_31_59, assembly GCA_002763115.1. GTDB lineage: Archaea > Nanobdellota > Nanobdellia > Pacearchaeales > CG1-02-31-27 > CG1-02-31-27. Next base: position 2,941 of record PFCW01000012.1, read on the forward strand.
AAGATTGATTTGTCACTAAATCTTGTTGAGATAGAATCTCCTAATAGTGTTAGAGTAAAATTGAAATTGTATATTGATTATGGATGCAAGGAAAAATGGAAATGTGATGACTGGAGTGAATGCACTTCGATTGAAAAAGCTGAAAATTTAAAAGATATTTTTATTTCGCAATGTGAAAAAAACAATATTGCTAAAGAAGATTGTGGATTTAAATTCAGATTTTGTAACGATGAAAATAAATGCGGTTCCAAAAAAGAAAAACCAGTTGAAAGTGGGGTTTGCTCGGTATATAAAAAGGAAATAAAAGAGGAGAAACCAGAATATAAAGTAGATACTAATTTAAATATGAACTATAAACTTTACATCTTTACAGTAATTGGATTGTTACTTATTATAACAGCTTTAATAATAATTTTAAAACTCAAAAATAAAAAATTGATTTTTACAAACAAACTTCTCAGAGAATTTAAAAAAGAGATTAGAAAGAAAAATCTGCATAGAGCAGAGACTATATACAGAAGATTGCTTCTTGACTTGAATAATTACGAAGGAAACAGAAAAAAGAAAATTGAAAAAAAGATTTTCTCTTTGAAAGCAAAACTTCTTAATTTGAAGAACAGAATAACAAAAAGAAGGATGTAAAAATTTTTAAACAGATTTAACAATATAATAAGATGGACAAACAGAATTACGAAGAAGAGGTCCTTAAATTTTGGGGAAAAAACAAGATTTATGAAAAAGTTAGAGAGAAAAATAAAGGAAAGAAAAGATTCTATTTTCTACAGGGGCCACCATATTCCAACGGAAAAATTCATATAGGAACTGCATGGAACAACTGCCTGAAAGACATGATAATAAGGTTTTTCAGAATGAATGGCTATGATGTCTGGGACAGGGGTGGTTATGATACTCATGGATTGCCAACTGAAAATAAAGTCCAGAAAAATTTAAATTTAAAATACAAGGAGGATATTGAAAAATTTGGTGTTGAAAAATTTATCAAAGAATGCAGAAAGTTTAGTGAAGATAATGCAAAGATTATGTCTGAAGATTTAAAAAAACTTGGAGTATGGATGGATTTCGAGAATGCATATATGACTTTAAGCAATGATTATATTGAGGGGGAATGGTTTTTCATAAAAAAAGCATGGGAGCAGAAAAGAATTTACAGAGACAAGAAAATTATTCACTGGTGTGCGAATTGTGAAACTGGTCTGGCAAAACATGAATTGGAGTATAAAAATGTAAAAGATGATTCTATATTCTTAAGATTCAAGGTTAAAACAAACGCTGAAAAAAAGAAAAATGAATATCTTATAGTATGGACGACAACTCCCTGGACAATTCCTTTCAACCTTGCTGTAATGGTAAATCCTGACTTGGATTATGTAAAAATAGAAACCGATGACGGAATTTATATAACAGCAAAAAATCTGGCAAATATTTTAATGACATCTGTTTTTGAAAAAAAATTCAAGATTATCGGAGAATTCAAAGGAAAAAAACTACTTGGTTTGGAATATGAACATCCTTTTCATGATGAACTAAAAAATATTTATAATGAGTTAAAAAAGAAGCATAAAAATATTCATACTGTTGTTTTGTCAAAACAGTATGTTGATACAACTGCTGGTTCCGGACTTGTTCATTGTGCACCTGGCTGCGGTCCTGAAGATAAAGAAGTTGGTGATGAGTATAAACTTCCTGCTTTTAACAGAATTAACGAAAAAGGAATGTTTGAGTATATGAATTCATTTAATGGAATGACTGCAAAAAGAGATGATAATAAATTTATCGAGTTGCTTGACAAAAAAGGAAGTTTGATGAAGAAGGTTGAAATTGAGCATGAATATCCTCACTGCTGGAGATGTCATAAACCAGTTGTGTTCAGAGCAAGCGAGCAGTGGTTCTTAAAAATTAAAGATTTAATTCCAAAACTTGTAAAAGAAAATGAAAAAGTTTTGTGGCAACCAAAATTCGGCAAGACAAATTATGATTTATGGATGGAAAATTTGAAAGACAACAGCATTGTAAGGCAAAGATATTGGGGATGTCCGTTCCCGTTATGGAAATGTGACAAATGCAATAGTATAGAAATTATCGGCTCTATTGAAGAATTAAAGCAAAAAGTAAAAAAGATTCCTGCTGACTTGCACAAGCCTTTCATTGATGAAGTAAAATGGAAATGCAAATGTGGGGGAGATATGGTGAGAGATTCGGATATTTTGGATGTCTGGATTGATTCCGGAACAGCTGGATGGAATTGTTTGTATTATCCTTCGAAAAATACATATTTCAAATTATTCCCTGCTGATTTTATACTTGAAGCTACTGAACAAGTAAGATTATGGTTTTCAATGCTGAATATATGCTCTATGATTGCCCTGAACAAAACAAGTTACAAGGCAGTTTATATGCACGGCATGGTTCTGGATTTTCAAGGCACAAAGATGTCAAAATCTATGGGAAACATAATTTCCCCTGATGAGGTTGTAAAGAAAGCTGGTGTGGATTGCTTTAGATATTATATGTTTGGAAATACAGCAGGAGAAAATTTCAATTTTAACTGGGAAGAATTGAAAGTCAAACAGAGAAATCTTATAATTTTGGAGAATATTTTTAATTATCTGAAAGATATGGCTTCAACTTACAACTTGAAATTCAAAAATTTCAAGAATAAATTGGGAGACGAAGAAAAATATATGATAAGCAGATTAAATTCAACTATTGACAAGGTTACAAAGTTGTTTTTGGAATATCGTTTGGATGAAACTGTTGCCGAGATTGATAATTTATTTCTAGAGCTGTCAAGAACTTATATCCAGATGGTAAGGGAAAAGATTTCAGATGGCGATGAAGAAGACAAACAAATTGTTTTTGACACGATTTATCATGTTTTAAAAAATGTTTTGATTATGTTTTCAACAACAGCTCCATTTATAACAGAAGATTTATGGCAGGAGTTCAGGGAAAAGTTCAAGGAGAAGATTTTGTCAGTTCATCTGAATGACTGGCCAAAAGCAGACAAAAAATTGATTGATGAAAAACTTGAAAAGCAGTTCTCGGTTGTAAAGGAAGTTATTGAAGCCGGGCTTGCTGAAAGAGACAAAGTCAAGATAAACACAAGACAGCCTTTGTCCTTGTTAATCTACAAAACAACAAACAAGGAAAATAAAGAGGCAGTTAAAAATTTATCTGAAATAATAAAAAGACAGGTTAATGTAAAAAACATCAAGCCAGAATTGATAAAAAAAGAATCAGAAACAGAGACAACACATTCTGTTGCTTTGGATGTCAAGCTTACACCTGATTTGGAAGCAGAAGGTTATTCGAGGGAGATAGCGAGAAGAGTTCAGGCATTGAGAAAAAAAGCCGGGCTTGTAAAAACAAATACAATAAGATGTTATATTTCTTCAGAAAGAAGAATTTCTGTTTTGTTGCATAAATACAACCAGATTGACTGGTTAAAAGACAGAATAAATGCAAACGAAATTGTATTTGACAAGTTTTCAGCCAAGTTTAACGACAAAGCCAAGGTCAAGGATTTCGAAGTTGAGTTTGGATTTGAGTTGGAATAAAAAAGTTTCTTATTTACTAATTATTCCACAGAGAGCTAAAATCAAAACAATTAAAAGGCATATAAT
>PFCW01000004.1:0-305 GCA_002763115.1 Candidatus Pacearchaeota archaeon CG10_big_fil_rev_8_21_14_0_10_31_59
GTGGTCTGAATTATGAGGATAAAATGCTTTAAAGTGTTCTTGAACTTTACGAGTGGAAACTCCTCTATAAAATAAGTCCATAGCACAGGTTACTTTTTGAGGTGCATTTCTCATTCTGAAAAATCCATCATTTATTGTAAAACATTTATTGCAGTCTTTACATTTATATCTCTGAATAAAACCTCTATTTTCTGTCTTTCTTTTACACCATTTAATTACATTTTTGCTTTTACAATAAGGGCAAATTATTTTTTTATCGTCGGTATCTTGTGTTTGTTTTGTTCTATTTACCATAGTAATATACT
>PFCW01000004.1:322-2714 GCA_002763115.1 Candidatus Pacearchaeota archaeon CG10_big_fil_rev_8_21_14_0_10_31_59
TTCTATTTACCATAGTAATATACTATAGGTATACATCTATTTAAACCTTTCGGTTATGCTCTATTACTATAGTAAAGTATTTAAAGTAGGACATTCATTAGATATTTATGAGCAAAAAAGAAATCAAGGTTTATGAGTGTAGATGTGAGAGATGCGGGCATGAATGGATAACAAGAACAGAAGAAGCCCCCATTGTATGTCCTAAATGCAAAAGTCCTTATTGGGATAAACCGCTAAATAAAAATAATAGAGGTAAATAACATGATAGAATTACCTAAAGATATTACACCATTTGTATTAGTTGGCGATGTTATTGAAAGATTAAAAGATATACCAGCTAAATCTATTAATGTCATTGTAACTTCTCCACCTTATTGGGGGCAAAGAGATTACGAAACAAAAGGACAAATTGGCAACGAAAAAACACCAGAAGAATATATTAACAAAATGTTAGAAGTTGCCGATGAACTAAAAAGAGTTTTAACTGATGATGGTGTTTATTTCTTGAATATCGGAGATAAATACGCTGATAAAAATCTACAAATGATACCATTTAGATTAGCAATAGAAATGCAGAAAAGAGGGTGGGCAATAAGAAATGTCTTGATATGGAGAAAAACAAATCCAATGCCATCATCAATAAAAGACAGATTTTCAAATGTATATGAACCAATATTTCTATTCGTAAAAAATCCAGAGAATTATTTAACACCAGATTATTATTTTGATTTAGATTCTGTTAGAATTGCACATAAAACTAATGGTGATGGCAATCACAAATCAGATTTACCATTAACATTGTCTATTGAAGAATATGATAAATTAAAAGACAAAATAAGTGGTAATGGGAATAATTATAGTGGTAAATTTAAGAGCACGAATAAAATAAATCTTGGGGCTTCTCCAGGTGCAAGATTATCTGTATTTGGAGAATTTTATTCACGCCAAAGAAAAAACAAAATAGACGCTAATTTAGAACTTGAAATAATAAAATTTATTAAAGAATATAGAAAGAAAAGGGGGATTTCAACAAAAGAAATAGATAAATTATTTGGCTATAAAGATACGGCTGGACATTGGTTTAGAACGGATAAGGGGGGTAGATGTTTGCCCAAACCAGAAGATTGGTTTAAACTAAAAAAAATTTTAGGAATTAAAGAAGGCAAATACGACAAAATTATGATAGAAGAACACTATGTTTTACAAACTGTTAAACCTCATGAATTAGGGAAAAATCCAGGTGATGTTTGGGACTTTGCAACAGGAAAATTACAGGATGCACATTTTGCAATATTTCCAGAGGAACTACCAAAAAGAGCAATAGTATCATGCTGTCCAAAAAGTGGTATTGTTCTTGACCCGTTTGTCGGGAGCGGAACTACCTTAAAAGTAGCAAAAGAGCTTAATAGAAAATCTATAGGAATAGAATTACAAAAAAATTTCTTAAAAATTATTGAAAAGAGATGTGGGATGATTAAAGTTCTATAATTCTTCTAAACCCAAAAAATCTTTAATTAATTGTCTTGCTGGATTCTGTGGATAAATAACTTTTATTCTGTTTGGTTTATCTTTTAGGTTTTCAAATTTTTTGGTATCTTTATACAAAAATCTTATGTCTCCTCGTGAATTGAGGCGATTTAATTTTTGTGCATGTTTCCCAGAATTAACACAATTACCATAAGTAGATTTTAGCAAACCATTGGGAATAGAAAACAAAACTATGATTTTAGGCAAATCTTCATCATTATTATGTATTATTTGAATTACATAAGTTAGACAGATTTTATTATTTGAATAAATTGTCGGCAAACTTGGAATAAAAGGGTAAGGGTTACCTCTTTTTGTTTGACTGGTCGCATAAGTAGTTTGATTTTGTGCAATTTGTATTTTACCTTTGAAATCTGCTGGGTTTGAGTCAGTAGCGGTTTTTACTTCAAGGTGAATGAAAGCATCTGGAGTTTCAAACATTAAATCTGAACCAATAGGAGAAGAATTAACAGCAAAAACTCTATACTGACCAAACATATTAGAAACTACTCTTTCTGCTCCTTTATCTAATTCTGATGCTTTATCATAAGCCTCTCTGCTTGTCGCTTTGAAAATCTTTAACCAATCTTTCTTAATTTCGTTCTTTGATTTTAGTCTTTCAAGAAACCATTGAATATTTTTATCTACAAAAAAGGCTATTTCATCAAAATATCTCTTTTCAAGAGCTTCAATATCTTTAACATTCATAATAAAACTATAAATTTAACTAACTTAAAAACTTATCTACCAACCGCTAACTCACCAATGAAATTTCTTGAAAACATTTAAAAACTTATTTTGCGTTGATAAATTATGGGTTTGAAAAAGAGGATAAATGCAAAATTAATCTTGGCTGTTCTCGGAG
>PFCW01000004.1:2725-7438 GCA_002763115.1 Candidatus Pacearchaeota archaeon CG10_big_fil_rev_8_21_14_0_10_31_59
TTAATCTTGGCTGTTCTCGGAGCTGTTGTTATAATCACTGCGATAATTTTATTTTTTATGTTAATCTATACTCCGAAATGCAAAACAGAAGGATGCTTCAAGGAAAGATTTCAGAGTTGTGAAAGAACATCTTATACGCAGGAAGGATGGTTTTACAAAATTCAGGGTTTCGACGGAAAAAACTGCCATGTGTTAGTAAAAGCGATAAATCCTCAGGAAATTGATTTGGAAACTGCACGGGTTATAAAAGACAAGACAATGATTTGTATTGTTCCGATAGAATATACGTCGATAATGATGCCACACGAAAAATTAAATTTCTGTTCAGGCAGTTTAAAAGAAACTATTCAGGACATAATGATTAAGCGTATGTATTCCTACGTCATTTCTTCATTGGGAAATCTCTCACTAAGTTTGAGTTAATCTTTCTTATAAATAATATATTCATGTAGTCCAAACACAAACCGAAATATTTATAAAGTTTAAACAATGTTTAAACATATGGAAAAGGTAATTTTAGCAAATGTGAGAAAGTGGGGGAATAGCGCCGGAGTTCTGCTTTCAAGAGAGTTAGAAGGCAAGCAAGTAAAGGTTATTTTGATAGACAGAACTATGGAAATTAAAAAAGAGATATTTGATATTCTAAAAGATTATTTAGAGGATACCATCGGGATTTACCTGGTAGGCAGTTATGCAAGAGATGAACAGCAGGAAGATTCTGATATAGACATTTTAGTTATTTCTGACAAGATAAAAAAAGAGTTTAGTTCTGGGAGATACAATATATCAATATACCCTTTGAATGATATTAAAAAAGCAATAGAAAAAAATCCTGTGATGATAATGCCTAGAATATTGGAAGCAAAAACAATAATTAATCCTCTGGTTTTAGAAGAACTTAAAAAAATAAAATTAAAAAAAGAGTGTTTTAATAAGTTTTTTAGTGAGACCAAAAAGATAATTGGAATTAATAAAGAAATGATTAAAAATGAAGAAGATGTTCCTGTGGAGGTTATTTATTCATTAATGTTAAGATTAAGAGGGATTTTTATTATTAAATCGATAATAAAACAAAAGATTTATTCAAATGAGGATTTTATGACTTTTTTAAAAAGAGAACTTCCAAATTATCATGAACTGTATGTAAGTTACCGAGATTACCGAGATAACAAAAAAACAAACATAAAAATTAAAAGTGAAGTTGTTTTAAGATTGGTAAGATTAATAGAAAAAGAGGTAAGATGAATAAGAAAAAAATTAAAAAGTCAATAATTTCAATAAAGAAGCAGATAGAAATACATGAGAAAAAGAAAGAAGAAGCAGAGAAAGAAGGAGATATTGAATTGAATGAATATTACAAGAAAGAGATAGATGGTCTTAAAGACGCACTTGAAAGAAAAGAGAAAAAATTAAAATAGCTAAATTTTATTACTTGAAAATTGTTCCCCCCTACTCAATTACAACAAACCAAAAGGTTTATAAATAATCAGATTTTAATTTTAAAATGGGATTATTAGAATGGATATTATTGGGAATAAGTGCTTTGAGCCCTGTAAATACTAATCCTAATAACCAGTATCTTGTAAAAACTGATAATCTACCTGCTTTACAACAAATTGTTTCTGAAAGAAATCTTAAAATAGAACCATTATTGTCTGAAAAGTTAGAATGGTCTGATGAAGCAAGAAGTTTATTTGGGGACAGATATGTTGTTCAACTTCCTCAAGGAGATGATTCTACATTTACAACAATTGCAAGTTTGCCAGGTGTTCAATATGTTGAAGCTGATATTATTGGAACAAGTTGTTCTATACAAACACCAGACCCAAATGACCCATTATTAAGCGAGCAATGGGGAATTTTTAAGACAGAAACAAATAAAGCATGGGCTTCTGGTTTTACTGGGAATGGAGTAAAAGTTGGAATAAACGATAATGGTATTGATACAGACCACGAAGATTTGACTTATAATGCTTCAAAAAGTTATAATTTTTGGGACGATAATACTAATGTTGAAAATTTAGACCCAAGAGCACATGGAACTAAGATGTCTGGGATAGTTGGCATGATTTATAATAATAGTTTAGGTGGGGTTGGTGTTTCCCCTAATTGTGATCTATGGATATTCAAATGTGGAGAAATACTATCAAGTCATCTTAAAACAGCCTCTGCCTTAATTTATGCTGCAGACAATAATGTTGATTTGGTTAGTATGAGTATAGCTTTTTCTGGTTTAAGTCCAATTTTAGATAGCGCACTAAATTATGCTTGGTCTAAAGACGTTTTTATGGTTGGTGGTTCTGGAAATGATGGTAAGGAAGGATCAGTTTATCCTGCAGCCCATCCTTATGTAATGTCTGTCGGTGCTACATGGAAAAATGATAAAAGATTTGTTATATCAAATTATGGAAGTGATGTTGATATTTTTGCGCCTGGTGTTTTAATTAAAACAACAGCAAATGATGGAACTTATGAAGACATTAGTGGAACATCAGCTGCTTGTGCTTTCATCGCAGGTGAAGCTGCATTAATAAGACAGCAACATCCTGAATATACAAATCAGCAAACCTGGGATGCAATAATTAACGGAGCTGATACAATAACTGTTGATGTTGGAACAGTTTTAAGAATGAACACTGCCAAAGCAATGAGACTAGATGCTATAACAGAACAACCAACAATTCCTGTTTATGATTACATAAATTATGATTTAACCTCAAGAAGCTTGAGATATTATAATGCTCAAGGAGTTGTAAATGTTTATGCTATAAACGGTGAGAGAGTTTTATCCAGAACTGTTGAGGGAACAGGTTATGTTTCTTTAGATAATTTACCTTCAGGAGTTTATTATTCAAGATTTAACTGTAGTGGAAGTTGCAGTGGAAAGATAGAAACAGACAAATGTGTTTTGTATAAATAATTTTGGAATTAATCACTTGTAAATATTTTTCCTGTGCCCCAGCTCAATTACAAAAACAATCAGTTTATTCTGTTGAATGTCCAATATTATTCTGTAATCTCCAACTCTTAATCTGTAATAAGGACTGTTCACTAATTTTTTTATAGCATCAAATTGAAGTGGTCTGATTTTAATCCTTTCTAATACATTAGAGATTCTTTCTCGAATTTCAAAAGGGAGTTTTTTAAACTGCTTTTCTGCTCTTTCAAAAAATATAATCTCATACATTTATTTTAACTCCTTTTTTATATCTTCAAACTTTTTAAATTTGTTTCTTTCTCCTTTCTTAACTGCTTTTTCATACTCTTTTATAGATTCTCTTGTTTCTTCGGATAATTCCATAGAGTCCTCTAATAAACCCCAGAGAATGTCTTCATAACTTTCTTTTTCATGCATTTTCATTATTTTTAATCTTTCAAGTAAATCTTCGCTTATTTGTATTGTTGTTACCATAGTGAATATATAATAATCTATAGTATTTAAAACTTTCGTTTTTATTAGAATTAATTACAAATAAAGTTTATTTATTTCTGGAATTGAGAAATTCTTCCGACAGGTGTTAAATCAAGAGAAACTACATTATTGCCTATGCCAGGAACAGCCATCTTGACTTTTAATAAATTATCGTCGGCATCATAAACTTCAATATAAGCTCTTCCCTCTGCTTCAATAACATTTGTTTCTATATTCATCTTGACAATACATTCTCTTTCATTTACTTTTTCGTCAGCTGTGCATCCTGCTGAATCATAGCAATACTGTCTTTGAACTCCAATCATGTAATGAATTTCATCTGCAGATGACAAACCTTTGAAATTATATTCTGGAGTGCATACGTCATAATCACCGCATATCCAGTTTGGCGAACATGCCTTCAATCCTATTTTCTTTGGACTGTCTCCAACTCTTATGCTTTTTTCCTGGACATCTATAACATCATTTCCGAATATTAAAGACACCTTCATTTTATAGACACCATCTTGTTCAAGATTTATTCCTAGCAAAGATAAATCAATTGGTATAACATGTGTTTCCTTTCCGTTTTCTCCTGTTGATTCTCCTGCATAGCCGGTTGCAGATAAAATGCTGTTCTTGTTTTTATCAGCATATAAATTTATATAATAATCTGGAAGATATTCGCTTCTTGAAGTTTTTGTATATTTTGGAACTTTGTTTATATCAAGCATTGGAACAAGCTGAGGATAAACATAAATAATTGTTGGTTTCATATATGTCTGTGTTGTTGTGTAAAGTTTTTTATTTGCAGTCAAGTCCTCTGTAACAATTTGTCTTCCTAATTTATATGTTTCTTTAAAGGAAGTAACTTCTCTATAAGTTCCTTTGATTATAGATGCTGTTGGTGCTCCGGTATCTCCTCCTCTGTCGCCTCCTCCAGTATCTCCGCCTGTTGTTGTACCGCCAGTATCACCAGTAGTTGTTCCCCCTTCTGTTCCTTCTGTTCCTCCAGTAGTTTCTCCTCCAGTTGTTTCTGTTGTGGTTGTTGTAGTTGTTGGTGTTGTTTCAGTAGTTCCTGTTGTTTCTGTAGTTGTAACAACAGTTGTTCCTTCAGGTGTTTCTGTTCTGATTTCAGCAACTACTGATATAACTGCTGCAACTTCCTCTCTATACTCCGAAGGAATTTCTGCAAGAGTTGCAACAGTAATCTCCTGACCATTAAGTGTATAAGTATAACCTGTAGTAGTAATATCAACACTGCTTTCAACATCACCTAATGAAACAACTTCATTATTAAG
>PFCW01000004.1:7448-8214 GCA_002763115.1 Candidatus Pacearchaeota archaeon CG10_big_fil_rev_8_21_14_0_10_31_59
GGACTTTCAACACCTATCAAACGTTCAGTTGGTTGAATTCCTTGGATAGAACCTGTTGTTAAATAATTATTTAATATAACTTCTGTAGCACTTGCCTGCAATTCTCTTGGAATTTGCTCATTCAAATTTCTGACGGCAATTCTTTCTCCTGTATTAATATTTATAATGTTCTGTCCGTCAAAAGTGAAACCATTAGGTTTGGAAGCTAAAAATTCAAAAACAGTTGGAATTTCTCCCTTAGCAAATGATTTAACATTAATAATATTAGATAATGCAGTTATATAATTATATTTTGTATTTGGCAAAGAAGGCATTCCCCTTCCAGATATTCCCATATATTGTGAATATTCATTATCACCATAACTTTTTCCTAAACCCGGACTAACTCCCATAAGATTAACAACACCTCCGGGTGTTACAACTGTTGTTGGAAGTTCACCAACACAATCTGAATTACAGCAGTTTTTCCCTTCATTATTGTCCTCGGGGTTACAAGAAGTTTCTTCACATCCTTTATCTCTATTGCAATAACCATCTCCGCATGAACATTGACATGCTCCACAATCTTCTTCGCATGACTTGCATGTCTCATCACAATCATAACCTTGTCCTTGTTGTCCAGATGAACCTGAACCTGAACTTCCAGCTGAACCTGAACTTCCAGGTTGAATAATTATTTCTCCATAACCGCTTCCAGGGTCTAATGGGTCAGAATATCTTGATTCACAAACATCATTTCCGCAAATACAAACACAATTTTCATCTA
>PFCW01000008.1:0-488 GCA_002763115.1 Candidatus Pacearchaeota archaeon CG10_big_fil_rev_8_21_14_0_10_31_59
TTTGAATTTAAATTCATTTGGACTTAGACACTCTTTATCTTTTACCAATCCATTTTGATATAATTGTTTAATCCCTTCTTCAACATCTTCAGCCGGTGTTTTGGTAATTAATTGACCTCCGCCACAATCTGCTTGCGTACATTTCAATTCTTCTTTTTCACAGCAACAACCTTTTTTTGAGGTTTCATCTCTTGGTTTAACTGTTAATTCCACCCAAGCTGAAGGACCTGCTCCTCCTTCTCCGGGAGTAGAATAATAATAAAATTTTCTATTGGTTTCAGTTTTTTTGCATTCACTGTATAACATTGAATTAGAACTCTTTACTTTGTTACCAGCATTATTTATTAATTTATAATTCGCAGCACAAACTTTTTGGCTACAATCGCTTTCTCTGGTAGATGCTAAAACACCAAAACTTGCAAAAATCATTGCAAGCATGACTATTAATATTATTCCAAAAATTAATTTTTTGTTTACCATCTTTTTGT
>PFCW01000008.1:506-4966 GCA_002763115.1 Candidatus Pacearchaeota archaeon CG10_big_fil_rev_8_21_14_0_10_31_59
TTGTTTTTATTTTTTTCTTTTTTTGTTGATTTCTTGATTAAACTTCTTTCCCAAGAAAAACTTTTAGTTTTTCTGGGCCCAGAAATTTCCAATTTCTTGGGTTAATGAAGTTTAGTTTATTGTGATTTTGGAATTGCTAAAGTTGTTATTAATCCTAATAAAGATATTAATCCTGAAGCTGTTCCTGTTCCTGCTACACCTATTCCTGCTCCTCCGGCAACATTTCCAACTTGTGTTAATACATTTTTCCAGTCAACTTCTGCATTATTTACTGTATTAATAATCCAAAATAATGGAATATACTGATTGCCTCTTACCTCAAAGCATTTTCCGACAGTGCTGTATGTTTCACTTTCACCTATAGTTACAACTTTGTTAATAATTGGAATTGTCAAACATTCAATTGGAATTAATGAAACTCTCTCCGCGTATGCAGCTCCGACACCTGCAACTGTTCCTATTCCTACCTTTGATAAGAATGATGCAGGAACAAAATCATTGTCCCCTAAAGCATTGCACTCTTCAACATCACATAAATTCCAAGTGTTATCTCCTCCCTTTCCGCATTGTTTTGAATATTCATCTTTTTGCGCTTCTCTCAAAGCTTTCAATTCTCTTTCCATGACTCTTTCTTTTCTTGCTTCATTCTTGATATTTGCTGTTTTGTTTTCCAATATAGCATCAATTTCTTCCTGTGATAATGTTTCGCTGTTTGCCTGTGTTCCTGGTGTATAAACAGGATCACAAGAACCTATATTTGGCTGTCCTGTAATATCTTTTTTTGCCTTGATATTTTCTTTTTCACCTTCTCCTAATATTGATGGGAAATCAATATTGAATTCACAATCTCCTAATGCATAACATTCTTCCTTTGTACAATAAGGATTTTTTGGAAATCCTTGCAATATATAATCATAAATTCCTCCTGCTGGCCATGTAATCAAGAATGCATCTCCAAAATAATTTACAACATTTCCTACAGTTCCGGCTCTTCCATAACCACAGTCCCTGCAATTTTCCCAGTTGTTTTTAATTGAAACAGTATTGTAAGTAAATTTATCTTCGCCATCTTTATGGTCTTCACAAATATAATTTCTATCTGTTCCCAAACCTTCTACAATAACATCTCCGTAATTGCAATGCAAAATTTCCGACTGCAATCCTGTTGTTTTACCGTATGTTGATTCACTAAACCAGTCTGGATTGTCTTCTCTGTATTCAACATCTGCGGGTTTTGCGGCACCAGCAATTGCTGATGTGAGTATAGCACCTAAAAATGTTGATGTAATTTTTCCTCCATTGCTGTATTTAACACTAAATAAAGCAGATAAACCTGCGCCTATTAAATAGCCACCTACACCCCCTGCTAAACCCCATACTATATAATTCCATCCTTTATTCTTATTTGTTACAGTGTTGAAATCCCAGAATAAATTATAACATCTTGATGTTCCTGTTAATAAATTTATATTATTATAATTATCTGTATTTGCTTCCTGTATTTTTGTTTTTGCGTCGTTATTATACCTTTGAGTTGGTCCTATCGTAAATTCACATTTTGTTGGTTTACAATAAGGCATTCCTGTCTTGACAACACCTTTTGCTTCATCGAATTTTAAATTTGGAGAAGGAAGTTTTTTGAATTCATCAAAAAGTTTTTTTTCATCACTTCCTATTTTATCAAAACCCATTTTACATTCTTCTGTATTACAAATTTCACAAATTGCGTTTGCCCAACTGCAATCATAAATCATTTCTTCCTGATTATTTTGGCTGTCCACCCAGACAATTTTGTCTTCATCTCCAGACCTTCCATTAATATCATTTCCAACTCCACCACAGGAAACTTTTACATTTGGTTCAACAGAACATATTTTTAATTCGCTTGGTAATTTATTCTGGAAAAACTGGTCTCCTTCCAAAACCTTGCAGTCGCTTCTTCTTAATGTGTAACATTCACCTCCGCCCTTGACGCAGGTTCCCCAATCTTCCTTGGCACAAATATTTCCGCATTCTCCCGAAGTCAATCCGGGTGTGAATTCATAACCTTCAACTTTATATTTAGCACCTGAAGGACGACCTCTGAAAAATCCTGGGTCGACAAATTCAATACATTCTTTTAATGTAACAACCTGACAAGGTTTTCCTGCAACTGAACAACAACCGACTTCACAAACATTCATATTATTAATTACTACATCTTTCAAATCAGCAGCTTTCCATATTCCCGGAACTCTTAACAAACCGTAATCTTCAGATAAAAGAATTCCATTTTCATCTATAATTTCAGTGATATCTTTTCCAGCTTCTGCTTTTGGTGCATCATCACTTAGACATTTTGCCTGAGGAACATTTGCCTGGCAAGGTCCTTTTGCTGGAAGACAAGTTCCAATTTTACATTCGGGAACTCTCGAAAAATCCCCGCAACTTGCACCCTTGATAAATTTTCCTTCAGCACATTTATTATTTCCAATTGCATCTGTATCGCTCATCGTGACACAATATTTTGGCAATTCATTATTGTTCAAATCATCATTGTAATTTGTATTTGTTTCAATACAACATCCCTGTCCTTCATAAACCTGCGGAACTGCCTGAACTGTCGGAGAATATAACATCGCAACAGCTACAGTCATCATAATTATCATTACTGACAAAAATAATGCACTTATTTTTTTTGCCTCTTTTTTCATTTTTCTTTATTCATGATTAATAGCGAAATTAAAATAAATTGGATTTTCAGTTTTGCTCTTTAATATATATACTGTCTGTTCAGATGTTGGATAATTCTGTTTTGTAATGTCAACATCTCTTAATCCAAATCCGAAGTTCCTTAAATAATTATCGAATACCAGCCCTTCAAATCTTATTTGTTGGGCTTCTGTGTTTACAGCTTCGGAAGCAAACTTATACATCTGGTGAAATGGAATTCCGTTTATTGTTGTGCTTCTTGGCTTTACATTGATAGGCAGTTCTTTTCCGTCAACAGTTGCGCTGATTATGATATTCCAGTCATAGATAATAACCAAAGAATTTTCTCTTATTTCGAAAGCAATTTTTCTATTCTCTTTATTTGGATTTACATTCACAACTCTTTTTGCGAAGCTGAAATCATTCAAACAAGTATCTAATTCATCAAATCCCTGATTTTCCATGTAAACAACAAAATTCTGTTCAATATCAGTCAACGACGGAAGATAATTTATTCTCACGGAATTTTCTTTTTTCAAAACAACAGGAATTGAAAATCCTCCATATTCAATTTTGTCTAAATAAGAAGCTGAATAATATCCTGAATTTAATCCTAAAACTTTTACAGCATTCATTGCAACTTCTTCGCTGCATTCTGAAACAGCTGTTTTTATTGGTTCTATTTGTCCTTCTAATCTAACCCTCGCATCACCTAATCCAAAACCCAGAAACTTTGGCTTGAAAATAAAAACTAATGCGACAGCAACCACAATTAATATCGCTATAATGATAAATAATGCTATCTGACCTCTTTTCTGATTACATAACATAATAAAATTAACAATTCCATAATTTATAAAGTTTATTATTATGAGCTGCTCATATATTTTCCACAATTTTATTTTTTAGGAGGATTTTGAGTAAAAATGATTGATTTTTAATTATATTTGATTTAATTTTATTTAGTATTCTACAGTAGTTACAGGAGCAAAGCTTTAAATAGTTGCTTGCATTAGCTGTTTCGGTAAATATGACATCACTAAAGTCATTGGCAGTTTTGGTTTTGGGAACGTTTGCACTAGGATGCTCTCCGTTAAGAAATGAAATTATTCCTTCTCAAGAAATATATTCAGTATCAGAAACTAGCTCTGAACAACCGAATATTCCAAATTATTCTCCCGATTTGAGAAATTTTATTTCCAATGTTGACACCTCGACAGCAATATCATTTGACATTGATTTTAAACATTTTGGATTAAGAATAAATGATTCAACTTATTATTATAGTGTGCCAGTAAATTTCCTCACATGCGAAAAGGAGATAAGAGAATATACAGAAATATGCTTTGGAATTCCGTTTTCAACAACAAACCCAGACATAGATTCAGAATATAAACAATATGATATAGATTATTTCCTTTTGTATATGGGGCAAAATCATAATATGTATCTCCTTTTTGACCCTCGAACAAAAGAACCAAAACATTTAATTTTTGATGACAGGGACTTGGATAGCATATCAGCATATATAAAAGATTATATTGGTGATGAATAACCAACAGCTAGACCTAAATTATATGCTTCATTTAATGGTCTTCTGCTGACTTCCAAATCTGTATTTGTATTTGTAACACCTCGACATATTATCTTACCACTTGTTCTTGATTGTGATAACAAATAAAATATTTTTACTGAACCATCAAATAAATCTAAAGTTACAGGAGAGAACATATCATTAGGATTAGTATGTTTCATTTGTCCTATATAAG
>PFCW01000008.1:5111-5367 GCA_002763115.1 Candidatus Pacearchaeota archaeon CG10_big_fil_rev_8_21_14_0_10_31_59
CTCTGTAATTTGCTAATGTATCTTCTATCTCTCTTTTCCTATCTAAAAGTTTTTTGCTTCTCAACCCTCCAACTATATTTGATCGTGATGAATCGGATTGTTGATTTTGTTGAGGTTGTTGTGATTGTTGTGGCAATGTTTGATGGGGTTGCTGGATTGTTGAGCTAGAATAAACCTGTGTTGTTTGTGTCTGGCTTTTTATTGAAGATGTTTGTTGTTCCCAGAAATATTCTTTGTTGTTATAACTGAATTTAAT
>PFCW01000016.1:0-1511 GCA_002763115.1 Candidatus Pacearchaeota archaeon CG10_big_fil_rev_8_21_14_0_10_31_59
ATAAAAATAGTCTATATTAATAAATTTTATTAAAATCTCATTATAGAAAAGTCAACAGTTAAATCTTTTATTGGTTCAATTTTTGTTACATCAAAACATGTATGAGAGCATAAATCATTCATATCCAAAATTCCGTTTGGCTCTCCCAATATCGGAACAAGTTTATATTCTCCGACCGAAGGATAATGTATAGGATTAGTTAGATAATTGAAAAGATTCGGTATGCTAAACTTGTCTTCATAAACTGTTTTATATTTTATTGTTGGAGCATCTTCCAAAATAATTCCCGTATGAGGACACATTTTAGTTTCTGTTGAATATCCCCATAATATTACATCCCCAGACATTACCCCTTTTTCACCTTTGGATGATACAAAAGGAATTGGCTCCCCATTATATGATATAACTCCGTCATCTCTTATAGTCATGCTATCAGCCAAATAATTTATTTCACCATATGAAATCATCATAGTTGCTGCTGTATATGGTAAATCTTTTTCTATCTCAGCTGTTTCAAAATATTTTCTGTATGCAAAAACAACCAAATCTGCACAATCTGCACAAATACGATGTTCTGTTTGATGTGTAAAAGCTGGTCCCTGGTCATTTAAACCTCTGCTTCCATAATTAAATGGTAAATTCATAAAAGATAAAAACCAGCTTGAAACTGAATTGTATTCTGGTCTTACACTTACTCTAAATACATCATCTTTTATTCCAAATTTATTTGTTGACTCGGCTCCTGAAGAACTGATTGTATCTCCATCAACAATAAAATCCAAGGAAAAATGCATTGTTCCCAACCCTGCGTATTTATTTTTTATATATTCTCTAATCAAAGAATCTTCTGGAGATAATTCGGAATAAAATATAGTATCTCCGGAGGTCCACATGGTAAATTCATCTGGAAGAAAATTATACAAAGAACTTTTAATTAGCGGTCTTGTGAATCTTCCTACTGCAAAAGGAATTTTGGTATATTCCATGGGAGCAAATCCCGAGGAATAGTCTATATTTTTATAAGAGGGTTCTGTAGATTCAACCTGACTCCAAATTGTTTGATATTCTGGAAAAATTGTGTCCAAAGATGCAACATCGATTGGAACATTGTTTAATGTAATTTTGTCTGTTGTGGAAGCATAAAAAGTGTCGTTAGTTTCTGTATTTCTTATCTGAACCAAAGGATACATTTCTATTCCCTGAAGACCATATATCAAATCTCTATTCTTCTCAGTTGCATAAAGTTCCCTTGATTCCCTTGCAACAATTTGTGCCTTTACTGGTTCGTAAATAGCAGTTTGAATTCTATTATCCAAACTATTAGAATGGGTGGGTGAAATTGCACTAAGCAAACTAAATATTAAACTTAAAGCTTTCATGCAAAAAGCTAATATCCTGAACTTTATAAAGCTTTCTTTTGTAACCACTATAAAATAGGTATTTACTTAGCTTTTCTATTCCAACAAACTATTTAAATTTGTAAAAGATGAAAGAGCTATGGAAATCAGGGA
>PFCW01000016.1:1527-5736 GCA_002763115.1 Candidatus Pacearchaeota archaeon CG10_big_fil_rev_8_21_14_0_10_31_59
GGCAAAAAACAGGGAAATAGCTTTCCGTTATGTTGAAACTTTCGGCAAAAGACCAGACATATTGCAATATGAAAATGATATTTATTCTTTGGCTGAAAAAGGCGTTACATCCTTCCATATGTCTGAAGAAATCTGGTCTGAACCTCTCGAATTGAAAACAGAAATGTCAAAAGAGGAACTGGACAAGTTAAGAATTGGCTGGGATTTAATAATTGATATTGATTCAAAATATTTAGAATATAATAAAATTGCTGCAGAATTATTAGTTGAAGCGTTGAAATTCCACAACATAAAAAATATGGGTGTCAAGTTTTCCGGAGGAACGGGTTTTCATGTCGGTTTGTCATTCAAAGCATTCCCGAAAAAAATTCAGAGTTTAAACATTAAAGATTTCTTCCCCGAAGGACCAAGGTTGATTGCTTCTTATCTGAAAGAGATGATTAAGAAACCACTATCAGAAAGAATTTTATCTTTAAATTCATTAAGCGAAATAGCAACAAGCTTAAAAAAACCCGAGGAAGAATTTATTGTTGACGGACAATTCGACCCATTTACAATTGTTTCTATAGACACAATTTTAATTTCATCAAGACATTTATTCAGAATGCCTTATTCTTTGCATGAAAAGACAAAATTAGCGAGCGTCGTTATCAAGCCAGAACAAATAAAAGAATTCCATATCGGATGGGCAAAACCTTCGAGAGTTTTTCCCCGCGTATTTTTGCCCGAGCCTGAAAAAGATGAAGCCCGCGAGTTATTGACGCAGGCACTGGATTGGAAGGCAAGAAGAAAATCCGAAGAGAAAGAAAAGGAAAAAATAGAATCCAAGTTTGAACAGATAAAAATTGAAAATATAACTGATGACTTGTTTCCCAAATGCATTAGAAATATTTTAGAGGGTATTAAAAAAGACGGGAGAAAAAGGGCTTTGTTTGTTCTGATAACTTTTTTCAGGAGCTTGCATATGGACGAGAACATTATTGAAAAAAGAATTTTTGAATGGAATTTGAAAAATTACAGACCATTAAAAGAAGGTTATATCAAAGCGCAATTAGACTGGTTCAAAAAACAAAAAAGAATCCTTCCACCAAACTGCGACAATGATTCTTATTACAAAGATCTGGGTGTTTGTGAAAATGATAGCTGTCGCAATATAAAAAATCCTGTGAATTATGTTTTAAGACAAATCAGAATTAATGAAGCAAGAGAATATAATAGTAAAAGAGGAAGAAAAAGAAAAAACATTTAAATCAAAAAATCCTCTAGAGATCTAGAGATATAGATTATTTACAAACGAAAATAATTTAAATACCTATTTACTATAAAATAATATGTTTAATATGAAAAAAAGAGTGTGCTTAGTTGTTTTATTCGCTGTAATGACGATAATTCTTATTTCTACAGTTTATGCCCAGACTGAAGAAGTTGATAAAGCTTATAATTGGGCGATAAAAGAAGTTACATCCCGAGGATGGAATGCTTTGACAGTAAGAGAACATTCTTTTGCTTTGCTGGCTTTGGGTTATGATCCTAACTATAGAGCTCCGGGAAGAACATCATTGATTGCAAAATCATTAAGATTAGCTAACGGTGAAAGATGTTGGGGAGACCCCGACAGAAATTTGGCTCCGGCATCTGAAAATAATTGTTATCTTCTTTCAACAGCAATGGCAAAATTAGCTTTGGAAGAAATAAATTATAATCCTACTGAAATTGATTTGATACAGGATTGGTTGGCAAGACATAATTTGGATATTACATCTGACTTATTTTGGTATTTGGAATTGGACAGCAATAAAGCAATGACATGCACAATTTCATACAAAACATCCGATGCTGTCGGTGGCGACCATATTGATACAGTAACGATGAATGATGACAAAACATTGGTATTAACAAACCCAACAACTTCAGCTTGTTTTGAAAACAGGGGGGATATTAATCTAGATCCAAACAGAGATTCTTACTGGTTGAAAATTAAAAATGATGCAACTTGTTATAATATATATTATATAGTATCATGCCAAGCAGAAGATTTAGGAAATTATGTTGCAACAATCTTCTACAAAAAAGACCCTGATGACAGGATTTATTATTTATACAATTCTGTAGCTTCACAAGAATCTGCAGGAAATATTCAATTGTTACCTATATCGGCAAAATGTTTCCCAAAAACAGCTAATGATAAAACATGTGATTACGAAACAACAGGATGGGTTGGAGCTGTTTTAGAACAACAAGGTTTTGCAGGTGAACCGCAATTAAGAAAATTATTGCCTTATTTGGTTGCTTACAAAGATGACAACGAAAAATATTTGCCATTATCATTCTTATATGCAATTTCAGAAATAAATTATTTCGGTTCAGCGTTGGTAAATTCACAAAGTCCAGCTGTTTTATCTGGACAGTATGGAGGAACTGCTGGAGGATTCTGGGTAGCTGAAAACAGCGCTTACGGAAAATATTATGATACTGCATTGTCATGTATGGCTTTAGGTGCCAATGGTGTTTTCTCATCATATCCTGACGCTGCTGAATCAATAACAAATGCAAAAAGATATTTAGTAAGACCGGATGTCCAGGCAGCTGATGGTTATTGGGCGCAGGGTTCAACAGTAAATGCGAGATTCAGAGATACTAACTTTTTATTATGGGCTTGTTTCAGCACAAGAGAATGGATAGACGATACTGATTGTGAAGAAGCCGGCTATAATTGTTATGTTTCAGCATGTCCAACAAATTATTTAACAGTAAACTTGGCATGTGAAGCTAATGAAATATGTTGTAGACCAAGGACAGCATGCGAACAAGCAGGTGGTGTTTGCCAAGAAACTACTTGTGACTCAAATACACAACAGGATATATATAGTGAGCTAAGACAAAGTTGTATTGACGCTGGTTTAGGAAATTATTGTTGTATAAATTTAAATTCATGTGAAAGAAGTGGCGGAACATGCAGATTAAATTTAGGTTCTGCTTCAAACCCGTTATGTCCGTCTGGTCAGGAAGATGGTTATGCATCATTAAACAGTGCTTGTGAATTAAGTTATGGAACAGATTATATTTGCTGTTTTTCGTCTGGAACAAGGCCAAATGAATGTGAAGAGCAAGGAGATGATTTTGTTTGCAGAGACGAATGTGATGAATATACAGAAACACAGGTGGCTTATTCCTGTCCTGAGGATGAAGTATGCTGTCATTCATCAGGAGGAGGAGCTGGAGGCGGTGGAGGAAATGCTGGAAATACAGAATGTGAAACTGTCTATAATTATATATGCAGAGATGTAGCTTGCTTGCCTGGAGAAATACAAATGACTTATGACTGCTCAACTTATGGTGTATGCTGTGCTCCTTGTGAAACAATTTATGATTGTCTGGAACAGGCATGTGAAGGTTACCAAGTCAAGGATTATAATGATATTTTTGGATTATGTGAATATTACACAGAAACAAAATGTAGCGATGGTTTCGATAATGATGGTGATGGAGATGTTGATTGTTCAGATTATGATTGTTATGATACAACAGATTGTGCTGGCGCTGGAGAAACTACCTGTGAAGGTGCCGGGCATAAATGCTGTGCAGTCGGGGCAACAGGAAGTGAACATTTCACAGAATTAGATTCAACCTGTGATTATGGAAATTGTTATGAAGATTGTGGTATATGCAGTGATGTTGGTTATTGTTGTGATGAATGTGATGGAACATATTACTCGGAATTTGATGATACTTGTTTAGACGGCAAACAATGTTGTTCAGCATGCGGAACAGCGACACAGATAGAATGTAATACAAACTCAGATTGTGAAAAAGGATACAAATGTTCAAACAATGAATGTGTAAAAGCAAAATCAACAACATGGTTATGGATATTAATAATAGTGTTTGTAGTAATAATTGCAGGTCTGGTCTACTATTATTTCGTCGTAATGAAAAAAGGTGGCAAAGGAAAGCCAAGGAAAGAAGAAATCAAACCAGGTTTTCCACCAACATCAAGACCTCCAATAAACAGACCTTTGTTTCCACCGATAAGACCAACAACACAGCAACCAAATCCATTGTTCAGGCCACCAATGACATTCCAGCCAAAACCACCAATGATGCAACAATCAAAAACAACAACCATGACAAAGAAAGTTGCACCAAGAACTCCCCGTTCTAAAACAGAAAAAGAATTGGAATCAACTTTCAGCAAGTTGAAAGGATTAA
>PFCW01000006.1:0-16485 GCA_002763115.1 Candidatus Pacearchaeota archaeon CG10_big_fil_rev_8_21_14_0_10_31_59
AAAATAGTCTTATTTTTCATTTTAAATTAAATTTTTTGTATTATTTAAATTTATTTATTCAAAGTTGGAAATTTATATCTTTCTCAAATCAAATCGCATAAGTGCTTTATACTCTTTTGTATCTAAAGGAAAATCTGTTTTTTTATTTAAAATTATTTCTTTTTTAAATTCAATACCCCAAGGCCTGATAAATCTTTTATAAACTATAATTGCACTTATCATTGAAGCATATAGATTATCATCAACTAAAGAATTATTTTTCCTTGATTCAAAAGTATCAACAACCTCCCTAGTTTTTTTATCAGTTACAATCGTTATCTGATGTTGACCCAATACTGAATTTTCAATATCTAACTCATCTATGTCTGAATAAGAACAATTTACTACTAGAACTATCGGATCTTTTATTTTATCCTTTAGGAATTTTATTTGTTTGTCCAGCTTATCTAAAAATTTGTTCTTTGATCTATTCTCTAAAGTAATAACCTTATTGTATCCTAATTTTTTAGTTATCCATGGAGTAAAAATTTCAAAATAAATATCCCTTCTAGTGACTTTTATTTTAGCATCTAAATCCTTAAATTTATTTTTAGCATAATAAATTTTCGGCTCTAAAACTAAAGGGTATCTTTTTGAGAAATAGGCATTAAATTCTATTTCCGAAATAGTAGCCCAAAATTGATCTGGATTTTTTAGATGTGATAACAGCTTACCAAATCCACTGAATCCTTTTAATCTTGAAAAACATCTGTTTAAATATTCTAAAAGAGCAGTTCCCCCATAATAATGTTCAATATAATGACAAGCCCACCAAGTTTTGGTTCAATCGGAATCTTTTTTGTTTATTATGTCTATGGCTTCATTAAAATATTTTGGTTTTCTTTGAGTATATCTTTTATAAATATTCTTTACAGAATGTCTTTTCTTTGAAAAAACTATATTTCTAACCCACTCCCCAATTATCTTCCATTCTGGAAACTCTTTAAATAATTTGTCAATTTTTTTCATTAGAATTATATATTATTTAATTCTTAAATAGATTTGTATTCTAAAAAACAATTTTTCAACTTCACTTATATTCATCCAACCAAGGACATTCATTAAAAGGATCACAAGGATAATGTTTATTTTTATAAACTTTAGAAGTGTCTAAAACATAACTTTGTCCATTTATGGTTGTATCATATACAGGCATTTGGTCAAGTTTTAATTCTAATCTGGATTCTTCCTGAATATTTTTTTCTGGTTTATATAAAATATATTGAGAACCTAATACTGAAATTTATAATACAAAATAAAAGAAAAAATTTATTTAACTTTCGACTTCTACACATACATTGTTTATACATTTGTTCTTATTTACACATGCACCTTCTTCGCAAGCGCAATCCTCTGGTTTGTATGCCGCATTTTCACTGAACATCATAGTGCAAGCTTCCGGCTTTTTGTAGTTGCTTTCAAATTTTTTGTTTATACAACTTAGAGGATGACATTCACTTGGTAAAGGAATGCAATCTGCATCTGCTTCACATTTCTGCTCTTCAGGAATTTCTGTAAATGTTCTTCCCGAAGGTGTTGCACATTGTTGTGGATAGCTTTCCATTATCGGATAACCTGCATCCTTACATGTCTCAAAGTTCGTTACTTGGTATCTTTGTTCTCCTTTCTCCCATTCTTTTACACATTCCTGTTCTGTTGCATTCCAAGAATAACCAGCAGGTGTCAAACAACCGTGTTCATCTCTTTGTCCGCCTATAAGACCACCGCATGGCTTTGTAGGCATAGGATCTTTCGGATTTCCGTGTTTTACCCATTGTCTATTGTCGCAAATCCAATCATCTTCATTGCTGAATAATCTTATTGCTAAAATTATTACAAGAACCACTACAATAAGAACAATTGTTATGATTACTCCTTTTTTCATAAAGAATAAAGAAAAGAAAAGTTTAAAAAATTAACTAAAAGTTATCTCCTTTTCTTCTTGACTGGTTTAGCGACTGGTCTTGGAATCTGTCTCATCATAGGCTTGTTTACTAGCGGATGTTTCTTTGTCAAAATTTGTATCAAATGCCCTATGAATGCCAAAACTATTGCTCCAAGAATTATCCACCAATTACGGAACCACAAACCAAATACCAGCAATATAAAAGCTATCAAATGCAAAATTGCGTTAGCTGGATTGCAATGCCAATCGCAAAGTTTTCCACAAAACATTTTCACCTCCTTTCCTTTTAGTTGGAAAAATTACGAATTTTAACTATAAAAAGCTAACTATGGGTAAGATTTAAAACTTTTAGAAAACCTGTATTTATATGTCCCATGAAAAAATTGAGATAAAACAATCGTATAAAGAAAGAATTAATGATTTATTGAAAGATGAATCTGAGATTTATTTTGATTATTGTTTCAGGCCTTTGAAGACTTTTATCAGGGTTAATACATTAAAAATTTCTGTTGAAGAATTAAAAAAAATATTAAGAGAAAAGAATTGGAAATTTGAACAGCCTTTGAAAAGTTTTCTGGAGGCAATAAAAATTGAGAGCAGACTTTCTCCGGGAGAATTGGGAAACTGCAAAGAGCATCAATTGGGATATTATTATGTCCAGGAACTGAGTTCGATGCTACCACCACTTTTATTAAATCCAAAAGAAGATGAAATAATTTTTGACTGTTGTGCTGCTCCAGGTTCAAAGACAACCGAAGTGTCAGCTTTGATGAAAAATAAAGGTTTGATTGTTGCAAATGATATAAAAATAGACAGGATTAAGGCGTTAACAACCAACTTGCAGAGATGTGGTTGCATGAATATTATTGTTACAAAAGCAAATGCCTCAGGTTTAGCGTTCAGATTAAAAGAAAGAAACTTTTATTTTGATAAGATCTTATTGGATGCTCCATGTTCCGGAGAAGGAACAATAAGAAAGGATTTGAAAACATTAAAAATATGGAATGAAAATATGATAAAAAAATTAAGCGGTAATCAGAAAGATTTGATTAAGAATTGTTTTGCAGTTTTAAAGAAAAACGGAGTTATGGTTTACAGTACTTGCACTTTAGCTCCCGAGGAGAATGAAGAGGTTATTGATTTTCTTATTAAAAATTATCCAACCGAAGTTAAAATTGAAGATGTTAAATTGGAAATTAAGACTAGGAAAGGTGTTACAGAATGGAGAAATAAAAAATATGATGAGCAAGTTAAAAATTGTTTGCGAATATATCCGCAGGACAATGACTGTGAAGGATTTTTTATTGCTAAGATAAGGAGAATATAATGGAACAAAATAAAATTTCGCCGTTAAACAGAAATAATGAAGAGCTAATCCTTGATTTATGTGAAAATAAATACGGATTTAAACCAAAACTGCAGTTCTTCAAGAAAGGCGAGAAGAAAATATGGGCTTTTAAAGGAAAAATTTCCAAGGATTTTTTTATTGACATAAATAAATGCACAAAAATTGAGATAATAGGTTTTTATTTTGGATTTATCGATGAAAATGATTTAAGGTTAAGTAATGACGCATGCCAGTTGTTCAGGAAAGAGATAAAAAAGAATATTTTTGAATTAAATGATAAGCAAGCCGAGGAATGGTTAAAAGGAAATGATTTGATTTTAGAGGAAAAACCAGATTTGAAAGAAGGTTATATTATTCTGAAGAATAAAGACGAGTTAATAGGCTGTGGGAAATTAACCGGCAGCAGAATTTGGAATTATGTCAATAAGGAAAGAAGAGTAAGATAAATTGTAACTACTAATTAGTCATTACATTTGAAAAGATTTATAAAGTAAGAATTCTTTAAAGATATTGGTTAAAATGTTTTTTGAATCGGAATTAGAATCTAACTTAGAAGAAAAAACGAAAGATGATTATTTTAAACTAGTCGAAACTTTCATAGAAAGACATGACCGAGAAAGATATTCTTTAAGATTTAACTATAACATAACTAAACAAACAATAAAAGTATTGGGGGAAGTGGAAAGAAGATTAAAAGATAAGTATGGTGAAAAGATTGTTGGAATATCAGTTTATGGAAGTCGGGCCAGGGGTTATGCATTTTCTGTTGAAGATGATTTTGATATGATTTTGATTCATGATGGATTAAAAACTGATGAGAGGGTCAGAATTATTGGGGAATTGAGAGACATTGTAAGGAAGTTGGAAGGGTTTCCATGTAAAGTTGGAACTGATCATTTTGATATAAGCTCTATTGAAAAAACTCCTTCCCAAAGAGAAAAAAATGGGAGAAGTTTAGATCATATGGCTGATGAAGATGTTTATTATTTATTTTATGGATGTCCAATAGCTGGGACAAAAAGAATAATTGAAAGCAGAGCCAAATATTTAAAAAAAGCTATTTTAGCCGAAGAAGAAAGAAAATATTGGGAGAGAATAGTTGATAAATTGCATGAGAGATTGGATCTCCCTCTAAAATCTGCTGTTAGATTGTTAAGAAAAGTTGTAAGTAAAGAACAACTATCTTTAACGAGATATTTTATAACAGATGAAGAAGATGTTTCATGTTATTATGAATTTCCTTTTGAGATGAAAGATGTAGTAGATATGGCTATAAACAGAATGAATAAAGGTATTCAAAAAAAATCCGAATTTGTTGGATTTAATAAAGATCCAGCAGAAGAATTGAAAAGGATAGAAGATTGGATTTCGCGACATAGTACTTAAGTAAACTTTATATAATAATTATTGTTCTTTTGTGTATGGATAAGGAAGAAATCAAAAAATGGGAAGAAGCTGGTAAATACGGCTATAAAATTATGCAGTTTGCCAGAAAAACAGCAAAAAAAGATTTGCTGTTGGTTGAACTTGCGGAGAAAGTTGAAAAAGAGATAGAAAAATTAAAAGTAAAGTCAGCTTTTCCGATAAATTTAAGCATAAATGAAATAGCTGCCCATTGCTCACCGCAGATTGGAGATGAGGAAATCTGTTCTAGATTGCTAAAAATTGATTTAGGCGTCAGTGTTGACGGTTATTTGTCAGACACAGCATCTTCTTTGGATTTTTCAGATACAGAAGAAAATAAAAATTTGATTAAGGCTTCGGAAGAGGCGTTAAAAAAAGCTATTGTTTCTTTCAAAAAAGATGTTAGTTTTTCCCAGATTGGAAAAACAATTCAAGAGACAATAAACAGTTACGGTTTTGCTTCTGTAAGAAATTTATCCGGACATCAGATACAAAGATATGAAATTCATGCCGGACATAACATCCCAAATTATGAGTCTGGAAACAACAATATTATTGAAGACGGAATTTATGCTGTGGAGCCGTTCGCTACAACCGGGGTTGGGATAGTCCAAGATGGAAAGGAGTCCGGAATTTATATGTTAATAAATAATAAACCTATAAGAGACAGTTTTTCAAGAAAAATTTTGGAATATGTTGAAGAGGAATTCAAGACAATTCCATTTTCAAAAAGATGGATTATTAAAAAATTTGGAAACAAGGCGAATTTAGCTTTGAAGTTGTTGGAGAGAAATGAAAATTTGAAACATTTTAAGCAGTTGGTTGAGCAGACAAAAAAACCTGTTTCACATTCAGAGCATACTTTGTTATTTTCAGACGGGAAAGCCAAAGTTTTGACTTTGGATGAAGATTAAAATGGAAAGCAAAGCAAAAGAGGCTGAATATCTTGGAAGTTTAAAAGAAAAATTAAATCGTTCTTTTTTTATTCTTGACAAACCATCAGGACCAACATCGCATAAAGCAGCTATGCTCGTAAGAAATTTATTAAAAATAGATAAAGTCGGGCATGGTGGAACTTTAGATCCGAAAGTCACCGGAGTTTTAGTTCTTGGACTTGGAAATGCTGCAAGATTATTAAGATTTTTGCACTCAGATAAAAAGTATAGGGGTGTTATGCATTTACATGCTGACGTATCTATTGAAAACATTAAAAAGATTATAGATGAAAAATATCTTGGCAAGATAAAACAGATACCCCCAAAACATTCTCAAGTAAAAAGAGTTGAAAGAGAAAGAGAGATTTATTTTTTTAATATACTATCAAAAAAAGACAAAGATGTTGAATTTGAAGTCCATTGTGAAAAAGGAACTTACATAAGAAAACTGATTTATGACCTTGGTTCAGATTTGTATGGAGCGCATATGTCGAAATTAAGAAGAATTTCGCATGGAAATTTTTCAGAAGACCTGGCAATAACGTTAGAAAAGCTAAAAGAAGCTATTGAGAATAAAAAAGTTGAGGGATATTTAATTCCAATTGAAAAAGCTTTGTTATTTTTAACTAAAATTGAAATTAAAAAAGAATTTATAAAGAAAATTCTTAACGGAAGCCCGATATTTAGGAATTATATCAATAAAGTTGAGATAAGCAAATGTGAAAATAAAGAATGTAATGAAATTTTAGAATCAAGAAGATTAAAAAGTGAAATTTATTTTGCTTTATGGCATAATAAACAAATTATCGGTGTTTACAGGAAAGAAAAAGATAAATTTATGGCTGAAGCTGTTTTACATTAAAAAAATGAAGACAAACATTGAAAAAACTATAAAGATTCTTGAAAAACATTTCAATTATAAAGAAAGAACTACGCTAAACAGAATGCGAAAGCAGAAAAAATCAAACAAAAATGCTTTTAAAATTCTTATAGCTTGTTTGTTGTCATTAAGAGCAAAGGATGAAACAACAGACAAGATTTCCAGAAGATTATTCGAGATTGCAGATACACCCCAAAAAATTTTAAAACTGCCGATAAAAAAACTGGAAAAAATTATTTTCTCTACGGGACATTATCATAAAAAAGCTCGTGTTTTAAAATCTGTTTCAAAAGAACTGATAAAAAGATTTCACAGCAAAGTTCCGTCAACAAAAGAAAAGCTTATGTCAATAAAAGGTGTCGGACAAAAAA
Organism: Candidatus Pacearchaeota archaeon CG10_big_fil_rev_8_21_14_0_10_31_59; assembly: GCA_002763115.1. Taxonomy (GTDB): domain Archaea; phylum Nanobdellota; class Nanobdellia; order Pacearchaeales; family CG1-02-31-27; genus CG1-02-31-27. The sequence continues at coordinate 6,884 of PFCW01000006.1, forward strand.
CATCCAATATTGTCCTGAATTTTGCTTTTGACAAGGAATTTATTCCTGTTGATACTCATTGCCATAGAATTCCTAACCGTTTAGGCTGGTTCAAAACAAAAAATGCAGAACAAACTGAAAAACAACTTATGAAAATCCTTCCAAAAAAATACTGGAAGGAATTTAATGGAATTTTTGTTCTGTTCGGCAGAACAATCTGTGTTCCTATCTCGCCTTTCTGTAGTAAATGTCCTGTGAGGAGATATTGTAAAAGAGTTGATGTAAAGAAAAATCGTTAAACTTTCCACAATCCATGAATATTGCAATATGCCCTTGCTGTCAGGATTTTTCCATTACAAAGAAATTCAGCTTCCGGAGCATCTCCTGGTTTTAAGAATTTTTTATGAGTAATTCCATCTGCAGTTAATTCTATCCATTCTATATAATGCCTGACTTCCATCGGATGTGGCAATGAACCAATTTTAACTTTAATTCCGACATTTGTTTTTTGAATCAACGGAACATGTTTTTCCTTGCCTTCATCTTTTAATCTTTCAGTTTGCAATTCCATATTCTGGCCACAGCAAACTAAAGTTCCTCTTCCTTCATGGAGAACTTCAACAATATTTCCACAGATATTACATCTATAAATCTCGTCTCTTTTTGTCATTTTAGATAAAACAGTCAAAACTTTATATAATTTTCTCTTTTAACTTATATTTTAATGTAGAGAAATATTTAAAAAGACCGATTTATTAATAGTTTGCATGGTAACAAAAGAGGAAATTCTGAATGAAATTAAAAACAAGAACGATGAGATTCAACTTGAATATCTGGAGAAATTATTAAAAAAAGAGACAAACCCTCTGACAAGAAAAAATGCTTTTATTATTATGGGGGATATTTTTATTAAAAGATTATTATGGATGACTGCGGCTAAAGCATATCTTGATGCTGCTGATTCTGCAGTTTCTGAGCTGGATAAGAAAGAATTATTTTTCAAATCTGGAGAATTATACATCAAAGCAGGAGATTTATTTGGTGCTGAGGAAGCTTTTAGAAAATGTTTAGTTAATACGCAAAGAAGAGATATTGGGACTGTTCAAGATAAAATAATTGAGATTCATGTTTCAATAGCAAAAGAATTCGAGTCAAAAAGAAACAGCACAAAAGCTATTGAGGTCTATAAAAGAATTCTTGGTCTGAATCTTGCTTCTGAAAAAGCAAATGAAGTCAAAGACCATCTGGCAAAACTTTACGATAGGATTGGAAAACCTTTTGACGCTGATAAATTAAGAGAGCAAAAGATTTCCAAGGAAGAGATAGATGCTGAAAAAAAGAGAAAACAGCAGGCAGTTTCTGCAGATAATATTCTAAGAGATTTGGGTTTGTAAAAATAAAAAAGAAGATTATTTAGTAATTTCCTCTACTTCCTTTTTGCCTTCTTCCAATTCTTCAGCTTGTTCCTCGTCTCTTTCCAATAACAATGTTTGGAATTCTCCGACATGTTCTTTTTCTTCTTTTGCTACATTAAGCAAAACTTTTTTTAGATTTTCGTCTTTTGTTAAAGCTGCCATTTGTTCATATAGATTTATTGCATCTAACTCAGCTATTAATCCAAACCTTATTATCTGATTATCAAGATTTTTTTTATCAACTTTAGTTAAATCTATCGGTGTTTGTGCTAACATTTTAACCTCCTTTCTAAGTTAAAAAGAGAGATGTTTATAAAATTTATGGAATATCAAAAAGATATAAAAATAGCAAGAAATTAGTATAAATATGGATAAAAGAGCGGTAATACTGCTTGCTTTTTTGCTGGTATTAATACCTTTAGCCTCAGCCCAGCCGGAAATTATATTAAATGTTTTTATCGAAGAAAATGGAGAAGTTGTTCTTGCCGGCACTGCCACAGAAAATCCAAGTTTAGAAGACGTTAATTATTCTAATGGAAGTTTAGCAGGAATAAGCCAATTTTATACCTCCAAAAAAGAAGATATATGGACGTTCGAAATCAGACCATCTGGAGATTATCAGTATTATTCATTAAGTGTAATTTTACCAAAAAATTCTATTTTATTGGGGAATACTATTAAATCAAATTCTGAACCGAAAGTTTTTGTTAATAAGAAGATAGAGGTTGATGTTGAAGGAAAAAATTCAGAACCATATTTAAAATTCAGCTATCAAATTGAACAAAAAGACAGTTCTTATCCTTTAATTATTCCTTTGTCCTTTATTTTAGTTGCTATAATTGTCGCATTTGTAGTATTTTTCAAGACAAAGAAAAAAAGAGATTTTATTAAAAAACAAGAAAAAGAAGAGAACGAAAAATTAGCCATACAAAATCAGCAGAGTCAAATTCAGCAACAAGTTGAGAGTAACAAAGATGTTGAGAGATTTCTGAATGAAAGGGAAAAGCAGATTTTGAATGTTCTAAGAAAAGAGGGTGGTAAATTAACGCAGGCACAAATTCAGAAGATAACAAACATACCCAAAGCTGCCTTATCGAGACATCTAAAAATGCTTGAGATAAAAGAACTTGTTCATAAGACAGGAAAAGGAAAGTTGAATGATATTGTTTTGAAGGAATAATGGTTCCACTTTTGTTCCAGTTGAGTTCCACATGAATATTAAATAAATGCTTTCTCTTATATTTACAAGAAAATAAACTTCATTAACCCAAGAAATTGGAAATTTCTGGGCCCAGAAAAACTAAAAGTTTTTCTTGGGAAAGAAGTTTAATTAAGAAATAAAATCATAAAAAATAAAGATGGAAACAAACAAAATTTTAGTGTCAGTATTTTTGACATTGGTTTTGATGATTTCAGTTCTAGCAAGTGTTAACCTTGTTTCAGCAAAAGAAGCAAAGTTCGGTGCTTTAGATGGCAACAGTGAAGATAATAGCGATGAAACTGAGAATAATGAAGCTCAAAGTGATGAAGTTGATGAAGAAGTTGAATCAGTAAGTGAAGAAGAAACTGAGATTCTACCAGAAGAAGTGGAAATTGAAGAAACTGAAGATGGTTCAATAAAAAACAAAGCATACCCTATAATTCTAGCTATAGGATTTGCTGAAAATGATGACAATACAGCAGCTTTTCCTATAAAAATAAGTTTGCAGAGGGGAGCTTCAGTAAATTGGCAGGAAGTAAATAAGATAAGAGAAGAAAATAACGGAAATGATGAAAAGATACAACAGGAAATTCAGAATATAGTTCAGGAATATGCAAATAAATACAAAGGAAAACTTACTGTTGGTTTAAATGGTGAACAGAAACATTATACCTTGGATGTTATAAACTATGAAGAGAACCATGTTGAATTTGATGTTTATAGTCAAGATGGAAAAGAGAAAGTTGGAACTATAACAGCAGACGCAACAAGTTACGATAAAATAACACCAATGAAAGTATGGAAAGGAACATTGAATTTAGAAGATGAAAGTGATTATAGTGGTGAATGGCAAATAACGGCAATATCAAGAAAAGCAAATTTCTTGACTGTAAAAGAAATAGCTAAAGAAAAAGTAGCTAAGATTGAATCAAAAATACAAAGCAAAGCTGAGAAAGGAAAAGGATTTTGGTATAGACTTGCCTTGAGACTTGGACTTGTAAAAGAAGCTGATGAAGAAAATAGTTTAATAACTAAAAAGGAAGCTATCGAAATAGCAAAAAATAGTGATTGCATAAATGAAGGAACTTTGAAATCAAATGTCTTTTACAACAGCAATACAAAAACATGGTGGATTGACATGAATCCAAATGACGAGACTAAAAAGGAAATTTGCAACCCAGCCTGTGTTGTAAGTGAAGAAACCAAAACAGCAGAAATAAACTGGCGATGCACAGGTTTAGTGCAATAATTTTTTTCTTTTTCTTTCTTTTTTTATTTTTTTTTAAGAAATTCATAAAATTTTCTTGGATTTCGAAAAAGCTTTAAACTCAAAATTCCTGTAATTCTTATGGAAAAAAGAGCTTTGTTTTGGAAAATATTAAAAGACAAGACAATTCAATGCCAATTATGTCCACATTTCTGTATTATTGAACCAGGAAAAAGAGGAAGATGCAATACAAGAGAAAATGTTAACGGAGTTTTAATTGCAAAATCATACAAAAGATTATGTTCTGTTGCTATAGACCCTGTTGAAAAAAAGCCATTATATCATTTCATGCCTGGAGAAAGGATTTTTTCAATAGCGACAGCTGGATGCAATTTAAAATGTATGCACTGCCAGAATTTTAACATAAGTCAGGCAAAACCCGAAGATTATGCTTTAAAAATTACAACTCTAAAAGAGATTGTCGAACAATGCAAAAAGGAAAAATGCAAATTAATGGCTTTTACTTATACAGAACCCACTGTTTTTTACGAATATATGCTGGATGTTGCAAAACTATGCAAGAAAAATAAAATTAAAACAGTTATAGTCAGCAATGGTTTTATCAATCCAGAGCCATTGAAGGAATTATGCAAATATATAGACGCTGCAAATATTGATTTAAAATCAATAAAAGATGAATTTTACAGAGAAATCTGTTCTGCCAGACTTGAACCTGTTCTGGAAACATTAAAAACTTTGAAGAAAAATAAGGTTCATCTGGAAATAACTAATTTAATCATTCCGACAAAAAACGATTCAGAAAAAGAAATTAAAGAACTTATAAGCTGGGTTAAAAATAATTTAGGCAATGAAACAATTCTGCATTTCACGGCATTCTGGCCAACTTACAAATTAAATTATCTGCCTGAAACTCCCGATGAAATTTTATTAAAAGCCAGAGATTTGGCATTAAAAGCTGGAATGAAATATGTTTATGCCGGAAATATTTCAAATGAAAAGACAAATTCAACTTTTTGCCCGAAATGCAAAAAAGCTGTGATATCAAGAAATAATTTTTTTGTTTTGGAAAATAATTTGCAAAAAGGGAAATGCAAATTTTGCAAAACTAAAATAAAAGGAATTTTTAAATAGGATTCTTTGAATCATCCTATCTCTCTTTTTATTTTTCCATCTCTTGAATTTTTAATTCTTCAAGATGGCTCCTATCACCGTTACCACCCACTTCCTTTGTTTGTTCATAAATCTTAACTACTTTTGCATAAGTTGTATCAGCTATTTTTTGAGCTATTGATAAGGCAAATGGAAGAATAAATTTCTTAGATTCCTTATCTTCTTGAAGTTTTTTTAAAATTTCTGCAGCTTTGTTCTCATCCTCTTGGGCTAATTTCAATTTCTCTTCCAATATATGTTTTTCAAGAGTAAGTGGAGAATGCATAACCCAATCCTTTGATGTTGATACCTTATAGATTTCTTCACCAAATACAGTTCTGATTATCTCTGGTAAGATTTCATTTATGTGCTCGTGTGAAATTAAATTTCCGGCAAGTCCAAGACTTATTTTTAATGTTCTAAGAGCATCTCCTTTTCCATAAATATCCGCAATTTCAATTCTGTTGTCCGGTGTTTCAGAATAAATAACAGGATTTAATCCAAAAAATCTATTTGACTCAAGAAATGCTTCTGATAATACTTCAAGTCCTCTTCCTTTGAAGAACTGAATTTTTTTTGGAATTGCCAAATGATTTCCTTTGAGTATGGTGGGTATTCCTAACATTTCCAAAATTGCACGCATGTCTCTCAAATATCCCCATTCACCCGCTTCTGAATTTTTAGCACGCGTTCTTAAGCCATCTCCAGTTACGAGTGTATCGCTGAAATCAACCTCATAACTTCTATAAATTAAAGATTTGTATACTGTTACACCAAATAATTTGCTAGAAGAGTTTTTTAATATCAGACCTGTTTGATTATCCGGATAAAAACCTAATCCTCCCTGTTCTCCCAATAACTCAACCAGATTTTCTCTTTTTAAGGTTCTTTCATCTGGTTTATTAGTTGGCTGAAAAGGAGCCTGAACAAATAAATCTAATGTTTGTATTTCTTGTCTGTTAAACAATTCGGATTCTGCTCTAACCTCTAATAAAACTTTTAGAGGTCTATAGGACAGAGAAATTGTAACAGAATATCCTTTATCTGCATCCCATCCCCATAGAGAATGAACTGCAGATCCTATAAGATTAGTTAATTTAGGATTAAAATTTCCGTAATTCAAAATTTTTTCTCCAGCCATTTTCTATGTCATTTTCTAATAGTTTCACTATTTAAAGCTTTCTGTTCTTGAGAATAGATTTAAATATTATTGGAAATAATAATCGAGATGACAATTAGAATATGTAGACAAAATTTCAATGATGCTGGAGTGAAAGTTGATATTGATAGAGGTATTGTTGATGGTCCTATCACTTTAACAAAAGCTGTTGGAAAAGGTACAGGTAGCAGATTTTATAGTATGTTTGCAAAGATAGAGTGGGGTGGTGGGTGGTTTTTATTATTCAAAGAACCGGAGATAAGAGGAGATTACAGAATAAGAGAATTTAGAGATGTGGAGGTCAGAGTGTGGGCTTCAAAACTATGGGGTGAAAAATTCGGATTAGATTGTTTTTATTGGCATAAAAAAGAATTGGGTGGTAAGGAACTTCCTTTTTATCAAAAGATTGAAGAAGCAATTAGAAGAGAAGGTCCTTTTAATATTTCAGTAGAGTCTTTGGTTAAAAATTTAGAAGTAGAAAATAAATTAAAAGAAATAGTTTTTCCTAGAGTTGAGATTATAGATTTTGATTTTTTATACATGACAAAATCTAGATTCACACCGAAAAGTAAGTGGGTTGGAATAGAATATGTTGGAATTGCAAAATCAGTTTTAACATCAGAATATATTGGTGATGGAAATTAATTTTCTCTTAGATAACCCCAATTATGCAACTTATCACTGTCTTCATACCATCTGTCTCCGATATCATCCCTGTAATACATATGCGGAATGTTAATGTTTTTAATTCTATTATAAACTTGAGCCTGGGCTTGTTTCATTGTCTGTCCTGTTCCACAGACAATCAAGACAACACCAGATGTTCCTGTAACAACCCACTCATCATTAACTATTTTTACATCTTCAATATGAATCCCTTCCATGTTGTTGTTGCTGTTTATTGGTTTTTTGAAATAAATAACAGAATCTTTGGATTTTACCTTGAAAGTTTCTTTATCGTTAAATGGAAACGGGGGGACTACTAATCTCAGACCAACCTGGAATCCGCTTTTTGTTTTTAATTTTGGAGCTTCACCTTTTGCTAATTCATACAAAAATTCACCCAAAGGATTAATCATACCATCCATTTGTATGCATATTGTCGGATAACCAAATCTGCATGTAAATTCCAAGGGATAAATACCATTATTGTTTACAATACAGTTAATATCTATATATCCGACATAACCTTCCTCGACCAATTTAGGCTCCATCTTTTTTAATGTTGCGTTAAACAATTTGTTTGGCCCAGACCAGAACATAGAAGTTCCCATCTCCCCTGTTGATGGTCCTAAATTTCCGGGAAACAATTTTTTATGTTCAAAATTTACATTAATAGGATAAATGAATTCTTTTCCGTTGAAAAAAGCTCCGACAGCAACTTCAACACCGACAACTCTTTTTTGCAATTGAAAAGAAAGAATTTTTTTTGACCATGCTTTTTTGTAATCATTCAAAACCTGAATAACATCTTTTCCATCATCTTCCTCCCCTATAAACAACAAGCCTTTAATATTCCCTACTTCACCGCTTGGTTTTATTACATATTTTCCGGGATTTGTCTTGACAAATTCCATAGCATCATCAAAAGAATTGAAATTTTGATAAGGTAGAATGTGAACCCCTACTTTTTTTAACTCTTCCTGGCCAAAAGCCCTGTCATCTTCTAATCTGTCTGTATATGGGGTTCCACCGATAACAAATTTTCCCTGGTCTCTTAATTTTTTTGATTTTTTTCCCTGACCAAGAACATCGTCAAAAATTATTATATCTGCCCAGTCCACTTCCTTTTCCCAATCATCAATCTTGTCAACAAAGCCATCAGAAACATCTTTTTCCTCGGCATTTTCTATAAAATATTTTACATTATGCCCCTCTTTTTTTAACTGCCATGCAACATCTCCGATGAGAGCATCAAGAGATACGAAAAGAAAATTTTTTGGATCCATATTTTTTGATGTTAAATATTAGAATCAAATATTTTTATATCTTTCTGTTTTGATTTTATTTTTTATTAAGGAAAATTTTTTATCATGTTCCCTTTTTAAAAAATTTATAAAAAATTATAGAGAAAAGAGTATTTATACTTTTCTGATTTTTATAAAGTAGTTATTTTTTTATTTTGTATCTTTTTTAATGAGTTTACCAATTACTTTTTTTATGTCTAGAGGATTTCATATGATAGTCAGCGATGCAACTATGTTCATTTTTATTTATGCCAGTTGTATGGCGGTATTTTATCTTCTTTATAGTGTAATGTGGAAAGACTGGGACGGAAATTCAAAAAAGATTTATATTTTCCATGGAATCGCTGTGCTAATGGCTTTCCTGATTGTGCTCCTGAATAATATATACCTTTCACTTTTAATTCAATTGTTATTATTTGCTTCGTTGGCCATTATAACCCTTGTTTCCTACATAAAATCAAAGAATAAAAAAAGAAAGCACAACCTTTATGTGATATATCTATTGTTATTCCTATTTTTAGTTATGAATGTAATTGGAATTCTTATACCGAATTTTTTCCAGACTTTCCATATAATTGTGTATTTAGCGTCCATAAGCATATTCCTGATTATTTTGTACAAGGTTCTTAGAAAAACAGGTTCTGATTAAGATGGTAAAAAGAAATAAATTAGAGATAATAAAAGATATTCTTATTATAATCAAAGAGAATAATACAATAAGACCAACTCCCTTATTAAGAAAAGCTAATATCTCATCTGGCAGGTCAGTTGAATATTTTAACGAATTAATCAAAAAAAGATTTATAGAAGAGAAAATTGATAAGGACGGCAATAAATTTATTTCCTTGCGTGAAAAGGGGCTCAAATTCTTGGAAAAATATAAAACAATAATTGAGTTTATTGATGAATTTGAATTATAAATCAGTTATTTCTTCCGCATAGTTCATGGAAGTTGTGTCCATAATCTTTATTATCTGTTATTGTTTCCATAATTGATGGGAATATTTGATATTTTCAGAAAAAAGAAGGAAGAGCCTGTTGAAAAGATAACGTTTGATAAACTTGATTATTTTGTTGATAAGGAAACAAAGAGCCTTAATGAAAAATCTGAAAGTTTTATGGAAGAAATAAAAAAAGATGCTGGGCAGTTTTCTCTGAAGATAAAACAAAAAATACCCTCATTAAGACTGATAAACCTTGAAAACAGAAAAGAGCAGGAAAAGTTAAAAGCAGTTGTAATTGAAAATCTGCTTTTGTATGTGGGGCATTTGGAAAAACTCTTGGAGGAACTTAAGAAGATAGAAGACAAAGGCACTGAGGACTACATCAACGACTTACAGCTTGTATTCAATGATTTTAACAAAAAATCAAGAATAAGTTTTTGCAGAGCAACAATTTTGATAGGAAAAGAGATTGAAAAAGTCCGTGACATTATGAAAAATTTTATGAAAGTTCTTGATTATAAAATAAAATCAAGAGATATTTATGGGACTTTCAAAAAAGA
>PFCW01000006.1:16507-21462 GCA_002763115.1 Candidatus Pacearchaeota archaeon CG10_big_fil_rev_8_21_14_0_10_31_59
AGAGGCAAAAAACATCCAGAAACAAATAGAGGATTCTGTAAAAAACAGCCAAAATAAAATTTCAGCGCTTGAGCTTGAGAAACAATCTGCTGAAACAGACTATGAAAATTATGAAAAAAGCAATGTGCATGCAGAATTTCTCAATGAGCAGGAAAAAATAAAAAATGAAAATAATATTCTCGCTGAAGATATTTCAAGGTTGAAGCAGGAGCTTAATCTTAAACTCCTCTCCAAATATTTTCATAATGACAAGAAAAAGAATGAGTTATTACATAATTATTCTGAAAATTTTATAAATTCAATTAAGGATGACAACAACCTTAAAATAATCAGTATAGCAAAAGAGGCGAAGCAGAGTATTGATGAGCAGAAGATAAAAGAGCTGAGAGATAAAATCATGAATCAGAAAATGCTGGTTAAAGACAAGAAACTTGGGGAGTTTGAAAACAGAATAAATATTCTTGAGCAGGAAATTAACGAAGAGAAAAGAAATATTGAGGACGAAAACCATAAAAAACAAAAGTTTGAGAAGAAAGAGGAAGAAATTTTAATACACGTCAGGGAAGATGCAACAAAAATCTTTGGCAGAAGTGCTGTTGAATTTTAGAACGCCCGCACCGGGATTCGAACCCGGTTCGCAGCCGTGACAGGGCTGAATGTTAACCGTTGCACCATGCGAGCGTAAACATATGTAAGAAAAAATTTGGATTTAAAAAACTTTGCCCCTTTAATTTTTATCTTATCAATTTCGTTATATCGCTAAAAGCAAATGACTTAATATTCGGGCTTCCTGCACCGTCATATCTTGGATCGAAACTGGAAGTAAAAAGATTAACTTTGGTGTAATAGAAATCATCGAAATCGCCAATAAGTTGATATCTCCCGCTGTTAATTGTTAATTGCGGTTCACTGAAAGTTAAAGAGTCCACTAAAGATAAATCAGTTTTGGTAAGATGGTCATAACTTTTAACATAACCGCTGTCATCATACAAACAAGCGTTTGAAAGAATAAAATAATTTCTTACCTCCTTTCTTTTTTCACCATTCTCTATATAATGAAAAACAAATGTAGGATTAAATAAATTTTTTAGTGTATCACCTTCATTTGTTATGACTGTCCATCCTGAAAGAGTTGTAGAAAACAAACCCAGAACAAATAATAATCTTGAATATTTCATTCTTATCAGAGTGTAAATATCTTTAAAAACTTTGCTCTTAAGAATTAAAATTAATTTTCAACCCATTCAACGTTTTTGAATTTGTATTTTGTAGCTATCAAAATTAAATCTATAAGCCACCAAATACCAAATCCTCCGAGAGTTATCAGCTTTAAAATTCCTGTCCCGACTTTTCCCATTATAAATCTGTCAACACCTATCCAACCAAAAAAGATTGACATCAACAAAGCTATAAGCCAATTAACTTCCCTAACATTCCTTTTTTCCTCTTTTGTTTTTTTCTTTGCCATTTTTATAAAATCCCTCCACCCGGATTTCCAGAGACGGTTTCAAGTTATTGAAACCGAGCACAATCGGACCGGGGACCTCACGGGTTCTGTTACGAACACACGCCGATTTAACATGCAAAACAGCACGTAGCTACAGCCATGCGCTCTAACCGCTGAGCTATGGAGGGATAAGTTATAAAGAAAAACTATGTTTAAAAAATTATCTGAGAGAATTAATCCTCATTGTTTTCTTTCTGTATCTCTTCTTTATGTTCATAATAAAGAGAATTTGAAGTTTCTGTTTTTATGGCATCCTCGTGGGTCTTGAAAGTCAGTGTTGCCTGCGGTATCTTGAATTTTCCGACTATCTCTACTTTAGCATAAATTATGTATGATATCTCTCTTTCTTCCCTTGGAGACATTGTTCCTAATTCCCAAATCAGTAATCTATCTGAAACTTTTGTTGGATGTATTGAACCGTATTTCTCATAAATTTTTGCCATATGTGGCAATCTGTCCCTTAAAACTACGTTGCTTAATTCTCTACCTGTCCTATTTTTAATATGTAAATTTACTTTCAAAGCAAATTCGTCAACTTTCTTTTCTGTTGTTTCAACTTTTTTTACTGATTTTGCTATTATTGTTTTTTTCTTGGATAAATAAACTATAACTACCAAAGATATTATCAAAATTACAATTACTAATATAGGCAAGAGATAAGATGTTGTTATTTCTGTCTCAAATGTCTGACCTGGCTGTAAATTTCTCTCCCAAACCAAATAAGCATTCAAACCTTTCCATTGGACATAATCTGGTTTGTTTGTTGTGAATGTGACTAATTTAGATATCAAAAATCTTTTTTCTTCAATCTTGACCGGGGTTTGGACATTTCCAGAATTTAATCTTTTTATGTGTTTCTTTACTCCTAAAATCAAATTTTTTGTTGTATCCAGATTTTCTATATTTGATTTTGGCTCAACTATTGCTTCAACTTCTGTTTTGTATACGTCTTTTCCCTCGTTAAAAGTTAATGTCAATTCAATAAGATAAGTTCCACCTTCAACAACTTTTAATATATCTTTTGTCAAAGGAATATTGACTGTTTTTTCTTCTTGCCCGTGAACTTCCAATTCACCGCTTGATTTTACAATTGAAGAATCAATGTCATATTTGAACTTTCCAAAATCTGTGTTATAAGTATTTTTGAAATTAATAATCATTTCTGTGGAATCCAATGTTATTTTATCCGGAACAGATATTTTCATAATCTGCCTTAAAGGCATTATTTTTAATTCAAAAGTATCCTGAATTGAACCTGCTTTTTGTCCTTTAATATAATAACTGTAATATCTTGTTCCTGACTGCCTGTTCTTTGGAACAACATTAACTATAAATTGTTTAGAAGCACCGGAGTCTAAAAGCCATGGACCGGAAGGGTATAATTCCATATCAATCAAGGTAAAAATCTCAATATTATCTGTCTGGAGATAATTATTTTTAATAGTCATATCAAATTGAGCCTTGATTGGAACTTCTGCAGGTATAACATCGCTAATAGGGGTTTTTTCTACGTCAAAAAGCTCTGCTCTTGCAGAACTAAAAGCTAAAATAAAAATAAACGTTACAATCAAAAAAAACATTAATTCTTTTTTCATAATCAATATTAAAAAACACTATTATTTAAATATTTCTTTTGCTATCTGGAGATAATTTTAGCTATATTTCCAGTCAAATCTATCAGCAAAGATGGCTTTTTGTTCAATTTTCCGTCATCAATTATGATTAATTTTTTGAATTTTGGGGGCAAATTGCTTATTTCAGTTATCGGTTCCTGTCCAGTGATATTAACGCTGGTTGTCACAAAAGGTTTTTTTGATTTTTGTATTGTTTTTATGAATTCGTGGTCGGGAATTCTTACCCCGATTGTTGAAGAATGTTTGTTTACCTGCTCTGATACAGCTTTTTTTTTAAGTTCAAAAATGAAAGTAAATGGTCCCGGAAGCTTTTCTATATAACTTTTGAATTTTTTACTTACTTTGCAATTTTTGAGAATCCATTTTTTGTCCGGAACTATAACACTGAACGGTTTATCATCCCTTTTTTTTAATTTTCTTATTTTTGAGACTGAAGCATCATTAGTTGCATCACAACCAATACCATAAATTGTGTCCGTAGGATATATAAATATAGAACCTTCTCTTATTTTTTTTATTATTTCCTTCTCGTTTTCCAGAGCTTCCTTTAGTTTTATTATCATTCAGAAAAAAATAAACTAAACTTTATAAATACTTTTAAACTAAATATAATATTAAAATGTTCGACAAATTAAAGGATAAATTAAAGAAGTTTTTTACAAAAACAGAAGAAAAAGTAGATGAAATCATAGAAGAAAAACAGGAAGAGATTAAGGAAAAGTTTAAAGAAGAAAAGATTGACAAACGAGAGGGGAAGAAAAGATTGAAGGAAGAAAAAAAGAAGGAAAGGCGAGACGAAAAAGAAGAAGTCGTAGATGAGGGAGGGAAAGAAAAAAAAGGTTTTTTTGAAAAGCTTGTTTCTGTAAAATTGGACAATGATGATTTTGATGAAATTTTTGAAGAATTGGAAGTTATTTTATTGCAGAATAATATCGCTGTTAAAGTTATTGACGCTATAAGGGAAAATATGAAAAAAGATTTGGTTGGAATATCGATGAAAAGAAAGGAATTTAATAATAAAGTAAAAGAAAGTTTGAAGGAAGCTATGAAAAATTTATTGATGGAACCTTTTGATTTGATAGCACAAATTAAAAAAGAGATTAAAGAAAAGAAACCATACGTAATTGTTTTCTTTGGTATTAATGGCTCTGGAAAAACAACGACAATAGCAAAGATAGCAGATTTGCTCAAAAAAAATGATTTAAGCTGTATTATTTCCGCTTCTGATACATTCAGGGCTGCGGCAATACAGCAATTAGAACAGCACGGAGAGAATCTTGGTATTAAAGTTATAAAACATGATTATGGCGGTGATCCTGCAGCAGTTGCTTATGATGCTATAGAACATGCAAAAGCAAAAGAAATTGATGTTGTGCTTGTCGATACAGCTGGAAGAATGCATTCAAATGAAAATCTTATCAAAGAGATGGAAAAAATAATCAGAGTTAACAAGCCAGATTTGAAATTATTTGTTGCTGAGAGCATTACTGGAAATGATGCTGTGAACCAAGCTCAGATTTTCAATGATAAAGTTGGAATCGATGGTTCAGTTCTGACAAAAGCTGATGTCGACGAAAAAGGCGGAACTGCAGTAAGCATAATTTATGTCACAAAAAAACCAATTTTGTTTTTAGGTGTTGGACAAAAATATTCTGATTTGGAAAAATTCGATCCCAAAAAAGTTATAAAGGGATTGGGGTTGGAATAATTCTTAATTATGCGGGAGACAGGACTTTCGTACCTTTTCCCCATCCACGCTTTTTCGTTAACGTTTTTCTGGAAAAAGGTTATTCGAACCTGCGTAGGCACTAAGC
>PFCW01000006.1:21469-29014 GCA_002763115.1 Candidatus Pacearchaeota archaeon CG10_big_fil_rev_8_21_14_0_10_31_59
ACTCCCGCATTTATGCTTAAATTAGGAGTAAGTGAATCTCGTAGAGATTTTAACGAACCCCTGCATATTTTATGAAAGAAAAAGGAATTTTTAAAGGTTAGGATTTAACAAAAACCAAATCGCATTTATTGTTTTTACAAAACGGGGTTGCTTTTTCATTTACTGAATCTTGAGAACATCTTCCTTCAATACATTTATCTTCATTGTATGGAACAAATTCCCAGACAAAAGCATATTTGGAACTTATTGCTGTCCTGCATCCAGAATCACAACTTACTCCGTAAATCGGAGGATATGTTCCAGTTGGATCACAAATTCCATGAGTTACGAGTTCACAATCAGAATTTTTTTGACATTCTTTTAAATTATAAATTGAATCAATAAAATCACTTCTTAAAAAATTAAAAAGAAATTCAACATCATTAAATCTGTAATAAAAAGAACCTTTAACTTTTATATAATTAGTCATTTTATTTGAACCTGACTTGAAGCAAACAAAATACCCGATTTCTTTATAATCATTAAAATAACAATCTCTTCCTTCAGAACTAAAAGAATCTATTGGGTTGAGATTTTTAAGTTCTTTTTGTAATTTTTCCAATTCGGATTTTTCTATTATCCTTATTTCATTAGATGTTTTATCTCCTCCTGATGAAGATATGCTTGAAAACTCGTTTATAGTATATTCTGCTATTTCCAAATTTTTCAATTTATCTTGAAATTCTTTTTGAATTTCTGTAGAACATCCGCTTATTAATAATAAAACTGCTAAAAGTAAAATTATAAACACTACCTTTTTCATAGGATAAGATGTGATTCTCCATTTAAAAATTTTGTTAAATTAAAAATAGATATCTCTAGCATAAACTCTAATAGAAGCCTGTATGATATACTTATTTAACAGTTGAAGGAGAGATGAATATTATCGTATCTCCTCTTATAAATGCTAGTCCCAAGTTTTTCTTTACTTCACCGTTGTCTAATTCTTTGGTGTTATCTAGCACAATATTAATATGTATATCAAAGGCTAAAAGAGTTCCACGAAGTTGGTTACCATTTTTTAAATAGACCAATATCTCTTTTCCTTTTGCTTGATTAAGCAAATCAAGTGGTCTCTCGATACCATTTACCATAGTAAGAACTAATTATCTGTCTTTTTAAATGTTTTGTTGGATTTGCCGAGGTATTTGAACCTAGGAATTTTTTTTCCATTAATCAAAACTTTTTCAGCAAAATTTTTTATGGATCTTATCCATATAGCATTTTTTCCAAATTTTTTAGAATTATACAATGCTTTGTAAACAATAAATTTTTCTAAAGTTTCACTATGGATTGCTGTTCCTAAAACTTCATAAAAATTCCCTTTAAAATGTCTGTAAATTCCTCTTTTAATTTTATCCATAATTTATCAATGCCGAGCATATATAAAAAGTTTTATAAAGCAACTTTTCTATCTTAATTTATAAATAAAATCATGTTGATTCAAAAGATTAAACAAGTTCTTTTGGGTTCGACGAGCCTTTTCTTTCTAAGAAAAGGATGGTCATGGCAAGAAAATATACCGGAGCAAAATTAAAGAAAGAAAAGAAGAAGAGAAAAGCTCAATTAAAAGGAAAACCGAGAGTTGTAAAACTCGGAAAAGAAAACAAAAAAGTTTTGAGAACACTTGGCGGTAATCCTAAAGAAGTTTTATTTGGTGCAGATAAAGCAAATGTTTTCGATCCAAAAACAAAAAAAACAAAATTAGTTGTTATTAAAAATGTAATTGAAGTTCCTTCAAACAGATTTCTAGCAAGAAGTAATGTCATTGTCAAAAGTGCTATAATCGATACAGAAATTGGAAAAGCGAGAGTAACAAACAGACCAAGCCAAGAAGGAAATATCCAGGCAGTTTTGATTGAATAATTAATTTTTCTTATTTCTTAAACAAGCTTTTACAAATCCTTCGAATAATGGTGAAGGTTTTAACAAAGTTGATTTGAATTCTGGATGTGCCTGAGTTGCAACAAAGAAAGGATGTTTTTCTTTTGGAAGTTCAATAAATTCCATAAGTTTGATATTATCCAATCTATGGTGATATCCTGAAAATATTAAACCATGTTTCTCTAAAGTTTCTGTATATTTTGGGTTTACCTCATATCTATGTCTATGTCTTTCCAAAATTGCAATATCATCTTTTTTCAGTTTTCCTAATCTAAATTTTTGTTCAGATTTTGCAATTGATTCTATTTCCGATTTATCTTTTTTTAATCTGCTTGAAGTTTTGTACAATTCATAAACTATAGAACCTTTTTTTAGTATTGCTGCATATTCCCCTAATCTCATGGTAGCTCCATAATTATTGTTTTTTAGAATTTCAATTTGTTCCGGCAGAACATCAATAACTGAATCTGGAATTTTTTTATTTATTTCTGTTGTGTGTGCTTTTAAATTACATATATTTCTCGAATATTCGACAACAGCCAACTGTAATCCGTAACATAAACCTAAGAATGGTATTTTATCTTTTCTTGCATATTCTATGGCTTTTATCTTCCCTTCAACTCCACTTGCACCAAAACCTCCGGGAATTAGTATTCCATCAAAATTGAAATTAAGAGATTTATTTTTTTCAAGTAACTTTGAATCAATCATTTCTATTTCAACACCTATATTAAATTTAGCGCTAGCATGTTTTAATGCTTCAATTATTGAAATATAAGAGTCAGCAATACTATATTTTCCTATATCAACATATTTTCCAACCATTGCAATTTTAATTTTATTTTTTGGTTTTTCAATATTGTTAACTGCTTTAATCCAAAATTTCCTTTCCGGTTTTTTTAATGGTTTTAGATTTAATTTTTCCAGGATTTTTTTTCCCAAGTCCTCTTTTTCAAAATTCAGGGGAACGCGATAAATTGTTTTTATATCCGGTGCTGAGATAACATTTTCAGTGGGTATGTTGGCGTAAACTTCTATTTTCTTTTTTCTTGGCTCATCTAATTCTTCTCTTCCACGGCAGATTATAAAATCCGGATAAATTCCATTTTGACTTAACAATCTTACTGATTGCTGTGTTGGCTTTGTTTTCATTTCTCCAACATTCTGTAATACTGGAAGGTAAGTAACTAAAACATAAGTTACACTATCCTTACCAAAAGTTTTTTCCAGAGATTTCATTGCAAATAAATAAGGTATATTTTCAAAATCTCCTATAGTTCCTCCGAGTTCTATAACAACAATGTCAGCATCTTCTTTATCGGCAACAAGATTAATTCTTCTGATTATTTCCTCGGGAACATGGGGAATAAATTGGACTGTTTTTCCCAGATATTCTCCCGCTCTTTCCTTTTTTATAATAGTTTTGTAGACTTTTCCTGTTGTTATATTATTGTCTTTTGAAATTTTTTTGTTGAGAAATCTTTCATAGTTTCCTAGGTCCTGGTCAATTTCACCGCCGTCATAAGTTACAAAAACTTCGCCGTGTTCTGTTGGTCGTAAAGTCCCTGCATCATAATTAATATAAGGATCTATTTTTACAGTTGAGATTTTAAAACCATAATCCTGCAATATTTTTCCAATAGAGGCGGTTGTTATCCCTTTTCCAACACCGGACATTACTCCTCCGGCAACTAAAATAAATTTCCTCTCTTTTTT
Source organism: Candidatus Pacearchaeota archaeon CG10_big_fil_rev_8_21_14_0_10_31_59 (assembly GCA_002763115.1). Classification (GTDB taxonomy): domain Archaea; phylum Nanobdellota; class Nanobdellia; order Pacearchaeales; family CG1-02-31-27; genus CG1-02-31-27. Next base: position 25,109 of record PFCW01000006.1, read on the forward strand.
CATTTCTTTTAATTAAAAAAGAACTGCTTAAAAAGCTTTATTGTAATGGAAAAGATATTATTTTAGAAAATTTAATTTATTTTATCAGTTTTTTTAGTGTGTCCATAACTGTTTTTCCGTCAGCTTTGCCTTTCAGTTCCTTCATAATCATGCCCATCAAAGCATTAAATGGGATATCTTTGTTTTCCTCAATTAATTTTTTGATTATTTTTTCTATTTCTTTATCATCAAACGTTTTGTATTCATCTAAATCAAGTTTCTCACCTTTTGATAATTTTTCAAATATTTCAACAACATGATTTTTTGATATCTCGCCTTTATCAAGCTTTTCAAAAACTTTTATGAAATCTTCTTCATTAATATCATATTTTATAAGATTTTCTGCGATAAATGCAGGTTTTACATTTTCCATTTTAAGTTTTTCAAGAATTTTTAAATTTCCGCTGTCAATCAAAGCCTTGGCCAAATCCTTGCTTAGAGAATATTTTTTACTAATTTCTTCCGGCTCGATAATTTTTGGAAGATTTTTATTTATTTTTTCAATCAAAGATTTGTCAATTTTTAACAATGGCAAATCTGTCTCAGGATACATTCTTGCTTTGCCCGGCATCGGTCTTAAGTATGAAGTTGTTCCATCTGCTTCAGCTTTCCTTACATGTGCTTCAACTTCCTTTTTCAAATTTAATTCATTTTTTTGTCTTTCAGCTTCGAAATTTATTGTTTTTACAATTAATGTTGGTTCCTGAACACCTTTTATTTCTACTCTCGGGTAATTTTCTATGTTAAAATTAACATCCTGCCTTATTGTTCCGATTCCTCTCTTAACATTGCAAAGCCTCAAGATTTTTCCTATGTAGAGAGCAACTTCTTTTGCCTGTTCTGGATTATTCATTGATGGAGAAGTTGCAATTTCAACCAAAGGAATTCCAAGCCTGTCAAGCCTGTAAACAGAAACATTATTTTCCTTTTTTATAATTCTCGCTGCATCTTCTTCCAGACAAATAGAATCAATTTTTACTTTTCCGTATTTGGTTTCAACAAAACCATCTTTCGCAATCAAAATTGTTCTTTGAAATCCGCTTACGTTTGAACCATCAATAACTGTTTTTCTCATAATTTGCGTAACTGGAAAAATTTTGCAATTTAGAAGCAATGCAATTTTCAAAACTTCATTCAAAGCATCCTGATTAATTTCCAGAGGAGGTTGTTCATCTAATTCCACAAGACAAGTTGTGTCATTATAACCTTCATAGACAAAATCCTTTTCCTTTGATGCTTCATAATTAACTGCCTTGTCAAACTCAGAAGTTTCGCCCCTTACTGCATACAATTTTCTTTTAATTTTAAAGTCAGGTTCATCTTTTCTTAATTCAGAAGGGCATCTGCAAAATAATTTTCCAGTATTTAACTGCTGATGTATTTCAAATCCAATTTTCATAACCATTTTAGTATAAGAATGTTTTTTCTTGCAATCTGTCATTAAATTCATGCTGATAATTATGAAGCATATATTGTTTAATCTTTTCTTTTTCATTTACATTTGCAAGAACATGCATTAATTTCACATAAGCAACTTCAGATAACATATCTTTTAGATAAATAACCCCTGCTTTTTCCAGTTCTCTAGCTACAGAATAAACGTTGCTGTTAACTTCTCCGTAGACACATTGTGTTGTGAAACAAACGGGAATTTTTTTTGTTAATTCTTTTAATTTCTCAAGAAAAGAATATTTTCCTCCAATATTAATCTGACCCAAACCTAATGATTCTACAACAACACCTTTATAATTTTTTGAGACAAAATCAAGAATTTTTGGATTTAAATTTGGGGTATATTTTAATAACAAAATTTTTTCCTCAATTTTGTCATTGAGTTTTGGCTCTTTTCCTGATTTTTTGTTGTAATCATCTTTCAGAAATTTTAGTTTTAAATCTTTGTTTATTAAAGTTACAGGTAAATCATTAATCGGTCTGAATGCATCTCTCCTCGTTGAATGCAGCTTTCTAACTTTTGTTCCATAAATTGCAAAGCAATTTTCATCGTCGGTTTTTTCATGTCCGACAACAAGAACTTCAGCAACATCTGTCAATGCCATAATGCAAGCTGATTTAAAATTAAAGAATGCATCTGATGATGCTCTGTCAACAGATCTTTGTGAATAAGTAAAAATAACTGGTTTGTTAACTTCCAGCATAAACGATATCATAGCTGAAGTGTAGTGTAAAGTGTCGGTTCCATGTGCCACAACAACACCCTGAATTTCCTTGTCTTTTAACATCTCATAAATTTCTTTAGCTAAAATTTTCCAGTGTTCTGCTGTTATGTTTGAACTGTCAATATTAAATGGAATTGAAATTTTTTTAATCTCAACAATTTCATTTAAACCGGGAATATTTTCTATTAACTCAGAAGGATTTTTTATCGGAGTTACAGCTCCGGTTTTGTAATCAACTTTGCTTGAAATTGTTCCCCCGGTCAAGATAACACCAATTCTACCTAAATTTTTCTTTGTTTCGGTTTTAACAACTGAAGTTGATCCAATATTTTGCTGATGTCCGACAACTTTCTTCTCTTTTATATCCTCTTTTTTAATTCCAATATTATAGCCGTCAGAACGTTTGATTAAAACAACATTTTTATCATGACTTTCTAAAATAATTCCTTCTTCAACAGAACCATCTTTAAGTTTAAACTCATAGATTTCAGTTGAATCTGACTCTTTTTTTGGCATTGATAAGAAAAGATTGAAGAATATTTAAAGTTTAAGGTTTATTGCTTCTGCAATTTCAACATTTCTTTTTCCTGTTTTCTTGTTTCTGCTGTTTTTTCATCTACGACTTCTTCTTTTTCTGTCTTGCCTTCCCTCATTTCCTGCATGCCTTCTTTTGCTTTCTGCATAAAGCTTTTCTTTGATTCTTTTTTCTTAAATGCCTCTGTTTTTCTTTTTTCTTCAAGGATCGCTTTTTTCGGCAATTCAAGAACTTCTATTTTTACAAAACCATCAGAATCTTTTGTTGTTTTAACTTTAATATGATGTGGAACATTTTTTATTCCGTGTTTCCAGATTTCCTCATTAACCCATTTGGAAACTTTTACTTTTTCCTCATCAGTTTTCATATGTCTTGCTATGAATTTTCTCAGCGCATAAACAGCTTTTTTGGCTCTTCTGTATCTTGGAACTTTCAACCACGCTTTCCTTAAAGGAACATTATAAACTCTTTCAAGAACAGTTTTAATTTCTTTTTTAGATTTTTTTTCGGTAGCTGATTTTTCCTTGACTTTTTCTTTTGCTTTTTCTGCTTTCTCAGTTAAGTTTTTAGTATCTTTTTTAATTTCACTTTCTAATTTTTCTTCCTTTCCCTTATTTTCTTTTTTTTCTTCTGCCATGTTAGTATCTAAATTTTCTTACTTTTCTGTGTCTTACTGTCTTGTTTATTTTTCCAGATGTTCTCGTTAATTCTCTTTTAGCATATTTTCCTTGTTTGATGTCTAATTTTGTCCTTCTCCATGAACGTTTAGTTGAGGTAAAAGCTGCTGGATGGGATTTTTTACCTTTCCCTTTTGCTTTCAAAACTACCCAAAAAGGAGCCCATCTGGTCTGGGTATTTGCCTTGCTTAATCTTGCTTTCAAATATGGTTTTTTGTGTCTTCCCATTTTAATTATTTTCTTTGATTAAACTTTCTTCTCGAGAAAGTTTATTGGCGACAGAATCAATAAATTCTTTGCCTTTTTTTGTTAATTTTCTTCCAAATTCCTTTTCTTTTACAAGAACAGTTAATCCTGATTTATCAAAACCCTGCAAAATTGTCCTGATTATTTTTCCTGAGGCTTTCACAAATTTTTCCGGTCTGTGCCCTCTGTCTTTTCTTGTCCCGTATTTTGTCCTTAATTTGCCTACTCCGAC
>PFCW01000006.1:29034-39564 GCA_002763115.1 Candidatus Pacearchaeota archaeon CG10_big_fil_rev_8_21_14_0_10_31_59
TGTCCGGAACTCTTTCTTTTCCGTGAGATGTCTTGACAAAATAAGCCCATTCAGGCATTTTTAATTCAGGAATTTTTTGTATTTCAGAGGCTAAAGCTACTACTAATTTATCTGATTCTACATCATAAACTACGCTTAACTTTACCATGAATAAAGATAGAGAAATATGCTTTTTAAAGGTTTCTTTGATTAAACTTTCTTTTTAAGAAAGTTTATTTTAAAGGTTTTTCTTGATATGAATAAGATATTTATACAAGGAGTTTTTAATCCTTTTATGTTAAAAGCAATTATATTTGATTTTGACGGAACTGTTGCTGATACAGAAGAAATATTGTTTAATGGAATTAAGAAAATTGCACAGATGTATGGACTTAAAGATATAAATTTAAATGATTTTAAAAATAAAAGTGCTAAACAGATCATCCAAAAAGACTATAAAATAAAATTTTATCAGCTTAGAAGATTCATGAAAGAAGTTGGCAAAGAGATAAATGATAGGATGCTTAAAGCCAGATTATTCAAAGGGATGAAAGAAGTTTGCGAGAAATTATCCAAGAAATATATTGTTGGATTTGTTACAAGCAACAAAGAAGAAAGAGTTAAACATATTCTGGAAAATGCCGGCATCAAGAAAATTGATTTTGTATTCTCGGAAAAATCCTGTCTCGGAAAAAACAAATCAATAAAAAAGGCAATTAAAAAATTTAGATTAAAAAAAGAAGAAGTAATTTATGTTGGGGATGAAGTCAGGGATATTGAAGCAGCAAGAAAAGCCGGGGTAAAAATAATTGCTGTAAGTTATGGTTTTAATACAAAAGAAATTTTAATCAAAAATAGACCGGATTTTTTAGCTGAAAAACCAGAAGATATTTTGAGGATTTTATGATTTTATGCTTCTTCTATGTTTTCTTATGGCAATCGTAAAACCCACAACTCTGATAACAATTTCTTTTTTCAGTTTTTGCTGGAGATAATTCTTTATTTTTTCCTTCATTTTTTCGAGTTCTTCTTTGTTTCTGCAGCATGACTTTAAAACAGAAATCTTTACCATTTCCCGAGTGTTAAATGAAAAAGCAAGCATCTCTAAAAATTTTTCATTTAAACCGTTTTTTCCCAACTGAAAAACCACCAGACCTTTATCAGACATTTTTAATTTCAAAACCTCCTGCAGGAATTATCTGCATTATTTTTTCTCTTGAAAGATTAATATTATTTTCCTCTAAAATCTTTTTTATTTTTTCAGCTGCTTTTTCCTTTTCAAGATTTCCCGGAGAAAGTTTCAAAAAAACTTTTTCGAGGCAATTTCTCGGCAAAGCCTTGACTTCATTGTTCTGCAAACCAATAAACAGTTCCAGATTTACAGTCAATATTTTTTCATGGTCTTTTACATGAAACGTTCCTTCTTTTACCCCCGGCAATTTAAAAACATTTTCAGCTTTAAAAACAGAAACTTTTGATTGCCTTCTCTTAGATTTCCATTGCTGTGAAAAACAGGCACAAATCTGGGCTGTTTCTTTTATATCCTCGGAAGAAGCTTTTTCCTGAATAATACAAAAAGGGCTTCCCGGACTTTCTGTATGCAAAACAATCTGTCCATTTTTCTTTGTTTTCATTAATTTTTCGTTGCTTTCTGAACTTTTTCCGAATAAAACCAAGTTTCCAGACGATGTATAAAATGAGCGGAATTTTGATTTTTGCATAAATACTTCAAGAATGCAAGCTTTTTATTTTTGATGGTTAAATTTAAATATAATTTTTTACTTGGCTTAGCATAAAGAAAGAGGTAATATGGCAAAAAAAGAAAAGAAAACTTCTCTTACAGAAATATCTGTAGAAGATTTGCCGGAGATAAAATTTACACCAGCACCGGCTTTAAAGAAGTTTGAGAACAAACAGCAGATAAATGTAAGATATGCTTTAATAGAACCTTTTGTTTCAGTCCATATTTACTGGAATCAGCAAATTGGAGAATTAGTTTATGAGATAGAAGAACCGTTACTTACAAAAGAAGAATATGAGGTTATGAAAAGACTCGAATCAAGCATTACTGAATTGTTAAATGTCAATATGCTGAAAGACAAGGAAGAAAAGGCAATTGTTGAATATCTGCATAAAACTGCAAAATTGTTGGTATCTGAACTGGGATTAAAGATAAATCTTGAAACTTACAGAAGAATTTTTTATTATTTGTGGAGAGATTTTATAGGCATGAATGAAATCGAGCCGTTGTTAAAAGATTTTTTTATTGAAGATATAGAATGCAATGGTTTTAACAGTCCTGTTTATATAGTTCACAGGGTTTACAGAAATTTAAGGACAAATTTAGTTTACAAAGATGTTAAATATCTGGCGAGTTTTGTAGAGAAATTGGCTCAGAGAGCTGGACGGTATATTTCCTACGCAACACCTATTTTAGACGGAACTTTGCCGGATGGTTCAAGGGTTAATGCCACCTACAGCACCGATGTTACATCAAAAGGACCGACATTTACAATAAGAAAATTCACAAGAGTTCCATGGACTCCGCCGCAATTACTTGCTTTCAATACTTTAAGCCCGGAGATGCTGGCTTATTTTTGGTTGTTGATACAATACAAATCAAATATTTTAATTACCGGAGGAACTGGTTCTGGAAAAACAACTTTCCTGAATGCCATCGCATTTTTTATACCTCCAGAAGCAAGGGTTGTTTCAATTGAAGACACAAGAGAGTTAAGTTTACCCAGAGAAAATTGGCTTCCTTCTGTTTCAAGAACTGGTGTAGGAACAGCTGGCGCAGGAGAAGTTGATTTATTTTCATTGTTAAGGGCATCGTTCAGGCAGAATCCAGATTATGTTATTGTTGGAGAAGTCAGAGGAAAAGAAGCATCTGTTCTTTTTCAGGGAATGGCCTCCGGACATCCATCACTAAGCACATTCCATGCAGATTCTGTTGATACTGTTATAAACAGACTGCAAACACCGCCAATAAACTTAAGTCCAACATTGATAAATATTTTAGATGCTGTTGTAGTTGCAACTCATGCTACAGTAAAAAACCAAGAAACAAGAAAAATAAGGGAGGTTGTTGAAATTTTAAATTTCACACCACAGGGAGGAGTAACAGTTAATATCCCATTCAAATGGAATCCGCAAAACGATGTTTTTTATTTTAAAATGCAGAGCAGAGTTTTTGAAAAAATAATGCAGAGATATGGTTTGTCCCAGCAGAAATTAATATCTGAATTTCAGGCAAGGACGAGGATAATGCAGGAATTGGCCAAAAGAAAGATTTTTGATTTTAATATTGTCCAGAGAATTGTTAATGATTATTACAAAAATCCGCAGTTAGTTTTGCAAAAATTGGGAATAATAAAATGAAACCAAAAAATTCAGAGAATTTTTGGTCTAGAAAATTTGATAATTTTCTTGGAACTGAAAGTTTTAATTTTGGAAGAAAGGACGAAGGAGTTTCGACAAAATGATAGATGAAAGAAATTTAATTGTTTTGTCAAATCTTCTCAACAGATTAATATTAGAAGCAAAAAAATTAGAGCAGATTATTCCAAAAAATAATTTTGGACATACAGAATACCAAAAAAAAATAATTTTGAATATAAATTCTGATGTTAAAAAAATTCTGAATAAAATAAAAGAGAAAGATTAAAATGATAGAAGAGTTGAAAAATAATCTTGAACAGCAATCGAAAATAATAAAGGAATTGCAAAAATTAGTAACTTATGTAAAAACAAATAAAGATGAGGAACAAAAGAAATTTTTTAATGAATCTGCCAACGGGCTAATTGACAAGTTGATAATTCTGAATAATTCTATTCCCTTGACATTGGAAAATTTAGGGAAGGAAAATTTTAATGTAAAAACAACAAAATTAAAGGGCGATGTAAAAACCTATACTAATGAAACTGCATCTGACAATTATAAATCTTCGATTGTCAACAGAGTTGTTACATCCTCAAAATCTTTAAGTTTAAGCGACAAGGATAAAAGCCAATTCAGGAAAGATTTGGGTTTGGAAGATGTAAACATAAAAAAATTTGGTTATGAGGAAAAAGAGAAAAAAATTAAAGACGAAGGAATATTTAAACAGCCCGGAAATTTTGTAAAAACGGCAAATAAGTTTTTTGGAAATATCGGAGAGAAAATAGCCAAATCGCCTTCCTCGGAAAATTTAAGGATTGGTTTGAGGAAAGCTAACTTGCCTTATTTGGTTTCAAGTTACGTTTCTTCAGTTTTGCTTATAGTGCTGATAGCTTTCATAGTAAGTTTAATTTTAGGAATTTTTTTCTCTGTGTTTAAAGTTTCTCTTGCTGGAGTTGAAAGTTTGATTCCTATACAATTAAGTCTTCTTCCTATAGAAAGTATTTTACCAAGATTGGGCTTAGCTTTTTTGATTAGTATTGTAATATCTGCATTATTCTTAATTATAGGTTTTACATATCCAAAATCAAGAGCCAAAGGAATTCAAAGAAGATTAAGCAATGAAATTGCTTTTGCAGTTATGCACATGGCTGCAATTTCTTCATCTGGAATAGAACCAACAAAAATTTTCACAATTATCTCGAATACAAAAGAATATCCCTTGTTTTCAAACGAAGCAAAAAAAATAACGCATCAAATTAATTTGTATGGTTACGATTTAGTTACTGCGTTAAAAAACGTTTCAAAAACAAGCCCGAGTGATGCTATGATTGAATTATTTAACGGGATTGCCACCACAATAAATTCTGGAGGAAGTTTAAACAGTTATCTGAATGAAAAAGCGCGGGATTTTTTAAATGATTATAAACTTTTAAGGCAGAAATATATCAGCACATCAGCAACATATGCGGATGTTTACACCGGTCTGTTGATTGCAGCACCATTAATATTTATGTTGATGCTGGTTTTGGTTAATGTTATAGGAGTTTCAATTGGCGGTTTGACAGCATCGACAATTGCAATTATAGGTATAAGCGCTATTGTTTTGCTAAATATCGGATTCATAATATTTTTACAGGTAAGCCAGCCAGATATTTAAAATGAAAATGAAAAATAAAAATTGGATTGGAGTATTGATTGGATTAGCATTAATCATAATAGATTTTTTTGTTTTTAGAAAAAGTAATTTATTTTTCTTTTTACTTGGTTTGGCGGTAGTAATAATTGTTCTTCCTTTTATCGCAAACTTTTTGATTGAAGCCGGAAGGGCAAAGGAAAAAGAGGAAAAGTTTCTTGAATTTGCAAGAAATCTGGTTGAAAGTGTAAATGCCGGAACTCCGATATCAAAAAGCATTATTAACGTTGCTGACAAGGATTATGGCTCCTTATCGCTGCATATCAAAAAATTAGCAAACCAGATTAATTTAGGTATACCAGTCAGAAAAGCTCTTGAAATTTTCGCCAGAGATACTAAAAACAAAGTAATAGCGCGTTCAGTTGATTTGATAGGGGAGGCGGAACAATCCGGCGGAGAAATAGGAACAATTATCGAAGCTGTAGCCAAATCTGTAAGGGAAATTGAGGACATAAAAAAAGAGAGAAAAAGCGGAATGTTTAATATGGTTGTCCAAGGTTATATAATATTTTTTATTTTTATCATAATAATGCTTGTTGTTCAGTATAAATTTATTCCATTGATGATGGAAACATTAAAGGGATTGTCTGGAAGCCAGATTTCAATGTTTTCAAAAGTTGCAACTGAATCCATATCCACAGATACATTAAATATTTTATTTTTAGTGTTGTTGATTGTCCAAGGTCTATTCACTGGTTTAGTAATTGGCAAATTAGCAGAAGGAAAAATAAAATCCGGGATAAAACATTCCTTGATTATGATTGCTTTGGCTTATTTAATCACAACCGGAATTAAGGCTTTATTGTGACTTTTAAGGAATAACTAACCGTAAGATTTAAAAAGAGTGCAAATTATATTTTATTATGGTGAGGACTAAGGGTTTAGTCATAACTGCACTGGCACTTTTTTCTATAGGGGGATTAATCTTTGCCAAAAATAATTCTGACAAGGAAAATATGGAAATCCAAGAGATTGAAACATCTGTGATGCCAGACTCAACTTTTAGATACCTAATAGAACCAATAGAGACAACACCCGAAGGAACTGTTTTTTTGAGAGTTCCAGAGCAATTCAAAAAAGAGGCGATAGAGGTAAGGGTAAAAAAGCACGACTTTATTAAATACGGTCCAGGTGAAGGAAATATTTACACATTAACACTGCCGGTTCTGGCTTCAAAAGGTTTTCCAGTGGACACTGTGATTCCGTTGCCGATTGGCCAGGCAGGTCCCTGCGATAGAAAAAATTTTTTCTCCATACAGAAAGATAACTTCATTAAGGAATATAGATGACATTATAGATTTTGAATCAAGAGATGTTCAGAAAATTTTATTGAATCAAGATTTAAAACTTTATACAACAGACCCTGCCGGCCTTTTATTAAAAATTTATTATGAACTTGGGGAAATGAGTCCCATGGACGGTTCATTCATAGCACCCCTTGTATTAGACTTATCTTTGCAGGAAACATTCAAAAATAGTCAACCTTCCGGTGCAACTTTTTCTAGAGATGATGCATCCCGTTTGTTGGAATATCCAAACAGTGCGGTCAGCGCAACAAATTACATAACAAGTATTGTTGCCGGAGACAGGACACTTTGCTCTTTTTCATGCACGCCGAAGCAAAAAAATAACATTCCGGACACTAATATAACCGTCAAAGTTGATTCTTCTGATTTTTACAGGAAAAAATTTGTTGCAGAAAGTTTGAAGACAGCAGAGCTTGAGAAACAGATTCATCAGCAACAGGCAGAAATTATCCCCGAGGTTTACGCTCCAAGAGATGTTGCCAGGCTTTATGTAAACACTGCAAATGACACAATACAGATGAAACCAAACTTTGAATGGAGCAATACTGATTTTTTGGGATTTTTTAATAAAAATTCAGAGGCTAAATCAATAAATTATAAAATTTTATTTTGCCTTGATGTAAGGGTTGATTCTTTGAGGTTTGATGCCGCTCAAAATAAGACGGTTCATAAGTATTACCCTGTAGCGAATTATACAATGGAAATAGTTAACAATAGTGACGATACTACAAAAGTGAAAACAGATGTTTGGGGAAGAGCTTATGTTTTTATTGATAATTTTAAAAATATAAAATCCATGAAATTCGGAAAGGGAAATGACATTGGTGATTACGCTTCTTTTGGAATAATAGAAAACAGAATAAACCAGGGAAAATACAAACTTCCTTGCCCTGGAATCTTTGACTTGATGCTTCAGCATCCATCTTACAGCTCTGCACCTATCCCCGAAGGTTATGCTCGGACCTGGATTTTTAAGTACAATAACACTGATGATGCTTATAAAATATATTGGAAGTGGAATCAAAATTTAGCTGAAGTTATACAGTTTTTTGACTGTGTTCCGGCCAGCTTAGAGAATTTTCCAAAAGGCGAGCTTGCCGAAATGATAAGAAAGAATAGTGCTTATTCGGTCGATTATAACGGAACAGCGATTCATTCTGACTCATTGAAATCTGGACAATATTATTTTGCTCCTTTTGTTGTTGAAATACCTGCAAGAAGATAATTATTTTCCGAATTTTTGCTTTGCGTAATATTTTTTTATGTTTTCCAAAGATTCTACATCGTCTAATCCCTTATCTTCCCTTAATCTTATAACTCTAGGAAAACGCAAAGCATAACCTGATTCGTAATTTGAAGATTTTTGAATTTCTTGGTACACAACCTCTACAATAATTTTTGGTTTTACTTTGATTTCTTTCCCTTTTTCTTCTGTGACTAATGGTTTCAATAATTTTGTTAATTGTTCAAAAGAAACACCTCCCCCTGATTTTTCCTTTACACCTGTTCCGACTTTTCCTATTTCCAGAAATTTATCTTCTGAACGGCATGACAAAGTAAAAGAAGACAACCAACCAAATCTTTTACCAGTTCCGTATTCAGCTCCGGTGATAACCAAATCAAATGAATTTGCTGATGGTTTTAATTTTAACATATAGCCAACCCTAGCACCCGGCTTGTATTCTGATTTCAGATTTTTTACCATTAAACCCTCCATGCCTATTTTTAATGCATCCTTGTAAAATTTCTCTGCTTCTTTTTCATCAGAAGTTACTAATTTTCTTGCTTTGACTAACTTCCATCTCTCGTCTTTTATTATTTTTGTCAGGAAATTTGATCTTTTCTCAAATGGTTCATTGATAAAAGTTTTTCCTTCATAATAAATAATATCAAAAACATTAACCTCAACTGGAAATTCTTTTTGTGTTTTCTCAATATCATATTTTCTTTTAATTCTTTGGCTTACTGTCTGGAATGGCAAAAAGATTTTTGTTTTTGGATTGAAACCTACAGCTTCGCTGTCTAAAATAAATTCCTTTCCTTTAACGTGTTTTTTTACAGCCTCAACAACCTCCGGAAATTGTTTTGTTACATTATCAAGGCGTCTTGTAAACAAAGAAACTTTGCCGTTTTTGTCCTTATGAATTTGCAAACGAAAACCGTCGTATTTCCATTCAAACTGGCACGGCTTTCCGCATCTTTCAAATGCATCTTTTATATCCTCGGCTTTTGGAGCCAGCATAACTTTTATTGGTTTTCCGACTTCCAGAGACATATCACTTATTTTTTTAATTCCCTTGGCTAAATTCTCAGCCACAATTCCGAAATCAGTTGAAACATCATAAGCATGCTGGACCTCATCCAAAATTTCGTTGTATTTTTCCCTGTCCTGAATTTCCAGCTTGTCTTTTTTTTCATCGTATTCAATTCTTACTTTACCGAATGCCCAGATTATAGAATCTCTCAAAGTTCCGGCTGCAACTCCAATTCTTAATTCTCCGAGAATTGTTCTGATTATATAACGCGCTTCCAATGGCGAAGCTGAAGTTAATAGTTCAGCAACCAAATCTACTTTTCTTGCAACAGTTCCCTGCCCTTCAAGTTTAGATGCTTTTCTTAAATTTTCTATTACTTTATTCGTTGTTAACGGATGTGAAAATAAAGTTGATTGTTTTTTAATATTAATTAGAGATTCGGCAACTTTTCCCAAATCACCTATTTTTTTCCATTCATGAACTATGCTTTCCTCGTTAATTCCTGTCGCTTTTGCAATTGATTTTATAACCAACTGCGAGCTCATTCCTATTTCAGTTTCATCATAATCTGGAAAAATTCTTCCTTTTGAAAGATAAACTATGTCCTTTAATTCCTCTTTTGAAGTTTCTTGCAAAAGTTCTGAAAGAAATTTTGTTTTGTCCAGTCGTTTAGAATGTTTTTCTAATTGTTCATAAACTTCACACAACTTTTTGTATTGCATAAAAAACATAAGATTTCAAAGTTTTTAAAATTAGTTGGAGAATCATATTGAATATAATTCCTGTTAGTTTCGTCTGACCAACGGGAAGATCTGATTTTTAGTGCAACGATGCCGAAGGCAAAAAATCAAAGTAATTTCAGGGGCGTATTCAATCAAGCGAACATAGTGAGCAATCAAGAATAAGCATCAAGGGGCAATTTTCAGTTCGTCGTTTCGTAGGGGGGTAGGTAAAATCCAGGGGTTAAAAATAAAACCAGATACTCTTATATTTTTCGACATCTTCCCCGTCATTTTCAAGTCTTTTCAGATAAGAATATATTGAAACATCAGTGTATAAATAATCTTCAATTAAGAGTAGCATAGATTCCCAAGGATAGAATCTATAAACTCTACTTCCATCTTTAAGTATCATAATCACTTCATGATCTTGCCACGAACGTAAATGAGATTTACCTAACTTCGGCACATTAAAAACAGATTCATTAGTTCTCACAATACCTGGAAGAAGTCTGGCTTCTTCTTTTCGTTCCTGCTCAATTCTTGCGATAGGGACCCTAAAATCAGTGGTTTCTTCTTTGCCCTTGGTATTGAATGAGTAATAAGGGTCTATCCCGGATAGTTTTAAATTTTTTCTTAAAAAACAAGTTTGATATTTGAAGCTATTAAAATATGTGAATACTTGTTGATTATACACATTAAGCCCGGCTTTCTTTATCTTTTTAATGGCGTCTAAAACATCAAGGGTGATTTCTGTAAGTATCTAAAACTCCTTTCTCAAAATCCGTAACAACCCCATCCATATCTACAAGTATTCTCATAAAAATTGGAAATCAGACCATATTAATAAATATTGTGGTGAAAGAGGCTGCGTTGAAAAAGTATTTGGCCTTTAAGATCAAAACTCTTTGTGTGTAACATAAAGTTCGTAACGAGGGGATGCTCCATACGGGAACGCAGAACCTTAAACATAAGAAGAAAGAGTTTTGAAGGCCAATAATCGAACGAAGTGAGATTTTCAACGCAGCCGGTGAAAGATTTATTTCACTTAATTCCTGTTAAATGCCTTTACCCTGCGAAGTGGGGTAAAGTTTCGTCCGAAAAGTTCGAAAACCCGCCGTAAATCCAGTTGTCGCCGTAGTTTTTGCCAACATTTCTGTAATAAGTGACTGCGTTAGCAGAGTATCTATAGTTA
>PFCW01000006.1:39582-53873 GCA_002763115.1 Candidatus Pacearchaeota archaeon CG10_big_fil_rev_8_21_14_0_10_31_59
AAAATTAGGTTTTAATCTGTTGTATGAAGATAAGTTGTATTATTCCAGCATTCAATGAAGAGTCGACAATTATCAATGTAATCAAAAATGTAAAGAAAATTAAAGTAATAAATGAAATTGTAGTTGTTGATGATGGTTCTACTGACAATACTTATAAAAATGCAAAATCAGAAGAAGTTAAAGTGATTAAACACGCTCAAAATAAAGGGAAAGGAGTGGCTATCAAAACTGGAGTGTCACATTCTTCTGGAGATATTATTCTGTTTCTTGATGCGGATTTATATTCAATCTCGCCAAAAAAGATTGCATCAATTCTTCAACCACTTGAAAATGATGAGGCTGATTTTGTTAAAACTTCTTTTACAAGAGCAAGAGGCAGAGTTACGGAGCTTGTAGTAAAACCCTTGTTTAGTGTAATTTTTCCATTCATAAAATTTAACCAGCCACTAAGCGGTCAATTTGCAATTAAAAGAGATTTGCTAAAGGAATTAAAAATTGATGACAAATGGGGCGTTGATATACAGATACTACTTCAATTAGTGAAAAAAGGAGTGCGGATATCCGAAGTGGATATAGGAAAACTGAAGCATAAAAAGCAACCTATAGAAAATTTAACTATTATGTCAGAACAAGTTATTAAGACTATATTATCTGAACTTGGAATTATAGCTAATAAACACAAACTGGTGTTGTTTGACTTTGATAAAACTCTCATAAGAAAAAGCAGTATTGAGGTAGTTGCTAAAGAATTTGGAATTCAAAAAGAACTTCAAAAGTTGAGAGTAGATTATAAAAATGGAAAAATAAAAGATTATAATATCACATTAGAACTTGCAAGTCTCATTAAAGGTAAAACTGAAACGGATTTTGACAAGATATTTAATAAGATACATCTAAGAAGAACAGCAAAAGGGGTTATTAACAGACTTAAAAAGAGACAATACTATGTAGGTATTATTTCTGTTGCTTTCTCTCCAATAATTCATTATTTTGCTGATAAACTAGGAATAGACAGAAGCAATATTATTTGTCCTATTCTCGTAACTGATAAACATGGAGAATATACTGGAGAAGTAATTGCAAAAACAAGATATAATTCAAAATGCTGCGATAAGATTATCTGCAAAGCAGATGCAGCTAAAGAGCTTATGAAAAAGTTAAATGTTAAACCTGAAGAAAGTATAGCTGTTGGTGATGGAAAATCGGATGAATGTTTATTTCGTGCCTGCGGACTTTCTTTAGCTTATAAACCTCTTACTTCTATTGGAGATATTAAGATTTTAAATTTGGCAGAAGTGCTAATATACGCTGAATAAAATAAGGAACTCCCTATTAAGTAAATGTTGGCAAAAATTTGGGAGAGCGTAGCGAACCGTTAAACTTTTGTTATATGATAGTGCAACGCATTTCCTAATTTCTCGTTCTGTTTATGAAGTTCAATCTTTATTAGGGCATAAAAGCCCAGAAACTACCTTTATTTATCTGCATACTGCAATGCCTAACATGATAAATATAAAAAGCCCTTTAGATAATTTATAAAAAACCTTTAAAAACCTCTTATTTTTATTATAAGAATGAATAAACAACCAGTCAAAGATTTTAATATTAATGAAAACACAAACGTAAAGGAATTGCTCAGACAAATGTCTGTTTCCGGAGGATTTTCTTCAAAGAAAGTTGCTGATGCTTTGCAGATATGGAAAGAAATGCAAAAATCTGATTTAAGAATTATAAGTTTTCCTTCCTGCATAATTTCAACAGGAACTCGTGGCGTGATAAAAGAAATTGCAAAAAGAAAAATTGCAAATTGTTTTATTACAACTTGCGGAATGTTAGACCATGATATTGCAAGAACTTTTTCTGATTATTATCATGGTTCATTCTCGGAAAATGATGCTGCATTAAGAAAAAAACATATAAATCGAGAAGGAAATGTTCTCGCACCAGATAAATCATACTGGAAGGTTGAAGAGATAATGGCAAAAATACTGCAGGAATGTTACAAAGAGAAAAAAGAATGGGCTCCTTATGAACTTGTCTGGAAAGTCGGGCAGTATATAGAAAAAAATGCGAAAAACAAAGAAGAATCATTATGCTATTGGCTTTACAAAAATAATATCCCTTGTTTTATTCCCGGTCCTTTGGACGGAGCTTTTGGTTATCAAATATGGTTATTCTGGCAAGATGGACATAAAGATTTTAATTTATCAGTTTTACAAGACGACCAAAAATTGTCCGAGATTATTTATGACGGCAAAAAGGCAGGCGCTTTGATTTTAGGCGGCGGAATTTCAAAACATCATAATATCTGGTGGAATCAGTTCAGACATGGATTAGATTACGCAATACAAATTACAACTGCTGTTGAATATGATGGCTCTTTGTCAGGAGCAAGATTAAGGGAAGCTGTTTCATGGGGAAAAATAAAGCCAAATGCAAAACATATTACAATTGAAGGCGATGTTACTGTTTTATTGCCCCTGATGTTTGCTGGATTGATTTCTGAGTAAGATTTTTTATTGCGCGCTGAGAGGCCACGTCAAATTATCACTAAAATTTTTGTCTTATCTCTTTGGAATTCGCACGATTTCAATCGCGCTTTTATATCTTATATTTCAAAACATTTTTATATCCAAATTTCTTTAAATTAATATGAAAGTTACAGATGCGATTGAAAAAAGAGTCAGTGTAAGACATTATGATCCTAATCTGAAAGTTAATGTTGATAAAATCCTAGATGTATTTGACAGTGTAAGACATATTCCTGTCGCGGGAAATGTTTTTAATCTGAAATTTATCGTCATCAGCGAACAAGCAGTAAAAGATGCAATTGCTGAAGCTGCATTGCAACAATCTTTTTTATCTGACGCCCAATTTTTAATTGTTATTTGCTCAAATCCTGACAGCTGTGTTTTAAGATATGGAGAAGAGCTTGGCCAGAAATATGCAAGACAGCAAGCTGGAGCTGCGATACAAAGTATTTTGCTTTTGCTTACTGAAAAAAGATTGGACAGTTGCTGGGTCGGTGCATTTGACGAAGAAAAAATGAGGAGGATATTATATATTCCAGACAATGTAAATGTCGAGGCGATAATTACTGTCGGGAAGAGAAGTGCTGTAGAGACAGCGGGAAAAAGCCAGACAAGAAAACCAACTGTTGAGGCTTTCGCATTCTTTAATAAATGGGGCAATGTTTATCTGGTTCCACCGAAGAGACCAACAGGCGATTATGAATTATTTATCGGAAGATAATGAAAATTATGATTAATTCCTGTTAGTATAATTTGTTTTAAAATTTTAATATAGCTCTCGCAATTATTAAATGAAGGCTAGCTCCGAAGAGCTAGCCAGAAGTCAACAAAGGCTAAGGGAAAAAAATATAATTTAGAGTTGATAATAGATTAAAATTACAAACTTCCCCTCTTTCTATCCTCTTTTTCATTTTCTTAATTTTCTCTTTTTTAAAACCCAAGAAAATCTTATATTTTCTGGGTCTCGAATTTCTACGGAAATAAAAAAATAAAAAAATAAAAAAATTTCAACGAACTTATTTGAATATCTCTATTCCTAGTTCCGACATCATAGGTTGTGGTGTTTTAGCTCCGCCGTGTTGTCTGCCCAAGATGTATGGGCTTTTTACTCCAGTCATGATTGTTATTATTCTTACTCTCCCTTTAAATTCCTTGTTAATTCTTGCTCCCATGATGACTTGTGCATCCTGTGCAAGATTTGCAGTTATCAATTCGCCTACATTGTTAAGTTCTTCAAGTTTCATATCGTCGCCACAGATAACGTGTATCAAAGCTCCTGTTGCTCCTCTATAATCTACATCTAATAGTGGGTGTGCAAGAGCTTGTCTTACTGCTTCATCAACTCTGTTTTGTGTGTCGCTTTCACCAATACCTATAACAGCAACATCTCCACCTTTCATAATTGCAGAGACATCAGCATAATCTAGGTTAATTAAGGATGGTACTGTGATTGTTTCAACAATACCCTTAATCATAGTAGATATTAATTCGTTTGCTACAGCAAATGCCTGTTCAATTGGTAAGTTACCTGCGATGTCAACCAGTCTGTTGTTGTCTATAACAATAACAGTGTCTGTTGAATCTCTTAACTCTTGTAGACCGAATTCTGCTTTCTCGATTCTTGCTCTTTCAGTTTCGAATGGCATTGTAACAACACTTATAACAATAGCTCCTGCTTCTTTAGAAAGTTGAGCTACTACTGGTGCTGCACCTGTTCCTGTTCCGCCACCCATACCTGCTACTACAAAAACCATATCAGCTGAAGCCATTGCTCTTTTAAGTTCAGCAAGTACTTCTTTTGCAGCTTCTCTACCTTTTTGCGGGTAACCTCCGCATCCTAGGCCTTTAGTCAACTCTTTACCGAGTAAAATCTTCTCGTGTGCTTTTGTAACGCTCAAATGTAGAGCGTCTGTATTTGTTCCGTAAACTGTAGCCCCTGTTATGCCTTTATTGAAAAGCCAGGTTATAGCATTACAACCTGCTCCTCCGACACCGATGACTTTAATTGTTGCCTTACCAGCTTTTAATTCGTCGAAATTAATGCCGTGTGATCCGACACTTTCGATCGCTTCCTTTGCAAAGTCCAGCATTTTTTTTCCTCCTTTCAGTTTTTTTGATTATTTTTTTTTGTGATTTTGAATGTTTCGTTTTTACCGAAACATTTATATATTGGTTAGTATTTATACTTATGAATAAGAGTTAAACTAGGATAAAAATTCAGACGCGCGATTATTCCCTAATTCTTTTCTTTTAGCTACTAATTAAATATAATGTTTTTTTTAAAGAAGTGCCTATATTTAAATGTTTTGTTAATACAATATAATGATTATCTTTCAACATTTTTGCAAAAAAATTGGGAAATTTTGGTTTGCCGACGGAGATTTTTTGAAAATTAATTCCACTAAAAACATCATAAAAATCCTAAAGAAAAATTAACCGTAATAACCTGGTTTTTCCAATGCTGCTTTTGCTGATCTTAAATACTTCTGTTCAATGTCTTTGTATTTTTTGATATCATCATCTGCAACACTGCAACCTATTTTCTTTATTGCCTCTTCAAAATGTTTCTTTTTAACTTCTTTTGCCTTAACATCTTCTCTTAAAGCCAACATTCCTGCTTCTCTGCAAATACCTTCAATGTCAGCACCGACAGCACCTTCAGTTTTTTCAACAATTTCTTTTATTGAAACATCCTTGGCAAGAGGCATATTTTTTGTATGAATTTTAAAAATATCTTCTCTTCCTTTTTTATCTGGGACAGGAATAAATAATATTCTGTCAAATCTTCCGGGTCTAAGCAAAGCGCTGTCTAACATATCTGGTCTGTTTGTTGCACCAATAACAACAATTTCTTTCATTTCTGTTAATCCATCCATCTCCGTCAATAACTGATTTAAAACACGTTCAGTTACATTGCTGTCGTTATTTCTTCCTCTCTTAGAAGCTATTGCATCAATTTCATCGAAAAATATTATTGCTGGTGATACCTGACGGGCTCTTTCGAAAATTTTTCTTATTCCTTTTTCACTTTCACCAACCCATTTGCTCAATAATGAAGGTCCGTTATTATGAATAAAATTTGCTTCGCTTTCTTTTGCAACTGCCTTCGCTAACATAGTTTTACCAGTTCCTGGAGGACCATACAACAATAAACCCTTCGGAGGTCTTATTCCCATTCTCTTAAAATTATCGGGATATTTTAAAGGCCATTCTATAGATTCTATCAATTCTTGTTTTGTTTTTTCCAGACCGCCAACATCATCCCATTTTACATTTGGAGTTTCTATTAAAACTTCCCTCATAGCGCTAGGACGTACTATTCTTAATGACTGTTCAAAATCATCTGCATAAACAATTAATTTTTTCAGGGTTTCTTCGGGAATTTCATCCAGAACATCAGTTTCTTCTCCATTTTTCTTTTTCAGTTTTAAATCCGGAAGAACTCTTCTTAAAACATTCATTGCAGCTTCTTTTGTTAATGCTGATAAATCAGCTCCTACAAAACCATGAGTTTTTTCCGCTAATCTTTCTAAATTTACATCTTTTGCCATAGGCATATTTCTTGTATGAATTTTTAGAATATCCAACCTTCCTTGTTTATTTGGCGCATTTATATTTATTTCCCTGTCAAATCTTCCGGGACGTCTTAATGCTGGATCTATTACATTTGGCCTGTTTGTTGCAGCAATAACAATAACTTTTCCTCTTGACTTTAATCCGTCCATCATTGTTAATAATTGAGAGACAACTCTTCTCTCAACTTCTCCGTAACTTTCCTCTCTTTGTGTTGCTATGCTGTCAAGCTCATCGATAAAAATTATAGAAGGTGCATTTTTTTCTGCCTGTTCAAATATATCTCTTATCTTTTTTTCAGATTCACCATAAAACTTAGACATAATTTCCGGTCCGTTCAATAAAATAAAATGAGCTTCAGATTCATTAGCAACTGCTTTTGCCAATAATGTCTTACCGGTTCCGGGGGGGCCAAAAAGCAAAACTCCTTTCGGTGGCTCTATTCCTAATTTCTCAAAAATTTCCGGATGTTTCAAAGGCAATTCAACCATCTCTCTAATTTTCATAATCTCTTCATTTAAACCGCCAATATCTTCATATGAAATGTCAATAGAAATTTCTTCAACCAAATCAACTGCTTTTGGATTTAATGTCAATTCTGTTGATTCGGTTATAACAACTGGCGTTTTCAAAGGATTTGTATTTACAACAACAAATTTTATAGGCATTCCGCTCAAGTTCGGCAGTCCGGACATACCTCCACCACCTAACATCCTTCCGAAAATTTCGTCGAGTTTATCAAAATCAATAGAATCTTCCATAAGATTTCTTCTTCGTGATGTTCCTCCTAAAATGACAATATCGCCTTGGACAACTGTTCTTCCAAGCAAACCTCTTTTCAAACCTTCAGGATTATTAGTCTGGACTATAATACCTTTTTGCGCCGGTGCTATAATAACTTTTTTTGCTTCTTTTACTTCTGCTTTCTCGACTGTAACTGATTCTCCCATACCTGTTTTCGCATTTTTTCTTATTGTTCCGTCTATTCTTATTATACCCTGGCCAATATCTGCCGGATAAGCTCTGTCGACTATGGCAAAAGTTTCTCTGCTTCCCTTGATCATTATAACATCACCAGGATTTACGTTCAGAAATTTCATCGAATTAGAATCTATTCTAGCAATACCTTTGTAAACATCATCTTGCAAAGCTTCACCAACTTTCAATTTTATTGATTCTTTTTTTGCCATTTTATTTCTTATCTAAATTATTATTTTCTTTTATAAACTTTTGCTCGCTGTTTATTTCTCTCATCATATTGTTGAAGATTAATGAAAGTTTACCAGCTTTCTCAAAACATAATTTGACCATATGATTATGAATTTTTTCCTGTTCTTGTATAAAATCAACAATTTCCTTTGGAATTGAAACAGCATAACTATTTCCCACGATTCTTAATTTAACACTGAAGTTTTTATTTCTTAATTCCTTAAATTTGTCGTATTCAGCCAAATCCTGCGGATGTAATATTCTTTTTTTACATTCGGGACATTGCAAAACTCTTATTTTGTAACCATCTTTAATAAGAAATCCTTTCTGCATAACTTTATTGCATTTATTGCATAAAATTTTGTTATCAAATAAATCATCCATTTTGTATTTCTTTTGCGTATCTATTTTTTGTGTATACTTTAAGTGTATACACCACTATTTAAATATTTCGGTTCTAAGAAAATAATAAAAATCTTAAGATTTTAGAATTAACTTGCGGCTTTTCTTCTTTGTTTTCTTTTTCTCTTTTCTCTCTTCATTCTTTTACGTTGCCACTTCCATCTCATCTGTTTTTTCTTTTTCCATCTACGGCTTGACCTCTTCATTTTTATTTAAGCTCTTTTTTTGCAATTTTTATTAAATTATCATTCTCTTTTTTTAGAGATTCTATTGTAGAATGCAATATTTTTGAGGCATCACCTTTTGTTTTCAAGACGAAAACAAGTGGCTTTAAAGGATGTTCCCTTTTCCATCCGGCGAAAACAACAGAATCATTGTTGCTTAACTCTTTTCTTAGTAATTCAGCTATTGTAAGATTATCTGTTTTAAATTCGATATGTTCCTTTTCCTGTTTAATAATCTCTATATTCATATAGTAAAAATAAGAAATAGCTTTTTAAAGTTTTCTAATTATTCTTTCCCGCCAAATCTCTTCAAATCACTGACAGTCATAGTTTTAGATTTAAAATTTATTTGTTGTTGGTTGTGTGACTCAATTTCATTTCTCTTCTCTCTTTGAACTATTCTTTCGTCCCTTGTCCTTGGTTTTCTTAAATAACCATGCCTATAATAAGGATAGTTTAATTCATCCATATTCAAAGGATTTATTATTTTGATTCTCAAGAATTTTTCTAATTTTTCTATAACTTTTTTTCCCGGGACTAAACCCATTTCAATCTGGCTTATAACTGATTCTGGTTCGTTGATTGCTTTTGCAATATCTTTCCTTGATAAACCACGTCTTTCTCTTGTGCCTCTTATTATATCATGAAAATTATGAACTAGTGTGTTTTTTGAAACAATTTTATCTCTTGGAAGATCCTTAATATTTGCTATTTCATAATCATTTTTATCCAAAACAATTGTGTCATGGCCAATACATGTCTGACATAATTTTTTTAATTTTCCTTCAATTATTGAACTGAATAAAACAGAAGTTTTCTTGCCACATTCCTCACATTCCAGAGGAATGTTAATCTGATTTTCTTTTTCAAGTATCATTTTCTTGTTTTATGTAATATCTTGCCTATTTTAAACTTTTCTCTTGTGTAAAATACAATCACCAGTTGGTCTTTATTTTAAAAATATATCTGATAATTCCCTCGATATGAACGTATGCCAAGAATAAAGAGTATATAAACAAGAATATAAAATAGTGTATAAGATTAACTTTTTCTCCCTGCTGTTTGTATGAATAATACAGGAAGAAAAATGAAATTATTACTGATAATAAAATTAATATCAAACGCGGATCTGAAAAAATCAGTGCTATTTTGAAAAAAGTTATATTCCATTCAAAAATTGGTTTCCATCCTATTGAGAGGAGATATATAGCATTATTAAGAAAAGCTGCCAGGTTGTATATAATCAAAAAGAAAGCGGCCATTAAAACAAGCAATCCCAACACAAGATTAACTGGAAGAAAAAAAGTTCCAAACATCCCTCTTCTAAACGAAACTAATTTCCTGTACTTCATGAAATTATCAATAGTGCCGTAACCCCATCTTACCCTCTGAGTTTTCAGCTCTCTTAAAGTCTCGGGAACGATAGTGTAACACTTATTATTTACAAAATCAACATCATAGCCATATTTTTTTATTCTCAATGCTATTTCAAAATCCTCGGTAAGATTGTCTTCATCATATAAACCGTGTTTGACAAAAAATTCTGTTTTGAAGACTGAAAATGCTGGGGAAACGCATAAAGCTTTAACTTTGCTTATTAAATCCCTGTAAAAAAAAGTTACTATATATTCAATAAGTTGCAGTTTAGCTAAAATCTTATTTCGGTTGTATGGAACTATGGGAGCTATGACACACATAGTTTTGTCGTTTAACTTTGGAAGCATTTTGCTTATAGAATCTTTTTGTATGAAAGTATCTGCATCAAGAACACAAACGTATTCGCTTTTCAGTTCTTTTATAACATATCTTAAACCGAAATTTACGGCAAAAACTTTCTTGCCCTGGCTTTCCCTGTTTAAAAGTATAATTTTTCTTTTAGATAATTTTGTTTTTTTGATTATTTCCTCAACTATACTTTTTGTATTATCTGTTGAGCCATCGTTAACAATAACCAAATTAATATTACCTTCGTAATCCTGATTTAGAATGGTGTTAATGCACTGTTCAATATACTTCGCAACATTTTTAGCTGGAATAACAAAACTTACATCTTTTTTTTCCATTAACGGCTCTGTCATTTCCTCTTTTTTTAAGAGTAATAATAAATAAAAACATGCTATAAAAAGAGAGATAAATAACATAACATAAATTATTATGGGACTAATCTCTGGAAATATCATTATTAAGATTAAAAATTAGAAAGATTTATATTTTTAACTATTTTAGCTGTTAAATGATTAAAGGGGGAAGAAACATTTTTATCATCGCTTTAATAATAACCATAGTTCTATTCTCCCTGGGATTTCTTCTTGGCAATTATATTGCGGGGTCGATGATTAAAAAATTTCAGACTGAAGAGGAGAAATTATTTTTTAGTTTAATTGCTCTGGATGTAAAGCAAGAGATGGTGGAAAATGTTTGTGAGATAAAGGATTATGACTTATGGAAGGAAAAAGAAGAGCTTGGAACCATGCTTACTGATTTAGAGCAGAAATTAGGAAAAGATAACGAGGAAGTTCTTGCGAAAAAAGAACTGTACGAAATAGTCGAAATAAAAACTTTGTTATTACTGAATAAAATGAAATCAGAATGCAATAAAGATTTCAATATGATATTATTTTTCTATACCAATGAAAAAAATGTTAATGGTCAACAATCTGAAAGCGAAGGTCATGTTTTGGATACTATAGTCCATGAATACAATGAAGAAAAAGATGACAAACGAGTGTATATTTTCACTTTTAGCATGGAAACTAAAAATTCCGCTTCTCTTGCATTAAAAACTAAATACAATATAACAGAATTTCCTTCTTTAGTTGTAAATGAAAATTTGCTTATCGGATTTCAGCAGAGAGATGTAATATTAGATTTTATTAAAGAATAGTTATTTTTCAACTATATTTTTTTCCTTTTTGTTTATTGAAAAATAATCATAAAATTTTTCTGATAAATTTAGCTCATAAGTGTGTCCGAGTTTTTTTGCTTTGAGAAGTCCTGCCTCCATAAAATGTTTTATATGATCATACCCTTTATTTCCACGGATTTTTATAACTAAAGATTGTTTTACAGGTTGTTTATAAGCTATAATCGCCAAAGTTTCCTGTTCCGCTTTTGTAAATTCATCTTGGCCAGAAGCTAGCTTGTTTATCAAATAATGAAATTCTGGTTTAACGTCCATTTTGTATTTGAGATTCTCATCTTCCCCTTGGGTTACAATTTTCAATGCTGAATTTTCATCGTTGTTTAATTTTTCCTTTAATTTTTCCAGAGCTTCTTTTAGGGAAAGTGGATTTATATCGGTTAATCTAACTAATTCAGTTAATGTTAAGAATCGGGCTGCGATAAATAAAATCGCCTCAATTTTTTGAGTTAAATTATTTTCTTCCATCTTACTCCTTTATTCGCTAACAGCAAATCTTAAAATTCCTCCAATACCACTTAAGTTTTTGAACTGAATTCCTTCCTCGGTATCCTGGCTTATAAAAACAACTTTTGCATCTGTGTTTATAGCCAACTCTTCCAATTCTTCCAACTGTTTCTTTTTTATATCGTTCGTCAATAGCAAAATTTTTAAGGCGCCTAAACTGAGGGCTTTTTTTGTTTCCTGTTCCCCATAAACAACCATTTCAGGCTGTTTTGCCAAGGATGACAAAAATTCATTCATAATTTTCTTTTCCTCTGCAATAATTTCCCCGGATAAAACATCCTGGCATTCAGTTACTAAATTTTTAAGCCCTTCTTCATCAGCATAGCCTATATCTTTAATCGCTTTAATCTTGTCTTTCAGAGCTGTAGTTAAATTTCCTGTTTCAAGAAAATCCTCTTTTGTTGGTCCTGGTCCTCCAATCAAAATACCCTGCAAGTTTTTCATATCAAAAAATAATTGTTTCGCAACATCTGCAGCTCTTCTGTAAAATTCCTTTGCCATTCCCTCGGTTAATCTGTAAAATCTTTGAGCTGATTGTCCACCAGCTCTTACTTTTCCGGGGACACCTGATGTAAGTTTTTTCAAAACTTTTACTGATGAACCATCCAAAACACCGAAAGTTGCTTCTTTCCTGTCAATAACAATTAAACCATATGGTCTCGTTTCTGTTATCATTTCTTTTAACGGATCTAAAATAAATGTCTGATCACAACGATATAATTTTACATTTAATGGTTTTGGTGGTTCCACTGCCCAAAGTTCTATATCTGGATTTCCCTCATCCTCACTAATATTTCCGGAGAATATTACTAAACCGTTTTCCGGGGTGAATTTGTACAATTTCAACTGTCTGGAAATTCTTTCCAAAGCATCAAGAACATTTTTTCTGTTGTTTTTACTTTTTATATTCATCGCTGTTGATTTTTCAGCTTCAACTTGCCTTACAATGGTGCTTATATTTTGACCTGCTGGAAGATAAATTGAAACCAAAGCTGTATGTCTGCCTCGTATAGTTTCTAATTCTTCTATCAAATTTCTTATTTTTATTATTTTGGATTGATCCATTTTAAAATAAAGAATTTAAGCTATAAAAATTCTACTTCTGCTTCTTTTCCTTCTTTAAAGCTGATTTTTGAAATTCTTCCTATACCTTTAATTTCGGCTTCATAATCTTCGGCTTTTTCCCCTTTTGGCAGAATTATAACAGCGTTTTCTATTGCAGAGCCAAAACCCATTTGTTTTTCCTGTTTTTTGTCTCTTATTTTTTGAGTTATGTCTTTAAGAATTTCCCCTTTTTTAGCATCTTTTTCAAATATTAATTTTTTGTCTATTTCATCTATAACTGTTAGATGCACTGATTCTTTTTTTTCTGTTTCTAACATCAAATTTTGATAAATTTCCTCGCAGACAAATGGAATAAAAATAGACAACATTTTTAATGACTCTCTTAAACAATAAGAAGCAACTTTCAATGCTGCATCTTTTTTCTTTTCTTCTGCATAATTTTCGTCGGCATATAAACGGTGCTTAATCATTTCTATATAAAAATCACAGAATTCATGTTTGAAGAAAAATTCTATAACCCTCCTTCCCTGGCTTATCTCATATTCATCCATAAATTCAAAAAATTCCTTTTTTGTCTGTGTTAATTTAGCTAAAATCCATCTATCGCTCAACATCAATTCTTCCAAATTTATATTTTCAATAACATTTTTATTATCCTTTATAAAATTCTCTAAAAATCTGGATGCATTCCACAATTTCGTTATAAATTTTTGTGCGGTGATCAAATCTTTTTCCTGATAATCCAAATCTTTTCCTAATTTTGATGCTGCTGCCCAGAAACGCAAAGCATCTGAACCGAATTTTTCTATTACCTCCTGTGGTTCTATAACATTCCCTTTTGACTTGGACATTTTTTCACCTTCCAATGTTACAAAACCAGATACCATGACATCTTTCCATGGAATCTTTTTTTCTTCCTGCAAATATGATTTAACAATTGTATTAAATGCCCAGAAAGTTATTATATCGTGGGCTTGAGGTCTTAAATCCATTGGGAATAATTTTTCTTTCAGTTTTTTATTTAAAACTGCTTCGGCTCTGTCAATACACAATTGAGGGGTTAATGATGAAGTAAACCATGTGTCAAGAACATCTTTTTCCGGCTCAAATTCCTTAGAACCACATTTGCAGGATTTTTTTGGTTTGTTATACAAAGGATCTATCGGCAAATCTTTTTCATCAGCCAATATAACCTCTTTGCATTTTTTACAATACCAAACCGGGAAAGGAACACCAAAAAATCGTTGACGGGAGATACACCAATCCCACTGCAAACCTTTAATCCAGTTGTTATAACGCGAAACCATAAAATCCGGATGCCATTTTATTTTTTTTCCTTGTTTTAAGAATTCATTTTTTAAATCAAGATATTTTACAAACCATTGCTCCGACATTAAGAATTCTATTTCAGTATTGCATCTTTCATGGGTATTGACGTTATGAATCAAATCCTTCTGTTCATGCAGAAGATTTTCTTTTTTTAAATCCTCAATAATTTTTTTTCTTGCTTCTTTAATTTTCATTCCTTTATATTTTCCAGCCAGTTCACTCATCTCGCCTTTTTTGTTTATCGAAATTTTGATTGGCAATTTATGGGCTTTCTGCCATTCTATATCTGTCAAATCACCGAATGTGCAGCACATAACAGCACCTGTCCCTTTGTTTATGTCAACTTTTTCATCTGCCAAGATAGGAACTTCAAAATTAAATAACGGAACTTTTGCTTTTTTTCCTTTCAAATGTTTGTATCTTTTGTCAGAAGGATGATAAAAAACAGCAACACAACTCGACAATAACTCCGGCCTTGTCGTTGCTATAATCAAATCAGTCCCAGCCACTTTGAAAACAATATCATTAAAC
>PFCW01000006.1:53893-54517 GCA_002763115.1 Candidatus Pacearchaeota archaeon CG10_big_fil_rev_8_21_14_0_10_31_59
AAATTCTTTTTGCTTTGTATAATTCAAGAAATGACTGCTGTGCAATTTTTCTGCATCGGTCATCTATTGTAGAATAAATAATATTGAAATCAGATGAAATTCCGATTCTTTTCCATTCATCTATAAATCCGGGCCTTATTTCCTTTAGAGTTTGTAAACATAATTTTACAAAATCTTCTCTTTTCATCTCCTTGCTTTTTACTTTCTTTATTTTCTCTATTAATTTTTCTGTCGGCAAACCATTGTCATCAGTTCCGAACGGATAAAAAACATTGAAACCTTTCATTCTCTTGTATCTTATAATAAAATCCTGCTGTGAATAGCTAAAAGCATGTCCGATATGCATCTTGCCTGAAACTGTTGGCGGCGGAGTGTCTATAGAATAAATTTTTTTTCTATTCTTATCATCAGGATTAAACTGGTAAGTTTTATTATTTTCCCAGAACTTCTTCCATTTCAATTCTGCTTTTTTAAAATCATAGCTTTTATCCAACATGTATTATAAAACACGGCAATATTTTTTAAATGTTGTGTCATACCAAAACTTTAAAAAATAAAAAAACTCTTAATAAGCTATTGGGGACGTAGCTCAGAGGGAGAGCACCACGCTGAAGTGTTTTGAAA
>PFCW01000006.1:54533-56387 GCA_002763115.1 Candidatus Pacearchaeota archaeon CG10_big_fil_rev_8_21_14_0_10_31_59
CGGAAGTCCCAGCGTCCCCATAAAAATTTAGAAAGATTATTTTACTTCGTAGCTATCATCAAAATTTTCAAGAATCCAATCTCTATCCATTCTTACAATAGTTTTTACATATCTTCTAGGACCTCGAGCCATAATAGTACTCCATTGATTAAAGATTGCAAATTTTGGTTGTTCTGCAAATCTCAATGGAAATGTTGTTACTGGATCTGTTTCATAGACCATATAAGTATGCCAATGATATTCATCCCTTTCAGAACGACCTCTTGTTAAACCATAAACACAAATTACATCCCCTACTTCAAATCCACCCAAATTATCTAGAGCATATTTATAAGCATTTCTATAAAATTTTTCTTGACTGTCTATCCACCTTACTCTTGATTCTTTTGGAAAAGAATGCATATCAAACATTTCAGGATGTTGTTCCATTATATCTAACAACGGCCATAAATTTATGTCTTCATCAAAATAGAGATAACCTTTAGTTTTTTCAGGTTCTTCTCCATTTAATGTATTTTTGAACCAAGTTCCAGAGGAACGTTCGAAAACGTCTAAGATAAACCTTAAACAAACTTCTGGCGGATAAGGTTTTCCATTTTTATAAACATTATAAGTTATGCCATTAAAATCAAATGTTCTTTTATCTTTTTGATAAGAAATCCACCATAATGGTCTTAATATACCATCTTGTTGCCCAATTTCAATAACTGGCTCATCAAATTTAATGTGTTCTTTTATTAATAAATCTGTAGCAGTTTGCAATCGTTCTTTAAATGTTTCAATTTTCCAATTATCATAGATTATACCAACAAAATCATTTCTATCTTCTGTAAATTTCCAATTATTATTAGACATGTCATATAAAATTTCTAATGTATCGCCAGTAGCATATCCTAATTCAATAAAGAGTATATTTTGAATTTTATTTCTGGGGATTATCACATCGTCTCCTCTAGGGCTCATTATCTTAACATTAAGATAATTTTTAATCAATTTATTTAGAAAAGTTGAAGAAGAAAAATCTTCTTGGTTATAGGTTGGAACGAGAACATCTAAAATTCTATTTGCTTGAGTACAATCTAAGATAGAGTAAATTGGTAAATGTTTTGATTGATTAAAATCTTCTAAATTGTTAGTTACCCGGTCTTCTAGACATAATAAAACTTTTTTTCCTTCATTTCCGTCAAAATTATAGTAATAATAATTTCCTTTTCTTACTGCTTCTACTACCTCATCTTTTCTTTCAATATAAATCAAGGAATCATCAAACAAATCTTCGATTCCAATTCTTGCAAACATAGCATTTGTAACTTTTGGCTCTGAAAAAGTAAAATAGCCATCACTTAATACGGCTTGTCTAAGTTGTCCTTTTGGGATTTGTTTTAATTTTTTAGTAAATTGTAAAGCTTCCCATTCATTTCCTTCAAATTCCAATATTTGTTGTCTTAATGTATCCCTTGAACTTACTTCTGGTTGTTCAACAATAATCTGATCTAAATAAATCCTTGGATAAATAAGAGAATATGGCGCAACGTCTTCTATAAATTCTTTTCGTGAATCGAAATCCAATACACTTTTGAATTCGGAAATAGTTCCTATAGTTTGATAAAATAAAAAGTCTATAGAGATATTCGCAACTTTTTTTAATGGTTCACTTAAAAGAACCCCCAATCCTAAAACTCCCAAATATCCAATCATTAATGCTCTTGTTAATTTTGAATCCATAGTAAAGATTGAATTAAAATGGGTTTATAAAATTTTCTTTTGTGTAGTAATTATGAAATGATTACAAAAACAAAAGCTTTAAATATTCTTGTCAATATAAAAAATAAGTTTGTATACAAAATGGCCAGT
>PFCW01000006.1:56403-65311 GCA_002763115.1 Candidatus Pacearchaeota archaeon CG10_big_fil_rev_8_21_14_0_10_31_59
GGGAAGGAATAAATGAACCACTTAGAAAATATAATTTTACAACTCTGAATGACCCGACAGCAACGATAGAAATAGTGCAAAAAAGAGGGGGAGTAAAATTTAAAGATGTTACACCAGAATCAACAATAAATTTTATAAGAGAGTTGAAAATTTTAGGTGTTTCGTTGGGAATGGTTGCATTAGGCTTTGGTTTTGGAGTATTAACTAAAAATTTATCCCAAATTAACGAATTTTGTTACAAGACAGAAGCTGCTTTTCAATCTTCATTTTTAGAAGATAAATATGATTTGTATTATCCTCATCTTCAAAATCCGTTGAAAGAAAGAATCTCAGATTTCTTGAGAGCATTTCAAAAACAAGAATTGAATTTTGCATTTGTTTCAAGTGAAAGACCTCCTGTAATAACCAAAGAACAAAAAGAATTATTCGCAAATTTAGGACTTGTTCCATCCCAGAGATATATAGACATACGATTTGAAGATGCAAAATCTCCAATAGAATCTTTTGAGTATGAATCCTCAAGATATTATTTGTATAGACCTGATCCTGTTCAATTAAAATGGAAAAGAAGAAATAGTGGTGTTGGAGGTGTTTCTGTCAAAAGACATCCTGCAGTTGATTTGGCAACTTATCCAGGAGTAAGAGTTTCTGTTTATTCCACACTGGAAGGAATAGTAAGTTTTTCAGGAAATTTCGGAGGATGGGGGAAATATGTTGAAATAATTCACGGGGAAACAGAAGTTGCGTTTAGTGAAGAAAATAAAGTTATAGTAGATTATAGAGATTTAAGAAAGAATATTAATACAAAAATAGAGTTTTTTAACAGCGATACAGTAATTAAAGGAATGATTGGAACATGTTATGCTCATCTAAGGGAAAGATTTGTTGAAGAAAGTGATTATGTTAAAGCAGGACAAGAAATAGGGATTGTGGGGATGACTGGACATGCAACAGGCCCACATTTGCATTACGGAATTTTCGTTTCAACACCAGTAGACACAGTTATAAGTGGTGTTCGTTACAATGAAAAACGCTATTGGCTTAATCCGGATTATTTTTATGAAGATGTACTAATTGATCCAAAAATAGATAATGGGATTCCAGATGGTTTTCCAGGTTTTGTAACTGAGCCAAGTCAAATGCAGAGCAAAGTAAACAGTTTGTTAAATGGATATGATTATGCTTTGAGAAGCAAAAGATTGACTGAAGAAAGAAGAATCGCATTAGAATTGGGCAGAGATAGTTTAGAAAAAGAAATTAATAGTTTAAGATGGGAGAATTTCAAATGGAGATATGAGGATGATAGTTTATATTTATATGATGTTTCAGCTGGAGAGTCAGTCTCAACTTATTTACCATTATCTGGAATAAATACAGTTTATAAATCTAAAATACAAATTCAAGATGAAATGCTCTTTATCGGAAGAATTTTAAACACAAGAAATGATAAAATTTTAGACAAGATTTACTGGTCTTTTTATGGGTATTAGATAATATATAGAAAATAAAATAAATACTCACTTAACAAAAACCTTTAAATAATACTTTATTTTAATTATATCATTAAAAGGAGGTTATGATGTTAAGCAGAAAAAAAGCTGCGTTCGAGATGTCTATAACAACAATAGTTATTCTGGTAATAGCAATGACAATGTTAATTTTAGGAATAGTTCTAATAAGAAGCATAATGTGTGGTGCAATGGGCTTAACTCAAGATATCAATGAGAAAGTCCGAGGACAAATCAACAAATTTTTCACTGAAGGCGGAGATGTTCCAGTTCATTGCGTTGGTGAAGGAAGTGATGCACCATTAATGCCTGCTGGAAGAACTAACTATATTATGTGCACGATAAAAGATCCAAGTTCTGGAAAAGAGGTAACTTTTACTTTAGATAAAATAACATATTATCCTAAAGTAGGTGATTCTGATAGAGTGGATGATTGGGCAAGAGATAAAGAAGATAAAAAAGTGAATATAGGAATAAATCAAGAGTTAACAGTTAAGGCATATGCTCTGAATGTTCCTGCAAATGTAGATGGAACTGTCAACATACAAGGAAAAGCAACACAGGGTGGGCAAACTATTGCATATATAGACTTGGATTTCACTGTAAAAAAAGTTAGCGGCTTGCAGAACGCAATGTGTTAAATTTATTTTTTATTTTTATTCTTTTCAATAGTTTTTTAAATTCTAAACTATATTCTTAACTATGAATAAAAAAGAAGCTAGAGAAATTCCGAAGTTAAAACTTTTTAATACTTTGACAAGGAAAAAAGAAGTTTTCAAACCGATTAAAAAAAACGATGTTGGAATTTATACCTGCGGTCCGACAGTTTATTTTTACCAGCATATTGGAAATATGAGATGTTATCTTTTTGAAGATATTTTGATAAGAACTTTGAAATTCAACGGTTTTAATGTTAAAAGAGTAATGAACATAACTGATGTGGGACATTTGACATCAGATGCTGACGAAGGCGAAGACAAAATTGAGAAAGCTGCAAAGAAAGAAGGGAAGAAAGCTGAAGATATAGCAGAATATTATGCAGGAGTTTTTTTTGATGATGTTAAAAAATTAAATATTATTATGCCGGACGTGATATGCAAGGCAACAGACCATATTCCGGAGATGATTGAGTTGGTTGAAAAATTAATAAAAAAAGGTTATACTTACGAGACAGATGACGGAATTTATTTTGACACTTCCAAATTCAAAGATTATGGAAAATTGGCAAAGCTTAATATTGAAGGTTTGGAAGCTGGAATAAGAACTGAGATGAGGGAAAAAAGAAATCCAACTGATTTTGCATTATGGAAATTTTCTGAAAAACCTGGTTTGAGGCAGCAGGAATGGAGCGCTTTCATGAAGATGGGTTTTCCAGGATGGCATATTGAATGCTCGGCAATGTCGATGAAATATCTCGGAGAGCATTTTGATATTCATTGCGGCGGTATTGACCATATTTCAGTTCATCATACTAACGAGATAGCGCAAAGTGAATCAGCAACAGGAAAAAAATGGGTTAATTATTGGTTACACAGCAACTTTTTGACATTCAAAGGTTCGAAGATTTCAAAATCAAAAGGTGGTTTGTATACAATCTCTGAATTAGAAAAAATTGGTTTTGAACCGCTAGCATTCAGATATTTATGTCTTACAGCTCATTATCGTTCTGAATTAAATTTTTCCCTGGAAGATTTAAAAGCAAGCCAGAAAACATACAATAATTTAAAAAATAAAATCATTGAATTTAGAAAACATTTCAAGACAGAAAGGATAGACTCGGATGAAAACAAGGAAAAAACAGAAGAATACAGAATAGAATTTCTGGAAGTAATAAATGACAATTTGAACACTCCGAAAGCATTGGCTTTGGTCTGGGATATTATAAAAGACAAAAATTTAAGCGAGAGTGAAAAATATGAACTGCTTATCGAGTTTGATGATGTTCTTGGATTAGATTTGGCTTCTTTTGAAAAAGAAAAAATTGTTGTTCCGTCAGAAATAAAAAAGATAGCTGAAGAAAGATTAAAGTCAAGAAAAGAAAAAAATTTCAAAAAGTCAGATGAGTTGAGAGTCAAATTAAACAAACTCGGCTGGAAAATTGATGACGTCAAAGATGGGTATGAATTGAGCAAAGTTTAATTCTTCAAAAATTTTTTGATGAAAATTATTTAAATAGAAAGATTTAAATAGTAATATCAATTGATATTATTAAATAAAATGGAATTATTATTAAAACAAAAATATAATGAAATAAATGAAATAGCCAGAAGCCCGACACTTCAAACTGTTTTGATGGTAGAAAAGTTTATAGAAGAAAATTCCGGAGAATTCAAAAAAACATCATTGTTCAAAAAACTTCCGAAAAAAGTCATGTGGCAGACATTTCAGGTTATAATGGAATATCTTGAGAGCATAGGGAAAATAGCTTATGACAAGAAAGGATATGTTGTTTACATATGGAACCCAAAACTTGTAGAAAAATACAGAAATAAAAAAGGATTAGAATGGAATGCAAAGTAATCTTTGCTGATGAGAAACTTAAGCAAACTTTTGAAGAACTAAAAAGCAAAGATGAAAGGCTTTTTAAGGAAGTAGAAAAAGCCCTTAACGAAATATGCAAAAATGCGTTTTGCGGAAGAAATGTAAGAAAGAAATTAATACCAACGGAACTTATTCAAAAAATATGATATTAATAATTTATGGATTTATAATCTCAGAAAAGACTGGAGATTGTTATATTCGGTAGGAAGAGATGAGATAGAGGTATTGGCAATAATTCTTGACTGGATGAATCATAAAGATTACGAACGTCTTTTTAAGTTCTAAGTTCAAAAAGTTTTGTTAATAAGTTCTATAATCTCTCAATCCTTCACTACTTTTTTAAACATAATATCCTAACCTTCACACTTTCCCCCTTAAACATAAATTTTAATCTGCGGCATCTCGCCGATATTTCCGCCGATATTCTCTATCCAGAATTTGTAAGGAGTGGTTGATTTCTGAAGCTGCAAATTCTGGTTATTATCAGTTACGATATTAACTCTGTCTTTTAATTCCAATTTGATTGTGATGTCATATTTATCGCCTGTTTTTTTTGTCTGGACTTTTAAAATTCCCAATTCCTGAAACTCATCGGCAGTTGCCACTTCGCTCAGCTGATATCTCGACGCTTTCATCTGCCAGACAATATAATCTTCCAAAGGATTAACAGTCAAATCTCCTTTTGACATTTTGAATTCCAAACCTAAACGAGTTCCTGCTGCCTGACTCGCCTCTATAATCTTCTCGTTTATCACATTTAATGAATTGATTGTCTGTTCAATAACTAAATTGTCTCTTGTCTGGTCTATTCTTGGTTTTGCAACAGCCAATAATGTTCCGATTACAGCCAAGCCAATTAATGTATAGAGAACTGTGGATATCCAAACACTTGCTCTTTTATTTAACCATCCCTTTTTAGAAAAAAGGTCTGGTCGAACCCCAAAAACTATTTTAGTTTTTTTATTTTTCATTTTTTATTTGTTAATGATTCTGCATTGAAATGCAGACTAATGTTGCTCTTGTTAAAGAGCAAATGCATTAATCCCTATGTAAAAGTAAAACTTGGCGCACATTTAGGCAGGTCAACTTCATCGTAAACTTTGCAGGTTTCTAATGTGGTTCCTACTGTGATAATTGGTGCTATCCCTACTCTAGAAACGGGATAATTTATTCCGGAAGCGGAAGCGTCAATAAGATAAGATTCGTCTCCGTTCGCATTCGGCAATCTTATCGGGATGTTCCTGTCTGTCGGATTGTAAACATTGCTTGCATTAGGCTTTATCTCAACTGTTGACGAACTTCCCGCATAGCTCAGATGAACCTGTATAGCGTTTAGTTCATAACTTTTTTCATCTCTGCCTAATTGCAGGAAAACATAGTAATTTTTAACACCGTTATTATCGAACTCCAGAAGACATGACTTATATTCCTCATCTGTATTCAAACTCAACCCGGCAGCGTCCTGACATGCCTGTGTTGTCTTGATTGTTTTCGTCATTGAGTTTACAACAACAAAAATAACTCCTGCTGCAACCACTGTTATTCCTATCAATAAAACTGTTGCAATCAAAGCTGAAACAGCTTTTTTATTCATTATCATTTCTTGATTAAACTTCTTTTCAAGAAGTTTATATTTAAACCTCCTTTTGATATTATTAAAATTATTCTTCTATATTTAATACTTGCGAATTCTCCTTACAGGTGTATTTTTTTACAGTCAAAGTGGTTAATGGACCGCTTATTACCGGAGTAATTTCAATTTTTTCCTTGTTTGCAAATTCCTCTG
The DNA here is from genome assembly GCA_002763115.1 of Candidatus Pacearchaeota archaeon CG10_big_fil_rev_8_21_14_0_10_31_59. Classification (GTDB taxonomy): domain Archaea; phylum Nanobdellota; class Nanobdellia; order Pacearchaeales; family CG1-02-31-27; genus CG1-02-31-27. The sequence continues at coordinate 62,239 of PFCW01000006.1, forward strand.
CAGTTATAATAAAATATCCCCCCTGGGAAGGTTCAAGTATGACTTTCTTTTCATCAATTATAACTTGTTTGACTAATGTATCTGAAGAGCCCAAGCCGGAAACCTTTACATTTAATTCATAAATCGGGACATTTCCCGTGTTGCTGACGAAAACTTTTATTTCTGAACCTACTTGTTTGGCTTGCATTTCCAGACCAATATCAAAACATTTTCCAGCAAGTTCGGGGTCATTTTCCTGCATCTGTTTCAGCATATTTCCTCTGAGAAAAGCAAAAACAGTCCCGAACAAAGCAATAGTAATTGCTATTAAAAGAATTGTTGCGATTATTGGTGAAAGTCCTTTCTTATTCATTTTACAAACAATTTTCCAGCTCTAATTTTATTAAATTTTCTCTGCAGTAAACAATTTCACTTTCTTTCATCTTGAACGGCAAAATTTCTAAGACATATAATGCTGAAGGTCTTTGATAGACATAAACTGCCTCAGAATTTTGTTTCAATGGGAATTCTCCCTCTAATAAAATTTTTTCTTCATCTTTAAACTGATAAATAGCTCCGCCATTTTTTTCATTTGCATATTTGATGCTGAAGCCGTCTATAGAGAATAATCCCCTGTTTTTTATTTTGATTTCTATTGCATTCGGATAATTTTCATTGTTGCAGTTGTAAGAAACTGTAAAATCCAAAGATTCTGTGCATTTTTCTTCCGGAACAGCATGCTTTGCATAGTTGTTCAGCCATACGAAAACAGCTCCGGACAATGCTATAGCTAAAACTATCAATAAAATATAAGATAAAATCTCACTCACACCCTTTTTATTCATTATTATTTTAAGTTTTTTCATTTTATAAAGATTCTGAATTAAAAATGTAAATGTCATCATACTTCTCTGTTTTTATTATGACTAAAAATTTATTTTCCTTTGAGGTCGAAAAATAATAAGGCAGAGGTTTTTCTAAATCAAGCAAAGATAGCTTAACATTTTCAATATCGGTGTCTCCTGCCGGAATAACTTCCCTGAAATTATCAAAGAATAACGGCAGAGAATCCTTTTTTCTCAAATCCTTGATTTCCTGTGTTATCTCCAAAGTGAAAGACCAGATTGAGACGCTTGTTTTTAATTTTTCTTTTCCTCCGGAGATTAATCCGTAGTTCTGCCATTCAGCGTCTTTATATTTGACATCAATCTGCCTTTTTTCCTCGGCATAATTCATTACCACAACTTTTTTTTCATTTCCATAAATATAAATAAGCTCCATTTTCGGGTCTATATTTGTCCCGTAAGTTATAAAATCGGTTGTAAATTCATCAACTTTATCTGCCAAATTGGATGGGTCTTCGCTTAAAGAATAATCAAAAACTCTTGAGACCTCATAAAAATAATTCTCGGCTGCCTGATAAAATTTATCCGGAGATGGGTTTGGTTTTATGTAATTTGATATTGCAACAAGGCTGAATATAACAGCTATGAAAATAATTGCCGCTATAATATAAAACTGCCCTCTTTTATTCATGGTATGATAAAACTGAGATAATATTTAAAATTAATCATTTGTATATTAGAATGAAATAATCCTTTTAAATAGTAAAGATATAATTTATTAAATGGGAAAAAATATATCGGCAGAATATTTTTGGTTGGACAGGGAAATTGGAAGATTTAAAAGAGAAGGTAGATTAATCCCAGAAGATCAAAAAAAGATTTATCATTTAATTGGGAAAAATTTTTGTACAGAAAAAAGAGTTGTTGATGTAGGCTGTTCTTGTGGTGTAGGTTCTAATTATTTGTCTCAATACGCCTCTTATGTTTTAGGAATAGATGTAAATAAAGAAGCTATTAAATTTTCTAATGAAGCTTTTTCCAGACCAAGTCTGGAATTTGCTGTACTTAATATTGAAAGTCCAGATACAATTATCCCTTCCACTTCTTTTGATGTTATCGTAATGATAGAGGTACTAGAACATTTAGGTGATTATGAAACTGGTCTGCACACATTCCGAAAGTTTTTTTCAAGAAAAAGTTCAACGGGGTTTATTACTGTGCCAAACATTAATAATGAGCAAGTTAAAATTAAAGATGCTATGAATGAATTACATTTGCATCACTGGACTGCTAAAGAGTTTTATGATATAATTAGTAAATATTTTCAAGCAGTTACTATGTATTCTGTTGAAAAACTGAAAAAGTTTGCTCAAGAAGAGATTGTTGATGAAAATACTGAAACTGGAATTATTATAGCTAAAGTAGAAGATCTGAAGTGAGACTAGAAGATTATTTAAATTTTCCTAGTCAAGAAATAATTTTTTATAGTTAAATCTCTTTAAATCTTTTTCAATATCTTGGTATGATTTACCGCATAACATTCCGCCTGCAAGAAATTCTTCATCAGTTACCTCTACTAAACAAAAATCTGGCATTTCAAATTTATTTTCTTCTTCTTCTGATTCAAATTCAAAATCTATCAAAACCAAACCTTCTTTTTCATCCTTAAAGATACCAATTTCTGCTTTTCCATTCCCGTAATCATAATAATATCTTATTTTTCTGGTTCTTTTTCCTTCAACTTCACTAAGCTCTTCGAATTCTTCTTTTGTTAAAGTTATAGTTTCCTCTTTTTGTTTTGAGGGATCATTGCCTATCTGTTGTTTTTTTGTAATTTCAAATTTATCACCGCTTTTCCTGATTCTCACGACGGGATGTCTAATTTTTTTAGGAACATAAATGTCCATTATTTCTCTGCAAGGATAGTTCTTAATGTCTTTCGGAATGTATTTTGCAAGATAGGTTCTTTCAATTTCTATCATCCTATTAAAAGGGGACTACAATTTTTAAACTTATTCAAAACTTTTATAAACGTGATTTGACTAAAAAGGTTGAGGTCTCGTAGCTCAGCTGGTAGAGCACCGGACTTTTAATCCGGGTGTCGCGAGTTCAAGTCTCGTCGGGACCACTTTTTGTATTTATTATATCAAAAAAGAAGATTTATTTTGTTTTTTTGTTTAGTTTAAAATTAGCACTCCGTAATGCTAAATTTTGGGGGACTGGGGTGACAGTTCATTGTTACCTAAGCG
>PFCW01000005.1:0-555 GCA_002763115.1 Candidatus Pacearchaeota archaeon CG10_big_fil_rev_8_21_14_0_10_31_59
TAATTAAAAAAGACAAAAGATATTTATAAAACTAACTAAAAAAAATAAAAGTCAAAAAAATAAAAATAATAATTATTAAGCTACTGCTTCAACAGTGTAGGATCCTGATGATGCCAGTGGTATTGTACCGCCGTCTACACTATAAGCAATAGAAATATCTCCGCTAACTTTACTGCCTGCTGTTGGTGCTGTTGCGCATGTTATTACAACTGTAGTTGAAGTTCCATCAGCCCAATCATCAACTTCTGCATTTGAGCCAACACAATCGCCTGTAAGACTTACTATGACATTATCATATGTTTGTCCACCACCATTGATTATCTGCAGTGTAACAGTGCTAGCACTATTGTTTGCAGCAATTTGGTTCTTATCACAGCCCCAAGGAGCAGTCATAATACAAGAAGTTGGTACATACTTACTTGGTGAAAAAACACCGAATGAAGCGAGAACAGCTATTACAACAACTGCAGCTAAAATAGCCCAACCATAGGTCATCAAGAACTCCATAGCAGCCTGTCCTTTTTTTCCTCTTTCCATGTTTACCTCCTTTTGTAT
>PFCW01000005.1:570-940 GCA_002763115.1 Candidatus Pacearchaeota archaeon CG10_big_fil_rev_8_21_14_0_10_31_59
AATCTTTCCTCCCACCCGCCCGAGATTTGTGCTCGCTATCGCTTCGCAGATTTATTTAAGTAATTAATAGAAGGATTTTTAGTCAACCACGAAGTCGCTCGCCCACCCATAATTTGTCTCGCGCTAATGCGCTCGGGATTAATGAATTTTTAATAACAAGAAAAGATTTATTTTTTAATAGAATAATTTTTGGTTAATTTAATTTTATTAATATTGAACAAAGTGATACAATCTTTCTTAAACTCCATACTTTATAGTATGATTGTCAATGCTGTCTATCTTAAACCACGACGGCATTCCTGCAACTGCGTGTGAATCTGGGTTTTCAGAAGAAAAATAAATATAATCTATTGTGGATTTATCAAATACA
>PFCW01000005.1:949-1467 GCA_002763115.1 Candidatus Pacearchaeota archaeon CG10_big_fil_rev_8_21_14_0_10_31_59
GTTTACAAAACTTTCAATTCCGTTGGGATCTTGTGATAAATTTCCTTGCAATCTCATTAGGAAACTTGGGGCATTAATGTTTTCAGCGTAAAATCCTTGGGTAACATGGGTTAAAAGATTAGAAACATCTTCTCCGTTTACATAATTTCCCTCGTAAGATGTTTGATTTATTTTTCTTGAAATCCTTGCATAAGAATTAGTTGTGAAAATAGGGTCTTCAAAAAATGTTATTGGAATTTCTGTTGATATTGTCTGGGTTTTTTCCCATTTTGCTAGATCCTCTTGGTCGTTCATTATAAAATCAGAAACAAGTTTTACATTAACACTCCACGGATTATTTTGGCTTACATAAAGACTTGAGTTTTGCAGGACAATATTCACATTTATTTTGTCAGCTTTGGTATTTAGAGAATTAATTAAATCATTGTAAGTAGCACCGTATAAGATTGAATTTGGCTCTCCATTAACTGTCCCGTTGAAAAATGCTTCATTGAAGAAATCATTGACGTTGATGTAGT
>PFCW01000005.1:1480-2853 GCA_002763115.1 Candidatus Pacearchaeota archaeon CG10_big_fil_rev_8_21_14_0_10_31_59
TCTTCTACAGACGACAAAAACGCATCCATAGTTGAAACTCTTGTCTTGATTGATCTGCTTTCGTGAAAAAAAGAAAATAATTCAAAAGACAAAAACATAAGCGTGATTAAGAGTATTGTAAGCATTGTAAATAATTGTGCTTTTTTATTTATTTTTCCAGTGCAATTTATAAATTTTTTATTTTTCATCTCCACACCCGCGCTTGAACTTCTGTTTCCCAAACAAAAGGAATTCCCTCAACTTCAAGAGAGTCTATTGTCAGATCGCTATTTGAGAATTTTGTTTCAACTCTGCTGTTTGAATTTAAATCTAATTCTAAAAGCAAATTGTAAATTGCATAATCAATAGCGTCGTTGTTGTTGTAAACTATTTTTCCAAGAGCATAAGAGCATGTGTCTGTGCCGTTGTAGTCTGAAGGTATTTTCATTGTTGTGTTTGTAAGGTCTTCAAATTCAATTGTCCAGATACATCCGTCTGCTGACGAGACAATTGGGGAATAGGAAGAGACATTTTTAAGAACAGAATAAATTACTTTGTTGTATTGCGAGCCTGCTGTAAAATTATTTGGAGCCAAGCCCAAAGATACATTAACTAAATTATTTCCTGGTTTTACTTTATTTAGCGGAATATTTATTACATACGGGTCTCCTAACTGCGTGAAGGGAAGATTGTATTCAGACAAATCAAAAACATTTTCCCATGTTCCTGTGATATTATTGTAAACTGCTACTTTGCTTGTCCATTTTGAACCCGAATATGAAACAACTCTTATTTCATAAGGTGTTGCATCAGATGGGAGAGAAAAACTCCCAATAGGTGTGCTTGCTCCGAACTCTTCTGTTTCAGCTATTATGAGCAATCCATAAGGAATATTTTTTGAATAGTCAATTGAGATATACGAGCTTGGGAAAAGGGTTGCATCTATTCCCTCACCGAAGATTGTTTGTTCAGAATATGTCGCATTAATAATCTCGTCTGCAATTTGTTGATAGACTTCAATGAGGTCCTCTAAGTTTCCAAAATAAAAACTTCCGTGTCCGCAAGAAGCAATTGATTGCAATGTTGTTATATCTGTATCACTTCCAAATCCGACGGCATAAACTGTTATGTTGTAATCTTCATAAGCATCGCACGCTGCTTTGATAGCATCTTGTTTTGCGTTTCCTGTGTTTTGTCTTGCGCATTTGACATTTGCTTTTCCGTCGCTCATTACAACCATTGACCTGAATTTTTGCGGTGTTGATTCCGAGTTTAACTGGTCAACTCCTTTATTGATTCCACAGCAAATGCATGTGTTTCCCGTTGCTGTCCAGCTGTTTACTTTTGATTTTAATGAATTTGCATTTCGCGACAAAGCGTGGTAGCTTGAGTTC
>PFCW01000005.1:2879-5121 GCA_002763115.1 Candidatus Pacearchaeota archaeon CG10_big_fil_rev_8_21_14_0_10_31_59
AATTGGTCCTGCACATTCCATTAAAAAAGCAACACCAAAAACCTGCTCCAGAACAACTTGGCATCATACTTCCAGAAGTATCAGTTACAGAAAATACATCTGCATCTAAACTTGAATTTAAAACATAAGAAACATTTTCAAGCCCAAGCCTAAAAGGAATTGTTTTTTCAGTCATTTCTGAATAATCTAAAATACCTGCAAGAGTTGAATTGTCTAAAGTTATTTGAGCATTTGAACTGTTTCCAGTATACACCCTCGTGTTTCCTATATTTAAAAAAACTTTATACAAACTGCTATAATTCAAAAACACCTCCATGTTTTGCAAAGTTCCTGGAATATAAAATCCGCTGTAAATATTAATCAAACCTTTGATTCCTGGAAGTTTATAGATATTGGTTGTTTGCGGGATTTCTCCTTGGGAATAGATTATTTTTACAAATCCCCCTGCAATATACAAATTGTTTGCTGATGTAAATTCAATTGAGTTTTCTCCTGCGCTGAAACCAGAAATTATACTTAATTCATAAGGAACATTTGGAGTTGGATGATGGTTTGTTTTTGCTCCGTTGTTGAGAGATAAATTAAAATCACCTGAAAAAACAGCTTCGACTTTTACAGATGAAACATTTTTTCCCAAGTTGATTGTTATGTTTCCGTCGCCGACATAACCTCCAAAATAAACATAATCAATATTATTTTTTGAAAATAAAAATGCGCGCGCTGAAAAACCCCTGAAAGAAGTTCTGTTTTGAGGAAAACCGCTGATTATTTGTCTTGCTGTCCAGACATCTGTTGCCTGATTGAATTCCACTTCACCATGCCTTGCAATTTCCATATTGTTGAAATACAATCCAACACTCTCGTCTAAATTTAAATCATTTAGAATAGAAGCTGTTAATGTTTCAGCTTTTGTATCAGAGACAGCGTAGAACTCTCCAATTTGTTCCAAAACAGACTGGTTTAGTTCTGTGATGCTTCCGTCGCTGATTAGGGATTTTACATAAGAATTATCTATTTCTCCGATCTTTAATGACGACAAAACAGACAATAAATCTTCCTGCAGATTCATTTCCTGTGTTGTTTGGATTGATTGCGGTCTGATGAAAATTACAACTCCCAGTATTACAAGAAGTGCAAGAAAAGCGTCCAAACTAAAAAAATAACCTCTCTTGTTTTTTTTAAAAAAACTTTTTTGTTTTTTATTTATGACCATGCGAAAAGTTCGAATTTAATTGGTTTGTTTTTATAGATAGTTAATCTTGTTGTCTGGATTAAATTTTCAGTTTCAGAGCTGTTTATTATTCCAACATAATTTGCCGGCTCTCCATTAATCTCCAGATTATCCATTACAAAATAAAAATTATCTTTTATTCCAATCAAATTTCTTTTTGATGTATCATTTAAATTAGCAAAAAAATCAAGTTTGGTTTGATTGACAATTCCGTTTGACAAGATTCCTGATTCTTCCTCGCTGAGAATCAACTCTGAAGCCAAGTTTCCTTCATAGAGCAATTCATCAAGCTGGTTTTTTGATTGAGAAGAATAATTTATTGCATAATAAAAAAGAATTACAATCCCAATTAAGAAAATAACTCCTGCGATAATTAAATCAAGGCTCCATGCCTGGCCGTTTTTATTTTTAATTAACATAGACCCTTCCATTTTGTTTTGTAATATTGTTGCTCCCTTTTTTTATGTTTCCAGTAACATCAAGGATTTCGTATGAAATTCCTTTTTTTCCTATCGACGCATAAACAAAACTTTCTGTATTGTTTATTTCATAATCTTTTCCGAGAATGTTCCCCTGAATTTTAAATTCGCGAAAATATCCGTCTGATGAGCGCGTTGCGAGTTCGATTTCTTCTTTTACATTCAGCACAATATTCTGCAATAATAAATCTTCTTTTTCTGAATTTTTCTTTTCTATGTTATTTTGGACTACTGAGAAAAAAACTGCAAAAAAAAATAAAACACTCCCAAAAATTATTACAAATTCAATTGCTCCCTGGGATTTTTTTTTAGCTTCACCTCTCATTAGATTAGAATATAATTCGAATATATAAAATTAACTTAATCGTCATTAGTTTTATATATTCCAAATTCTTGTTGTGTTTATGAGGAGAAAATTGATTATTCTTTTTGCAATTGTTTTAATTAAAAAGAAATCCCCACAGCTCTGCTGTGGATGGGTAAAACCTATATACTAATATCACCTCTTTCTATTATGTATGAGCATTTACAG
>PFCW01000002.1:0-10655 GCA_002763115.1 Candidatus Pacearchaeota archaeon CG10_big_fil_rev_8_21_14_0_10_31_59
CGAGAGATGGTGGAGGAGGTGGATCTGGAGGTGGAGGACAACAGCAAGCACAGCAAAGAGTAAGAACAGCAAGAGATTTGCAAAATATGTATAATAATTATAAATTCAAATTAAATAATATGCCAAGAACTGCTGCTGGAAATTCATACAGAAGACATGCAATTCAGTTAATGAAAGGTGTTAGAGACAGATTAAATTCTATGGGTGGAGGTGTTCCGGGAGGTCAGAGTCCAGAGAATATTGAAGCAAATTTAAGGTCAAGAGGTTTGATATAAAACTTTATAAATTTCAAAATTCAATAAAATATATAAAAAGAGGGTCAAATGAGGTCAAAACCAATTTTGTTTATCATTGGAATACTTTCAATAATATTTGGGAGTATCCCATTGCTGATAAATTTTAACATAGATATACCATATATAAATTTAATTCCGTATATAAACATAATAATTCCGGTTGGAACAATAATAATAGGACTTTTAGCTTTATTTTCGGCAATGAGCAGAAATGTCTGGTAGTTAAAAAAACTTTTTTAAATCCTGCTGGGAAAGTTTTTCTTTTTGTTTTTCTAATTTTTCAAATGCAGAATCAATCCTGTTCTCGGAAAATTCATGTTTTTTGCAGAGCAATTTTTTTACTTTTTCCTTGTCTACATCCTTAAATTCTATTTTGTAATCCTTTTTTATATTCGGCCTGTTAAATTCCTCGAAAATTTCCTGCCATTCGAAATCAATTTCCAGGTTTTTTTCCTGAGCCAGGTTTTCAACGGCCTCGAAAATCAGAACAGGTCTTTTATATTTTTTTACAAATTCGAGGGCTCTTTTCTGGCCCAATCCTTTTATACCCCCTGGATTGTAGTCAGTTCCTACTAAAATTCCCAAGCAAATCAGTTGTTCTTTATCCAAATCTAGATTATTTAAAACATTTTCAAATTCAATCAGTTCTATTGAAACAGGAACATAACTTCCCGTCGGTAGTTTCTTTTTTCTTGACAAAGTTAAATTCTGGATTAATCTTGTTGAGCCGAACAATAAAGAATCATAGTCCTGTGAAACTGTTGCATAAGCATCTCCTTTCAGAACAATGTAAGCTGCCTGTGCTTCTCCCTCGCCTGTGGCTTGAATAACCGGCAAACCCATATACTGCAAAAGCTCTTTGATTTCTTTTACCATCTCGTCTGTTATCTTGATTGTTTGTTTCGCATATTTTCCCATTTCATAAACATCACCTTTTTCTTTTGCGATTTCGTATTTTTGTTTTGCCTCTTCTTTTTTCTTAAAACGCGACTCCCTTTCTTTCTCTTTTAATTCCGGAGGTTTTCCGTCAAAAACAAAAATCGGCTTTATGCCCTCATTCAAAAGATTTATTGTCCTATAAAAAAAACCAGATAGATGGGATGTGACATTTCCTTTTGAATCCTGCAACGGAGTTCCATCTAATTGTCTTATATTAGACAAGAACTGATACATTGCGTTGAAAGAATCAATAGCTATTTTTTTACCGGCAAGATCCTTAATTTGAATTTCCTTTTTAGGTATTATATCAGCTATCTTCAATCCCATAATAAATAAAGAATTCGAAAATTTAAATAGTTTTTGAAGAATTAAAAAGGTAGAGGGTATAATCTACTAACTATCTCTTTTCTGAATTCAGGATATTTTGAAAATTCTTCATCAATAATTTCCTGAAGTTTTTCATCCGGCAGTTCTTTTCTAAATTCCCTGATTTGTTGATTTGTTCCTGCAATTTCCGCATAAATTCCTCTCTCATCTACAGCAATTTTAAGTTTAAGCAATTCTTTAGCAGCTTCTCTTACTTCTTTTTCAGTTTCGGGCATGATACTATAAGTTTCGAAGTTTTCTCTGGCAATTTCAGCATGTTCTAAATATTTTTTTAAAGAAAATTCTGTTATTATTTGTAATATAGTCATATTTCTCTCAAAAGTTGATTCTCTCTGTGAATAAGTTTGTTTTGTCAGCATTTTAAATTAAAAAGTTAAATTAAGGAATCTAATGTACTAAATATATTGTATAAAGCCTACGCTCTTAAACTTTCTCTAACTTCCTTTTCCTCTTTTGTTAAAGCTTCTAAAGCTTCCAACATTGGGCTTTTTCGGTATATATCTCTGTCTACAACTATTTCTGGGTTTAATTTTCCATCATATCTTTTTTCAGATTTTTCCATTTTAAACCTCATAATCAGCAGAAGCTTCTGCTGGTTCTTTAGGCACCCCAGAATTTAGGACTTTTAGCTCTAAAGCTCTTATTTCGTCTGGCTTTTTTTCTGTATTTGCCAATTTTGTTGGAAATCCATATTTGTTATATTCTATTTCTTTTTGTTTTTCCATTTTCTTTTTATTTATAAAATATGATTTTAGTTACTATTAAAAAGTAATTACATATTTATAAAGGTTTCGGTTTAGGATTTTGATGTAAAACAATACATTTATATATTCAATAATATAAATAATAATTATATTATTTGATTAGTAAATAATAATTATATTATAAATAATATAGAAAAATGGGCAAAAAAGTAATGAGTGTGACTATTGACAAACAGATCTTAGAAGACTGGAAAAGATATATAGAGAAAGAATGTATTAATTCTTCAAAATTAATTGAAAAAATGCTGGAGGAATATCTAAAAAAGAGGGGAAAATGAACACCAAGAAATTTAAAGAAATTTCTGGTCCAAAAAATCCGATAGGATTTTTAAGGAAAAGAGGTCAAATTGCGTTATTTGTGATAATAGCTATTCTTATTGCTGGAGCAGTAGCCGGAACTGTTTATCTTATCACATCACAACAGAAAATAGTGAAATTACCAAATGAATTACAGCCTGCAGAAAATTATTTTGTTGAATGTATAAAAAGTTATGCTGAACAGGCCATTGGAATTATTTCTTTAAGTGGTGGTTATATCGAATTGCCGGCATACGATGAAGGTTCGGAGGACAGACCTTTCGGAAATTATCTCGATTTCCAAGGTTTTGAAATCCCATACTGGTATTATCTATCAGGAAACAATTTGGAGAAAGAACAAATACCTACAATAGAATCGATGGAAAAGCAAATCAATAATTATCTGGCTGAAAAAGTAAAATTATGTTCATTTGATGAATTATCAAATAAAGGTTTTGTTATAAATTACGATAAGACAAAAAAAGCTGAAGTCAAAACTGAAATATTAGACAATAAAATTAATCTTGCAATCAGATATCCTATAGAAATTTCGGTTGGAGATGAGACAAGAAAAGTTAATTTTCATTCGGTGGCCATAGATTCTGGTTTGGGCTCTTCCTATGAATTAGCAAATAAAATTTATTCCAAAGAGAAAAATAGTTTGTTTTTGGAAAATTACACGAGAGATGTTTTGGTTTTATATTTACCAAACAATGATGTGGAGATAAGCTGCAAAGATTTAACATGGAATGTAGAGGATGTTAAAAAAAATTTCAAGCAAGCATTAGAAGCTAATATCCCTTTTATAAAATTACTCGGAAATTATTACTCATTATCTAAATTTGAAAATAAATATTTTGTTACAAGATTGGATGAAGATATCACAAATAAAAACATAAATTTTGTTTATTCATCTTCTTGGCCTATGAATTTTGAAGTTTGGCCTTCTGACAACGGGATTATGGTTGCAGAAGCAATCGGGTTACAGGAAGAATTTAAAGCGCTGGGCTTTTGTATTGTGCCATATCATTTTGTTTATGATGCTCATTTCCCTGTTTTAATACAAATTACAAATGAAAAAGGCGAGATGTTCCAATTCCCAGTTATTGTTTCAATAGATAAAAGTGTTCCTAAAAAAGCAAATGTTGGTGAAGTTGAAGTAATTAAAAATGAGATTTGCCACTATAAAAATCAGGAAGGAATTGTGAACACTTATGATGAAATAGGAAATCCACTGGAAAATGTAAAGATAAGATACAAATGCATAAGTTCAATCTGTAATATCGGAGAAACAGTTCTGGAGAACAATAAAGCTTCTCTCAATGCTCTATTCCCTAAATGTGTAAACGGATTTTTAATTGCAGAAAAAGATGGTTATATGCAGAGAAAAATACAATTGTCTTCAGATTCTGCATTCTCAACGAATTTGGTTTTAATGAAGTTGAATAAATTAGATTTCGAAATAAAAGTTTTTGAAGATGGCAAAGAAAGAATCTTAAAAGATGATGAAGAAGCTATAATATCTTTCATCTCTGAAAATTATAAAACAACAGTATTTTATCCTGAACAAAAAGAAATTGAATTAATTCCAGATATTTATGAAGTTAAAGCTTATGTTTTCAAAAAAGGAAATTTAGAATTAACAGATAAGACAACACAAATTTGTGTTGATGTCCCCGCAGTAGGAATTGCCGGTATAATTGGACAGACAAGAGAAGAATGTTTTGAAATGTCTCTTCCTTCCCAGTTAGAAAATATAATTGTCGGAGGCGGTGTTTCTGAAATTTACATTGGTGAAGAAAATTTAGCCCAGAAAAAAATTACTGTCAAGGCGGAATATATTGGATTAGTTTCATCCGCAGAACAAATACAAGATATTTACACAATTATTGATTTAAGTTTATTGGATTTGGAATTCAGTTAAAATGAATATAAAAAATAAAAATATTTACGGAATTTTCTTAGCAGCAATAATTTTATTTTTAATTGTAATTCCTTTGACTTTTTCAGAGGTAAATGAAGCAGAATTAGTTGAAGATGTAACACAGGAAATGGAAATTGCTGCAGCAGATGAAAGTTCTTCAGTTGAATTAACAACAACAGATGTGCAACTTCCAGATTCGAGCGTTGAACTGACTGATACACAGGTTGAGATTCCTGCTTTCGATTATTATGGTGAAGATTCCAAATATTATTATCCAGCTATGTCCATAACTCAAGATCAACAAGATGAATTCTGTAAACAAAACCAGGATTTTATAATTCAAGTTCCTGTTACAGGATGCACTCCTGCTGTTGTAAGAAGTGATTTACTGGAAGAACAAAATGTTCCTGTTTTCTGTAAATTAGTCGGAATGAAGGTAAATCCTTTAATTGAAGTTCCTTACATAAAAGATGTCAATGTTAATAATTACAACCAATCTCCTTATATAATAGCACAGACATTCCATCCTCCAAGAAGTGCCTTGAAATTTTCTTTTGCAGAAATTGTCGGCAGAGAACCGCAACAAACAGTTGAAGCTATACAAAATGCTGTAATAAAAAATGAAGAAAGCAAGATTGGAATTGAAGGTGTTCCAATGCTGAATGATTTGGGTTATGTTGTTTTAATTTTGAAAAAACAGCCTGTTGAAGCACAAATGCCTGATAACATAACTATGCATCTTGAGGCAAATATTAAATATTCAATAACCAGAAATTATGGAATTAATACAAACAAGATGCCGTTGAAAATTTTAACTGATGAGGAATGGAGAGAGCAACATGGTAAATACAGTTTCTGGAACGGACAAGGTTATTTAAGATTAATAGACTTAAAAGAGGATGAGGCAACAATAGAAGTTTATGCTAAAGATCCATTTTCAAAAGTTGGCAAGGTTAAATTAAAAGTTGGTAAAAAAAATGAAAAATTATTTAATCTGGGTGATGACCCCTGCGCTATGGATATTAAACTTCGATTAGATAATATAGATTTCCCGTCAACAAAGGCAAGATTAATTGTAAATGGTGATGAACTGGTTTTAGGAAAAGATGATAAAATACTAGATTCAAATTGTGAGGTTTCAAGTGTGAATCCATCTGAAACAGATTATGGTGGGGAAGTTATTATAAACTGTGGTAAAAAAAGTTACGTTCTAGCAAAAAGAGAAAGTGGTGTTGAGATTAGTTTTAAAAAAGATGGTGAAGTTGTGAAGGGAATTTATTCACGGGGGGAGGAATTAGATGATTCTAAAATTTATTTTGTTGCATCGGGATATTATGATGACGGACAAAAATTCGCTGTTTTTGTATGGAAAGAAACAAAAGAAAGTGGAAAAGAAAGTCAGGAAGTGAGTCAGAAAACAGAAGAGAATAGAGAAAAGATAGATGAAACTCAGGACATAGTTTACACAGTTGAAGAAATAATAAGAACTTTTGGAACAATAAATAAGGATTTATTAGATGGAAAAGTTAAAGATAAGATTGATAAGACTTATGAAGGTTTAGATAAAAATTATCATTTTGAGATTGTGGATGAAAGTGAACATCCTAATTTTGCCGGAATAGAATATGTTACGATAAGAGAAGCTGGTTTGGAAAATCTTCTATTAAAAGCAGAAATAAAAAAATATTATGAGTTAACAATAAAGAATTATGAAGATGTTGTTCTTTCTTATAAAAATATAAAGAAAAATGACGAAGGAAGTGTTTATAGTGAACAAGATAAAGAATTTGGACTCGAGAATGATGAAGAAAATGCGAATGATAAATATTTTGGAGTAGAAGCTTTAATGAAATCTGCAGAGTTGGCTGAAAAGTTAGCACAATACAGAGATGAAGAGGAATTTTTGCAGTCTGTAATTGATAATTACAAAGATTCAAATTCAGATAGTGTAAAAAGCATTCTTAATGATGCTTCAGTCAGATTAAAAAATTTAAGAGAAGATGACGCTTCTCAATTATCAATAGTTATTAATGACGGCAAGTTCGATTATTATGTTTATTTAAATGATATAGTAAAACCTTCTATTTATGAACAATACGCAAGAGCTTACGTTAATGGTGAATTAAAAATGATTGCTGTTGGAGAGCAATTTGGAGATTGGATATTAAAAAAAATATCTGAAAAAGAGATTATGTTTAGAAACATAAATGCTGGAAGCGAGGATTATGACGATGAAATATATGCCCAGACAAACGGTAAAACTTTAATGCTCGGAGAATATACAATAAGATTAGTTGAAACACATATTACAAAAGAAGCCTATGTAAGTATCATACCCTTCTCTAAAGATGGTGAAACCAAAACAAATTTTACAATTAATATTGGGATAGAAAAAAGAGCTATTAAAATTTCCCCTGAAAAAACAAAAGAGATGATTGATAAACTAAATAAAACAACAAAAGATTTACAGAACATTGTAGATAAATTAAACAAAACAGTTATCATGTGGAAAAAAGCTTGTGTAACTGGTTCTGCTGTTATATGGGCAAAAAATTTTGCAACAAATTTGAATGGAAAAGCAAGAGCAAGAAAATTAGTTATGAGGGGATTGGATGGAAACAGCGGTTGGACTGCAAAATGTGAATCATCAGATTTCCAAAAAAGTATAGGAGTAAAGACAGTTTCTGGATGTTACCAGCATTTTGAATCGCAAATTAATAATGAAGTAAATAAAGTTCAGGAAAAACTTCAGAAGGCAAATGAATTGGTAAAAACAGCAAAGGCAAAAGAGGGTGTTATTACAAGTAAAGGTATTTTTAATAAGATAACAGACGAAAGAAAATATTTTGATGAACTGGGGAATGAATACTCTTCCGGATTAAATTATGAAGATATAGAATACGGGGAGTTAAAAGTTGGAAAAGATGAAATTAAAGATGTTTTTGATAATCTGGAATCATTATATGATAAAAATTTAATAACACAGGAAGAAGCAACAGAAATGTCTTTGATTATAGAACTTGTCCAAGATTGTAGCTGTAAACCAGGACAGCAGGTGGCTTCTGAAGATATTTTATGTCACGAAGCATGTAGCAAAGTTGTGACAAGATTCAGCAAATACAGTGAATATATTGATGGATTAAAGGAAATTAATGATTTAACAAGCAACTTAAAAATACAATTGGGTGAAGATATTTTAGTTATTCCAACATTAAGCGAGGAGAAATATAATGATAGACTTCCAGTTTATAATATAAGAATGCATTTGTTGGAACAGCAGTTTTTCGGTGGAAAAGAACAAAATTGCAATGTTGATGGTGGTTTATACTGCTATGTTACATTTTTTATCAACAATGCTGATGAAAATGATAAATCCGGATTAAAAGATTACGGGAGTTATATGGCTTTCTTGCAAAAAAAGAATGATGGTTCTTATACTGTTGTCGGTGGAAGTGTTTATGAATTACAGTATACCGGTAATGTGTTAAATAGTGTTATAAAAGTTGATGAAGCTAATTACAAAAAAATAATAAAAAAATATGGACTGAATAATATTAAACCAATAGAAATAAAAAATTGTGAAAATCCCTTCCTAAAAGAAAATTTAGAAGTTAAATTTTATGAATCCGGTCCTTATAAAGGATTAGTAGCTTTTATGCCTGTAGACCAAAATAAAGGATGGTATGCAGCAACGTTGGCATATAATGCTGGTAGCAGCCAAGAGTCTTACCAAGATTCAGGTGCAATTAACTCATTTTATTTATGCAATATAGGACCAAATCAAAAACCAGAGTTCAATGTTGCTGGAACCGACGATAATTGCATGGAAATTCCTTTGGCTACAAGTTCAATCAAAGGTATTTCATTATGCAGTTTAACAGAACTTGAATCAAAAAAATTAATTGAAAATGCAATTACGTGCATGAATGATGCAGCAAAAGCTTACCAAAGAGGAGACAGAATAATAAGAACAACTCCGTGCGGAAATTTCAATATCGGAAAGCCTCCGGTCCAGACGACTTCAGTTCAATGCGAAGATTTGATGTCACCTACAGACTGCAAGATAATGTATAATTTATGCGACCCTGTGATATGTCCGTCATCAAGATGTGATTGGGGTGGTCGTTATCCTGTAAATGATGTTGTGCAGAGCGGAGTTATCGGAAGTTTGGTTTTATGCAGTCAGAATTTTGAAAATGGTCAAGGAGTTTTAGTTCCTGTATGTATGTCCGGAGTTTATGCTGGTTTGGATGCATTTACAAGTGTTTTGAAAGCATCGCAAGATTGTCTAAAAGAAAGTTTGGAAACAGGACAGACAGTTGGTATTTGTGACGAGATAAGAAGCGTTTATATTTGTCAGTTATTCTGGAGTGAGTTAACTCCATTGCTAAAAGCCGGAATTCCAGCGATAACAGATAAATTTGTAAATAATGGCGGAGGCGAGTATGCATTTTTAAGCGACTCTATCAAAAGTTTAGAACAATCAGTCAATTATTTCACAGATTATTATGGAGAAAATTCATTTAAAGCATTTAAGGTAAGGTCAACAGCAGAAACTGGGAGTTATTTATGTGATAAATTTATTTCAGTTAGATATCCCGATGCTGTATCATTACTAAATGATTTATCGCAACCAGAAGTTCCATTGCAATATTCTGCATGGTTTGATGAAAGAGCATACCAGTCAATAACTGTGCCTGCAACATCTTCATACCATGTTACCTACTGGATTTATGCTGGAAGAGAAGAAGATAGAATATATTATGATATTTATTTGAAAGCTGATTCTGACAAAGGTTATTATATACAACAAGAAAAAATAAAAGTTGACTCTGGATATTTGGATAACAATGGTTATAAATTTGAGAAAAAAGATTTGATAGCTCCGTCTGGATACAAAAAATTATGTATAAGGATAAATGCTGGCGAGGAAAATTGTGATTTTGGAAAGGTCTCAACAAGTTTCGCTGTAAATGAATTATCAGATTATTATGTTTATTTAGAATTAAATAAGAGTATTGATAGTTCCAGTGAATGCCGTTCAGGAACACCGTCGTTAATACCAACAATAAGTTTGAACCTGCAAACTCAAATTGAAAATGCTTTAAATCCAGAATTATGGAGAACTGGAATTAACAGAAGATGTTCAACTGACAATCCTAGTGGAAGTGTCGATCGAGACAGATGGAAAAAAGTTGGTTATTGTGATGTAAAGGAAATCGGATGCTGGATTGACACTGAAAGTATAAAAGATGCTATAAATGATGTGGGATTGGAAGAAGCTGCTTATGAAGAAGCAAAAAGTAAAGATCTTTATTTTTTGGAACAAGAAGGTTTCTGGAGTAAAGAGTATAGTTTAGTTAATCTAACATCTGTTGATGCAAAAAGAAAAGAATTTGAAGAAGAAGTCGAGAAAGGAGATTTGACTCTAAAAGAAATGAAAATTAAAGCTTCAGACATAGTTGCTTTATATGAAGAAATTATTAAAAAGAGTTTATATCCTTATTTCCAAGCCAGCTCTCAAATAGGAATTGCAGAGACTTATGAAATTGTAGCGAGATATCTATATTTAAATTTCAAAGGAAAATGTTCTGAAGCTGGGGGTGATTGGGTTGATTTTACTCCTGTGAACAGATGTAAAGCCGGTGGTATTTTAGGTTATCCTAAAAATTTCGAGGATGGTGAAAATAAAGAAGGACAAGTTTGCTGTAAAACTGATTATGAAATGAATTTGGAGGAAGCTGGCAAATTAGAGGGAGGAACAGTTGAAACTGATTTAAGCGCTTTATGTACAAATAATAATGGAGAATGGTTGCCTTATGCTTTATGCGAAGAGAACAATATAATTAAGATTAATAATGTTGTTTTGGATGAAAATTACAATAATTTTCAGAAATATCCTTATGAGATAATACAGACAGCTTCTACTTTTGTTGGAACAGATGAATGGAGGGACATGCCTAAAGTTTGCTGTAAAAAAACATCTGAGTTATTTGACCAGTGGATAACTGAAGTTCCTGCTAAAATTGAATGGAATGACGGAAATTA
>PFCW01000002.1:10665-29762 GCA_002763115.1 Candidatus Pacearchaeota archaeon CG10_big_fil_rev_8_21_14_0_10_31_59
GAACAATAATAAAAATTGGAGTAGATGCTTTTGAATTTGAATCAGACAGTTCTGAAAAGATTACTCGGGCAATTTCATATATTGTGATAGAACATAAAAATGATGTGAAAAATAAAGGAAATGGTATTTATTCAGTTTATATTGGAAATTTTGATGGTTTATCAATATCCAATTATGCCGAATTTCGTAAAGGTGTTGGATATGTTGGAGATGCTATAGTTAGTTTGCCAAATGTTAAAGTCGGACAAACAGTCAAAGAAAAAGATATTATCAGTGAGATTAACAAAAATTTATTTTATTATACCTATAACAAAAATCCAGTTGCTGTTGATATGGGTAAAATTCAAAAAGCTGCCGGAACTGCCGATAAGATAAATGAAAAAGCTTCGATTAAAATTAAAAAAGGAGAGAGATTAATTCTTGCAACTTCTTATGGAGAAAAGGAAGAAAGTAAAGGGATTGTAATAATCGAAAATAGTCCAGACAGAAAGTATACTATTTATGTTGGGAAATTTTATGATTTAAATGCTAAATACGAAACAGCAACAGAGGATTACACATTATCAACTAATGCTGTTTATGATAAATATATTATGTCAGACAATCCAATAAAAAAGACGGAATATTATACTTTTTTAGAGGCTGTGCAAATAAACTGGGCTTTAAGAAAACCGGATTATAGAAAAAATCCATTATGTTATTTCACTACGAGAGTTCTTGAAAATGATATTACTGGAAGGGAGGATAAAAAAAGGGAATGTAAACAATACGCCAAGGATGTTACAACATACACAATAGATATAAGAGAAACGTATGTTGACGAAGATAATTTTTTGCATATAAAGATAAATAAGGATGATGTCGAAGTTGGAGAAAGAATTAAAATAATGATTTACGAGTGGGATGAAAATAAAAACGAAGTTGGAGATTGTATTATTGGTTGTGGTGGTCAAAGCAATAAAATATTATACGAAGTTACAGGAAAGGATGAAGAAACATTTAATTTGGAAAAAGTACAAAGTAGATTTGCCGGGGAAGAGTTTGATAATGAAAAAAGTGAAATTCAAATAGCATTAAGTGGTAGGGGTCTTAATGAAGGGAAATATGTTTATGTTAAAATCGGTGTTCTTCCAAAAGGAGCAAGATTAGAAAAAAGTTTCAAAAAATCTGCAAATGGAAAGATACAATATAAAGCTGATTCAGAAATAGAATTATTCACTAGAGAAGTTATTTTACCTTTAAATTTTGAGGGTTATTTTGAAGTTTGGCCATTTATGGATTTGTCAAAAGTTAATAAAATAAATGAGAATATTTACTCCTGTAATGAAAAAAGTATAGCATTAAACTATGACAATTATTTTGATTCTGGGAGCGATATCAAAGCTCCAGCAGAAGGATATATAATTTATTCTGATTATTTTTGGGGTTATGATGTTCCTATGACTACACTTCCAAAAAATTTCGGCAGGTTAGTTATAAAACACAGTGATAATTTATACACTGTTTATCGGGGAGGTTTCAAACCATTTGGTTGGCCTTACAATAAAGGAACTGTCAAGGCAGTTAAAGCTGGAGATATCATAGCCAATATGATAAGTAAAGACAGAGATGTTATTATGTTTACAACAACAGAAGACCCTGTTAAATATGATACGAATGGAATTCCTGTTAATATTAAGGATATAACTACAGAAAATCCAATTCCTCATTTTTCTGAAAAAATATATAATCAATTTTTAGATAAATATGTGGTGGATAGTCTAATATATGCTCCATGTTTACAAAAAATAAAAGAGATGAGAAAATCTGTTGATTTTGAAGGAATAACTTCAACTCCGACACAAATTCAACAAATTGAGGATAAATCCTTAGATTTAAAAAATACCTATGTAAATACAAATAATTTTTTGATAATACCTGTAAAAGAAGAAGATTATGATATAGGGGATTTTATAAGATGTGAGATTTTTGATATAGAGAAAGATAAATTAAATAATCAGTTAAAAGAAGGTTTGGTATATATTGAAAATAACGACGGTTTTAATTTAAAAAGAGATAAAGGAGTTTTTTATCCTTATAAAGATTCTAAAGGAAATTTGTTTTTAACTGCTAAAATAGAAGATAGTTTAAGCAATAAAAATGAATTATTGATAGTTATTCAATCATTCAATTCGAGAAAAGAACAGAGAGAAGAAGAAGCTAAAAATCCAACATCTCCTTATCTAAACAATGTTAAAAAAGAAGGTTATTTAAAATTAACAAAAAAAGAAATTAGTTATGATGTAGAATATGTAACTGTAAATGATGAGGGGGATATTGAAGAGTTTACAGGTAATTTTATTACATATTACCAAAATTATATTTCAAATGTTTTAGCAAAAGAAGGAGAAAGTAAAACTGATAAAGGTATTATTGGACAAGCTTATGATTGTAAGGATACTTTAATAGAAGGTTTAGCAAGGGCTATTAATAATTATAATGAGGAGTACAATACAGATTTAAGAGCTGCTTTGTCACTAAACAATATTTGGTATGAAGTCAGAGATGTGAAAGAGAATGATGCAAGCGAAGAGAATGGTTATATACAAAAAATATGTCCTGCCCAAGCAAATTTACTTGCAGGATATGTAGCTTCAAACAGTATACAGATAGAACCGGAAGATATGAAACCGGGTGATTTCTTAGCTATAGACCGTAATGGAGAAAATAATAACAAAGATGGATATGTTGCTCATATAGTAGTTTTTGTTGGAAAAGATGATGAAAAGTGTAATGGAGACAAACCTTATCACTTCATTGAAGGAAGTGTTGGTTATTCTACTTTAATAAGAAGTCCTGTAAAAGAATCTTGTTATAAAAATTGGTATAAAAGCTATGGTTCTGATGGAGAGCCAAACGATGATTTATGGTATAATTCAGATAAGGGAGAAACAGAATTTAAACCAAGAAGGTTTAAATTCAATGAGATTATTTTTACAACTTGCAGAATCTGTGAAGATGATTTAATTTCTAGATTTAAAGATTTTGATGAAGGAATTTGTAGAGATGAATGTGATATTGCTTAATTTTATAAATCTCGCTTATTTCTATAAATTATGTTTGAGGGAATTGGAAAAGCATTCAGCAGGGCAATGAAAAAAGTAGCTGATGCTGTGTTTGTCAACAAAAAACTTATTAATGACATTGTAAAAGAAATACAAAAATCCTTGATTGAAGCTGATGTTGATTTGGATTTAATATCTGAAATAACTGATGACATAAAAAAAGAAGCCCTTGACGAGAAAATTCCTGGAATTGAAAAAAAAGAAATTTTGATAAAATTAATACATGACAAACTTATTGAGATTTTAGGTAAGGAAAAATTTGTTCTTTATATTGACAGGAAAAAAAAGCCGCATAAAATTATGTTTGTTGGTTTGTACGGCTGCGGAAAAACTACAACAATATCAAAACTTGCTTTTTATTATTCGAAAAGAGGATACAAAGTTGCTACCATCGGCTTGGATGTTCACAGACCTGCAGCTTCCGAACAATTAAAACAGATGTCTGAAAAGGCAAAAGTTGCATGTTTTACTGACAAGGAGAAAAATGTATTGAAAATCTGGAAAAAATTTGAGGATGAGCTGAAAAAATATGATTTAGTTTTGATTGACACTGCTGGGAGAGATGTTCTAGATAGTGATTTGATAAAAGAAATAAATGAATTAAACAAGGAGATAAAACCTGATAATGTTATTTTAGTTATTCCCGGAGATATTGGGCAGACAGCAAAAAAACAGGCATCAGAATTTAAGAAATCCTGCAATATCGACGGTGTTATTGTAACAAGACTAGATGGAACAGCAAAAGGTGGCGGAGCGCTAACTTCCTGTTATGAAACCAAAGCAAAGGTTTATTTTATTGGAGTTGGGGAAAAAATTTCTGATATTGAAGAATATAATCCACTGACATTTGTTTCAAGAATTTTAGGTATGGGAGATTTGAATGCTTTGCTTGATAAAGTAAGACTGGCTGTTGATGAAAAATCGCAGGGAAAATTAAAAAAAAGACTGGAAGACGGAAAATTTACATTAACTGATATGTGTGAACAGTTAAAGTCCATGGGAGGCATGGGAAAATTAAGCAACATAGCCAATTTAATTCCTGGTTTGGGAAAAGTTAAGCTTCCTTCGGAGTTGCTGGATGTCCAAGGTGAAAAATTAAAGAGATGGAGATTCGCAATAGACAGTATGACTGAAGAGGAAAAGGAATATCCTGAAGAAATATTAGTCAAAAGCGAAGATGCAACAAAAAGAATTCAGAGAATAAGCAAAGGAAGTCATGTTCCAACAAACGAGATTAGAGAAATGCTGAAACAATACAGAATGATTAAAGAATTTTTAAATTCCGGAATATCTGGTGAAGAGATGGCGATGGATGAAAAGCAGTTAAAAAAACTTGCTAAGAAATTCGGAAGCAAATTAGGAAAGGGGATGCGATTTTAAAATGGCAATCATTGCACAAGGAGCAGAAGCAGTTCTTGAAAAGGAAAAAGATATTGTAAACAAAAAGAGAATTTCTAAAACTTACAGAATTCCAGAACTTGATAAAGAAATTATCAAATTAAGAACTAAACATGAAGCCAGAATTTTAGAAAAAGCTTCGAAATTCATTCCAGTTCCAAAAATTAAAGAGACAACTGAAAATGAAATAAAAATGGATTTTATCTACGGAAAAAAGATTTCTACAGAGCTTGATAGGATGTCTAAAAAGGAACAACTTGAGATTCTTTTTAATTTTGGAAAAAATCTTGCTTTGTTGCATAATAAAGGGATAATACACAATGATTTGACAACATCAAACATGATTTGGGATGGGAAACAACTTTATTTTATTGATTTCGGTTTAAGTTTCCATTCAGATAAAATTGAAGACAAGGCAGTTGATCTACATTTGTTAAAACAGGCATTAGAAAGCAAACATTCAAAGAATTTTGATTTTTACTTTAAAGAAATTCTGAATTCTTATAAAAAGCACATCAATGAACCGGAGAAAATTTTTGAAAGATTAAAAAAAGTTGAATTAAGAGGAAGATATAAAGGGAAACATTAAAGCATAATTTTATAAATTATTTTCATCTATTTCATTTATAGCCCTGTGGTGCAGTGGCCAAACATTCAGCCCTTTGGAGGCTGAGACCGCGGTTCGAATCCGCGCAGGGCTATTTAACGCAAAGCTTTTTAAATGTAAAAATTTTGAGCTTAATTATAACAAGAATTAAAGATTCTTGAATCCAGGAAAATCAGAGATTTTCCGGATCTAGAAATTTTTAATTTCTTGGATTCCAAAATTTAGGGAATTTTGAACATGGCAACGATACATGGACATGGAAAAGGAAAAAGCGGAAGTCATCCACCCGTATTAAAGGAAAAACCTGTCTGGATTACTATGAAGAATGAAGAAATAGAAAATTTAGTATTACAGCTACATAAAGACAGGGAAAGCAAATCAAAAATTGGCTTGATTTTAAGAGATAATTATGGTATCCCTAATGTTAAAAAGATAATTGGAAAGAGTATAATGGAAATTTTGGATATAAAAAATATAAAAGAGAAACCAGAAGATTTGATGAATTTAATTAGAAAAGCAAATTTCCTGAAAAAACATCTGGAAAAAAATAAGCGGGATAAATCAGCTAAAAGGGGACTGCAATTGATAGAATCGAAGATAAGAAGATTAAGTAAATATTATAAAAAGAAAAATGTTTTGATTGAAGACTGGAAATATACGAAAGAAAGGGTATAATCTTAAAACAAAAATTCTTTTAAATAGTCCAGTTTTATAATAAAAATGGACAAGTTAACAGTTCACATAAAAGAGGCATCTGAAAAATTTTTATCTAGTTTGGAAAATGATGTTTTTATCAAGATAATAACTCATTTAGATACAGACGGAATAAGTTCCGCTGCAATTTTTTCAAAAATGCTTTATAGATTAGATCAGAAATTTTCTCTAACAATAGTCAAGCAACTGGAAAAAGATGTGATAGATAATATAATTAATGAAGTTAATGCAAATTCTGCAAAATCTTTTGTTGTTTTTTTAGATTTGGGCTCCGGGAGTTTAAGTCAAATAAAAAACATTAATTCCAATGTTCTGATAATTGATCATCATTATTTGGAAGAAAACTATGAAGAACTTGGAGAAAATATTATATTTATCAATCAAAGAATTTATTCTGAAGAACAAATAAGCGCTTCAGGTTTAACCTATCTTTTTGCAAAAGCTGTTGATGACAGAAATAAGGATTTATCCGATTTGTCTATCCTTGGACTGGTTGGAGATTTACTGGATAAAGAGATAAATAAAATAAAATATAATATATTAAAGGATGCTACAAACAGCAACACTATAATAAAAAAAGGTTTGCCTTTATTTGCATCAAACAGGCCAATACACAAATCTTTGGAATTGTCCTCAACTGTTTACATTCCCGGAGTTACTGGTTCAAGTGAAGGTGCTTTGGATTTGTTAAAAGAAGCAGGTATTGATATTAAGTATAATAATAAATTTAAAACAATTTTAGATTTAACAAAGGAGGAATTATCCAGATTAATAACTGCAATAATACTTAGAAGAGCAGATAAAAAGGATTCGGAAGATATAATTAGTAATATTTTTCTGATTAAATTTTTTGGCAAGCAGGAAGATGCCCGAGAATTATCATCTTTAATAAATGCTTGCGGAAGATTGGGTTATGGTGCAATTGCTGTTGCTTTTTGTCTTGGAGATAAAAAAGCTATGGTCAAGGCAGAAAAAATTTATAATAGTTACAGATATAAAATAGTTAAAAGTCTAAATTGGGTTAATAATAATGAAAAGTTTGAAGGCGATGGATATGTAATAATCAATGCTAAAGAGGAAATTCCAGACACTATAATCGGGACTATAACCAGCATAATAGCCTCGAGTTTTGTCTATCCAACCGGAACCATTATAGTTGGTTTGGCTTATCGTGAAGATGGAAAAATAAAAGTTTCTTCAAGAGTTTCGGGAAATGTAAAAAAAATTAATCTTAAAGAATTTTTATCGGAGATAGCTATTATGGTCGATGCTGAAGTCGGCGGGCATGATAATGCTGCTGGTTGCTTGGTTAATCCAGATAAAGAGGGATTATTTTTAGAATTACTGGAGAAAGAATTGAAATTGTATGGAATGACTATCAAGATTTGAGCAATTAAATTTAAAAAACCAGTTTTCTTTCTAACTCTATGACGAATTCAAATAAAGAAATAAGAAAAACATCTAGTAAATTTGTAAGAATAAGATGTCCTTCATGTAATCATGAACAGGTTATATTTGGGAAAGCATCTACACCTGTAAAATGCTTATCTTGTAAAAAAGTTTTGGCTAAATGCAGCAGTGGAAAAGTTAAGGTCAGAGCAAAAGTTTTAGAGGTTTTACAATAAATTTACCAAGATAATTATAAAATGGTTGATAAAAAATTTCCGGAGGAAGAAGAAGCAGTTTTGTGCACTATAAAAAATATTATCGGAACAAGTGTTTTTTGTAACATAGACAGTTATAATCTTGAGGGAGTCATTAATTTCAGTGAGGTGGCTCCTGGGAGGATAAGGAATATAAGAGATTACGTTATTCCAAACAAGAAAATAGTCTGCCTTGTTCTAAGAATTAATAAAGACAGCGGTCATATAGATCTTTCCTTGAGGAGAGTTAACAGCAAGACTAAAAAAAGAGTTTTGGAAGAATCACAGAGAGAAAATAATGCTATAGCCATATTAAAGATTTTAGTTAAAGATGAGTTAAAACTAAATCAAATTGTTGAGGAGATAAGAGGAGATTATAAATTTTTGTCTATATTCCTGCAAAAATTGATTGAAGATAAAAAAATTGGTTCAAAATATAATTTTAGCAATGAAGAACTTAAAAATTTAATAAGATTAGTCAAAGAAAGGATAAAAATTAAAAAATACAAGTTAAAATTAAAAGTTTCTTTAAAAAGCAACGATTCCGATGGGATAAATAGGATTGTAAATTCTATAAAAGAGACTAAAAAGAAATATGATATTTTAGTTGTTTATGAAAGCGCTCCAAAATATTTTCTTGTTAAGGAAACAAAGGACGTAAAAAAAGGTTCCAAGGAATTGCGAGAAGCTGCAGAATTTTTGATGGAAGTTTTAAAGAAGAATAATGGCAGGGGAGAAATTATTGGAGAAGTAGAAAGTTAAGGTGATGGTAAAGTATTAGAAGTTTGAGGTGATTCTGGTGGAGGTAATCTTGTTGAGGGTGGTTCTGGTGTTGGTGTTATAGGTATCAAATTTGTTCTTCCTCTTGATGTTGATGATGTTTGCTGTTCTCCTCTTGGCCATGTATATGCTGATGCTGGCAATTCATTATCATAATCACTTTCTATTATAAACTTATCATAAATTGGAATATTAATATTACAATTACATTCGCAGGTTTTTTGTTTTGCCATTGGAATAAACAAAGAAAATACCAAGCCAACTAATACAATTAACAAAGCGATAACAACTGCGCTAAGAAGTAAAGCTGTTAATGCATGAGGATTAATTTTTCCATTAGCCATAGTTTTCTATTTTATTTGAACTTTATAAACTTTTCTATACTATAGAAATTCTAGAGTGGTAACATAAACGAAAGATTTATAAATAAGCATTTACTGAAAAAATACAATGGCTAACGGAAATTCAGTTTCTAGTGTAAAGTATTGGGCACTTGGACTTATAGTTGGAGCAGCATTATTTTTTGCACCAAAACTCCAAGGACAAGCAATTACAAATTTAGTGAGAGATGCTAGTCATGAACAAAATTGGGCTGGATGGGTTCAGTATAATGAAAATGGCAATCATTGGGCAGACAGACATGATGATGATTATCATTATGATGGTTTTCATTCTGGTGGGATGCACGCTTCAAATTTATCATTATTATTAAGTGCAAATTCGGGACAAAATTCCGTTTTACCATCACCAGCATTGCCTTCAAATGGTGTTGAATTATTAGCTCATGGTGACAGATGGCACACAACTCTTTATCAATATTTAGAGATTCCAACAAGAGTTTTTGATATAGAAAATTTAGAGGTTCAACGATTATTATCTAATTTACAAAATAACGGCTATGTTGAAAATGTTTTTGTTAAAGATGAATTTGGAAGACAACTTATTTATTATTCGAGAAATCCAAATGTTGAGCAACCACAAAATACAGATTCTACTTATTGGATTGAAAGATCAAGACCAAATATTGGAAATTGGTCTTTATTAACGGGAAATATTTCAGATGATTGGCCTTCTGCTTGGGGAAATCCTCTGATTACACAATTTGGTTATAATTTACAGACATTAGAATGGTTTGGAAATTATTATGGAAGTAATTATTATTGTGATGCGACTGATTTGGAAGGGTTAGTTACAAGAGATATTGAAGCATTACAAGTAGCTGTTACTGAACCTTACATGGAAAATCAAACTGTTGGAATGCAGACAAGATATAGAAATAATGGAAATGATGCATTCAATATTCCAGTTGAAATGATAGTTGTTCACACACCAACTGGAGATACATTATACAATAACATCCAAATGATTCCTTTTATGTTTTCTTCACAAACATTATGGCAAAATTTCGCAAACTACACATGGACAAGAACAGGTCAACACGAAATCTTAGGGATTGCAAATTATCCTCTTGATGAAATTCCACAAAATGATACTGCAAGAGTATGGATTAATGTTCAGCTAGACACAACAACAACTCCAGTTCATGACTGGGCTTCCTTGGGAATAACTGCTCCAGACAGTTTAATTTTAGGTGACACATTAGACCAAATAGGAACTGTTGGTAATCTTGGAGATTTTAACGAAGCTGACCAAGTTGCTTATAATGTTTATGATAATAATGGTAATAATGTCAATACCAAATTTAGAAATTGGGCATCAATCCCAGGTCAAATAGATAATCTTGATTTTGGAGATTATGTTCCACAAGATACTGGTTGGTTTAGATTGGAGGAAATTACTCTGTTGGACGATGATGTTCCTGTTAACGACACTTTCAGCACGATGCTTCATGTTGTAAGAAAACCATATGTTGATTTGATGGCTTTAAGTTTAACTGGAATTCCTGATTCATTACAGGCAGATTCAACTGTTTTCCCAATAGGTTCACATTATTTAGATGCATCAAGCACAAATCCATTTTCAACATCTTCAGTCTTAAGAATAAAACAAATAACAACAGGAGCTGACGCTTATGCAAGTCAGGTTTTAATGCCTTGGATTTCTCCGGATGAAACAAGGAATATTGTTCATTCTGCATTAAGCTTAAGCCAGAATGGTTTTTACGAAGCTTTATTATATCATCCTGATTTGGACAGTTTAACATCAAACGATACATTAAGAGATACATTTTACGTTTATGATGGAAGTGGTGCTGTTAATGATAGTCCAGTTGACAAAATTAGATTTGATATAACACCATCAATTGGAGGTGTTTTCAAATTTAGTTATAATGTTCAGCAACCGATTACATTTAATGTTTATGGTGCTGATGGAAGATATATCCAAAGTTTAGGCCCATTCAATGGATATGGAATTTTCAATTGGGATGCAAATGTATCCTCAGGAGTTTATTTCTTGAAAGATGATAAATCAGTATTCAACACAAGAAAAATAACTGTATTAAAATAATCTCTTTTGTTTTTCTTCAACATCAATAACAGCCTTTCCATAAATTCCGTCATAACCTGGCTTGACTTTTATTTTTCCAACTCTGTTTTGCATTATTAAATTAGAGATTTTCTCATCTATCTTCATTAATTCTTTTTCCTCGGCATTAAGTAGAATATTTATTTCATTTCCAAATCTTTCTATAAATTTATTATAAATGTCCTGGACTGTTTTTGTTGATATAGCTAATTGTTTGTAAGAAGAGATTAGTTCATGTAATGGGAGAACCTTAAAAAATGGTTTTGCAATCGGAGATTTTCTTCCTAATGGGAATGAAGCTAACTGTTCAACCCTGTATTCAACTCCGATTGTCAAGGGTTTTTTACATATAGGGCATATACCATTAAGTTTTTTTGATTCTTTTGGACTGCAGGAAAAATTGCATAATCTATGCCCGTCATAATGGTATTTTCCATAATTAGGATCGGTTTCAATTGTTCCTATAAAATTTTCTCCTGTTCTTATTGCTTTTATCAAGTTTTTATAATTTAATTCTTTAAAATCAAAGATTGTTGCTTCTCTGCCTAATCTCCAAGGCCAAAAAGAATGCAAATCAGAAAAAGAAATAATTTGTTTGTCATCCAACTCTTTGATACGCCAGTTCATGTCGGGAGAAGAAGACATTCCTGTTTCTATAGCATGAATATTTTTTGTTTCATTTCCAAAACATTCCTTTAATGAATCAAATCCGGAATTGCTACCGAAAATACCAAACCATGGGGTCCATGCATGGGCAGGTATTATTTCAATATCAGAAGAAATATTTTTTAAATCTGAGACAAACTGCTCGCTGTCAATTTTGAATATCGGTCTTCCGTCATAATCAACTCTCCCGTGTTTTAACAGATATTGTGTAATTTGTTCAACAACATCCAAAGATGGAGCAAGAACAAGATGATGAATCCTTCTTCCTTTTCCGTTTTTAGAATACATCAATGATATTTCTGTCTGCAAAACAAATGGAAATTTATTTTTTGTGAATAATATTCCATTTTCTTCAGTTAAATTCTCTTTAATTTCTTGTATCCATTTCGGATGTGTAAAATCGCCTGTTCCCAACAAAGTAATCCCTTTTATTTTTGCATATTTTTCCAGATTTTCTAGTGTTAAATTCAAAGAAGTTGCCTGACTATATTTGCTATGAACATGCATATCGGCATAGATTTTCATTTTTGAGTTAATTGTTATTTAAATTGCAAATTAGTTCGCATCTCAATGCAAAATCTTCATTAATTCAAAATAAAACATCAATTACTTTTAAAGATTTGTATGAGTTTATTAGTTGTCACTCTAAATTCAACCTATACTTCTTTCTTTTTAGATCTCCACTAATTTTTACACTTCTATTTTTATTTCCAATTTTGGAATATATCCCTTTTAAGGAACTTATACCTCCTTCTAAATAATTACCTCTCCCAAGATTTCTTCTTTTACAAACTTCTACATCCATCTTGGAACCCAGACTAAATATAGTCTCTGAAGGTGCTGTTTTTTTAGATTTATAACTAATCCCTAATCGCTTATTTTCAAAAAAAGGTTTAGTTACGGGTATTCTATTTGCATTAGATATCTTCTTGAGTCCCTGGGGAGATTTACCTTTCAGTCCATATCTAATTATAGAAGTTTTTCTGGCTTTTTGAGCTGGGGTCTGGAATGGCCATATTTTCATTTTTTCCTCCTTTTATCCTTTTAGAGTTGGATTAAACTATTTCAAAGGAATAAGAAGGTCATTTAAAAATGTTATTAAAGTTAGTTCTATTATCCCATTGGCAACAACATTATCTGTTTTGTTGAACTTTGTTTATATTTGTAATGCATTGTTACTTTCAATGGGGCAACATGTGTTTCTTCACTTAAAACATCTTTTTCACAGAGAATAGCTCCTACAGCTCCCCGACCATCTGTTGTTTTTATTGAACTGTAAGGAACATTTTTCGATTTTAATTCACAGACAAAACCAGGATCTGTCTCTATTGTTAACCATAAATTATTCTGATTTAATTTTTCATCAATATCTCCGGCTTGTATCTTATCACAACTTGAATCAGGGCTATAAACTTCTCCTGTTGCTTTATTACTTATCAAAAAGATTATCTGCAATTTATTTCCTATTAATTGTTCTTTCAAACTTGTTATTTGTATTGGAGCAGCTGTTGACTGATTGGATTCTATCTTCTCTCCAGCCAAATCACATATTTCATTAGATTTTTTTCCAACACAGACATCTGTCTGCATTATTGTCTGATAATCATAACATCCTGTCAAAACTAAAGATAAAGGGAAAGGAGATTGCAGTGGCAAGCTAGATATTGCTGTCTTTGCAAAGGTTATTCTTTCAGTCCCTCCCAACGAAATATCTGTCTTTTTTTCCAAGATATTTTTGTTAGTTTCTTTTTTTGAAACTGAAGTTAACGAATTTCCAATTCCACTTAAATAAAACTCTGCTTTTCCAGGCATAACATCATAACCTCCGAAATTTTTTACCTCAATATAAATTGGGAAAGCACTTTGAACTTCTACTTGTTCAGGTGGTGCATCGGGAATAAACGAAAAACTTAAAGCTAATGTGTCGAATGTTGCTGTTTTTTTTGTAGTTTGACATCCAGGAACTGAAGCTCCAATTACTAATATAGATGCTATTGCTAAAATAACAAATAAATAACTTAAATTTATTTTTTTGGTCATTTTATTTTTTGATTATTGTTGAGATAGTATACTGAAACCATACTCTTTTTCTATTCTTACTCCGTATCTTAGATCAATCATTAGAGGGTAATCCACTACCTCTTCTTTTCCTAGGGAAACAACGCTCTCGCATTTTATAAGCTTTTCGTTGTCAAAATCCAATAATGCCGTCTGGAATTCATTTGTTTGTTTGTATATATCATAATCCTCAGTAGAACCATAACCTTGAGTTCTGCATGTTACTGATTTCGAAGGAATATTCGCTGAAAAGAATATTTTCTTTTCATCAGCAAAATCCGGACTGAATATTTTATAGTTTGCTATTTTTTTAATTGTAATATCCAATCTTATTCTTTTGTTTGAGTAATAATTATCAACCTTTTTTGAGATGGATAATTGTAAAGGAGCTGGATTTTGTGTGACAATCGGCTGTTGTTGTAATTCATCCCCAATCGAAGAAACTTTTATTGGAGCAGTTATCTGGGAGTTTACGGTATAATCAAGCTTGACAATTATTTTTCCTGGAAAAGAACTTTGTCCGTATCTTAAATCCCTGTAGGAAAATGATTCCTCGGAGGAAGGAAAGGCGATAGACGTCTTTCCAGGAGTAATTTCTTTTTGCTCTTTTCCAAATATTCCCTTTTTCTCTGATATTGTTTCTGTTGCTTCAGATATAAAAAATCTTTTGCAGGTTTCAACAGCACCTGAAAAACTATCGTCGATATTATCACTAACGCAAACAGTTCCGTAATTTAGTTCCAAGTCATAATTTTCTAGATTTACAACAATATTAAATGGCTGTCCTGTATAAATTGTTGTCGGCATATAACTTCTGTCTATATCAAAATCAAGACCTGTTTTTTCTGCTGTATTTGATGTTGTTCCGAAAAGATTAAAATTTCCTCCTTGAATATCTGACTGGAGCGTTGAAAAATCACATCCGGAATATCCGCTGATGAACACAGTTAAAACTAGTAAAAATAAAATTGTTATTATTTTTTCTGTTCCAAGAAAATTTCTCTGAAATTTTCTGGACCAAAAATTCTGAACTTGTGAAGAATTTTTTGATTTCATTTTATTTTTTTATTATATCTACAAAGGTATCATAAAATGATTCTACTTCGTAAGTTGCCTGTGCACCAATAAAAGTTTTGGTTGGTTCATCAGGAGCATCATTAACGATTAATTTGCATTCAAATTCAAATTTATCCATATCTGAATCTTCATAATAATTATACTCCTGCAAAATTTCCCTTGATAAATCTTCAATAATCACTTCATTTAATAAAGGATAGAAATTTTTGCATTCTATAGATAATAATTCACTGTCTGTATAAACTTTCATAATGTCTAATTTAGAGATTATGATATCTTCATCATTTTGTCCAAAGTTAATCAACAAGTCGTGCTCTCCCGGAATTAACGGCTGAGTTTCTGGAATAACTAAAGCCAAGTCATATGGAGCATAATTCTGCATAACTGATGTTGCCTGTCCCCAACCTTCTCTTTCTTCATTTGCAATCAGAAATTCCAGATTTGTATTGGAAATTGCTTTTCTTTTCAATACAACTTTTAATTCAGACCTTGTTCTTCCTTCGGAAATATCTTTTTCTATACAATAGAATGAAACTATTTTGGATTCTTCTTGTTTGTAAAATATATAACCAGTACCATGAGAACCGCTTCCTAATTTAGTTTTTATTTCCTTATCATCAAGATAGCATACTGGTTCTATTGTAAGTTCATCTAAAATATTATTTTTAACTTCCAATTGAACAAGAACTTCTAATTGCTCCGAAACCGGATATAAATTTCTTGATGGAAATTTGACTGAAACCTCAATAATTTCCTTGGAAGATTCAACTTTTGGTTT
This sequence comes from Candidatus Pacearchaeota archaeon CG10_big_fil_rev_8_21_14_0_10_31_59, assembly GCA_002763115.1. GTDB lineage: Archaea > Nanobdellota > Nanobdellia > Pacearchaeales > CG1-02-31-27 > CG1-02-31-27. The sequence goes on from PFCW01000002.1 coordinate 25,978, forward strand.
TTTCCACATTGTATTCCAAGTACAACAATCTTCATTGTTAATACAGCAAACAATTCCTTCTTTCCACCATCTCATAAACGGCAAATCCGGAATTGTTCTGAAAGCATTTTTTAAAGCTCCGCTCTTTGCTGTTGAATAAACACCCAATAATAATAAAATAAATATCGCGATAACAATGAGAATTTTCAAAAATTTTCCAAATTTAGGTATTGCAAATAAAGCTCCAAGAACTATACCGCCAGTTACAAAAATAATCATAAAAATTAAGATATATCCGAAATTTGCTGTAAAAGAACCGCCCAGCAAGAAATTAATAATCCAGTAAACAGCTCCAATTATGGCACCGACTGCAGCTCCGGTAATAATGTATCGTTTGAATTTACCTGTCTGTTTTACTTCTACTCTTGGAGACATTTCACCCTCTTTTTTATAAGTATTAAAGGTTTGAGATATTTTTAATGTTTTCTATATGTTTTATAACAAAATTTCCATAAAATCTTCTGCGATTTTTGTGTTTTTGAATATTTTTTTTGCTTCCTCGGAAATAAAATTAATGTGTTTTTGGTATCTTTGCCCGATATGAGTTAATATTAATGATGTTGATCTGGAATTTTTTGCTATTTCTGCTGCTTGCTTTGCAGTCAGATGAAAACATTCTTTTGCTTTCTCTTTCGATTCATCGCAAAAAGAACATTCTGTAATAAGTAAATCAGAATTCTCTGCAAATTTGGATATATTTAACATATAACCCGTATCTAATATTATAGTTATTTTTCTTCCTTTTTCCAGGAATGTTGCATCTTTTGCTCTTATAATTTTTCCATTTATTTTAATATCCTTCCCTTCAACAAGTTTTCCCAATTCTTGAGACTCTTTAATTTTATTCTTATTTAAAAATTCCTTGGAAATTCTTAATTTATCTTTTTCAATTACAGAATATCCTAAAGAAAAAGTTGAATGCACAAGTTTTTTGCATTTGAAGATTAAATCCTTTGTTTCTAAAAAATTCCCTTCTTTTTCTATTTCTATAACTTTCATATTTATTTTATCTACGAAAATAAACATGTTTAAAAGATTTTTCATGAATTTTTTCGTTCCTCTTGGTCCGTATATCTCTAAAGTTTTAGAATATTTTCCCAAGGCTAGAGATTGTAATAAACCTCCCAAACCAAGGACATGGTCTCCATGCCAATGTGTCAAAAAAATTCTTGTCAATTTGAATGCATTTAAACCTGCTATCTTAAACTGCCTTTGAATATTCTCCCCGCAATCAATAAGGATGTTTTCGTCTTTATAAGTAAACAAAATACCTGTATGATTTCTTTCAGGGGTTGGTGCTACAGAACCGGTCCCCAAAAACACTATTCTAATTCTTTCTGGCATGTTAAATGATGAAAATTGCCACTCTAATGTGAGAGTATGCAATTTCTTTTAATTTTATTATTGTAATTTTCAGCATCCTAAAAACAGGAAACCACAATATTTAAATTGTTTTCTGTTTTTAATATGAAAAGAATTTGATTTTAAATAGTTTTTTAATATGACAAAGTTTAAATATAAATTAGAATTTTTACTATTATGGTTAAGGAAAAGGAACAATTTTTTATTGAATGGATTGGAGAAGAATTTTATTCGAAGGATGACAGAGCGATAAGTTTAGCAAATAACAAAAATTATGGTGAATTTAAGGAAGGGAGAGTGATTTATTCACAAGTAGAAGTTTTGTTCTTAGTGGAAAAAAATACTGCTCTGCTTAGAAAATCTAAAAAAATTATAAAATTTAGAGAATTAATTGATAAATTAAGTAAAAAAGACAAAAAGGTAAATATAAACTTATTGGTTTTCAAGGATTTAAGAGGAAGAGGTTATATTTTAAAAACAGCATTGAAATTCGGAGCAGATTTTAGAGTTTATGAAAGGAATCAAAAACCCGGGGAAGAGCATGCAAAATGGATTTTATATTGTATAAAAGAATCAGATGTTTTAAGATGGCAGGATTTTGCAGCCAAAAATAGAGTTGCGCATTCTACAAAAAAGAAATTATTGGTTGCAATTGTCGATGAAGAGAATGATATAACTTATTATGAAGTTAAATGGTTGAGGCCTTAAAATGCAGGATAAAAAAGAAAAAATAGTATCTATTTTAAAAGTGAGAGGACCAAGTTTGCCTATTAAATTATCTAAAGATGTTGGTTTATCGATGTTGTTTACATCGGCATTACTTTCTGAAATGATGGGAGATAAGATGATAAAATGTTCCTATATGAAAATCGGAAGTTCTCCATTATATTATCTGGAAGGTCAGGAAGAAATGCTTAATAATTTTTACAGGGATTTGGCAAGGAAGGAACAGGAAGCTTTCATGCTTTTGCAAAAAAATAAAATTTTGATTGATACTGAATTGGAACCGGCAATAAGAGTTGCTCTAAGAGATATGAAGGATTTTGCAACATTATTGAGAATAAATTACGGAGGCAAGGAGGTATTTTTCTGGAAATTTCATACTGTAAATACGCAGGATGCTTCTGGTTTGATAAAAGAATTAATGCAAAGAAGAGGAATTGTCGAGAAAAAAATTGAGGAAATAAAAAAAATTGAAGAGAAGAAGGTTGAGAGTATAAAGATGGAGGAAACTCCATTAAAAATCAAGAAGCCAAAACAGAGAAAACAAAAACCTTTGGCTGTTGTCCAGTATGAATTAGATATATGGGGAGAAAAAAAGCCGGAAAAAGAAGAGAAAAAACCTAAAAAAGAAGAGATTGGAGAAATTAAAGCAGCAAAAGAAAAACCTAAAAAGACTAAAAAAATCCTTGAATTAGATGAAAAAATTAAAAAATATTTTGAAGCAAACAGCATAATTATCTTGGAAGAAATAGATAGAAAAAAAGAAAATTTTTACATTGTTAAAATATCTTCTGAACTTGGCGAATTGAAATTCTTGGCAGTTCCGCATAATAAAAAAAGTTTGAGTAAAGAAGATATTTTAGGCATATACAATGAAGGTCTGAATATTAAAATGCCTGTTTTGCTTATTACGAAAGCAAAAATAAGCCCGAAATTAAGAGGATATATCAAAGGAGAGTTGAAAGGATATATTGTTATAAAAGAAGCGGAATTTTAAATAGATTTTTTTAAGATAATTAAAGAAACCTTTAAAAACCCCTTATCATAATTTATAATATTAACATGGGACGTATAAAGACTACTTTAGTCAAGAGAAATGCTGAAAAAGTATTAGAAGCATACAGAGAGAATTTATCCGGAGATTTCGAAAAAAACAAGGGAATTGTGAAAAGAGTTATTTCCACTGATAAAAAAAAGAGAAATCAGATAGCTGGATATATAGCAAAAAAAATCAGAAAACATTCTAAAGCTGGAAAAGCTAATCAATAACTTAAATAACGGAGGTAAAAATGGCAGAAAAAGGTAATAAAAGAGACGAAAATACAATCTTTATTGCAAACAAACCTTTTATGAACTATGTAACTGGAGTTGTCATGCAATTTACAACTAAAGGCGCAAAAGAGATAGTGATAAAAGCAAGAGGAAAATTCATAAGCAGAGCAATTGACGTAGAAGAAGTTGTAAGAAAGAAGTTTTTGAAAGACCAGAACATTGAGTTGAAAGAGATAAAAGTAGATTCAGAGGAATTTACAAACAAGGAAGGAAGAAAAGTTAACGTTTCAATAATAGAGATAACATTGAGTAAAAAGTAAGGGATTTTACTTTCCAAGAAAATCTGAAAGATTTTCTGGACCAGAAAAGCCTTGCTTTTTTTGTTTTAT
>PFCW01000002.1:29775-29946 GCA_002763115.1 Candidatus Pacearchaeota archaeon CG10_big_fil_rev_8_21_14_0_10_31_59
CTGCCTTATGAGAGCAGCACTCTACCAACTGAGTTAAACCGGCATAAATAATAAAAGAAATATTTAATTTATAAAGCTTTTTTAATCCTGTCAGCAATTTCTTTCATTTCCTGTTCAGATGGCTTTTCTGTTAATTTATAATTAAAACCCTGTTTTGTTAATGGATAAAGT
>PFCW01000002.1:29991-52909 GCA_002763115.1 Candidatus Pacearchaeota archaeon CG10_big_fil_rev_8_21_14_0_10_31_59
CTTCAATTACAAGCCCTGTTTTTACTGGTTTTAATGATTTGTCAATTGCTTTTGCAATTTTTTTTGCTGTTAAAAGTAAAGAACAATAAATTTTGTCATCAATATTAAACATGTACGGAGAAATATGTTGTTTTGGAATTAATAATACTTGTCCTTTCATCTGAGGAAAAGCATCAAGAAAGGCAAGTGTTTCCTTGTCTTCATAAATTTTATAACAGGGAATTTTTCCTGAAACAATTTTGCAGAAGATGCAATCATTGTTGTTTGCCATAAAAATAAAAGACAGCTATTTTTTATAAATGTTATTGATACAAATAAAAATATTAATAAAGTATTAAAATATTAGATATTATCATGTTGTCTAAAATTGAATCAAATATTAACAGATTAATCGTGGAACTAAAAACTTTTAATAACATTGAAGGAGTAGAAAGATTAGAAAAAAAGGGAAAAGATAATGGTACGCTAGGAGAAATAGAAGCTATACTCGCATTTGCGAAGATTAAGAAAGAAGAAGATAAATTAATAATCACTCCTAAAAAACAAGAAAATGAAAAGGGGGATTTTTATATAGAACATAACGGAAAAGAATATTATTTTGAAATATTTACTATTTTGAGCGATGGAAAATTACTTATAAAAAAATTAGAAGAACAGGGTGTTGCAGGATTTTCTGAAAATCAACTCCCATATACAATTATTGAAAAATATATTAAACAATTTAAAAACAAAAAATCTTTAGTTATTAATTATAATAATCATTTTAATATTACTCTTGGTTTCCATCTTGGTTTTAGGAACATTCAAAAGGAACCCCAACGAACAATTCTTTCTAAATTATTTTCTACTACCTGTCTTCCCAGCGGGTATCATGGTCTCTTTCATAAAAAAAATTTTTGTATTAGAAAAGATGAAAAAGATATAATCAAATTGCATATTAATTTTTTAAGTAATATGAATTTTGTCTTTGCAGTGTATAATAAGGAGGTTATTCAAGGAATAAAAAATCCTTATACAAAGGATTTGTTACCTTTAACATATTCTTTTAGCATCTTACATCCTAATAAATACAAAGAAAATGAAACGTCAATCACTGTTAATCAAAATTTATTTGATGCATATACAAAACTATTAAAACAATAATCTATTTAATTCTTTGAGAATTTGTTTCTTCTGCTAATGATTGTTTTAGAGCCTTCTTTCCTTTTTGAGTCAATTCAAAGTATTTATACATATGGGCGTCTGGGGTCTTGCATTTGACAAAACCAGCTTCAATCAATTCTGCTAGAGCATTGCTTACATTTGATATGCTAATTTTACATTCAGAAGCCAGTTGCTTAGGTGTTTTTGGTTTATCCAAGGAAAGCATTATAGATTTTCTTCTTTTACCTCGCAGTATAAAGCTTATTGCCTTGTAATCCGTGCTCATGAAACTAATGGGTTTTCATGCTTTTATTAGATAGTTATTAATGACTTACTAAATAGTTACTAAAACAATAAAAAGATTTAAATACTCAAGAGGATTTAAAATAATATGGCTAAGAATGGAATTGTGAATATTGGTAGAATAACAATGAATAAAAAAATAATTTTGTTTGTTTGCATTTTCTTAGCTTTTAGTTTAATATTTACTGTTTTAGCTTTAGCTGACAGTAGCGAATCGCAAACCAGTGGTAGCGGTGGTGGAACAACTACAGAAGGAATATCTAGTAGTTCTAGTAGTCAACCTTGTGATGAGGGTTGTGTTAGAATAGGAGAAGATGGAGGATGTGATTGTAGTGCAAATTCTAATTATGAAGATGACTCTATGGAAGCAATCGAAGCAGAGATAGCGCATGTAACATGTCCAGAGCAAGAATGTGAAGATGAATACCACACTTGTGAAGATGGAACAAAATTCAAATCTGCTGAATGTATGTGGGACAGTGAAGCTTGTTCTTGTCGGTGTAAAACGACTGATTTTTCTTGTCCAAAAACATGTGATGGATGTTTGTTAAATGAAAACTGTGTTACTTTTGGTTTTAGAGACAACGGAAAATATTGCGATTTGAGCAAAGATTTTGTTGCATAGAAAGGAAATTCTGAAAAATGTAATAATAATTTTGAGTGTAAGAGCAATTTATGTATAGATAGTAAATGTGTTGAAGAAGGATTTTTCAGCAAACTAATTGCTTGGTTTAAAAGATTATTTAGAATAAGATAAATTATCCTCTTATTGCTTTTTCATATGATTGCCTAATCTCAATTTGAGTTTCTGTAGCCTTCTTGAATACTCTCTTTTTCATCATCAAAATCTCCTTCTATATTCTCTAAATCCTTCATAACTTGTTCAATAGAATCTTTTAATGTGCTAAATTTATTTATGTTATTAAAAAATTCTTTATTTTTTGTATTATCAAATATTCTTTTCATTTTTTTATTTATAGAATACCTAAAAGCATCTCCTCTTGGGTCTATTTCATTCAATTGTTTAATAAAATTTTCAGTTTTAGATGATATTCTTAAATGAATTTGTATTCCTTTTATTTTTTGAAGTGGTTCATAAATATTATGAGATTTTACATTAATTTTTTGTTTTTTAAAAAGTAATAATCCTTTCAATTTTAGTTCAATATAATGCCTAAAAAGAAAAAGTATTGGAATTATTACATAGTCATGGCAATTCTCTTCGATTTCTTCAAAATTATTAAGTAAATGTTCTATTATTCCTTTATAAACATCACCATATGCCAAAAAAATATCTGCATCATTAGATTCTTTTGGAAAATTGCCAACATCAAAAAGGTATTCATTAGTCATTTTTTTAATTTTTATAATCTTATTATTTTGTTATATTAATGAGGCTGAAGTATTTAAATTTAATTTATCTTTTCTAAGTTTTATTAATTAATATAGATTAATATAATTTAATGTACCTCATTTCAACAAACTTTATAAACATTATTTTGCTGAACTAAACATGGAAAAAGATATTGGAAAAATACAGAAAAACGAGAACACAGAAATTGTTGTAAGAATTGACGACTTCAATGACAAAATAGGAGTTACAATAAGAGAATTTACAACTTCTGACAGATACACTGGATTTACAAAATCAGGAACAAGAATTCCTGCAGAGAAATTTCTTGAATTCAGAGAACTGATAAACAAGATTGATTTGAATGACTTGAAATAATTCTTTTTATTTTTTTATTTTTAGTAGAATAATTTTAAATAATTTTTTGAACAAAATGGACCTGCCGGGAATCGAACCCGAATCTCAAGACTGCCAGCCTCGTATTCTACCGTTGAACTACAGGCCCATACTAAATTTAGAGAATTAAAGTTTAAAAGGTTAATTATCCAAAAATCTTTTTCCACAAAACTGTTTGCAGTTCTTTTATCTTGACACGTTCTTGTTTCATGTTGTCTCTTTCACGAACAGTAACAGAATTGTCTTTTAATGTATCATGGTCGATTGTTATACAAAAAGGAGTTCCAATTTCATCCTGTCTTCTGTATCTTTTTCCTATGCTTCCTGCTTCATCATAAAAACAGTCGAAACAATCTTTTATTGAATTATAAACTTCTTGTGCTTTTTCTGGTAACTTATCTTTGTTTAGTAAAGGGAAAATAGCAACCTGTATAGGAGCTATTTTCGGATTAAATTTGAAGATTGTTCTTTCATTTTTCTTGTCATCCTCATAACCTAAGTCCATTAGAGAATATAAAGTTCTGTCAATGCCTAAAGATAATTCAAAAACATTCGGAAGAACTTTAGAGTTTGTTGATTCATCCAAAATTTCCATCTTTTCCCTTGAATTTTTCTGGTGCCCACTCAAGTCATAATCACCGCGATGATTGCAAGCTACAAGTTCAACCCAATCTATTGAAGTTAAAACTTCGAAGTCAAAAGCTTCTTTTGCATAAAATGCTTTTTCATCATCATTTAATTTTCTGAATCTTATTTTTTCCTTTGGAAACCCGATATGTAAATAAAAATTTTGAAGCAAAAATAAATAATAAGCAATTAATTTGCTCGAAATTAATTTTTTCCTTATAGCATTTTTAATTGCAATCTCATGAGTTTTATTTTCAAAAAAGAATATTAATGTTTCATTTTCAATTTTTTCTATTGAAACATCATTTTCTTTTTTTGGGTTGAAAAACACCTCGACTTCAGCCTGGGTAAATTCCCTCATTCTTAAAATTCCCTGACGTGGCGATATCTCATTCCTGAAAGATTTACCGACTTGAGCAATTCCTATTGGCAATTTCATTCTCATAATTTTTGATAATCTTGGAAAATTGAGGAAAATACTCTGGCATGTCTCGGGTCTCAGATAAGAATCTTTTTCCTCGGCTCCAACTCCAGTTTTAAACATTAGATTCCATCTCAAAGTTTTGCTTAGTCTTGATTTGCACTTTGGACACATTATTTTATTTTTTTCTATAATCTTGTCATATTCTTCATTGGCTAAATTTTCAGCCATTGGATGTTTTGTTGCATCTTCGATAATCTTATCAGCCCTGAATTTATTTTTGCATTTTTCACAGTAAACTAACGGATCAGTAAAATTTTTTAGATGTCCTGAAGCTATGAATACTGACGGCGGTAATATCTGGGAGCCGTCAATCTCAAGCATATTGTCTTTCTTCAAAATTAATTTTCTCCACTGACTGATTATTTTATTTTTTAATTCTACACCATAGGGACCATATTCCAAAAATCCTGAATTATTATCCGGATAGATTTCAGCTGTCTGAAAAAAGAATCCCCTTCTGGAAGCTATATTTGTAATTTCATCAAGCAGGCTTTTATTTTCCATATACTAAAAAAGAATAGTTATTATTTAAAGATTTTTATTGAGGATTTTAAAATTTTGAATTTACAACACCGCTTATACCTAAAGTTAATATCAAAACTATGAGTCCAGCTATTAAAACTCCGAATGCTATTGCCAAAAATGAACGATTTCTTTTCAAATTCAGAGCCCAGGCAATTAAACTGCCGGTCCAAGCTCCAGTTCCAGGCAAAGGCAAAGCTACAAACAAAGTTAAAGTTAAAAGTCCGAATGTTTCTAAGCTATACTCAACTTTTTTACTCCTGTTTCTTATTTTATTTAGAACAAAATTTATTGATTTGTCATACCATCTGAATTTTAAAAAATGTTTATGTAGATAATCTAAAAATAAGAATATTGGGATTACAACCAGTATGTTAAAAATAACTGTGATAAAAAATGCGAGAATCCAATGAAGGTGAAATGTCTCTATAGCTAAAGGCAATGCAAGCCTTAATTCAAAGATGGGAAGCATACTCAACAAAGCAGTCACTACTATTGCTGTTAATGTGTCCATTTTATTTTTAGTAAACTCAGGTTTAATAAATTAATGAAAGTTTAGCCGAATAAAGCAGCTAAACCTTCTGCTGCAGGTTCATTTTTCTCTTCGTGTTTTTCTTCTTTTTTCTCTGCTTTTGCTTCTGTTGAATGTCCGTTTGAAAAAGACATTGTTTTAGCTTCTGCTAAAGCTTTTTCTATGTCGACTCCGTTCAAACTTGCAACCAGGCTTTTAATTTTCCCTTCGTCAATTTTCACATCAACAGCTTGCATTACCTTTTTCAGGTTTGCTTCATTTATTTCCTTCCCTGTTTTGTGTAACAGCAAAGCTGCATATACATATTCCATTTATTCCTCCTTGGATTTTTCATTATTTTCTTTATTAGCATAATTTTGATTAATATATTCTGCCTGAGATTCAGCCTGACCTAATAAAAAACTGACTGTGCCTTTACATATATATCCAATCTGGACTGCAAAAGGCAAAATTGATGCTTCTATATGTTTTAATTCCTCGAGTGTTTTGGTTTTGTCTATAATCAAATTCAAGTATATTTTTTTCTCTTTTGCGTCATAAGCTGCTTGAATGTCAAGTCCTATTTCAAAAGGTTTTATTTCAAGTTTTGATAATAAATTTGCAACATCTTCACTTACTTTTTCACCTTCCTTTACAAGAACCTTTGCCTCTTTGATTGCAATTTTTCCTTCGACAATTCCTGTTTTTGCTCCGACCTTAGCAAATTCACTTATCATCGGTCCTGGTGGAAAATCAGTAGGGCCTTCGTCAAGTTTAATTTCTTTCTTTGATATCTGACCTGCTTTTGCTTTTGCCGGAAGTTTGCTATCAGCCAATATTGAAGCTAATGTAAATGGATCCTCATTTGAGAATATTATTGCTGAACTCTCACTGATATGCTTCCCTAATTCTTTAATCTCAGAAATTCCGGAGGTTTCAAATGCTTTTGTTGTAACTCTTTTCTTTGCTACGAATATTTTTGCCTTGCCTTTCAGTTTTTTTCTTAAGAGCTGCAATTGATTGGAAGGCAGATTATTTATGAAAGAGATTATGATGGAATTGCTTTTTTTTATTTCGTCGACTATCGCTTTCATGTCTTTCTTCTTTCTGTCTGAAACAGATGCATTATATTTGACTTTTTTTCTGTCTTCTCCCATTTTAAATTATTTTGACCTTTACAGGTTTGCTCATCGTGTATTTTAGTAAAACTGATTTTATATTTTCCTTTTTCTTAGGAAGAACATTTAACAAAGCATGATATACTAATTCAAATGTATCAGCAATTTCCTCTGGTTTAGAATCTTCAGTTCCTATTGAAGTTTTGAAGCTTTTTTCCTTAAGTTTGATTACAACTATTCTCTTTAATTTTTTTGCAATTTCCTCAAGATTTTTATCATCCTCATCCATAACAACAGTTCCTATTGAAGGATTTGGCATTTTTCCTTTTGGACCTAATATTTTACCGAATTGGGTTGCAATCTTCGGCATCAGCTTTGCTGAACCGACAAAATAACTATAATCTTTTTCAAGATTCTTGATTTGTTTTTTGTCTAATCTAGAAAATTCCGGTTCTGACAAAACCATATCGAAAACTTTTGTTTTTCTTGTAAGGAAACCGCAGATTTTGATAGGTTTTCCTATTTCATGATGCAGAACAGCGCTGGTGTTTACCGGCTGTTTCTTGATGTCAATATCTTTTAGATTTATGATTAAGTCTAATGACTGCTTGAATTTTCTTTTCTCTTGTTTTTTCAGTTCTTCTATTGCGTTAAGAATCTCTTGATTCATTTTCACCTCCTACTTCATCTCTTTCGAGAGAGTAGTTTATAGGATTTATATTAGAGAAAAAAGGAGTTTTTAAAGGTTTTGTTAACTTATTTTATCCAATTCATTAAGATATTTCTTTATTCGCTCAAGTATTGATGGAAGATAAACTTTTTCTATTTTTTCCTCGAATAACGAGGAAATCGATTGGAATTCAATTATATTATAGAAATTATTTTTCTTTTCTACGAAAAACAAATCCCTTAATCTTTTAACCTGTCTTCTTATGTTCGAGTCTGCCAATCCTTTCAAATCCAAATTATGTTTTTTTCTTAAATCCCCGACTTTTTTCTGGATTTCCTCTGAACTTAGCTTTTTCTTTTCTTTTTTCGCTTCTATAAGGACGAGAAAAACATCAACAATTATATCTCTCGAATCTCCTGGCTGCAATAAACCCAAAGACAGACAGATTTTTTTTACAAGCTCTCTTTTATTAAGCTGGTATGGCTCCTCGTACTTACGTAAGGTAATTTCACTTATTGCTATGTCATGCGTCATTTTTTAGATTATTTCAATCTGAAGTGTTTACTGAAAGAATTTACCACAGGAATTTCCCATTTCTCATTCTGGACTGCTTTTATTATAGCTATAATCACTATTATTAATATTATCACCCATAATAACGAGATTAAACTTGCTAAAATCCATCCTATAAACGGAATTGCCGCCAAAATTCGCTGAACTACTGCAATTGCTACTTCTATTATAAAGAGGGTCAATCCCTGACTTAGATGAAATCTTATAAAATCATTTCTGTCCTTAACTTTTATTACCAAAAGAGGGATTAGAACCAAAATTCCTATGTATGATAAAATTGCTGTCATCAATTCGTTGTCAGACAGTTTTTTAGTTTTATCTTTTTCTTTATTATTTTTTGCCATTTCCTCTTTTTTATATTTTTATATATATAATTGAGAGTATTAATCTTTATAAATATTGGCGTACTTTTTAAAATATGGAATTAGTTGCTTTACTTTCAACAGGAACAGGAACATGGGGGCAGGTTTCCGGAGTTATAAATAGTGAAGAGTGGAATAAAATAATTCTGGTTGGAAATGAATTTGCAAAAACAAAATTTTCATCCCAGAAAAAATTTGAATTTGTAAAAGTAGATTTTAACAAACCAGTTAAAGAGCTAATTGATGAAATTGTTGAAAAATTAAGAGGAAAACTTGCTGGAATGGAGGTTGCATTGAGCATAGCTTCAGGCACTGGAAAAGAACATATGACTCTGATTTCTTCACTGATAAAAGTTCCCGTCGGAATAAAATTTGTAGCATTGACAAAAGACGGTTTAGTTTTATTTTAAATTAAAAATTAGAAATGATGAAAATTATTTTTCTATTAATAAAAATACAATTTTTAGAATCGAGGAAATTTGTAAAATTTCCGAAATCGGAGATTACTCAGTAATTTCCTCATTCCAAAAAAGTTTATCTTTTTATATAAAAGAAAAAAGAAAAAATTAAATGTTATGAAAAATTATCTCTTCTTCTTTTTCTTGCTAGCTTTTTTCTTTTTTGCCATTTTTTGTACCTCTCTTATTTTTATTTAAAAAATTTTATAATAATTTAAGACGTTTTTCATTTAAATACTTTTTCTTTTTTTCGTAAGAAAAATATTTTTGAAAAAAAGTGAATTTATTTCCCGTCGAGAAAATAAAAATTAAAAAAAGTTTATTTAAACAAACTTAAAATCCATAAAATTAAAATTAAAATTATTAATAATGTTATTATAAAGTTAGTTATCCTGAAAATCTTTTTTGCTTTTTCTTCAGATTTTGTTATAGCTTTGAATGTTGTAAAGAAGATTCTTCCACCGTCGAAGAAATTGTATGGAAGCATATTTATCAAACCAACTCCGAAATTAACAACGATTAACCACCATAACAAAGAATAAAAGAAATTGATAATCTGTTCATTTCCTTTTGTTTCATAATAAACAGAACCATATTTTTGAGTTGGTGTGAAAAAGGTAATTATTTTTTGGACAAAATTTAATTTTGGTTCAGCAAAGCTTACACCAAGGATAGCTTCAGATTCATTTAAAGGATTTGATGTTAGAGTAACAATATATTCTTTTTCTTTTGTTTTTATTTTTACTTCGTAGCCAGGTTTGTAATTAGATATTATTAATTTTAATTTGTTTATATTTGTAACTTTCTCTCCATCAATCTCCAAAATTGGAGAGGTTATTTTATTTTCAAACGCTGGTGTTGATAAATAAGCAAAAACATAATTTTTATCTTCTTTTATGAAATTATCCAGTGTTTTTTGGTTGGTATAATATTTATGATTATTGCTTATTATTGTTAAATTTTCATTTTCAGTTAAATTCATTTCTTCAATATCTGACAATGTCAAGCCATTAACCGTAACATTATTAATTTCAGTAATGCTGTCAAAAGAAACATTGCTGAGATAGTAGCTATTAAAATTGATTCCTGCAGGAACATAAGCTAAAGAAAAGAATAATGTTAATATCCCTAAAAATATCAATGCTAAGATTATATTTGAAAATGGACCTGCAGAATAGATAGCTAACTGCTGTTTCGCAGGTTTTCTCTGTATTAATCTTTCATCTGTCTCAACGAAAGCCAGTAAAAATGGACCAAGAAAACCAAAACCAGTAGATTTTATTCTTAAATTTGCAAATTTTGCAAATATACCATGGCTGAATTCATGAACTGCTGCTGTTATAGCCAATATTATTATCCAGTGAACAAAGAAAAATGCCGGAAGATTTACATTAAATATCTGCGGTAGATATGGAATCAAAGGCATTATAGGCGGTATTGGAACTTTAAAAATTGCCACAATTTTTATGAGTTCTATCAGAACAAGAATTATTAATACAGCTCCAAGATAAGAAGTTAAAATCGCAATATAACTTACAATATTAAGAATAAAAGGAATTTTTTTGCTGAACCAGGCAATAAAGTTGATTCCAACCTGTGTTTTATACAAAAAGAATACTTTGTTCTCCTTCACAAGCTTTTTTTTATTTTTAACCAAGAAAATTATTGTGATTAATGTAAACAAAACAAATAATGCGATATCGTAATAAATAAAATTTACCATCCTCTTTTTTTACCTTGCAGTTTACTTCTTTCTTTTTGGTCTAAACGCTTTTTTTCCGCAATTTCTGCATTTAATCTTCCCTTCAACAATTTTTCTTGACTGAGCTCTCATTTTAGTTCCGCATTTTTTGCAGACAAATATATTCTTAAACAATCTTGCTTGTGCTGATGCTATTTTTACCATTTTTATTCCTTATACTGACCTCTTGATTATATTTACACCTTCCACATTCCAGTATTCAACCTGAGAACCTTCGGATAAACTACTTTTCAATTCCTCGGGAACTTCGACCTCAATTGTCTCATAATTTTCTATGTCCATCAAATTTGCTGCGTTATTGTTGAAATTCAAAACTTGGCCCCTTCTTTTCTCTATTGCCGGAACTCCTAATTTGTCATGACCTGTCTTAACAACAATTCTTTTTTTATCGTCGATTAAGCCCACTGCTTCAATTCTTGCTTTCGCATGTCCGTGCTTTCCTGTTTTAGATATATCAATTTTTTTAATGATACATGGGGCTTCGTCTATTATCGCATAACTCCCTGTTTTCAATTCAGTTACTTCTACCCATTTATAGACCATAACAAAATTAGATGAATATGGTTTATAAAAGTTTTTGTTTAGAAATGTTTATTTTTTCTTAACCAGAGATTTAGCAATTTTATCGGCAGATTCCAAAGCTTCAACTTCTTTGTTAAGTTTGTTTAAAATCTTAGAAGAATCAATTTTTGCTTTCTTTCCCTTAAATTGTGGAAGTTCGTTCAATTTGGATTCAATCTCATTTAATTTGAAATGAAAATCATGAAGTTGTTTGGAAAGCAAAGATAATGCAATCCACATCTGAGCTTTTGCCGGATTTTCAGATTTTTCAAAAGCATGTTTATGTTTGTTGGAATGTTCTATTAATTTTTCTAGATGATTTGCTAAATCTTTATCTATATGCTTTCTCCACTCAGCCATATTTTCCTTACTTTTTTTTGATATTTAAGGATTTATCTAATATAATATATATTTCAGATTTATTAAAGAAATACTTAAAAAGCTAGATACTTTAGAAAAAACATGGCTGAGACAGTAAAGAAAAATGATTTTATAGAAATCAATTTTACTGGGAAGATTAAAGACGGAAAGATTTTTGATACAACAGTGAAAGAGATGGCTGAAAAGGAAAAATTAGAAAGCCAGCATAAATTTGAACCTTTTAGGCTTTGCGTCGGGCAAGAGATGATTATTAGCGGGGTTGACAGTTCTTTCATAGGAAAAAAAGCTAATGAAGAGTATAATATTGAGGTTTCTCCGGAAAAAGGTTTTGGAAAAAGAAATCCAAATATGATGAAAATAGTTTCTTTAAATTATTTCAAGCAGCAGAATATAATGCCTCAGCCGGGGATGTATTTCAATATAAATAATGTTTTAGCAAGAATTGCAAGTGTTTCTGGCGGTAGAGTTATTTTAGATTTTAACAACCCATTATCAGGAAAAAATTTAGTTTATGATATAAAAATAAGAAAATTGATTATGGATGTTAAAGAAAAAGCGGAGATTTTGACAGAGTATTTTCTTGGTTTGCCTGAGGATAAATTTAAAATAGAATTAAATGAGAAAAACATCAGCGTTTCAATGGAAACTGAGATGAATGAAAAACTGAAGAAAGTTTTAAAAGAAAAAATTAAAGAGATTTTAAATTTTGATGTTGTATTTGAGATAGAAAAGAGTAAGAGAGAAGAAAAATAAAAAAATATTTGATTTACTATAAGAATATTTATATAGGTAAAAAATATAGATAATACAGACAAAGGAGGAAAGCATAACAATGAGAGATGATTTTGAAATAGAAGAGGTTGAAGGTTCTTCAACTTTGGAAATTGACAAAGAATTGGAAAAACTTTTGTCCAGACAAAGAGCTCTTGTAAAAGTTTTCGGTGTTGGTGGAGGCGGCGGAAATACATTAAGCAGAATGAAAGAAATAGGAATTAAAGGTGCTGAGATGATAGCTGTCAATACTGATGCTCAGGATTTATTATATACTGATGCTAATCATAAAATTTTAATTGGAAGAGAATTAACCCAAGGTTTGGGAGCTGGTTCAAATCCTAAAATTGGGGCTGAAGCAGCCAAAGAATCTGAACATGAAATAAGAAACAAAGTTCAAGGTGCTGATTTGGTTTTTATTACCTGTGGTTTGGGCGGGGGAACAGGAACAGGAGCAGCTCCAATAATTGCTGATGTTGCAAAAAAAGCAGGTGTTTTGACTATTGGGGTTGTAACAATGCCTTTTACTATCGAGGGAAAAAAGAGATATGAAAATGCTGTTTATGGCTTGGAGAGAATGGAAGATGCTGTAGATACGTTAATTGTTATCCCAAATGATAAATTGCTTGACTTGGCTCCGGATTTGCCATTGCACACTGCTTTCAAAATTGCTGATGAAATTTTGACTAATGCTGTAAAAGGTGTAACTGAGTTGATAACAAAAGCTGGTTTAGTCAACTTGGATTTTGCAGATGTAAAAACTGTAATGATTAGCGGTGGTGTTGCAATGATTGGTGTTGGAGAAAGCGACAGCCAAAACAGGGCTATAGAAGCTGTTGAAAAAGCAATTGAAAATCCCTTGTTGGATGTGGAAGTTGACGGTGCAACTAGTGCTTTAGTAAATATCATCGGAGGTCCGGATATGACTTTGGATGAAGCACGAAGAGTTATCCAGTATATCAACGATAAAATCGGCGAGGATTCAAAGATGATTTGGGGAGCCCAGATAAGCCCGGACATGGACAAGACAATGAGAGTATTATTAATATTGACTGGAGTCAAAAGTTCCCAGATTTCTGGAAAAGAGAGCAGAAAGAAAGACGAAAAATTGAAGGAAATAGAATCTGAATTGGGTATAGAATTTGTTGATTGAAATCTCAAAAAAGAAATAAATTATTGTGATGGAGAATATAGATTAAATGGAAGTTAAAGAATTTGTTAAAACTATATTGAAAGAAGTAACTGAAGCAGTAGATGAATCTAAAAGTGAAAAAGCCAATTTTTATTTTATGCAATCAAGTTCAGAAGGAATTGACTTTGATTTAGCAGTAGTATCTAAAAAACAGATGTAAGGGAAAAGTAGGAGCAGAGGTTTTAGGTATTGGTGGAAAGACAGAAGGAAGTATCTCTAACGAGGTTGTTAATCGTATTAAATTTAGAGTGCATCCATCTTTAAAGCATTAGACTTTTTTTACAAGAGCCACTTAATTTACAAAGCCCATTAATTAGAAACTTTTAAAAAGCCGTATATTTTTTCTTATTAAAATGTCATTAAAAACTTTTTGGGGACAATGTGTAAGAGTATTCAAGGTTATAAAAAAACCTTCGAAAAAGGAATTTTGGAATGTGGCAAAAATCTCCGCATTGGGAATTGCTGTGATAGGAGCAATCGGATTTATAATAGGAATAATCTTCATATTCATTATATAAAATGTTATTTACAGTAAAGGTTTCAACAAACAAAGAAGAGCAGGCAACTGATTTGCTAGCTGCAAAAGCAGAAAAAAAAGGATTAAAAATTTTCTCGCTTGCCAAGATACACGGATTAAGAGGATATATTTTTATGGAAGCTGAGGACCACGAAACAGCCGAAATTGTTTGTTATAACACCCCTTATGTCAAAGGCGTAATAAATAAAAAAGTTGATTTGAAAGACATAGAAAATTTAATTGAACCTAGCACTGAACAAATAAATATCCAGGAAGGAGATATTGTTGAGATTATTGCCGAGCCATTCAAGAGAGACAAGGCAAAAGTAATGAGAGTAGACAAACAGAAGGGAGAAGCTATTGTTGAGTTGCTTGAAGCGACAGTTCCAATCCCAACAACAATAAAAATAGATAATTTAAAAGTTATAAGAAGAGAAAGCGAAGAATCTGTAAAAGACAAAGAAGTTGAAGATATTTTACAGGATTAGTATTCTTTCATTTAATTGGATATAAAAAAAACAAAAAAGAAAAAGATTTTTTATTTAGGCGAAATTAGTATTCTTCGTCATCACCATCCCAATCATCATCCTTCCAGTCGTCATCGTCATCATCATAAAATGCTTTAAATTTCATCTTTTTTCCTCCAATTTCATATGGGTTTTTATTGTTTTTATTAGACCCAGATTATTTTTAAACCTTTGTGTTTAAGAGAGGTAAAGAGTAACCTTTAAAAACCTTGGTTTTGATTTCTATTTAATGGTTGAGATAAAATTACTTGTTGAAGGCGGAAATATGAAACCTGGACCTACTGTAGGCCAGAAATTAGGCCCGTTAGGAGTAAACGTAGGTCAAGTTATATCAAAAGTTAATGATGCTACAAAAGAGTTCAGAGGTTTGAAAGTTCCGGTCACTTTAGAAATTGACGCGAAGACAAAAAAGATAGAAGTTTCTGTTGCAACACCTCCAATATTGGAATTAATAAAAAAAGAAGCTGGAATTGTCAAAGGTTCTGGCGAGGCTACCAAAACAAGAGTTGCAAATCTTGCAATAGAACAGATTATTAAAATAGCAAAGACAAAACAGCAAAATATGCTCGTAAATAATTTAAAATCTGCTGTTAAGAGCGTTATTGGAAGCTGTGTTTCTTCCGGAATATTAATAGAAAGCAAAGAACCTAAAGAAGTTTTAGCAGGATTAGAAAAAGGAGTTTATGATAAAGAAATAAATTCAGAAAAAACAGAAGTAAGTCTGGAAAAATCAACACAATTAAAAGAATTTATTGATAAAATAATAAAACAACAGGAACTTAAGAAAAAAGCTGCTGAAAAGGAAGCTGAAGAGAAGAAAGCTGCTGAAGCTGCAACTGCTGCAACAACTCCGGAAACAGCAACGGAAAAGAAAGTTGAAGAAGTTAAGCCAGAAAAAAAAGCTCCTGCAAAAAAATAGATTAATTTTAAAAACCTATATAGCCCTATTTATTAGAGGGGGCTGTGGGATAGTCTGGTCTAGCCTTCGAGGTTTGGGACCTTGCGACCCCGGTTCAAATCCGGGCAGCCCCATTTGATAATTAAAATTAAGATGGCAAGAACAAAAAAAGTAAAATCAACAGGAAGATATGGTGCAAGATATGGAAAAAAAGTAAGGACAAGAATCTTGGCTGTTGAAATCAGACAAAAAAAGAAACAGACTTGCCCATATTGCAGAAAAAATTCGGCAAAAAGAAAAGCTGCCGGAATATGGCACTGCAAATCATGTAAAAAAACCTTTACAGCTAATGCTTATACTGTAGAATAAAAAATGGTAAACTATAAATGTTTTTTTTGTGGGAAAAAGATATCTGACGCAAACTTAAGTAAAATAACAAATTTCAGCTGTCCGTATTGTGGTTCAAAAATATTTTTTAAAGAAAGGATAGTAATAACTAGAGTTAAGGCAGTTTAAAAATGGAAGAAAAATCCAGAAAAATAGAAAGATTGCAGTTAATAGAACAGGAACTGCAGAATATGATGGTGCAGAAACAGATGTTTCAATTTGAGTTGAGTGAGACTGAAGAAGCTTTAAGAGAGATAAAAAATTCCAAAGAAGATTTTATTTATAAAATCGTTGGTAATCTTATGATAAAAATTAAAAAAGAAGAGAGTGTTGAGAGCTTAGAAAAGAAGAAAAAACTTATTGGGCTTAGAATGGATGCTATAGAAAAACAAGAAAAAAAATTGTATGAAGAGGCTTCTAATCTTAGAGAAGAAATAACTAAGTAGCTAGAAAATGAACAAGGAAGAATTATTTTTTATAAATGATATGGTTGAAAAATTACAGAGTGAAGAGAATGTTCCTAAAATTTTAAAAGAAAAATTGCTGACTATTTCTGCTGTTTTAGAATGTAAGGAAAATAAATCCTGTAAACTGGATTTGCTAATCCAAGAACTAACAGATATAAGCCAGAAACCGAGTTTGGATGCTTATTTAAGAACAAATTTGCTTTCTTTAGTGAGTTCTTTAGAGATTATTAAAAGTGGTTAAATATATTTATTAAATAATCGAAATATTTATAAACCCGCATACTATCAATAATATGAGGTAACAAAAATGGGTATTTTTTCAGATATAAAAAATATGTTTGGTAAAAAGAAAGAAGGGAGCGACGATGAATACATTGAAATTGACACCTCAAGAGATTCTGTTAAAAGACAAAAAATCCTTGTAAGACCTTTCATACTAAAGGAATTTGATGATGTAAATCCAATTCTGGACTCTTTAAGGACTGGGTACACAATCGCCTTGGTAGATATAAGATATCTAAAAGGCAAGGATATGGTAGAATTGAAGAGAGCAATTTCAAAGTTGAAGAAAACCTGTGATGCTTTAGAAGGAAACATAGCAGGATTTGGTGATAATATGCTAATAATTACACCATCTTTCGCAGAAGTTTACAGAGGTGAAGCCCCGGTAAAAGAAGAAAGAGCTTAAAAAATTTTAAATAATGCTTTTTCTTGTATATTTTATGGATGTTTTATTTTTAAGAACAAAGTCTAAAAATAAGATTAATTTTAAACAAATTGATGTAAAAATTCTTCCGAAGAAAATAAGTCTGGCTGCAACAGTTCAGTATTCAGATTCTTTAGCTGATATAAAAAAATTTCTGGAAAGCAAAGATAGAAAAGTTGAGAAAGTATTGCAGATATTGGGATGTTCTGATATAAAAGCTGGGAAAGAAAATGCTTTTTTGTATATTGGTTCCGGTATTTTTCATCCGTTGAATGTAACTTTGAAGACAAAGAAAAAAGTCTTTGTTTTTAACCCGTTAACTGATAAAACATACGAGTTAGATAAAAGAGATATTGAAAGGATTGAGGGTATTAAAAAAGCCAATAAAATCAAGATTATTGATGCTAAAAATATAGGCTTTATAATCTCATTAAAACCAGGCCAAATTGCTAAAGAAAGACTTGATAAAGTGTTTTTGTTAAAAGAAAAGTTTGAAAAAGAAGGAAAAAACTGCTTTTTATTCCTAACTGAAACATTAAACAAGGAGGAATTTGAAAATTTTAGGATAGATTTTTGGATAAATGCCGGCTGTCCAAGAATTACTGACGATTTTTATTTTGATTCTGACAACAGATTTTCCATACTAAATATCTCTGATTTGTGATAATCCTTATTATATAGTGAAACGAAACTTTTTTAAAGTGATATTAACTTTAAAATTACAACATAAAATCAAACAAAGACTGAAAAAATGAATAACAAAATTTTGTACTTAACAGCAACTTTGCTTGTATTGCTTATAGCATTTGCTATAAATGTAAGTGCTGCCGCATCCATGACTGTTGATATAGCAGATATACAAGATATGGCTAGAGATTCTACGCAGACAGTAGATGTAACAGTAACAAATACTGGAGATGATGTTTTAACAAACATCATATTGAGTGTAACAAATTCTGACAACACACAAATCCAGACAAGATTTGCTGATGATGGAATAGATCCAGTTAACTATAGTTATTATGTAATTCCAACATTAAATGTTGAACCACCAAAAACAGTAAAACTTACCATAACAACAGACGAAGATGCTACATTTAAGGCATATACTGTAACTGTGAATGCTATAAGTTCGGAAATTCTTACACCAGGTATATCTGATTCAGATGACTTTGAAGTTGAATACAGATACTGTACTCTAGATGATGGATACATAGATGTAACAGATGTGGACATTGTTGATAAACAAGGTGAATATCTCCCAGGAGATAAATTCACAATTCAAGTTGATGTAGAAAATAATGACAATGATGAACATGATGTTTCAATTAAAGCTGTCTTAGTAAAAGATAATGTGGAATATCCAGATACTGAGGAAGAAATTGATAAAAGTTTCAATTTAGATGACGACGAAGAAAAACTAAATTCTGAGATTGAATTGGAAATTCCAGATGATGCTGAAGATGGTGAATGGTATGTCTATGTAAAAGCATTTGATGAAGATGATGAAGATAATTGCAGAGAATATAGTGTAAGTTTTGATGTTGACAGGCCAACAAGAGGAGTTAATTTAAAGGGTTTAAAGACAATTCCTGAAAAAGTGGAATGTGGTTCTTCGATCCAAGTAAGCGGAAAGATTGCAAATATAGGTGAAAAAGATGAAGATAAAATCAAAGTAACCTATTCAGACCAATTTGGGAATACAAAAGAAAAAGTTTTCAACAGCGTAGACTCTGGAGATGATGAAACTTTTTCATTTACAAACATCGCAATTCCGTTCAATGCAAAAGAAGGAACATCAAGAATAAAAATTGATGTTGAATACAATTACGATGATGATGACGAAGTTTATGATGAAGTAGAACACTTCGAAAAATTCATAACAATTGAAGGCAATTGCGCCAAAGCAAATGGCGAAATTGTTGAAGTAAAGGTAACGTCGCCAAGAATCTTCAAAGATGAAAGCTACAACATCCAAATTTATATCAAAAACACTGGAAATGTGAAAACAAAATACAATGTAACAGCTTTGAATGTCGATCCAAAATGGTCAACTTTCGGAGGAGATGCAACTGTTGAGCTTGAAGCTGGAAGTGAGGGTTATGCAACTTTAACTTTTACAGCATTGGAAGAAGGAACTAAAGAAGTAACAATAAAAGTAACTTATGAAGGCGGAGAGAAAACAACAAAAGTACCTGTAACAATAACTCCATTTGTAGAACCAAAAAGCGATTCAGAAAAATTTGTCGAGGAATTGAAAGCAAATTTATTATGGGTAGTAATAGTGGCTGTTTTGGTTATATTGACAATAGTATTGATCGTTGCATTGGCATTGTCAGGAAAAAAGCATAAAGTAGCAAAAGTTGAAGAAAACGACAAAGTAAAGTTAAAGAAAAAATAAATTTTTTAATTTTTAATTCCAAGAAAAATCATAGATTTTTCTGGACCAGAAAAGCTTTGCTTTTCTTGGTTTTAATTTTAATTTAGATAGATAAAAAATTAATTCTTAATTTTTATTAAACTCATTACAACACCAATTATTACTGCTATCATTGTTAACAAATAAATGATGTCTATTGCCAAAGAAGCCCAGACAGACGGATTTAAAATATAGGGAACTAGATTTATTATCACTGCCAGCAAACTGATTATTCCTGCCCTGATAAACCAGTTGGTTGCCTGACTATCTACTCCGATATAGTTAAGCAATGGAACTAACAAAAACAAAGCTACTGGTATTGCTAAAGAACCTACAAATCCGCTAAATCCAACTCCAGACCAATACATCAATGCTGCTGCAAAGAAAAATGCAATTAACGGAATTGCATTTAACCATGACTCTGTTTTTCCATTTGTGAAAAACTTTCTTTTTTCCATTTTAAAAATAAAATAAATTATCTTTTACCCAACATGAAGACTGCTTTCAGGGCCACTATTATTGTTGCCGGTACAAACAATATCATTATTGAATCTAAAATTCTGCTTAACAATGGTATTGTCCCTAGGATTCCTGAACCAAATGCTGAAACGATAACTAGGATAGCTCCCGCCCATAAAAACGGCATTATCTCCTTGTCTGTTATGTTTAACAAACCAATAACTATACCCAAAACAAATAGAGTTATAACTATTATCGTTGAAGCTGTTCCTTGTATCAAAGATACATCAAATAAACCTAAAATTATTGCTAAAATTATTCCAATCAAAAATGCCCATGCCCCAATTAAACTTCCCCTGTTTTTTATTTTTTCAATGGTTTTCTTTGAATTTTTATTTTTAAGCATTTAAAAACACCTCCTTTCACCTTTGTATATACTTTAAAATATATTATAAAATAGATAAATGGATTTTATAAATGTTTCCTTACAAACAGTTTGTCTTCTCTTTTTAATTTATGAAGTATTCCATAGAAGGAAGCAATAATCCAGACAGAACCAAATAAAATGAATGTAAAACTTGCTTTCAATGCTGAATAAATAACAATCAAGATTCCCCCTACAAGATTTATTGTATAATTTTCATAAGAATCGCTTTTAATTTTTTTGAAGGCAGATAAAACAAAAGAGATTACCAAAGCTATCAAACCAAAAATTCCGATGATTTCTATCGTCGAAAAAAACATTTTCGAATTTAAGCAGGAGCAAAGAAGCAAAGCTTCTAGTTCGCGCTTTTTCTGATGAAAAAGCAGGAGCCGGGAATTGAACCCGATTAACTCGCTCTGCAGGCGAGCGCATAACCATTCTGCCACTCCTGCTTCATTTTGAAAAAGAAATTGACTTTATTAAATTTATTGTTATTGGACGCTCCCGACAGTCCTAAAAATTTCTTAAGAAATTTTGGGACCTCGAAATTCCAATGAATTTCTACGGGATTTGAACCTCCAAATCCTGTAACGCTCCCGACAGGATTTGAACCTGCGACTTCCAGCTTAGAAGGCTGGCACTCTATCCAGGCTGAGTTACGGGAGCGTGTTATATCGAGGCATAAATAATTTTTAAAGGTTACTATGATAAGATTTATTAACATTATTCCCTCTATAAAATAAATATGAAAAGAATAGATAAAAACCAAATTAAAAAAGAGAAAAAAATTCAAAGTGAGGACAAAATAGACTTTTCAGTAATAGAAAAAAAATGGCAGGAAAAATGGGAAAAATCCAGATGCTTTACGGTAAAAGAAGATTCAAAAAAGAAAAAATGTTATGTTCTTGAAATGTATCCTTATCCTTCTGCATCGTTTTTGCATATGGGGCATGTCAGAAATTATACTATCGGAGATGTTTTTGCAAGATTCAAAAGAATGAATGGTTTTAATGTTCTTTATCCGATGGGTTATGATTCGTTCGGCTTGCCTGCTGAAACTGCTGCAAAGAAAGAAGGAATCCATCCTAAGATATACACTGAAAATTCCATAAAAAAAATAATGGAATATCAAAAAGCATTGGGAAATAGCTATGACTGGAGCAAAATAATTTCAAGTCATAATCCTGATTATTATAGATGGAACCAATATTTTTTCTTAAAGTTATTTGAAAAAGGACTTGCATACAGGAAAAAAGCCCCTGTAAACTGGTGTGAAAACTGCCAGTCAGTTTTAGCAAATGAAGAAGCTGAAGGAGGAAAATGCTGGCGTTGCGGGAAGGAAGTAATCCAGAAAGATATGGAGCAATGGTTTTTCAAGATAACAGAATATGCTGACAAATTATTGGAAGATTTAGAAAAAATCGACTGGCCTGAAAAGATAAAAATAATGCAGAAAAACTGGATTGGGAAAAGCGAAGGTGTTGATATTTATTTTCATTTAGAAGGTTCAAAAAAAATTCTTTCCACTTTTACAACCCGTTGTGATACAATATTCTCTGTAACTTTTTTGGCTGTTGCTCCTGAAAGTCCTTTGATTGATGAACTTGTTAAAGGCACAAAATAT
This sequence comes from Candidatus Pacearchaeota archaeon CG10_big_fil_rev_8_21_14_0_10_31_59, assembly GCA_002763115.1. Classification (GTDB taxonomy): domain Archaea; phylum Nanobdellota; class Nanobdellia; order Pacearchaeales; family CG1-02-31-27; genus CG1-02-31-27. The sequence continues at coordinate 51,605 of PFCW01000002.1, forward strand.
GAAAAGGAAGTCAAAGAATTTATCAAGAAAGTGATGAAAGAAAAAATAGAGGACAGAATAAATGAAGAAAAGGAGAAAGAAGGGGTTTTTACTGGGAAATATGCAATTAATCCAACAACAAAAGAAAAAATTCCTATTTATGTCTCAAATTTTGCTGTGATGTATGGAACAGGTGTTGTTATGTGTGATGCTCATGACAAAAGAGATTTTAGATTTGCCAGAAAATATAAAATTCCTTTGAAATTCGTGATTAGCAAAGATGGCAAGCCAATAAATCCAAAAGATTTTGAGGATGCTTTTGTTGACGACGGTGTTTTGTTTAATTCAGGACCATTTTCAAGCATGAACAATAGAGAAGCATTACCGAAAATGGCTGACTGGCTTGAAAAAAACAAGATGGGCAAAAAAACATTGAATTATAAAATAAAAGATTGGATGATTTCAAGACAAAGATACTGGGGAACTCCAATACCTATTATTTATTGCGAAAAATGCGGAATAGTTCCTGTTCCTGAAAAAGAACTTCCAGTTTTATTGCCAGAAAAAGTTAATTTTAAATCAGTCGGAAATCCGCTTGCATCATGCAAAGAATTTGTTGAAACAAAATGTTCTAAATGCAAAGGAAAAGCTAGAAGAGAAACAGACACAATGGGAGGTTTTGTTGACAGCAGCTGGTATTTCTTAAGATACTGCGATAATAAAAACAAAGAAAAACCATTTGAAGATAAAAAAGTAAATTACTGGATGCCTGTTGACCAATATATTGGCGGAGCAGAACATGCTGTCATGCATTTGATTTATGCAAGATTTTTCATAAAAGCATTAAAGGATTTAGGATTTGTGAAATTTGATGAACCATTTTCCAAGTTGTTCAACCAGGGAATTGTTTACAAAGACGGGCATAAAATGTCAAAGAGTTTTGGAAATGTAATTTTCCAGACAGATATTTCCAACAAATATGGAATTGACACTGCAAGATTATTTTTAATGTTTGTCGCTTCTCCGGACAAACAGATGGAATGGAATGATGAAGGAGTTGAAGGAGCATTCAGAATTATAAATAAAATGATTAGATTAGCTGAGAAGGTAAATAATAACAGCAATCCTATTCAAGACCATAAGATTAATTTAGCTATTAAAAATGTAACAGCCAGCATAGAAAATTTTGAATACCCCAAGGCAATAATATCAATTGTTGAATGTGTTGATGCTTTTGCAGACGGAATTTCTAAAGAAAATTATAAAATTTTGCTTAAATTATTGCATCCTTTCTGTCCGCATATAACAGAAGAACTTTGGGAAAAA
>PFCW01000002.1:52927-88313 GCA_002763115.1 Candidatus Pacearchaeota archaeon CG10_big_fil_rev_8_21_14_0_10_31_59
AAATTTGAGCAGGAAGAAAAAGCAGTTGAAAATCTAGGTGGTGATATCAATAATGTATTGAAGATTATGAAAGAAAAGTCTAACAAGAAATCTTTAAAAGTTTATATTTATGTCTTGCCTAATGAATTAAGTTTATACAAAAATAGTTCTGACTTAATAAAAAAGAAAACTGGATTAGATGTAGAAATTTTTGCTGTTAATGACAAAAATAAATATGACCCAGAAAATAAATCTGGAAAGGCCAAGCCGGGGAAACCGGCTATTTATTTAAACTAGTAATACTGCAATTTTAACAAATCTTTTGTGAATTCGTATGCAAATTCTTCCGCCTGTTTTATTGTTCCAAAATTTAAATTTTTGAATTTGTCTGTTTTTTGATGATAATTTTCTTTGTATCCCCATTCTTTATCGAGGGAAACTAAAGTTATTCCTTCTATCCATCTATCAATAAAAACATGTCCATCTGTTAAAACTGCAATTGATTTTGTAACAACATATTTCATGTTTAGTCTATGGGCTGTTTTCAAAGCAAGATTAATCATTGACTTTGGGTATTTAGTATAAATAGAATTTTCATTTACCTCTGCTTTTAGCAAGACTAACAAATCAGCACCAACACCATCGATATTTACAAAATAAGTGTCTTTATCGAGGAATTCTTCTTTATGCCTGCTAACAAGGTTCATTGCTCCTTTCCTGCCGCCTTCTTCAAAACCTGTTGCAACAAACCAAAATTCAATATTGCCTATATTTTCTTCTTTAAATCTTTCTGCTAAATTAAAAACAACCTGAACTCCGGATGCATTGTCTGATGCTCCGGGAACATAATCAGCTTTCATAATTCTTACAACAGTATAAACCATAAAGACATTTATTAAAAAGCAGATTGCTAGTATCACATCTAAGAAAATTGTTCTAAATCCAATCAATCTTAAAAATAAGAATAAAATTGCTAGATACCAGAACATATTTCCTATGAAAAAAGGATTTTTTACAAAAGTTGGTATAAATTCAAGTTTTTTCTGATAAAATTCGGCAAACTTACTGGTTAGTATCCTCATTTCCTTTGCTGAATCATAGTGAGCTAAAAAGATTACTCTTCTTCTTGCATTCGGATTTTCTATTTTTCCTATTATATTCTGAGATTTTCTCTTGAAAAATGGATTTAAATCAGTAAAACCAACATAAGTTTCTCTTGCATACAAAGCAAGAACTACAAATGAAAGAAAAAAAGCTGCATAAAAATTAATAAAAGTAAGTATTATGCAAACCAGTATTGCTATTCTAAAAATTAAATCGTAAAAAAAGAAACCATTTTTATTAACAGGAAAAAATTCCACCCTAGGATTTAATCCAAGAAATTTCATATTTTTATAAATAATTTTTGCTGCTTTTCTCTCGTTAGAAGTTCCTCCCCCCCTGTGAGGCAATTTGCATAATTCAGTTAAAACCTCTCTTGACATGATTAGAAGAGTTAATTATTCTTCTTAAATTTTTTTATTCAAGTATTGCCTTTATTCTCCTAACACCAGCAGAAACAGATTCTTCTTTAATTATTTTGAATCTTCCCAACTCTTTTAAATTTTTTACATGGGGGCCTGTGCAGATTTCGCAACTATATGGTTTTTTACTTTTATCGCAGATAGAATAAATTGAAACTTTTTCCCCGTATTTTTCCTTGAAAACTGCCTGCGCACCTTTCTTTATAGCATCATCCACTGTTCCTTCCTCCTTTATAACTTCAAGCTCTTCTGAAATTTTTTTATTCACAATTTCCTCAATTTTTTTTAATTCTTCATCAGTTAATCTTCTGTCAAAATTAAAATCAAACCTTAATCTTTCCGGAGTTATATTACTTCCTCTTTGCTCAATATCTTTTTTTAAAACTTCTCTTAAAGCTTCATTTAATAAATGTGTTGCAGTATGCAATCTTGTTGTTGCTTCTGAATTGTCTGCTAATCCTGACTTAAAAGTTTCTGAAGAAGCAGTTCTAGACAATTCTTGATGTTTAGCTAATTCTTTTTCATACCCTCCTTTGTCAATTTTAATGTTTTTTTCCTTGCATAAATCTTCAGTTAATTCAATAGGGAAACCATATGACTGATAGAGAAGAAAAGCTTCTTTACCATCCAGCTTTTTATCCTTAATTATATTTTCAAAAACTTTCAATCCTTTTTCTAAAGTTGCTAAAAAACGATTTTCTTCTTTTTCTATCTCTTCTAAAATAAACTCTTTATTAAACTGATAATCGTTGTGAATATTCATTATTTTTTCAGCAATTTGTCTTGTAAACTGGCAATTTATTCCCATTAATCTCCCATATCTTATTGCTCTTCTTATCAACCTTCTCAGAACATATCCATGTTCGGTGTTGCTCGGAGTTATTTTTTCATTTAAAATAAAAACAGCTGCTCTTAAATGGTCTGTAATAATCCTTAGATTTTTTTCCTGCTCTTTTGTTGGTTTTTTTATATTTGTTAATTTTTGAACTAAATCTTTTATTTCCTTTAATTCAAAAATTTCGTAAACATTTTTTTTATTTAATAAAATTGCTAATGTCCTTTCAACCCCCATCCCAGTATCAACATTTTTTTGCTTTGTTGGTATAAAAACAAATAAATTGTCCTCGATAAACTTTTTTGTTGATTTAACATCAGTATATTGTTTTGAAAGAATGCCTAATTTTCCCGCAGTTTCAACATTCTTTTTATCATGATCAAAATAGATTACTTCTTCTGGGATAAGATTAAATCTTTTTAATAAAATTTTAAAATACTCTAGATTTTCTTTTTTTATTTCATTTTCTTCTAAAGAAAAGGCTTCCCAATTTGTATCTTGCCCTGGGCTATGATTTTTTACTAAACTACATCCTTTCTCTCTAAGTTTATTGACGGCTAATACATTGTGGCTATTAAAACTATTTATCATTTCTAATAACTCTTTATTAAGATTGAAGTTTTCGTCATAAATGCAATGCATACCATCAACTAAGATTAATCTTTTATCTTTATTGTATTCCATAAAAACATTGTTCCATATTTCGAAATTATTTACGAACATTTCTGTGTCTGGTCCGCAAGGTCCTGTTAAACCCGCAGGCCCCCAGAAGTTATCATCTTTCCCTTTGAATTCTATTTTTTTTATTTCTAATGATTTCCATATTTTCGCACTTTCTTCGTCTTTTGGGATGTTTTTTTCTCCCTTAAAACATGTTACTGAAATTTTTTCTTTTGAAATATTTAATTTTTCTGTAAGAAATTCAAAAGACATTTTTATTGATTCTTCTTTCCAATAATCGTTTAACGACCAATTGCCAAGCATCTCAAAAAAAGTAAGGTGAAAATCATCTCCAACAGAATTAATATCCCCCGTTCTTATGCATTTCTGGACATTTACAAGTCTTTTTCCCAAAGGATGTTTTTCTCCAAGCAAATAAGGAACAAGAGGATGCATGCCTGCTGTTGTAAACAGAACAGTAGGGTCATTTTCTGGGATTAAGCTCGAATTTACAATTTGTTTATGATTTTTAGATTTAAAAAATTCTATATATGCCCTAATCAAATCTCTCCTGTTTTTTATTATCATATTAGAAAAAGTTCAAAGGAATTTATAAAATTAACTTAAACTGTTTAACCTGGCTTGTATCTCTTCCAACTCCTTATCCAAAGGATCAAAGGATGTTCTGGTTTTTGTTGAGGTTTCAAATTTTCTATTTGTTTGTCTTACCGGAATTTTTTTCTCCACTTTTTCTTCTTCATGTGGTAAATAAGAATTCAGCAATTCAACCTTAATTTTAACATGTTCTGTACCTTCAGTTATGGTTCGGTTCATATCTCTTTCTTTCTCCTTAAGTTTTTTAATCTCATTTACAGATTTTATTAGACTGATTAGAGATGAAGAAGTTAATAACAAATCTCTTTTTGCAGCTAAGAAAACTTCCGGAGTATACATTTTGTACATTGCACTTTTTTCGATTGTCATTTTAAAGAAAGATTATTTTTTGAATAATTTACCGTCTATTTCTGTTATTTTATTTTTAATTTCTATTATCTCTTTTTCCCATCTAGCAATCTCATCTGCTTCTTTCTTTCTTATCTCTCTTAAATTAAGCAGTGTTGCACTTAAAACTTTAATTTTTCCGTTAATGTCTTCTATCGTGTCCATTATCTGGTTTATTTTTTCTATTCTAACAAAAATAGGCTCATTTGATCGTTTAGTTTGTTTGCCAATTCCATAATCATAGGCATTATGTTCTTCTTCGGGTTCATAGTTGTAATTTTCTTCTTCGGGTTCACTTGGTTGATTGTATTGTAAACTTGGCGGTAGATTGGGAATGGCACTTTGACCAAACGAAGATCTTACCTCCTGTATTTCCGGAAAAGTTGGAGGTTCAGGTAAGTCTGGCAATTCTAACCTCTTTTTTTTATTACCGAATAATCCCATAGAAAATAATAATAAAACTTCTCTTTTATAGTTTATGTAAGTACTTTATAGTTACTATACTAAAACAAAAGATATTTAATATTATCTTATCTAAAAATTAAAATGAAAGAAAAGTACGTTTATGAACTAGTTGATAGTATTTTGGGGAAGGGGAGCAAAGAACTTGTAGATATATTAAGAAATAAGAGAGATATTAATGAATTTCTCATAGCTAAAAAAATGAAGATGACTATAAATCAGACAAGAAATTTATTATATAAATTGCATGACGCAAATGTTGTAAGTTTTATAAGAAAAAAAGATAAGAGGAAAGGGTGGTATATTTACTATTGGACTTTGAACATGAACAAATCATTAGAGGCTTTGATGGAAGTAAAAAATAAGATTATAGAAAATCTAAGGAAGCAACTTGCAAGTAAAAAAGAGAAAACATTTTATACATGTCCATCAGCTTGTATAGAGGTTTCAGAAGATACATCTTTGTCCTATGATTTTATGTGTCCTGAATGTGGAGAATTATTGCAACCAATAGACAGCAGCGGAGAAGAAAAAGAAATCTTGAAGAAAATAGAAAAAAATGAAAAAGAGCTGAAAGAGCTGAAGGTTCTAAATGACAAAGAAGGACAAAAAAGAGAAAAAATGTTGATTAAACAGGGAAAAATGAAAGCTAAAAAAGGTAAAACTAAAATTAAACCGAAAAAAGTGAAGAAAAAGGCAAGGAAGGTTAAGAGAAAATTGAAAAAAGTTTTAAAAAAGAAAAAAATTAACAAAAAGAAGAACACTAAAAAGATTAAACCGAAAAAAGTTAAATTGAAAAAGAAAAAACAAATCAAGAAGAAAAAGAGATAAATGGTAAGAATATATTTTTCTCAGGATTTAAAAAAACCAAAAAGAAAAAATTGGAATTTGACCTTAAAACTTATAATAGCCAATTTTATTATATTTTTCTTGGTTTTGATTTTAAACTACGTCCTAAAGAATGTTGATTTATTCAGTTATCTTGGTTTAAAGCCATCTTTAATTTTAGAAGGAAAATATTTATGGACTATAATCACAAGCATGTTTATGCACGCTGGTTTCTGGCATTTATTAGTTAATATGTTATCCCTAGGATTTTTAGGAAGTTTCTTAGAAAAGTTAATAGGAAGCAAAAGATTTTTGCTTGCTTATCTTGTCTCAGGAATTGTTGCTTCTCTAATATTCGTAGTTTCAGCTTTTATTTTTCCAGATTCAATGAATTCAATTGCTGTAGGTGCTTCAGGAGCTATTTTTGGTCTTGGAGGCATGTTGGCTGTTTTAACACCTAAATTAAAAGTTTATTTGTTTTTCATCCCAATAGGAATGCCAATGTGGTTGGGAGTTATAATTTCCTTGTTATTAATGTGGGGCCTTTCAATTGTAGCAGGATTACCCATAGGAAATTTTGCGCATCTCGGAGGATTGATTGCTGGGGCTGTTTATGGTTTTATTTTAAGAATGAAATACAAAGACAAATTGAATAAACTTAATAATTTTTTAGAGATGCAACAAAATCTTTAATTAAAATCAAATAATTTTTTCTGTTTTCCATAATTTTTCAAAATCCAAGACATCTCTTTGTATTTAGAAATAGGAGCATGCAATCTTTTTTCCATGATAAAAAAAGCTTCTTCAATAGTCTCAGGTTTTTCCGGTTTTGTTTCAAAAAACATTTTTCTCAGACTTTCCCGGATAATTCCCACTCCCAATGGAGCGAAATATTCTGGACGTTCTTCGTGCAAAAGTAAAACAGTCGCCTGTCTTTTTATTTTTTCCAGATACTCGCAGGCAGCTAACCTGTCTGTGTAATAAGCCCCCACTACATTTTCAGCATATTTTTTTCTTGGAAAAGATGACTCGTAATCTTGCATGAAAAGAGGAGCATTTAAGTTATGAGTTGCATTCCATTCGCTTCCAGGCATTGAAACTTCAATGACTTCGAAAGACCAGTTGCCTGGCAAAAATAAAACTTCAAAATGATTTCCATTATAATAATAATGAAATAATTGTATTTCGCTTATTTCCTGATAATATCTTATTTTTTCCAGTAATTGTTTTCCCAAAGAATCATCTGTTGCAGTTATTGCCCATCTTGTCGGGACTAATTTTCTGTCCTTTTTTATTCCTAGCAAACCTGCAGAGAGAATTTTTATTATATTGCTTGTGTTGATTCTTGATTTATACAATTCGTTCATGGCTGTTGTCGCTTTAACATCAACATCATTGATAAGATAATCAACTTTGGATTCAACCTTAACATTTTCTTCGGGTTTTATTTTTTCAACGAGAGCAGGATTTCCTATAATCGGATGAAATATGTCAAGAAAAAAACTGATGTTTGGTTTTTTCTTAAGTTTAAAGTATAATGAAAAAGGCGAGGATGCCATCGATGTAATCTGCATAGTTTCATCCAAATTGTTTCTTTGCCCTTTAATTTTCGTCTGAAATCTACTATAGATAAGTTTGCTTCTGTAATTTAATATATCTAAAATTGCTTTATTCTCTTTCAGCCAAGATTCTGGAAAAGACATATTTTCAGTATTTTCATTTTGGTTTGGAGCTAGGATTCCCGCAAATATATTTGGATAATTATATCTTCCGACAAAAATTTCCGGGGGTGAACTGCCGGAGAATTCTTCTTTTATCTTCGGCTGGGATTCCCTAAATTTTTTTAGAATAGGACATGGCATTCCGCATAAACCTTTCCCTCGGCATCTAACACATAATTGGGCCGGAATTGTAAAATTTTTTTCTGACATTTTAACACAAAGATTAAACTGTATTTATTTTTATTGAGAATGACACCCCTTACACCCCTTTTCCCTCTTTCTTAACCCCAGGAAAAAAAGTTAATTATTAGATAAAAATTCGGGGTATTTAAATAGATTTGTGTATTTTATAATATTGATTTTAAAAAATATTCTAAAAAATAAAGAATGTAATGTTATTTTTGTTTTTTGGCATAATAACTTTTCATTCTTATTTGCCTTGCAATTCTTCCTGATAATTTTATAGTTAGAAAATTTAAAGTTGAAACATATTCAAAATAATTTTTATATCCTATATTTTCTCCTACCTGAATAACTCCTCTTAACTTTTCAACAATTTTTTCTCCGCTTGATTCTAAGAAAGGATTACTTTCAAAATAAATAAAAGAAGAAACTATTTTTGAATATTGATCTGAATTCCTTAAGGATGTGTCCGGAACTGCTACTAAAGGGATTCCAGATTTTAAAGCTAATTTTTCAGCCAAATCATTTGCATTACCAAATTTAAAACCACTTAACATAGACCTTGCTAATCTTACAAGCCAAATATCCAACGCGTCTTTATCAATAGCATCTGGGACTGAATCAGGCCATTTTTTTTCAAAGCATAATTGTTCTAAATATTTTCTGTCATCATCAGTTGCTGGCTTGAAGTCTCTGGCAAAGGGCATATTTAAGATTGCAATTCCTCCGTATTGTTTTACAGAATCAATAATTTCATGAACATCCCAATGTTTATCGCAAGGAATTTCTCTTCTACAGCCCAAAGAATAAACATCAATTTTATGCTGATCTCCAGAAACCTCTTGTTCTGTTACTACAAATTGTTTATAACCGTTTAATTGAAATATTCTACCATATTCTCCAAGATTAGTTGTTGTAAATCTTTTTGATTTTTCCATAATATCAATAAAATTGTTGTGTGTCGGAGAACAATTAAAATCACTTAAACTTGCTAAAACAATATTATTGAGTAATAAACTTAAAGCTAAATCATTCGGATTAGTTTTGCTAAAAGAAGATTCTGGATGATGAGCATGTAAAACTGTTTTTGGTGAGATTTTCGTTACTAAATCCATAAAAAGGATAAAATTACCTAGATTATAAGTTTAATTGTATTACAATAATATTTTTAAATAATAATTTTCTAAGAGAAAGATGGCTAAGGAACTTTCAGTTATAGTTTATCTTAAAAGACCTTCTGAAGATGCTTTTACAAGGCAAGGTAATTTATATGATCTTAAAGTTATGGCTGAAGAACATCCTATGGTGTTTAGATTTGGTGTTGTTCCAGCAAGATTGAATGAGAAATTCGCTGCAGAATGTTATGGAAAAGATTGGAAAGAACAAGGTATTTATGTTTATCCAACACAAGTCATAGAACAATTAAGAGAAATGCAGGAAAAAGGTTTGGTTTTTATTGTTCAGCATAACACAGACCATAGATGCATACAACAAAAACATGAAGAATTATCAACTTATTGTGATATTGCATGTCCTTGGCATAAAGAAGAACCAACAAAAGAGCAGATTAAAGAATATATTGCTAAAGGAAGGGTCTATATGGAAATGGTTGGCTTAAAGCCAGAGATTTTTACACCAGCTTCAACAACTTCTATTAATGCTATCATGGCTATATTTGAATCTGGTTATGACATAACAACAACTTTTGCGAGAGTTCAAGGCGGTGAACCACTAAGAACTAAATTTGAAGGTTATGGTGGAAAAATTGTTCTTCCGATGGCTGAAATCGATAATGATAAAATGATTTCAGAATGCAATGTTGTTTATTTGCATGATGAAGATTTTAATATTAAAATGCTTGCCAAATTATTACAATTAAAAGATAAAAGAGGGCTTGTTGATATTCATAGATTATGGAAAAAAGATTTTTTCTTGGATATCGCATTCACATCTGCTTTAGAGAAAGATATTAAAGCAAACAAAAGAAGAAGAATGATTTCAGATATTGGTGCAAGTACATTAGACTGTATTAAATCAGCTGGAAAAATGTTTGGTAAATGGATGACCTCTCCTTCTCAATTTCCTTATAGAGATCATAGCAACCTTTAAAAACTCATTTTTTCTTTTTCTAAACATGGTCAAAGGATTATATCATTATTTGAGAAAAAGTTGGAAAAAACCTTTTGATAGCAATAAAGAATTAATGAGAGAAAGGTTTATTGCATGGAGAAAAGAACCTGTTGTCTTAAGATTAGAAAAACCAACAAGGCTGGACAGAGCAAGAAGTTTGGGCTATAAAGCAAAAAAAGGTTTTGTTGTTGTCCGTGTAAGATTAAAAAGAGGAGGTCACAGAAGAGCTAAACCAAAGGGGGGAAGACAGATCAAGAATCTTACAACAAGGAAAAATTTAAATTTAAATTACAGAGCTATAGCTGAAATAAGAGCTGCTAAAAAATATCCTAATCTTGAAGTTTTAAACAGTTACTGGGTTGGACAAGATGGAAAGAGTTATTGGTTTGAAGTTATTCTTGTGAATTTTTCAAGTCCCGAAATAAAGAATGACAAAACAATTTCATGGATATCGAGCAATAAAAACAGGAACAGAGCTTTTAGAGGATTGACATCTGCAAACAGGAAATCAAGAAGTTTGAGAAACAGGGGAAATAAAAGATCTAAGTAATTCTTATAGTAAATATTATAAACATCAGAATTTTTTTAGAAGTATGATATCGAATAAAAATCTGACAAAGATAAGGGAAATTCTTAACAAATCGTCCAGCCCTTTATTTTTCTTTGATAATGACACTGATGGTTTGACTTCTTATTTATTGTTAAGAAGATTCTGCAATAAGGGCAAGGGAGTTGTTATTAAAAGTTACCCTGACTTAAATGTTTCGTATATAAGAAAAGTCACAGAATTAAATCCTGACTTGATTGTTATTTTAGACAAACCATTAGTCTCAGAGAGTTTTATTAATTTGATTAAAGAAAAAGGAATTGAGATATTGTGGATTGACCATCATCCTCCTGAAAATATTCCTGAAGATATTCACTATTTTAATCCATTAAATGAAGAAAAATATTCAACAGAACCTGTATGTTACTGGTGTTATCAAATAAGCAGAAACATCAATGATATTTGGCTTGGAATTTTGGGATGTTTAGGTGATTCATATATGCCGGATTTTGCCTCAGAATTTTCAAAAAAATTTCCGGATTTGTTGCCTGAAGAATGTCTAAAAGAGATAAGAAAAGCTATGTATGAATCCCAAATAGGCTATTTAATGAAAGTTTTGAGTTTTTCCTTGAAAGACAGAACTACTAATGTTATAAAAATGTTAAAAATTCTCGGGGATGTTAAAGATATTTATGAATTGATTGGACAGAACAACAAGACAAAACAGATTTACAAAAGATTTGAGCAGGTAAACAGAAAATACCAAAAATTGCTTGACAAAGCAAAAATTATCGGAAATAAATCCGGTGGCGTTTTATTTTTTCAGTATGGTGGAGAATTAAGTTTATCCGGGGAATTGGCAAATGAATTAATGTATTATTTTCCCGAAAAGATTATAGTTGTATGTTACATGAGCGGAACATATGCAAATATCTCTGCAAGAAACAATCCAAAATCAGGAGGAGATTTACGAGAAATTTTAAATAATGCTTTACTTGGAGTTGAACATACTTGTGGCGGACATAAAAATGCATGTGGGGCAAAAGTTTTAATTGAAGATATTCCAAAATTTAGAGATAATCTTATAAAGGTGATAAAATAAAATGAAAAGAAGTGAAATAATTTTTTTAATTGTTAGTTTGTCCATAATTTTATTTATAAGCATAGTTCAAGCGCAGGATGAATACTACAAGGAATTGGAAATTAAAGTTGACATCAAAAATGATATTTCAAGCAATTCAGATAATTTGAAGGTTAATCTAACTTCTTTTCCAAAAGATGATTTGTTCCAGAAAGTTGAGACAGAAATTTCTCCAAAGGCAACAATTAGTGATGAGTCGATTTTGTTTGAATTTAATGAAAATGGAGATTATTCTATTTTAGTTAGCTCCAAAGTGAAATCTGCATTGAGATTTATCATGGTAAAATTTTCAAAGGAAATTCCATTGGATATCCCAAAGGAATACAAATTATATCTTTTACCGACTGCAAATATAAATTCAAATAATGAACTAATAAGGATAAAAGCAAAAAATATCGCTGGGAATAACAAGAATATTTATGAAATTAGTTCAGATATAGCAAAATTTGTAAAAGAAAATGTTGAATATGATTTAAGTTACGCTGGGCAGAACAAAGATTCTGTATGGGTTTTACAAAATAAGAAAGGTGTTTGTTCGGAATTTACGAGCTTATTTGTTGCATTATGCCGTTCACTGGGAATTCCAGCAAGATATGTTTCAGGTGTTGTTTATTCCAATATTGAAGATAAATTTAGGGAACATGCCTGGGCAGAAATTTATGATGGATATCAGTGGATTCCATTTGATCCGACATTCGGACAGTATGGTTGGGTTGATTCAACCCATGTAGTTCTTGGTTATCTAACTGACCCTGAAGAAGCATCAATAAGCTATTCTTATACTGGTGAAGTTGATATCGGGAAATTCGAAATAGAAACTGAGATTGAAAAGTATAATGAAAAAGTAAGTCCATTGGTTGAAATTGAATTAAACTGGTATAAAGATAAGGTTTCTTTAGATTCTTATGCTCCTTTGATTGTTAATGTTAAAAATCCGAATAATTTTTATGTTAACTTGCCATTATATATAACACAAGCTCCGGATAAAATAGAGGAAAATTACAAAGATGTTTTATTAAAACCATTGGAAGAAAAAAAAGTTTTCTTTTTGATTCATATTCCTAACTCAAGACAATGTGACTTTGGTTGTAAATCAGAGATTGTTTTGGAATCTTCATTTAACGATTATGAATCAATTGAACTTTATTTTTCATCAATGCAAGATAAAATAACAAAGGAGGAAGCTGAAAAATTAATTGAAGAGGAATCTGGAGAAAAGAATGAAGGATTAATTTTAATGGATTGTAAATCCAGTAAACAAACAATTTATCCCTATGAAGATGTTGAAGTAAATTGTGTTATTTCAAACCAAAAGGAGAATGATGAAGAAGTATTATTTTGCCTGAATGAAGATTGTAAAGAATTAAATGTTGAAAAAGATTCGTTAACATCTAAGGATTTTTCTGTTAAAATAGAGGAAAAGCCTATTGCTTTATGCGCTGAATTAAGAGACAGGAGAGGAAGTCTGATAGATTTTTCATGTTTGAGTTTCTCAATCTCAGAAAAACCAAATGTAGAAATCAAAAATATAGATGTTAAAAATGTAAGATATGGTGACGTTGTATACGGTAATTTCACATTTAATTCAAACAGAGATATTCAGATTGTTTTGAAAATTTCCAATATGGAAGAATATGAAATAGATTTAAAGAAAGGATTGAATGTTGCGAAAATTCCAATAAAAAGCTGGAAAATTAAAGATGATTTAATTAAGACAGAGATTATTTATAAGGAGGAAAGCAACACTTACAAAAACAGCCAAGAGTTTGAATTCGTTGTTGAAGATGTAAGTTTTTTAGAAAAAATCTTTGCTTGGTTCAAGATTTTAATGTTTAATTTTAGATTTATAGATTAGTAACTTCTCGCGATATAAACAACAACTTTTGCTGGTTTTCCGCATATTACACATTTTCCAGAAGGCTTTTCTTCATTTTCAATCTTTTTTCCTCGGACTTCGGCGTTAATTTCCTTTTCAATTACTTCGGCACATTTTTCTCCGTCTTTTTCCAGAGAACAGAAATTTATTTTTGCAATCTTTTTGCTGTCAACTGCTTTTTTAATTTCCTCTTTGGTTTTTGCCGAGACAATTGATGATTCAAATTTTTCTTTTGTTTTTTTCTTCAGCCTTTCATCAAACTTTTTGCCTTCATCATGAATTAATTTCGTGAGTTTTTCTTCGTCCACTTTAATTTTTCTGTTTTCATCTCTTAAAAATAAGATGTACTCTTTGTCATTTATTTCTCTCTCACCAACTTCCAGTCTTAATGGAACACCTTTCATCTCCCAGAAATAAAATTTTTCCCCAGGTTTTGTTTCATTCAAATCAATATTAACCCTAAAACCTTCTTTTGCTAATTTTTTTTTCAATGCCATACTTTTTTTTATAACTTTTGTCTTGTTTTCTGTTTTGTAAATAGGAACTATTATAATTTGTATAGGGGAAACTTTGAATGGATAAACCAAACCTTTGTCATCTCCGTGCCAGCTTATCAGTCCCGCAAAAATTCTGCTTATCGCCGGACCATAGCAAGTCTGCCAGACATATTTTTCTTTTTTATCATTATCCTTGAATTTAATGTCAAAAACTTTTGCAAATCCTTGTCCAAGCAAATGTGTTGAAGGCAACTGTATCATTTTTCCGTCGGGCATCAGAGTATCTGCAGCCGACGTTGTTATAGCCCCTGGAAATTTATCCCACTGAGGCCTTTCCAAAAATATTGATGGAACGCATAAATTATCAAATAATAATTCATAAGTTGTTTCCATATCTTCTTTAATTTGTAATTCAGAGTCTTTTCTTGTTGCAAAGCAGTTATGTGTTTCAACCCAGTAAAATTCTCTCGACCTGATAAACGGTCTTGTTGCTTTTGTTTCATAACGCCATACCTGAGCTCTCTGATATGCTTTAAATGGCAAATCACGATAACTTCTAATCCATAAAGAATACATTTGATACATGGCTGTTTCTGAGGTTGGTCTTAATGCAAGTTTCTCATTAAATTTTTCATTTCCTGCTTCAGTTATCCAGAATACCTGTGGCGTAAAACCTTTTATATGCTCTGATTCTTTCTTAAAATTTTCTTCGGGAATAACAGCCGGGAACCAATATGGCCTATGCCCTTTTCTCTTTAATATGGATTCAAGAATGTCATACATGATTTCCATGACTTCTACAGACCAAGGCTGAAAAACAAGAAAACCCTTGACATTATACCTTAAATCTGCAAGTTCAGCTTTTGCAATGATTTCAGAATACCATTCGGAGAAATTTTTCTCTTTCGAAATATTAAATGTTATTTTTGATGTCTCTTGTTCCATGATGAAAATTCCCCTAATTTTTAGCAGATAAAAACACTCAAGTGTTTTTCCATAAATAATTTAGGAATCAAATATTTTTAAACTTAAGTTTTTAGTTTATTTCTATAGGTCTTATCTCTTTGTATAATTTAACAGCATTAGTCAGATTATTTTTGCTTTCTGTGAAAATTGTGAAAATCTTCTCTCCTTTTTTGATTTTCTGTCCCTTATGCTTCCATAAATAAATTCCTGCCTTTAAATCCATAGGACTTCCAGCTATCCGTGCAAGAAGATTTATCCCCTTATTGTCTATTTTTTTGATAATTCCATCTTTATTTGAAATGATATCTTTTTTTGATTTATCAAGAACAAGTTTTTTTTCAAGTTCATTGAGATTTATTTTTTTATTATTCTGCGCTTCTATTATCTCTATAAATTTTTTTAAGGCTAATCCTGAATTTAAAATAACCTTTGCGTAATTAAATCCTTTATTTTTGGGTATTTTTCCTGTCAATTCCAGAAGTTGACCAGCCAAGAACAAGGACTTATCCTCTAAATCCATTGGCCTGTTTTTCTGCCTTGTTAAAACTGCTAATAAATCCCGCATTTCTAAAACTGGTCCGATTCCATTTCCGACTGGTTGGCTTCCGTCTGTAAAAACAACTTTAAGTTTGATATTAAATTTTTTCGCCACGAATTCAAATAATTCCTTTAATTCTAAAGCTCCTTCCTTGTCAACTTTTGCTGATTCTCCATAGCTTATATCAACAAGCAAATGTGTTGATGAAGCTGCAACTTTTTTTGACATTATACTTGCTACCAACTGGGAAACTGGATTAATGCTAACTATTTTTTCAACATTTATTATTTTGTCATCACCTGGAGAAAGATTTATTGATCCGTTCCAGATCAAGAAAGCATGTGCTTTTTCCAGAATTTTTTTAATTTCCTTGTCATCTAATTCTATTTTTGTAACTGTCTCCAGAGTGTCTACAGTTCCTGCTGCAGAAGTTATTGCTTTTGAAGATGTCTTCGGGAATACAGCATCCATTTCAAGGATATCTGTTGCTGCTGTAACAATTGAAACTACTAATGGTGTTGTCCTATTTCCAGCAATACCGCCTATAGAATGTTTATCAAGAACAAATTTGTGATTTAAATCTAATTTCGAACCGGTATTTATTAATGCTTTTGTTAATTGTAAGACATATTCCTTGTCTATTCCTTCAGATTTGTCTAAAAAATAATTTGCTGAAAGAAAATATGCTACTTCAGATTCTGTTAGATTGTTTGATACGATATCATTTATTATAGCATTTATTTTTTCCATAGGTAATTTTTTTCCCTCCATTCTTTCCCTTATATAATTGATGCTCATCGGCTCCAAAGCAGGAAGAATCTCCACCTTATCTTTGTCTTTTATGTCCAGAATATCAAAAATTTCTTTGGATAGTACAATTTTCTGGTTGCCAAAAAGGCAACTATTTTTATTTTTACAGTATGCTATGTCAACAACGGCTATTATAGATTTATTATTTCTAAGATTTTTGATAATTGCCCTTCTGTTTACTCTTACATTTAATTTTTTAGAAATTTTTTCGTCTATAATTGCTACCGGACGGCCTGCATAAAAATCCAATGATTTGACATTAAATATCATTTTACAAGTTTTCTATACCGCCTTTTCTATAATAGTCTAAGAGTGTCAATAAAAATTCCAAGATCATCGGTCCTATAACCAAACCGACAATTCCGAATATAGGCAAACCACCCAACATTCCTATTAATACAACCATCTCGGATATTTTTGCCCTTTTTCCAACAATCATTGGTCTTATGATATTATCTACTGTACTGACAACTGATAATCCATAAACCAGCAATAGTATACCGAAGAAAACATTGCCTTGCGCTATCATAACTATTGAAACCGGGAGCCATACAAGCCAAGGACCTATCAATGGTAATATTGAAATAAAAATTGCTAGAAATGTTAATAATAAAGGAGAAGGAGCTTGGAAAATGAAAAATCCAATACCTGCAACAATACCCTGAATGAGACCTACAACTATGGAGCCAAAAATAACCCCTTTTGTTATTCTTTTGAATTTAGAATAAAATTGCTCCTTAATTTTCTTTCTGAAAGGCAAAAGCTCTATTATCTGTTGTTTTAATGCTTCACCATCTCTTAAGAAATAATACAAGCCAAAGAATGTTATAAACAATCCAAGAATAATTTGGGGTGATTTTTCAAGCATATCCCCGATAGCGATCATTAATTTTGCTATAAGAGATATTACTGTTGACTGAATCGTTACTGTAACTTGTCTGCCAACTTCCGAAGATGAGGATAAAAATACAGATAATATTTTGTCAATAATAGTTGGCAAATCTAATTTTTGGATAGACATATACAAATTGAAAGTGTCTTTCAACAAAAACTGAGCAATTAACCATATTAATAATACTAAAACCAGAATAACCAGAACACAAATAATCAAAGCACTCAGACTTTTCGATCTTAATCTTTCTGAAAACCATTTATGAATTGGGAATAGCATATAAGCAAAAATTGCTGCTGCTAATAAAGCTGAAATGAATGGTTTGATGACTAAAAATGACAAAACAATCAATACAAGAAAAAATCCGATAATTGCAAATCTTCTGAATGTTAACTGCTGAGAAAATATTTTAATCTGTTTCGGTATATTTTTCTCTGCAGAACTTTTATCGTTAGTATTCTTATCTATACTTCTTTTTAAGTCAGGCATTTTCACCTCTTTGTTGATAATTACAGTATGGCTTATTTTATAAACTTTTTTGAGAAAGTTTTTTAAACTAAAGAAGCGAAAAATTAATATGAATTTTATAAAAGAGATTTTTATTGGAAATCAAAAAAATGCCCATGAGCAGTTTATAAGATTCAGCAGAGGGGTTTTTGGTGCAAAAGCTGTAATTAATTTAACTAAAACTTCCAAAATAAAAATTACATCAACTTACGAACTTGCCAATGATTTGGTTTATTTAATCTTTGATTTAGAAGATAAGGCTAAGATAGAGGGAAAAATACTGACAAAAGAGCCAATAACCAGTATTTTAAAAGAAAGTAAAATTAATTTTTCTGAAAAAAAGAGTTCAAAGGGCATTAATGAATATGTGATTGATAGTGAGATTGACAAAAAATTAATAGAAAAAATAAAAGATAAGATTTATTATTTTTTAGTAAATGTTACATCGAAAGATATAACATTGAAAATAAAGCAAACATTGCCTAAACCTTCAACTAAAAGTGAAGGAAAGGTTAATGATAAGTTCTGTGTTTTTGAAGCGGATTTGAAATATTGGAATGTTATTAAAAACGATTTTTTCTTTGATATTCCAGATGCAAAAAAAGTCAGGATAGTTCACAAATATGAAATTAAGGATATTATAATTCCAGCAGAGCTAAAAAATGAAAAGGATTTCTTGAAAGTTCGTTTGGGAGCCCAGCGAAAAGGAACGATGACAAGGGTCGTTGATATTAACGGTGAAAAAAAAGAAACAAAGAAGGATTTTTGCTGTTGAAGATTGTTATAATTATTTCCTTTTCAGCAAAAGAATTTGTCTTGAAATTAAAATTAAGGACAGAATTACCGAGGTTAGCCCTAAGATTCCTCCTACAAGGTCGTTTCTTAGAAAATATCTTAACGCAAATATCAACCATGCTATTGCAACTGCTATAAAAACAACCAGTAATGCTATATTTGCTGTTTTGTTTTTCATTTTTGTGTTATATTAACTCCAATAATTAAAGGTATATAAAATTAATCAAGAAAGATAGTAACCTTTAAAAAGACGGTTTTTCTCATATTTATTGAGTCGCACGGGAAGAATCTAAAATGTTAAAATTAAATGTAAAAACAAAAATAACAAATGCCAAAGATATCAAAACCGAGAGAAGGTTCATTAGCATATTGGCCTCGTAAAAGAACCAAGAAGTTTCTTCCTAGAGTTAACTGGGATAATCTTTCTCCAGTTGCTTTAAAAAATAATAAAAAAGGACTTCTGGGTTTTATATGTTACAAATCAGCTATGGTCTCTGTTCTTGTCAAAGACAATACACAGCATTCAATGACTAAGGGAAAAAATATTATAGTTCCGTGTTCTATACTTTCATGCCCCCCAATAAAAATTTTCTCATTAAGATTCTATAAAGACGGCAAAGTAATATCGGAAATTAATGTTTCTAACGACAAAGAATTGAAGAAAAAGTTAAAATTGACTAAGAAACAAATTAATGTTGAAGAGAAAATTAAAGAGTTAAAAGAAAAAGCAGATGATTTGAGGGTTATTGTCTACAGTTTGGTAAAAAGAGAATTCAAAAAAACTCCAGATTTGTCCGAGATTGCAGTATCTAGTTCTAATTTAGATGAAAAGATAGAATATGTTAAAAAATTTATTGGAAAAGAGATAAGAATAAATGATATATTCAACAAAAATGAATTGATAGATATTCATGGTTTAACAAAAGGAAAGGGATTGGTAGGACCTGTAAAAAGATTCGGATTGGGTTTAAAATTCCACAAAACAGAAAAAGGAGTTAGAGGACCTGGAACTTTGGGGCCATGGACTCCTTCGCGTGTTACATTCAGAGCTCCTTTGGCAGGTCAGCTTGGGATGTTTACAAGAGCTGAATATAATAAAAAAATAGTAGAGATTAATGACATTAAAAAAGAAGATATCAATCTTAAAAAAGGATTTGAAAATTATGGTTTAATAAAAACAGATTTTTTAATTTTAAAAGGTTCTGTTTCCGGACCAGAAAAAAGGCAACTAATTATAACATCTCCGTTAAGAAAAACAAAATCTACTGAAAAAGAAAATTTCGAGTATATCAGAATACTAAACTAAAATGAAGATAAAAGTTTATAATGAGAAAGGAGAAAAAGGAAAGGAGATAGAATTACCTATAATTTTTAACACTGAATTCAGACCAGATTTAATTCAAAAAATTTTCAGAATTTACAGAGAAAATAGCAAACAACCATATGGAAATTATGTTTTAGCTGGAAAAGAAGTTTCAGCTTCCGGTAAAATAAAACATAGAAGACATAAATGGAAAACCGCTTATGGTCATGGTATTGCGAGAATCCCGAGAAAAATAATGACAAGAAGGGGGGAGAGATTCTTCTGGGTTGGAGCTTTTGTTCCAAATACAGTCGGAGGTTTTAGAACCCATCCACCTAAAGTTGGACAAAGAAAATTAAGAATAAACAAAAAGGAAGTGTATCTTGCATTAAAATCTGATATTGCTGCAACATCAAAAAAAGATATTGTATTAAAAAGGTATGAAAATTTAAATGATTTGAAAATTGATTTGCCTGTTGTGATTAACACTGAAAAAATAAAGAAAGCCAAAGAATTCAAAACTATGCTTTTAAAAATATTCGATGATGTAAAAATTTTCAAGGAGAAAAAGATCAGGCCGGGAAGAGGAAAAAGAAGAGGAAGAAAATACAAACAAAATGCTGGTTTGCTAGTTATTATCGGTTCAAAAGAAAATTTAAAATTTGCAAATGTAGGAGTTGACATTGTAAATCTAAATAAATTATCAATAGAAAATCTATCTCCGGGGGGAGTTCCAGGAAGATTGACTGTTTATACAGAACAGGCAATGAAAGAAATTGGAGAGTTTAAATGAGATTTTTATTATATCCTATAACAACTGAAAAAGCAGTAAAGCTTGTAGAAATGGAAAATAAAATAGTTTTCGTTGTAGAAAAAAGAGCTAAAAAAGAAGAAATAAAAAAGGAGATTGAGAAAGAATTTAAAGTTGAAGTTGAGAATATAAATAGTCAGATTGTCAAAGGCAAAAAAGTTGCCTTTATAAAATTAAAATCAAAATATGTTGCTTCAGATATTGCAACGAAATTAGGTATGTTATAAAGATGGGAAAGAGAATAATCCAACAGAGAAGAGGAAGAGGAACCTCAACATACAGGGTAAAAAGGAAAGCTTATAGTATAAGAGTTTCATATCCAAACCAGAGAATAGAGAATGCTGAAGGAGAAATAATTAAGATTATAAATTCACCTGCACACAGCTCACCATTATGTTTGATTAAAATCGGAAAAATAAAGTTTTTTAACATAGCTGCAAAGGGGATTCATGAGGGAATGAAAATAAAAATTGGGAAAAATGCTGAATTGCAATACGGAGATGTTGCAAAATTAAAGGACATAGCCGAAGGAACTTCAATTTTTAACATTGAATCCAACCCATTAGACGGAGGAAAATTAATAAGAGCCGCCGGAACATCCGGAAAAATTTTGAAGAAAGAGAAAAATTCTGTTTCAGTTTATATGCCTTCAAAAAAGGAAAGGAAATTTGATGCTAACTGCAGAGCAACTATCGGGAATATAGCTGCATCCGGAAGATTAGAAAAACCAATTGTTAAAGCAGGAAAAAAATGGCATATGATGAAAGCAAAAGGAAAATTATATCCGAGAACATCTGCTGTAAAGATGAATGTCGTAGACCATCCATTTGGTTCTGGTAGAGGAAAGAATATTGGAAAGACAAAAACAGCTCCAAGAAACGCTCCTCCTGGAAGAAAGGTTGGAACATTAAGACCAAGACGTGTAGGAAAGAGAAATTAAAATGATGAAAAGAGAACAACTATTCAGAGGAAAAAGCATTGAAGAAATAAAAAATATGAATTTGAGAGAATTTTCAAATTTAGTAGATGCGAGAGCAAGGAGAAGTATATTAAGAAAATCTGAGATCATTGAAAATTTTATAAGAAGAATTGAAAAGAAAAACAATGTAAAAAAACAAATAAAAACACATTTAAGAGACATAATAATTGTTCCAAAATTTTTAGATTTTACAATTAATGTTCATAATGGGAAAGAATTTGTTCCTGTGACAATAAAACCAAATATGCTCGGACATAGATTGGGAGAATTTGCTATGACAAGAGGTCAAGTAAAACACTCAGCACCAGGTATAGGTGCTACAAGAAGTTCGGCTGCAAAATCCGTAAAGTAAAATGGTAGAAAAAAAACAAAAAATTGAAGAGAAAAAAACAGAAGTCAAAGAAGACAAGAAAATTAACTTAGTTGCAAGTATAAAAGGATTAAATTTAGTTGTATCTACAAAATATGCTGTAGATATTTGCAATCTCATCAGATATAAAGAACCTGAAATTATGATTAAATATTTGGAAGAAGTTTTGAAGAAGAAAAAAGCAATTCCTATGAAAGGTGAATATCCACATAGAAAGGGAATGATGTCAGGAAGATATCCTGAAAAAGCTTCAAAGCAATTTATAACATTATTAAAAAATTTGATAGCAAATGCAAGTTTTAAGGGCATGGATACCCATAATTTGTATATTTCAGAAGCTTTCGCAAATAAAGGAGAGAGATTTCATAGACGTGGAAGAAGTGGAATGGGAAAGAAAGCAAAGAGAACTCATGTTATAATAAAAGCGATGGAGAAAGGTAAAAAATGAATAAAAAATTTATTGAAACAAAGAAGAAGGAATTCGCAATAATTGAATATTTGAAAAATGAATTGGGAAAGGGGAAGGTAAGCGACATAAAAATAAACAGAACTCCATTAGGAGATAGAATTATCATAAAAACAAGCAAACCTGGATTGATTATTGGAAGGAGGGGGGAAATGTTACAGAAAATAACTTATATATTAAAAAATAAATTTAAATTAGAAAATCCGCAGATTGATATCGAAGAAATAGATAATATGTTGTATGATGCACAAAGCATCGCAGATCAGCTCGCTTTGTCTATGGAAAGATTCGGTCCTTTGAGTTTTAAAATTATTGCATATAAAATGCTTCAGAGATTAATTGACGCAAAAGTTTTAGGGGTTGAAATTGTTTTTGGTGGGAAACTTCCGAGTCAAAGAACTAAGACATGGAGATTTAGTTATGGTTATTTGAAAAAAACAGGAAATTATTCAACAACGCTGGTAAAGAGGGCGACTGCTACAGCATTCACAAAACCGGGAACAATAGGAATAAAGGTTTTATTAATTCCTCCAGAAACAAAAATTCCTGATAATATAGAAATAGAGAAAGGTGTAATTTTCGAGGAGATTAAAGAAGAAAAACCTGAAAAGAAAAAATCTAAGAAGAAATAAAATGGCTATATTAAAAAATAAAGAAATAAAGAATCTTGGAAAGGAAGAATTAAAGAAAAGATTGAAAGAATTAGAAAGAGAATTAATGAAAATTAACAGCCAGAGAGCAACCAAGGCAAATATAGAAAATCCGGGAAGGATTAAGGAAATTAAAAAAACCAGAGCTAGAATACTAACACAACTTAACAAATAACAATGGAAATATGTCCAAAGTGTGGTTTACCGAAAGAAGCTTGCATTTGTGGCAAGCTTATAAGAAGTAGACAAAAGATAAAGATAATAAGAGATAAGAGAAGATTTGGAAAAATAGTAACAGTAGTAAGCGGGTTTGATGATGAAAGTGACCTAAGAGAAATTGCAAAGGAACTTAAAAGTGAGCTGGCCTGTGGAGGAACATATAAAGACAAAAAAATAGAATTGCAGGGAGATCAAGTAAAAAAAGCCAAGCAAAAGCTAATAAATATGGAATTCGAAGTAGAAGATATGTAAAAAATGAAAGAAAAACCCAACATGATACTGACTGGGAGAGAGATAGAAATCACAGATTCAAAAAACAAAAGCCTAATCGGAAAGAAAGGCAGAGTGATTGAAGAGACAAAAAATACAATAGTGATGGAAGAAAAAAACAAAAGAACAAAAATAATAAAGACGCACGTCAAACTAAAAATCCTGGAAGAAAATGAAGAAATAAGTGGGAAGAAATTGGCAAGAAAAATAAAAAATAGAATAAAATAAACTTTTAGAAAAAATTTAATCAAAATAAGAAAAAATGAAAAAAGAAAAAAAACAAGAAAAAAATGAAGAAAAGATTAGTTGTACTGATAAAAAATGTCCTGCTCATGGATATGCAAAACCAAGAGGAAAAAGTTTTAAGGGATTTGTTATAAAGAAAAGAATGCATCATGTAACCATAGATCAGGAAAGATTAGTTTTTAATAGAAAATATGAGAGATTTGAGAAGAGAAGAGGGAAAATTCACGCTCATTTACCGTCATGCATGAAAGAATTTGTTAATGAGGGCGATTTGATAGAAGTTACAGAATGTCGTCCTTTAAGCAAAATTATTCATTTCGTTGTTACAAGGAAGGTAAAATAAAAAAATGAAAGCAGTAAAAGCAAAAATAAGCAAAGGAATAACAATAGGAACTTTGGTTAATGCAGCCGATAATAGCGGAGCAAAAATTGCAAGAATAGTTGGAATAGTTTCTAGAGGAAAGACAAAGAAAAGCAGAAATCCGGGATGTGGTGTAAGTGATTTAGTATTGGTAAGTATAAGAAAAGGTACTAAGGAAATGAGGAAACAAACGCATTTTGCCGTTATTGTAAGACAAAAAAAAGCATACCAGAGATTAACCGGAGAAAGATTAAGTTTTGAGGATAATGCTGTAGTAATATTAAAAGATAGGGAGGGAAATCCAAAAGGAACACAAATTAAAGGTGTTATTGGGAGAGAGGTCACAGAAAGATGGCCATTCGTAACAAAAATCGCATCTTTAGTATGCTAAAATGAAGAAAAAATTTTCAGATAAATGGATAAAAAGCAAACAGCCGAGAAAACAAAGAAAATACAGAGAGAATGCTCCATTACAT
Source organism: Candidatus Pacearchaeota archaeon CG10_big_fil_rev_8_21_14_0_10_31_59 (assembly GCA_002763115.1). GTDB lineage: Archaea > Nanobdellota > Nanobdellia > Pacearchaeales > CG1-02-31-27 > CG1-02-31-27. The sequence goes on from PFCW01000002.1 coordinate 76,971, forward strand.
TTAAAACAGAAAATGCTTAAATCAACGCTATCAAAAGATTTAAGAAAAAAATATGGAATAAGAAATATTATATTAAGAAAAGGTGATACAGTTAAAATTATGAGGGGAAATTTCAGAAAGAAAGAAGGAAAGATTTTAGAAGTTAATTTGAAAAAGATGAAAGTTATGATTGAAAATATACAAATAAACAAGAAAGATGGAACAAAGGTCAATGTTTGGATTGATCCTTCAAACTTGAAGATAACACAAATTAATTTAGATGATAAAAGAAGAAAGGAAAAAATAGAAAAGAAAATAAGTGGAGAAAAGAAAAAATGACTCACCTAAAAAGATTATCCGCACCAAAAACATGGGAAATATTGAGAAAAGAGAAAGTTTACGCGGTAAGACCAAAACCTGGAAAGCATGAACATAAATATGGAATTTCACTCGCCGTGTTTTTAAGAGATATAGTCGGAATATTCAAAACATTGCATGAAATTAAGAAGGTTATGTATAATAAAGAAATTTTTGTAGATGGAAGAGTTATAAAAGATTATAAATATTGTTTAGGATTTAATGATATAGTTTCCATACCTAAAATAAACAAATTTTTCAGGATTGTTTATTCGATAAAAGGTGGAATATCTTTTATTGAAATTAATCAAAAAGAATCTGAATTAAAAACATTAAAAGTTATAAGGAAAGATGTTGTAAAGAAAGGAAAAACACAAATAGGTTTTTACGACGGCTCAAATCTATTAACTAATGAAAAAGTAAAGATGGGCGATAGTGTTCTTATAAATTTAAAAGACAAAAAGATTGTTAAGGTTCTTCCTTTGGAAAAGAACTCTTTTGTTGAGATTATAAAAGGAAAGCATATAGGTAATCATGGTATTATAAAAAATATAGAAAAACAGGGAAATAAAACTCTAGCAGAAATTGATGTTGGAGATAAAAAGATTAAAACTTTAATTGAAAACGTTTTCGTGGAAGTAAAAAGATAATATGGGAAACTCAAATGTTAAAAATATAATGAGGCAGATTAATGTAGACAAAGTTACATTGCATTGCAGTACAGTTGATGCTGGAAAATTAGACAAGAGCATAAAATTATTAAAAATTATAAGTGGTATGGAACCTATCAAAACAAAAGCAACAAAGAGAATTCCTACTTTTAAGATAAGACCAGGATTGCCTATCGGATGTAAAGTTACATTGAGAGGAGAAAAAGCAAGAAATGTATTAAAACTTGTTTTAGAGACGGTTGATAATAAAATAAATTCGAAAAAAATAATGGATGGGTCATTTTCATTCGGTGTTAAAGAGTATATAGATATTCCATCAATACAATTCCAGAGAGATATTGGAATTTTGGGTTTTGATGTTACTGTAACTTTAAAGAGAGCTGGTTATAGAGTATTATTAAAGAAAAGCAAAAAAGGAAGATTCCCAAACAGGCAAAGAATAAAAAGGGAAGAAACAATAAATTTCGTTAAAGAAAATCTTGGAATAGAGGTTATATAAAATGGGAGCAAGCGACTGGAAAAATATGTTGAAGCAAATTGATAATAAGCCGCAAATAAAACAGAGATTTTTGAAATATTGCAAACCAAAAGACAGAAAAGCTGGAATTGCAGCATTCAAGTGTGAAAGATGTGGTCGTTATGGAGCTCATATTAAAAAATACAATCTGCATTTATGCAGACAATGTTTCAGAGAAGTTGCTGAAAAAATCGGATTTAAAAAATATAATTAGGAGAAAATATGACAGTAAGAGATTGGTTATCAAATGTTTTGAATGATATAATGAATTGTAAGAAGGTTGGAAAAAATGAAACAATTGCAAGAAATTATTCAAAATTAGTTTTTGAAGTATTAAAAATAATGGAAAGTGAAGATTATATCAAAAAAGTAGAAGAAGTTGATGATAAATTCAAAAAACTATCTATAAAGATAGGTAACTTAAATAAATGCAAGGCTATAAAACCAAGATTCTTTGTTTCAAACAGAGGATTTGAAAAATATGTAAGAAGATATCTGCCTGCACGAGATTTTGGAATAATCATTGTTTCAACAAATAAAGGGTTGATGACTCATAAAGAAGCAATTGAAAAAAAATTGGGAGGAAGTTTGATAGCTTACTGTTATTAAAATGCATAAAGAAATCATTGAAGAAATAGAAATTCCAGAAGGAGTAGAGATTACAATAGAGGGAAGTTTATTCAAAGTTAAAGGTAAAAAAGGTGAGCTTGATAGAAATTTCCAAGTTGCAAATGTAAAAATAGATAAAAAAAATATATACTGTTGTTGCACATATAAAAAATATGATTAAGGGTGTTAAAGAGGGTTATAAATATAAATTACAAATAGCATCCTTGCATTTCCCAATGAATGTTAGGTTTGACAAAGAAAAGAATGTTGTTGAAATCAAAAATTTTCTTGGAGAAACAAAGGAGAGATTAGCTAAAATTTTTCCGGGTGTAGAGGTTAAAATTGAAAAAGAATTTATAACTTTGGAAGGAATTGATAAAGAAAAAGTTGGACAAAGTGCAGCAAATATAGAAACCGCATCAAAAGTCAGAAACAAGGATAAAAGAATATTCCAAGATGGAATATGGATAATAGAAAAAAATGATAAAAATCTTTTAGAATAAAATGGATAAAGAGCATTTATTAAAAATTAAAAAAGAAAAAAAGAAAAGACAGCCTATTTTTCTTAGAAAGGATTATAACAAAAAACTAAAATTGGGAAAAAAGGAAAAGAAAAAAAGAAGATGGAAATTCCCGGTGGGAGTTCATAATAAGCAGAGAAAGAGAATGAAGGGACATAGGAATATTGTTTCAATAGGATACAAATCACCGAAAGCTCTAAGACATCATTTCAATGAATCTAAGATTATAAAAATCTATTCGGTTAATCAGCTTAAAAATTTACCAAAAGAAAAAGATTTTGTTTTATTATTAGGGGGCATTGGAATGAAGAAAAGAAGTGAGATATTAAAAATAGCAAAAGATAGAAATTTGATTTTTATTAATGTTAAGAATATTGATGAGGAATTAAACAAGATATATGTTGAGATGAAATCAAGAAAAGAAGAAAAGGATAAAAAGAAAAAAAATAAGGTTAAGAAAGAATCAAAGGAAAAAGAGAAAGTTAAGAAAGTAGAAGAAAAATCAACTGAAGAGAAAAAATGAAGACATTAAAAACACAGAGAAGATTGGCTGCAGATATATTGAATGTTGGTATAAATCGGATAAAATTTTCTTCCGATAATTTAGATGATATTAAAGAAGCTATAACAAGGGAAGATATAAAAGAATTAGTAAAAGAAGGAATAATCACAATAAGGCCTGAAAAGGGAGTTAAGAGAAGAGCGGGAAAGAAGCAGGATTTAAGAAGAAAGAAAGGAAGAAAAAGGGGTGGTGGGAGTAAAAGGAAAATAGTTTACAGGAGAAAGACGGAGTATATGGTATTGATAAGAAAATTAAGAAAATATTTAAAAGAATTAAAAGAAACAAAGATAATAAACAATTTGGAATATAGAAAACTCAAAAGATTGGCAAAATCCAGAGTTTTCAGGGATAGAAAAAATCTTGGGGAATACATCACAAATCTAAAGAAAAAAGAAATCATTCTTCGTAAAAATCCTAAATCCAAATTAGACAAAATTAGAAAGAAAAAAGAAGAAAAAGTTGAGATTGAGAAAAAAAATAAAAAAGCTAAGGAGAAGAAAAAATGAGGAAAATGAGAAAATTAAGTTTTAAAAGAAGAGAAGAGCATAGAACAGATTACAAAGCAAGGTTAAATATTCTTAAAGGCGGAAATAAAAGATTAATTGTAAGAAAAAGTAATAAATATATTCTGGCCCAGATAGCAGAAAGCAAAGAAGGCCAGGATAAGATTTTGTGTGAAGCAACCACGATGGAATTTAAGGATAAAATCAAAGAATTAAAAAGTTTAAAGAATATATTTATTGCATATAACTTAGGAAAACTTATTGCAAAAAAAGCTACTGCATTGGGGATAAAAGAAGCTATAGTGGATATTGGAATTAATAGGTCGACAAAAGGTTCTAGAATTTATGCTGTTTTAAATGGAGCAATAGATGGTGGATTAAAAATTCCCCATAATGAAAAAAATTTTCCTTCAAAGGAAAGATTAAATGGAGAGCATATCAAACCTGAAATAAAAAATAAAATTAAAGATCTGGTAAAATAAAATGCCTAAAAAGAAAATTGAAGACAAAGAAAAGAATGAAGATATTATTGAAATAAAAGATGTAGAAAAAAGGACCAAAGAAGAGATTGAAAAGGAAGAAAAAATAGCTAAATGGGTTCCAAAGACAGAAATTGGAAGAGAGGTAAAAGCTGGAAAGATTAAAGAGATAGATGAAATTTTTAGACATGGAAGAAGAATAATAGAATCAGAAATTTTTGATGTTCTTTTGCCTAATTTAGAATTTGATTTGATAAAAATTGGGCAGTCAAAAGGAAAATTTGGTGGAGGAAAGAGAAGAGCTTGGAGACAAACACAGAAAAAAACTTCAGAAGGTAACAGACCGAGTTTTGCTGCGATGGTTGTAGTTGGAGACAGGAAGGGACATGTTGGTGTCGGGATGGAAAAAGCAAAAGAAACTTTACCTGCAAGAGAAAAAGCCAAAAGAAAAGCAAAATTAAACATAATCAAAATAAAATTAGGTTGTGGAAGTTTTGATTGTGGATGTGGAACTAACCACAGTATTCCATTTAAAGTGGAAGGAAAATGTAGTTCTGCAAGAATAATACTTATACCAGCCCCAAAAGGAACTGGGTTGGTTGTAGATGATGAAGTAAAAAAAATTTTAAAATTAGCGGGAATTAAAGATATATACTCAAAAACCTTCGGACAGACCAGAACAAAATATAATTTGATAACTGCTTGTATTAATGCTTTAAAAAAAATAAATGAATTTGTGGAGAAAGAATAAAATGTTTGTTGCAATAAGAATTAAAGGAAGGATAGATATTAGTTATAAAAACAAAACAACTTTTGAATTGCTTAAATTAAGAAGAAAATTTGCATGTGCAATTTATTCAGAGACTAAAGAAATAGAAGGCATGTTAAAAAGAGTTGAAAATTATATAGCTTATGGAAAGATTGATGAAAAAACTTTGAAAGAACTTATAATTAAGAGAGGACGTTTAACTGGAAATAAAAAAGTTGATGAGAAATTGATTAACGATAAATTAATTAAAGACGTGACTGATGGAAAAGTTAAATTAGAAGAAAAAAATATAAAACCATTTTTTAGATTAAATCCTCCAAGAGGTGGATTTAAAAAATCTACAAAGAAAATGTTTCCTAATGGAATCTTGGGAAATAATAAAGAGAAGATAAATGAATTTATAATAACTATGCTGTAAAATGAAAATAAAAAAAAGAAATAAAAGTTCAAGAAGGATGGGTAGAAGAACCTGTTTCTGGGGAGCAAGAAAAAAACACAGAGGAAAAGGCAATAAAGGTGGAAAAGGAATGGCTGGTAGCGGTAAAAGAGCTGACCAGAAAAAAACATTAATAATAAGCAAATATGGAAAAACATATTTCGGAAAGTTTGGTTTTAAGAGTATTCAGCAGAAAAAAAACAGAAAATTAAAAGAGATAAATCTCCAAGATATTGAAAAGATGATTGATTATTTTAAGAAAAAAGGTTTGGTTAAAGAATCTAAGGATAATGTTGAGATTAATTTGAAAGGATATAAGATTTTAAGCGATGGAGAACTAACTAAAAAATTAATAATAAAAGCTAGTGGCTTTTCAGAAAAAGCCATAGAGAAAATTGAAAAAAAAGGTGGAAAGGCAATTCGGATTTCAGAAGAAAAAATAAAAAAAGAAATAAAAGACAATAAGTAAAATGCCTTTATTTAAAAATTTAATTTCAAATCTTCCAGAAGTTACTCCACCTACAGAAAAAAAACTTAATTTTAACACAAAATTAAAATGGACCCTTATAGTCATTGTCCTTTTTTTTATCTTATCAAATATTCCTTTATTTGGATTAGCCAGCAACGCACTGAAAAGATTTGAATATTTATCAGTTATTCTTGGAGCCACTTTTGGCTCATTGATGTCGCTTGGCATTGGACCGATAGTAACAGCCTCTATCGTATTGCAATTATTGGTTGGTAGCGAGCTTATAAAAATAGATACGACTACAGAAGAAGGAAGAAAATATTTTCAAGGTATACAGAAATTTTTGGCAATAGGATTTACTGTTTTTGAATCAGTAATTTATGTTTTAATGAAAGGACTTGGAGCTGTTCCAGGGTTAGAATTAGTTTTGATTATACAATTAATCATCGGTGGTTTGTTAGTCATATTAATGGATGATCTTGTTTCCAAATATGGTTTTGGTTCAGGTATAAGTCTGTTCATCGTAGCGGGTGTAGCATGGGAATTATTTGTTTCAGCTTTTGCTTTTATCGGACCGCAGGGAACAATTCAACCTGTTGGTAGATTATGGGTTTTGATAAGTTCGATAGCAAATGCAAATCCAACTTTAATGGCTTTGGCTTTAGCTGCAATAATTTCAACAGTAATAATATTTTTAGTTGTGGTTTATGTTCAATCCATGAAAGTTGAAATCCCTTTAAGTTTTGGCCGAGTTCGGGGATTTGGTTTCAGATGGCCGCTGGCATTTTTATATGCGAGCAATATTCCGGTTATCTTAACAGCTGCGCTGCTCGCAAATATCCAGCTAATAGGACGTTTAAGCAAGTCAGCATTTATTGCTGTTTTTGATAGTAACGGTGTAATAACCGGGGGAATATTAAAATGGTTTTCACACGTAGATTTACCACAAAAAATAATAACCAGGGGGTTACTACCTACAGATATAATTCAAGCTGTATGTTACACATTATTTATGATTGCATTTTCAATTTTATTTGCTGTATTCTGGGTTAAAACATCTGGTATGGATGCAAAAAAACAGGCGGAAAATATAGCAAAAAGCGGAATGTCTATTCCCGGATTCAGGCAAAATCCAAGAGTTTTGGAATCTATTTTAGAAAGATATATAATGCCTCTAACCGTAATGGGTGGAGCTGCTGTTGGTTTATTAGCTGCAGGAGCAGATCTACTCGGAGCATTGGTCAGGGGAACAGGTTTATTGTTATCAGTTATGATAGTTTACAAAATGTATGAAAATATAGCTCAACAGCATGCTTATGATATGCATCCTGTGTTGAGAAAATTGTCGGATTAAAATGGTATTTTTAGATATAGTAATAGCGTTTGCAAAATGGTCACCGCTAGGTTTGCCTCCCGGTTTGGTTAGTATATTCATAGTTTCAGCAATTTTAACTTTGTTATTGATTTTTGTTTACAAATGGACAACAAATCAAAAAGAGATGGAGGAAAATAAAAAAAGACAGAAAGAAATACAAGAAGAGCTTAAACAGAACAAAGATAATATTGAGAAGACAAAAGAATTAAGCTCCGAGTTAAGCACTATAGCAATGAAAAGTTTAAAGCTAAGTTTTAAACCTATGCTATTTACTTTTATACCTGTAATAATAATTTTTGCTTTATTAAAGGAGATGTATAAAGTTGCTGAAATCGGAAATATTATTTATTGGGGAAAAAATATTCCAATAGTTGGAGATGGGGGAGGATGGTTTTTTTGTTATTTTGTTTTAAGCTTAGTTTTCAGTATAATTTTTAGAAAAATCTTTAAGATACATTAAAAATGGAAGTCGGAAGAATATGCCAAAAAATAATGGGGAGAGAAAAAGGAAAATATTGTGTTATAATTGAAAAGATAGATACAAATTTTGTTATCATAGATGGTTATGTCAAAAAGAGAAAATGTAATGTAAATCATCTGAAAATTTTAGATAAAAATTTAGAATTAGACAAGAAAATTTCCAAAGAGGATATAATAAAAAAGCTTGAAAAAGAAGGTTTTAAGCAAAAAGAAACTGTTAAGATAAAAGAAAAATTCAAAAAAGTAACAAAGGATAAAAAGAAAAATGAAAGAAAAAAATGAAATTGATGCAGAGAAAATTTTTCAGTTAAAATTATTTGAAAAAAGGATTAATGAATTACAACAACAAATACAAGTTATAGAGGAAAAGATTAACGAGATTGAATATTTGAAAAATGGACTTGATGAAATAGAAAATTCAAATGATAAAGAGATACTATCTCAAATCGGTCCGGGGATATTTGTCAAGACAAAATTAATAGAAAATAAAAAAGTTTTCGTTGATATTGGCTCTAAAAATATTTGTGAAAAGAGTATTGAAGAAGCAAAAGAATTTTTAACCAGACAAATAAAAAAGATTAGAGATGTAAGAGAAGAGTTAGTTGAGGAAATAGAAAAAATAATAAAAAATTTGCAAGAAGGCAAATTTTAAAATTCTTTTATTTTTAATATGATTATTATGCAAAAAAGCAATACAACTATTGATAAAATCCACGCAATATTTTCCGAGATTTTCATATTTTCATTTTCATAAACTGTAAATCCTGTTAGCGGATTATTAAACTCTGTTAAAATTTCAGTGTTTGTTTCTTGAATCTCTTCTTTCTTGTCTTCTTCACTCAAATTTAAAGTTGCAGATTTATTTTTTTCTTGGTTATTCGTTTCTTCTGCCTCACATTCTTCATTTTTTTCTATATTAATTTCTACTTTTTCTTCAAGATTCAAGCCTTCTATTATTATATTACCATTCCCTTCTTTAAGTTTAGAGTCACAATTATCATTCAATTCAATTGGAACTTCTAATTCATACAATTTATATTTTTCTCTTAGATACAAGGTTGATTTTTCACTCGCTTTTTCGCCTTCGGAATCTTCAACATAAATATAAATGGCATATTTTCTTGTATCACCTTTATAAAATTTAAGTTTTAATTTAAAAGAAGAGCCAAAATTAACATTTTTATCATAATCTAAAATTTCTAAATACGAATCTTTCTGTTTTTCCTCGGTCTGATTTTGTGTTTGGTTTGATGTCTGATTTTGTTGAGTAAAATTACATTCAACAGAAATATTCTTATTGTTAAATTCTTTAGAAGATGTAGAGTTTGTTTTTCTTATTTTTGGATTTAATATCGCATTTCCATCAAAATTTTCGATTTTAAATATAATTGAGGTGTTTCCTATTTTGTTATCAACTATTAAAGCAGATTCAAAATAATAATTTGTTGAAATCCATTCATTACCATCGTAAAATTTTCCAATCCTTGTTCCGTTTAAACTTAAAATATCTATCTTTATATCATAAAAGGAATCTGCAAAATTTGATGATAAAATTGATATTGAAAAATTTTGACTGCAATTTACTTTTTCTTGGTAGAATAAAGACAAATTTTCCTCTTTATCTTCAATTTCGAAATAATTATTTTTGGAGCATGGATTTGGAATATTATTAAACCATGATTCATTAATCAATTGTATACTTTCTCCTTCTGAAGCTGTATTTGTATAATTAATATAATCTTCCAAAGTAGAATTATTCCAAATCCAGATTTCATCTTGAGAATTCGCCAAACCAAGTGTTCCTTCAATAACAAGACAGGAACAGTTCCATATCTTATTGAAATTTGTGATATTATCCGCTATAATCGCATAGGAATCTGGATTTAAAATTCCGTAAAGAGTTGAATTTTTGCTTCCCTTATCTTTTAAAATCCAACCAGTAAGATTTATTTCTTTTTCTCCGTTATTATAAATTTCTATCCATTCTCCATTCGTGTCAGAACCTTGGGAATCTGAAGGATTATAAAGAATTTCATTAATAAATATTTCTGTGGATGAAAGAGTTATTGAAAAGATAATTACAAAGATGAAAAGCAATTCTTTTTTCATTAAGAATAAAATAATTTAAGGATATTTAAAAATTATTGTAATTAAGTGGGTCAGCTAGTTTTGCTCGAGGAATAATAAAAAGTTACCTTGTAAATCCCTCGGTTTTGCTACCCCACAAGCGCTTTAACCTTAGATTAGGGCTGCTTTCTTCCGAATCTGACCCGATTCACTAAAGCAAAGCCGAGCAGGACAAAACGTCAACAGAATGAAACAAGACTTAATATTACTCTTTGTCACTCGCTAGCATTTGGCTTGCCATAAAGCCCATTTGCAATCTAGCAGAGGGCTAGCCTGCAACCTTGACCCGATATTAGGAATACATTCTTATATTTAAGATTATCGTTTAAAAAAATTTATATAAACAGATTATTTTATTATATTATGAAAAAATTAGGTATAGCAATAGAACCGATTTTAAGTGAGTTTAAAGATATATAGGAGATAATCGAGGTTTTGATTGCTAAAGGGGAAAAATTTAATCATATCGAATTGCATTCGAAATTTTTAGATGAATTTTTAGTGTTTTTTCTTGAACTTATAGAGAAATCTAAAATAAATTTTTCTGTACATATGCCGCATATGTATTCTAAAGAAAAAGTTAATTTATGTTCTGCTGTCAAAAAAGATAAAGAAAAAGCTTGTTATTGGTTAAAGAAATCAATACATCTTTCCAAGGAGCTAAATGCAAAATATATTATATTGCATCCTGATGTTCCTAAAAAATGTTCGAAAGAAAAAGGAAGAGAGGTTTTAGAGAAACATATAAAAGACAATATGAATCTTTTAAAGAAAAATCAGATGTTTTTAATTGAAAATATGCCTTCAAAAGATTATTGTATTTCTAATGTTGAAGAAATGAAAGAATTTCTCAAAAAATTCGATAAGAGCAAAGTTGGTTGTGTATGGGATATTGCACATTCATATTTTGTCATGAAAGACAGATTTTTACAATTTCCAAAAGTTTTAGAGAAAAGTATCAAAGAGATTCATATATGTGATTTTGGAAAAAATGGAGAAGACCATTTGGTTTTAAGTAAAGGTATTATGAATATTAAAAAAATTGGAAATTCGATAAAAAAATTTAAAGTTCCTTTAATTTTAGAGATAAAACCGGAAAATATTGATGATATAAGCAACTCGAGAAAAATTTTGAAAAAATATTTTTAATGTTTTCTTTTCTTAATTTTTCTGTTTATATGTCTTTTAATCTTTTTTCTTGGTTTAATTTTTGTTTTTTTGTTTTTTATGGATATAAATAAACCGAAGACAACTGCCAGGAAAGCCAAAAACAGAGCTGTTAATCCCGAGTAACTTAGATAAGCTGAATTATTTCCGAATACAGAATAACCAGTAATGCTTCCGCTGAAAACAATTGCAAAAATTCCTAAAATGCCTAATACAACTGCTGCTACTGCTGCAGGTGTTGCATATTTTTTTGCGGCTTCTTGAGCTGCAGATACTGTTTCATCAAAATGTTTTTCTAATCCAGAAGCTATACCTCCAACGT
>PFCW01000002.1:88323-90591 GCA_002763115.1 Candidatus Pacearchaeota archaeon CG10_big_fil_rev_8_21_14_0_10_31_59
ACCCTTTGGTGGATTTTTTTCCTGCCTTAATCTCGCTAATTCAGTATATGTCATCAACTCCCTTGCTCCTTCCAAACCCAAAGCTAATCTTTGTTTTGTTTCATCAGTAGCATAACCACTTACTTTTTCTAAAGCACCATGAAAAAGTTTTGCTACACTTTCTGTTGTCTGATATGCCTTACTTTTAGAAGTTGGTGATGAAGTATAAGTATGTCCAGGTGAAACATTTCCTCCAGATAATGAAGCAACAAGTTTTTCCAAATCAGCACCTTCAACTGCTCCATCTGATTGATTCGCGCTTTGTGTCAGAGCTGCCAAAAGTAATTGATTTATGTCTATTTGCTGATTCTGTTGCTGAGTTTGCCTTGGCTGACCTTCATAAATATTAACTCCTTTAAGTTTACCCAATGGAACACCTAAAAATTCACTCAGATATTTGGCTGTGTCTGAATAGAGATTAATTGTTTTTATTCCAAGTTGTTCTCTTCTTCTATAAAAATCTGCTAATAAAGCTAATTGTTTCGGATCTTGTATATAAATTGGACCTGCTAATGAAGCTCCAAATTCCTTTAATAAACTTTGGTTAACTGCTGTTTGAATTTCTCTTTGATATTTATCTTTTACCATGTTAATTTTCCTCCAGACAATTCAAAAATTCTTCTGATTGTTTCCATGCACATTTAGTATTGATGCATTCACACGTTGTTTGTTTATAACATTTATATTCATCTTTCCATTCACAGGTTGTAAATCCCTGATTTTCGATAAAATCTTTTGTTCCGCACAAAGTTCCTGAACAGCCACCGATATAACAATCTGAATTTGTACTACAAGAATCTTTATTTTGCTCCTGCTTTTCACATCCCTGAATAAACAAGGTTAAAAGCATTAAAATTAAAATTAACAATAAAGCTCCTCTTTTCATAGTTAAATAAGATTTTAGAGATTTTTAAATTTTTGTAATTTGTCGGCAGTTTTTTTTAGTTCCTCGATATGCTCTTTTTCTAATTTTAGCTCCTTGATTTTTACGCCTTCTGAAGTTAAAACTGCCGGAACTCCCAAAGCTATATCTCTTAAACCATATTCGCCTTCCAAAACACAAGAACATGGAATAATCTCTTTTGTATTGTTTAGTATGGCATTTATTGTTTTTGCTATGCAATAAGCTGGTCCATATTGCGTATAGCCCTTTAATTCAATTATTTTTTTGGAAACATTTTTTAATTCCTGTTTTTGAGAATCATTTATTTCTTTTGTTAGAAAAATCTGGTTTTCTCCGTGTTCTCCGATAACAATCCCACTTAAATTTAAGGAGTTTAATCTAGCTGTATCAAGATAATTGCCAAACCCTATAATTCTATTTCTCGGCATATTACTTTTTTTATAGATATAATAAGTCAAAACATCAACGGGGTTTGTTACAAGAATTATTATTTTCGGTTTATGATGCAAAACATTTCTTAGGATTTCATCAATTATCTTTTTATTAATATTCAGAAGGTCCAATCTGTCTTTTACATCCGGTGTCCTTGCTTTTCCCGCAGTTATAACAACAATATCTGAATTTTTTGCAAAAGAATAATCCTCTGTTCCTATAATTTTCACATTTTTTTTCATTGCTGAGGCTGTGTGTTGCAAATCCAAGGATTCGCCTTCAGCCAAATTTTTTATTACATCAATAAGAACTATTTCTCTTATGTTATTTTTTAGGTGTAATAAAGAGAAAGCTACAGCACTTCCTATTTTTCCCGCACCAACAATTGTTATTTTTTGCATTTTAATGATTGAAACTGCGGGGGGAAGGGATCGAACCTTCGTAGGCACTAAGCCACAGGATTTCCTAGCCATTTTCTTTCTTGTAAGAAAGAAACTAGGCTTCTAAAGAAAGAACAAATCTTTCGTTTGGATTTAGTTCTCTTTACAAGAGGTGCAGCTTTTTTTCCATGAAACCAAATAAGTTTCTTTGGGTAAAGCGTAGACCTTCTTTTCTAAAGAAGGGATTCGCACTTAAGTCCTGCCCGTTTGGCCACTCCGGCACCCCCGCATGCTATTTAGAAAGAGAAATAGTTTAAAAAGTTAATTATGCGGGGGATAGTACAAAAATTCTGATGAATTTCTGTCTGCCAGATTTAAGCATAAATCTGTCATATTCGAACCTCTCGAATCCTGTGATTGATGCGGGAGACAGGACTTTCGTACCTTTTCCCCATCCACGCTTTTTCGTTAACGTTTTTCTGGAAAAAGGTTATTCGAACCTGCGTAGGCACT
>PFCW01000002.1:90602-97956 GCA_002763115.1 Candidatus Pacearchaeota archaeon CG10_big_fil_rev_8_21_14_0_10_31_59
AAAAGATTGTATTAAAAATTATATAAATCTTTTTAAAATGACTTTTCCTTTGTTGTTTAATGACTTTAAACCTTGAAGAAAGAGTTCTAGACTGGATTGAAGATTTAAAGGTTGAAAGAAAACCTAATGCTTCTCTTTATGAAAGAGCATTAAATACTGGGATAAATGCGGTCAAATTAGTAGGAAAATTTTTTCTTTATGGTGGTATCGGAGAGGTGTATTACAAATGGCAGGAAAAACTTAGTGAAGATTTGGGGAAAAGGTCCAATTATTTTTCATTATATGCCCTCGGAGCTGTTTCTGTTATCAATGTTGCAAAATTAGGGGTGGCATTATTATCGTCGTTACATCCTTATACAACTTTCCTGGAATACCTTTCGTTAGGCCTCTTTGTTGAAAGTTGTCTAGAGCTTATAATTAGAATCCCCTATGTTTTAATAAAAAAAGAGCATTGGGATCTGGTTTATTTGAAATTCCCTTAAGAATTTATGATGCATTAGAACAAAGAAAAGATTATAAAAGGAAAATTGAAGAAAAAAATCCTGAGCTTGCTCATAAGACTAGGGAATATTGTATTCTAAAACCTTTTTATTTTATCAGGAACCAACTACATTTACTAATGAAGAATTTTGCAGAAAAAGGAGAAGCTAATTTTAGAAAAAAGGAAAAAAGAATCAAAGCCCCTGACAGGACTTGAACCTGTGACCCCCTGCTTACGAAGCAGATGCTCTACCACTGAGCTACAGAGGCGTTAATGTTTTAAGTTATATTTTGTTAATAAAACTTATGAAAACACTAAAAATTGGAAATATAAAGATAAAAAATAATTTAGTGTTAGCTCCAATGGCTGGTTTTAGTGATTTGCCATTCAGATTAATATGTAGAAAACTTGGGGCTGGCTTGACTGTTTCGGAAATGATTTCTATTAATGGATTCTATTTTAACAGCAAGAAAACCCCGGAATTGGTAAAAACCTGTGAGGAGGAAAAGCCATTTGCAATTCAATTGTTTGGCTCAGAAATATCAAGAGTAAAGAATGCTGTTGAAAAAATAAAAAATAATTGTGATATTATCGATTTTAATCTTGGATGTCCTGTAAAAAAAATAGTAACACAGAAAGCTGGTTCTTGGTTATTAAACTATCCTGAAAAAGTTTCCGAATTAATTAAAGAAATAAAAAGGAACACAGAAAAACCGGTTACAGCAAAGATAAGATTGGGAAAAGATGAAAAACATCTGACTTATCTGAAAGTTGTAGAAGCAATAGAAAAAGCTGGTGCTGACGCTATATTTATCCATGGAAGAACTATTGAACAAGGTTATTCCGGAGATATAAATTATGAAGCAATTGCCGAGATAAACGAAAATGTTTCCATACCAGTCATTGGAAATGGTAATATTATTGATTTGGAATCAGCAAAAAAAATGTTGCAGACAAAAGTTGATGGTTTGATGATAGGAAGAGGTGCTTTAAAAAATCCATTTTTATTCAAACAGATTTTTTTCTATTTAAGAAATAAGAGATGGTTAGATATAAACAAAAAAGATAAAATTAATTTCCTATTTGATTATATGGAATTATGTGATAAATACAATTTAAAATCTAATGAATATTTTTTCAGAGCTAAACAACATGCAATTTATCTTACAAAAGAATTGGAAAATTCTCGGAAGTTGAGGGAAAGGATTATGAAAGCAAAAAATGTAGATGAATTAAAAACAATTATAAAGTCCTAATTTTTCTTTTAAACATGATTGAAATCAAAAATTTCAAGCATCCCAAAATTTCGGAGAAATTTTGATATGAAAATAGCAATAGTCCACAAGGAAAAATGCAATCCTGAAAGTTGCGGTAAATTATGCAGCAAATTATGCCCTGTAAACAGGAAAGGAGAAGATTGTATTATAATAGAAAAAAAAGCTTCAATAAGTGAAGAATTATGCATTGGTTGTGCAATCTGCCAGAATCGCTGTCCTTTTAATGCAATAAGCATAATAAATCTTCCTGAAAAATTGGATAAAGATTTGATTTACCGTTTCGGCAAAAACGGATTTGCTTTATACAGACTGCCTTTGTTGAGATTCGGAAGCATTTTGGGATTGTTTGGAAAAAATGGGATTGGTAAGTCAACAACATTAAAAATATTCTCTGGACATTTAAAGATAAATTTTGGGAGAGAAAAAGCAGAGGAAAAAGAGATTAAAGAATATTTCAAAGGCTCGGAGTTATTGAATTATTTTGAGAATATAGATAAAATAAAAATTTCATACAAACCCCAGAATTTATCCGAGTTGGGAAATTCAAAAGTAAAAGTTTCTGATGTAATATCTCAAATACAAAAAGACAAGAAAAAAATTGGGAAGATTGTTTCTGAATTAAACATCGAAAATTTTCTGGACAGACAGCTTAATCAATTATCGGGGGGGGAACTGCAGAAAGTATCCATAGCAATAGCATTTTTGAAAGACGCTGATGTTTATTTTATTGATGAACCGTTGGCTTATTTAGATATTGAAGAGAGGATAAGAATAAGCAATTTTATAAGAAAAATTGTTTCTGAAAAAAAAGCTGTAATTGTCGTAGAGCATGATCTGCTTATGCTGGATTTTCTGACTGATTATATAAATATTTTTTACGGCAATCCATCAGATTACGGTGTTGTTTCAACAGTAATGACTTCAAAGACAGCTGTCAATACATATCTTGGAGGTTTTCTGAAAGAAGATAATATCAGATTCAGGGACAAGCCGATTAAATTTTTTAAGATAGAACAAAAGCAGAAATCGAATTTTAAGCTTTTTGACTGGCCTAATTTTACAAAGACATTCAAGAATTTTAAGTTAAATGTAAATTCCAGTTTTATTAATGAAGGTTCTGTTACTGGGATAATAGGAAAAAACGGGATTGGAAAAACAACTTTTGTCAAATGTCTGGCAAATGAGATTGATATTGATAAAGGAAAAATTGACTCAAAAAAAATGAAGTTTGCTTACAAACCGCAATATTTAAATTCTAATTCTGATGATTTGGTCGCTGCAATAATTAAAAAAGAGAAAATAGACAAATATCTGATTCATTTATTTTCTTTGGAAATGCTAAATATAAAAAAAATAAAAGAGTTGTCCGGAGGTGAATTGCAAAGATTAGAAGTTGCAAGATGCTTGAGCAAAGACGCTGATTTGTATTTAATTGATGAGCCTTCAGCTTATCTCGATGTTGAAGAGCGTTTAAATGTTGCAAAAGCAATAAACGAGATTATAGCAAACAAAAGTAAGGCATGTTTTGTAGTTGACCATGATTTGTTGTTTTTAAGTTATGTCGCAGATTCTTTATTAGTTTTTTCCGGAGAAGCTGGAAAAAATGGAGAAACATCAAAATCGTTGGATTTTTCAGAAGGTCTAAACAGATTATTAAAGGAATTAAATATAACGGTGAGAAGAGATGAAGAAACATTAAGGCCAAGAATAAACAAACCAGACAGTGTTTTGGACAGAAAGCAAAAAGAAAAAGGAAAATATTTTGAAGACTAAAACTTAAAAACTTTCTATTCTTTACTAGATTATGGATTTCAAAAAAGAAGTTTCTGAAATTATAGCAAAAGAAACGAAGTTAAATAAAGAAGAAATTTTGCAGATAATTGAAATTCCCAAGCCAGAATTTGGGGATTTTGCATTTCCGTGTTTTATTCTCGCAAAAGAATTTAAAAAATCACCTGTAGAAATATCAAAAGAATTGCAAAACAGGATAAAATTAACATCTCTTTTCAAACAGATTAAAGCTATTGGTCCTTACTTAAATTTCTTTGTAAACAAAGAAAAGTTTTCCGAGAATGTTTTAAATGAAACTGAGAGGAAACATAAAAAGCTAAACAAAACAATTGTTATTGATTTATCTTCGCCAAATATTGCAAAACCATTCAGCATAGGGCATTTAAGGTCAACTGTAATTGGTTATTCTTTATACAAAATTTTTGATTATTTGGGCTATAAAGTTATAAGAGACAACCATCTTGGAGATTGGGGAACCCAGTTTGGAAAATTAATTTACGCCTACAAAAAATGGGGTAAAAAAGAACAATTGAAAAAAGAACCTATAAAATATCTTCTTGAACTTTATATTAAGTTTCATAAAGAAGATGAAAAAGATGAAGATTTAAATGAAAAAGCGAGGGAAGAATTCAAAAAACTTGAAGATAAGAACAAAGAAAATGTCAAGTTGTGGGAGGAGTTTAAAGATTTGTCATTAAAAGAGTTTGATAGAATTTATTCCAGATTAAATGTTAAATTTGACACTTATTTGGGCGAAAGTTTTTATGCAAAAGACATTGAAAAAACAGTAAAAAGATTTTCCAAGGTAGCCAAAGAAAGTGAAGGAGCTTTGGTTGTTGAAGTTGAGGATATGCCTCCGTGCATGTTAAAAAAATCAGATGAGGCATCAACTTATGCCACAAGAGAACTGGCTACATTATTTTACCGGGAAGAAAAATACAAACCAGAAAAAATTCTTTATGTTGTTGGAAGCGAACAGACACTGCACTTCAAACAGGTTTTTTCTGCTATAAGCAGGATTGATAAAAAACTTGCAGAAAAATGTTTCCATGTTCCATTCGGATGGATGAGATTAAAAGAAGGCAGAATGTCAACAAGAGAAGGAAAAGTTATTTTCATGGAAGATGTTTTGAACAAGGGTAAAGAACTTGCTTTGAAGTTGATAAAGGAAAAAAATTCAAAACTAGCAAACAAAGATGAAGTTGCTGACAAGATTTCAATTGCTTCCATAGTTTACTCGGATTTAAGCAGCGACAGGATTTTGGATGTTGAATTTGACTGGGATAAAATGATAAGTTTTGATGGTGATACAGGTCCTTACCTGCAGTATGCTTTGGTAAGAGCAGGGAAGATCTTACTAAAAGAAAAGATAAATAAAATTAAAATAGAAAATCTGAATGATTTTGAATTTAATTTGGTTAAAAAAATAAGTTTGTTTGAAGAAATAGTAAAAAGATCAGCAGAATTATACAAGTCAAATCTGATTGCAAATTATTCTTATGAATTAGCAAGAGAATTCTCCTCTTTCTATGAAAACTGCCCTGTTTTGAGTGAAAAAGGAAAAGAAAAAGACAAAAGATTAATGATTGTAAAATCTTTCTATGAAACTTTGAAGAAATGTCTAGAACTTTTGAATATTCCGGTGCTGGGGGAGATGTAATTTTTAGTGCAACGATGCCGAAGGCAAAAAATCAAAGTTTGCTCCCGAGCGTTTTTCGTTCGTCGTCAGGAAGCCCCCGCCGTAAATTTTCTCGTCTATTAATTGAAAAGAGCCTCATAGTATTTAATAATACTATTGTGGAACTTATTTGATGAAAAATGGTACTTCCAAATATGCCAATTATATTAAAAATAACTAATATGGCAGTAAAAACATGTATCGTGGTTGCTATAACCAGATCGTTTTTAATTATTCTAAAGATATTTTTGGATGAAGTTATAATTTCGGGTAACATAGTCAAATCGTTATTTATCAAAACAACTTGAGACGATTCCAAGGTAATATCTACACCTTTTAATCCCATAGCAATTCCAACATTCGCTTCAGCTAAAGCTGGTGCATCATTGATGCCATCACCAACCATGATTACTTTTTCCCCATTACGTTTAACTTTCTTAATGAAGTTTATTTTATCTTCAGGCAAAAGTTCTGAGTGTATTTCGATAACGCCGAGTTCTTTTGCAATATTATTTGCAACAATTTTGTTATCTCCCGTGAGTATGACCAACTTAAACCCCATTTTTTTCAATTTTTCGAGAACTGATTTGGCTTCTTCTCTTAGTAGGTCAGCCATAACGATGACTCCTATGAGTTTCTTATCTAAAGCAACAAAAATTATAGAATCGCCGGATTTTTCTTTTTTCTCTACATCTGTTACTATGTTATCCGAGATAAAAATACCACATTCTTTCATCAATTTTGAATTACCAATCAAGACCTTTTTTTTATTGTAATTAGCTGAAATTCCTTTGCCTTTTAAAATTTGAATATTTTCTATAGGAAAAAATGCTAAACCCTCCTCTTTTGCCTTTTTAATGATGGGACGAGCGAGATGATGCTCCGAATATTTTTCGACACTGGCCGTTAATTGAAGCAAATTCTTTTGATCAAAAGATGAAAATGCAATAATCTCTTTTATATCTGGAGAACCTTTGGTTAGTGTACCAGTTTTATCAAAAACAACCGTATTGACTTTAGTGAGATTTTCAAGTGCTTCAGCATTCTTTACTAAAATTCCTCTTTTGGCTAAAAGACTTATCCCTATTGTTGTGGCAACAGGCACAATTATGGCAAAAATAACTGGCACTAGTGCAACCCATAGAGCTAAAGATTGTAAAATATCCTGCCGTATAAAAAACATCGCCATTACTAATACTAATGCAATTAAACTGGTAATTACCGCGTATCTGTTGGTGAAATATGATAGTGGAGCGTTTTTTGATTGAGCCTCTTCTACTAATCTCTGAACTAGGGCTATAGTAGAATTTTCACTAGTATCAATGGCTTGCATTTCTACATAATCACTTAGGTTTATAGCTCCGGCAATTATTTTTTCTCCTTTTTTCTTTTTGACTGGTTTTGATTCTCCGGTAATCACTGACTCATCAAAAGAAGCTTCTTTGGTTAAAAGAATCCCATCCACCGGTGCCCTACCTCCCACTTTAATGATTACAGTATCACCTTTCCTGATGTCAGAAATGTTTACTTCAAGAATATCCTCTTTTTTCACAAAAGTGGTATTAGGCAATGATTCTGAAATATTCTTTACTGACTCTTTAACTCGCCACAAAATATATTCCTTGAAAATTTTTCCAAAAAGAATCAGTAAAACAAAAGTTGCCGCTATTTTAATTTGTCCTAAGAATAATAAAATAAGGATAGTAATTACAACCGGAAATCCTAAATCAAACTTTTTCGCTTTGAAGGAAGAAAAAATTTCAAGAATTAATGGCAAAAGTCCTAATGCGACACCTATAATCAATAAGTAGTTTATCCAAGTAATGGGGAAAAAGCTAAGGGAGAGTGCAAGGATTAGTATAGTAATCAATGGCAAAAATGTATATAGTATTTTCTTCATATTTATCATTCGAGTTATAAATATTTATAAAAGCTTTCTTTTTTTAAAGGCGGGGGCTTCCGTTCGTTTTCCGTTTCGTAGCGAGGGGGCAAATTGCAACTAATCGCTGTTATACGCCCCGACGACCGAAGGAAGGAGAATGCAATGTGGTCGAGGATTTTTTCCCGCAGGAAAAAACCGCAGAAGTCAGATTTTCTTTTCAAAAGTTGTGCGACAGCAAATAATTG
>PFCW01000002.1:97966-98559 GCA_002763115.1 Candidatus Pacearchaeota archaeon CG10_big_fil_rev_8_21_14_0_10_31_59
CTTTTAAATGGTGAACTAAAATGACAGAAGAAAAACAAAAACAACAAACTGCTGAAAAACCAGCAGAAAATCCGCAACAGGAACCAACTCCTGAAACGGAAGAAGAAAAGAAGAAGAAAGAAGAACAGAAAAAAAAGGAGGAAGAAAATAAAGAGCCTTCCTCTGGACAACAAAACTAAACTGATAGGTTTTGTTGAAAAACGTTTTTCTTATCAGGATATGGGTGGGCGGGATTTTTATTTTTTGATTGAAGTATCTTTCTTATAAAGTATGTGCCCCCGACTTTTGTTTTCTAAGAAAAGAAAATCCGATTGCGTATAATTCCTGTTAAGTTCGTTTCCCATACGCAAGTGTGGGAAACCTGCGTCCGCAGAGTTTTTTTACCGCCGAAAACTAGACTGGTGCCGTAGTTTTTGCCAACATATCAATTTCTGCGTAGCAGAGTAGATGTCCGTAGGACTAGGAACTCCCCCTCGTTTTATTTTAATTATGGTTGGCAAAAATTTGGGTGAGCGTAGCGAACCGTTAAACTTTTGTTATATGATAGTGCAAAGCATTTCCTAATTTCTCGTTCTGTTTATGAAGTTTAACGA
>PFCW01000002.1:98573-112047 GCA_002763115.1 Candidatus Pacearchaeota archaeon CG10_big_fil_rev_8_21_14_0_10_31_59
TGTGTTCAACAAGGCTTGAAAGCCTTGTTTTTGAACAATGATTCTGGAAATTTTAATTGATTCATAAATTTTCAATAAATATAAAAAGTCCCATTGATGAATTAAATTCATGAACATTTACATCGAATCTTATGGCTGTTCCGCGAATTTGAGTAACTCAGAGATAATTGCAGGACTTCTGGAAAAACAAGGGAATATAATTGTCAAAGACATTAAACTAGCTGAAGTTGCTGTTCTTAACACCTGCATTGTCAAAGGTCCGACTTTCAATAGAATGATTGAAAGATTAAAACTTCTTTCAAAAAAGAAATACATTATTGTTTCTGGATGCATGTCAAATGTTTATACAAAAAAAATAATTGAAACTGTAAAAGAGAGCAATAAAAAATGTCTTCTTGGCTTGGTTTCTGTAAATTCAATTAAAGATACCATTAATGTTCTTAATAATCTAAAACAAGGAAAAGAAACATTGATAATTTCTGATAAAAAATCTGAAAATATTTGCCTTGACAAAATTTCAACAGAAAAAATAATCTCAATTGTCCAGATTTCAGAAGGTTGTCTTGGAAAATGTTCTTATTGTGCAACAAAACTGGCAAAAGGAAATTTATTTTCCTTTGAAAAGGAAAAAATAATAAAGCAGATTGAAAATGATTTAAGTCAAGGAGCAAAAGAAATCTGGCTAACTTCGCAGGACTGTGGAGCTTACGGAAAAGAAAAGGGAAAATATGAATTGGTAAGTTTATTAAAGGAAATTTCAAAAATAAAAGGAAAATTTAAAGTTCGTTTGGGCATGTCTAACCCACAGCATGTTAAATATTTTATTGATAATTTGATTGAAATTTTCAAAAATGAAAAATTCTTCAAGTTCCTACATTTACCGATTCAGTCAGGCTCAGATAAAATTTTAAAGGAGATGAACAGGCCTTACAAAGTTTTAGAAGTTGAAAAAATTATAGAAAAATTCAGAAGTGTTTTTCCTGATTCAGTAATTTCCACAGATATTATAGCCGGATATCCTTATGAAACAGAAAAAGATTTCAATGAAACTTTTGATTTAATAAAAAAAATTCAGCCGGAAGTTTTGAACATAAGCAAATACTGGCCGATGCAAAAAACTAAAGGAGCTTTGTTAAAACAGATTGATGATGAAGTTAAAAAAGAAAGAGCTACAAAACTGATGAATCTGCATTTAAAGATTATTCAGGAAAAAAATAAATTATTTTTTGATAAAGAATTAAAAATTTTGGTTGACAGAGATGGTTTTTCAAACACAATGCAGGCAAGAGATGAAAATTACAGGATAGTTATTATTAACGGTGGAAAAGATTTGCTAGGAAAATTTTTAAAAGTAAAAATAAAGAAAGCTATGCCTCACTATTTGTTTGGTGAAATTACTAAATAAAAATAAATTTCTTTCTGAACCCCTTTTTTACTTTGCTTACTTTACTGGTTTCATCTTTGTCCAGGCATACTCAAACAATTGTTCCAAGGCGTTTGCGAAAAATTCTGTGTTTACCCATATACCTACATCGTAAGTTGGGTGCACTTCCTCGTCGTCAAGAACCATAAACATTAATTCTTTGCTGTCTATGATTGCAAATCGTGCTTTTATGTCTTTCATCTCTCTTACTTCCGCTATTTTTGCCAATTCTTTTGCAATTTTTATGTTCTTTGCACTGATATGGCTGGCAAATCTTATCTTTACGCCTCTCTTTTTTGCTTTTTGTAATGAAAGTTTTAATGTTTCAAATTTTCTGTTAAGTCCTTCACCGCTTGTTACAAAGGTTATTGATTTTCCTGCACCTCTAATCATCATATCAAGATGATTGTGCAATGAATTTCTTCCTCTTATAGCTCCACTCAAATCATTTGGCTGGACATATTTTATACCATCTGTATGCAATTGCTTTAATTCATTCAGAACGTCACTGCCTTTCATTTTGTCAAGTCTTTTATGACTTTCCTGAACTTCTACAACCAAATTTCTTTTTACTCTTTCTATAACTTCTTCCGGTTTTAAGGCAATAAACTTTACTGGTTTTCCCAGTTTCATTACAATAAAACCTTTTTTCTCTAAGCTTTCTAAGATATCATAAGTTCTTGATCTAGGAACATTTCCTATGTCACTTAGTTCACCAGCTGTAGAAACTCCTCTCGACAAAAGTGCTGTCCAGATTTTTGCTTCGTAAAGGTTCAAACCAAATATTTTTCTTAGCCTGCTTAAAAATTCTTCTCTTACGATCATTTTAATTATAATTTTTAAGAAAAAATAGTATTTAAAGGTTTCCCTTTACTATTATCAAATGGGTTCTAAAATATATTCTGGAGTATATAGTTTGTTTTGAAAGTAAAAAATTTAACATTAAGAAAGATTTAAATAATTAAAAACAACAGAAATATTATAAACGGAGAAAAATGGCTTTAACAGCAGGTGGTTGCAGAGATTTGAGAAAATACATGGATGATCCGCAAGTTGCAGATATATTTGGCAAACTTATCTCCGGAAAATCTGGATATAAAACAATAATTGACAAGGACAAACCTGTGCCGATGTGCAAAAGCTGTGGACTAAAACTTCTTGGAGACGAAAAATTTTGTCCTGAATGCGGAACAAAAGTTGAAGCAATACAACCACAACAAGATTCTTAATTGAGTTTGATTATTTTTCCACTTCATTCAAATCAATTTCCGGAAAAATATAACTCTTAAAACCGCAGTCATTGCAGATGTAGATTGCAGGCAGACCAAAAGCAACTAAAGCCCCCTGCATATCAATTTTTACATCCAAAGAATTACACTTCGGACAAATTTTTACATATTTCTTTTTTTTATTTTCCATTACTAATCCTCTGGCTTTAATTCGAGAATTAATTTGTTATCTTGGATAGAATAATTTAAAATAGGCAGATTTATCGGGATTAATTTGAAAAATGCCTTGTCTTTGCTCATTGCTTTAATTTCGATACTATTTTTTAATTTCTGAACAAAAATATCTTTTTCCTTCACACCAGGCAGATCAATTTCATAGATAATCTTATCAGTTAGTCTTCTTATTTTCGTTGCAGGTTCTTCTTTCGGAAGCTTACTTAACTGTTCAACTTGCTGTTTCGTCAGTTTGTTGGATATTTTCTTTTCATCAACAACTGTTTTTCCAATATTCTCTTTAACCTTGATAGTCTCTTTCATCTCGCCCATAGGAGTTATTTTAATCTGAGGATTTCCACCGTCGGATTTAATGTTTATACTTATCCCGCTTCTTATAACATCTTTTTCTTTTTTTGGTTTTTCCATGTTATTCTCAAATTCCTTCATTATATTATTTGCCATTTTCATTGCTGCAGCCATTATTGCATTTGTATTAAATCCGAATTCATCAATACTGAATATGTCATCTTCTTTGTAATCCACCGGTCTTAACTGCATACCACATTTGGGGCAGAAGCTAAAACTTTTATCCATCTCAAATCCGCATCTTGCACATTTTTCTTTCTTTTTCTTTCCGAACATATTGAATTAACATAGCTTTGGTTTAAATTTCTTTTGGTTTATAATTCCATAAATTTTTAAATTTTAATTAACTCGAGTATACATGAAAAAAGAGATGATTGACAAACTTATAGCCAAGTATAACATAGACATTGCAAAGCTTAATGAAGAGCAAAAAAAGCTCAGCAGTTTGGTAGATATCAAAAAGAAAATAAATTATGAAGATGTAAATTACATTGCTGGTTGCGAGGTTGTTGATTATATCAATAATCTAATAGCATCAATTATAGTGATAGACAAAGAAAAAGAAATTATAGAACAGAAGTTCTTTATGGGTAAGGCAAGATTTCCCTATTTGCTGGAATATAGGGCTTATAGGGCTCTGCCTGTTTTAATGAAGGATTTTGATAAGCTTGAAAACAAACCGGATTTAATATTTGTTCATGGTCATGGAATAGACCACCCGAGAGGACTCGGTTTGGCATCTCACTTCGGAATTTCTGTAAATTTGCCTACAATAGGCATATCATCAAGACCTTTATGCGGTGAAATTAAAGGCAATGAATTGATTTTTAAGGGAAAGATTGTCGGTGAATTTATAAAAACAAAAGACGGAAGCAATCCTGTTCTAGCAAGTCCCGGACATTTAATAAATTTAAAACAGACAGTTGAAATATCTAAACAGTTTGTAGATGAAAAATATAAAAGGATTCTGCCACTGCATCTGGCTCATAAATTTGGAAAGAGCATTAAAAAAGAATTTATTGAGAAAAAGACGGTTTATAAACCACAGAAAGATTTATAAATCAAAAATTCGAAACCTTTTTAAGTCTTTCGTATGATTAAAATGGCAGAACGTAAAAAATGTCCTGAGTGTGGTTCTACAAAAATAATGCATGATGAACAAAGAGGGGAGGTAGTATGCGCAAATTGTGGTTTAATAATCGAGGACAAGATAATTGATCTCGGAAAAGAGTGGAGACAGTTTGATGAGGAGTCTTCCAAAAAAGGAAGATCTGGCGCCCCGTTATCAATGCAGAAATTTGACAAAGGTCTGACAACAAATATCGGAGAAGTGCATGATATTTATCAATTAGGAAGCAACAAGAAAACAAGAAAATATTTCAGGCTGAAAAAGTGGCAGGAAAGAGTTTCAACGTCGATTGAAAGAAATTTAAGGCTTGCCATGGCCAAATTGAGAAGGGTTGCATCTTTTTTAGATTTGCCTAATATTGTAAGGGAAGAGGCATCAAGAGTTTATACTTTAGTGTTGCAGAGAGGTTTAGTAAGAGGCCGTTCTATGGAATCTGTAGTAGCATCATGTATTTATGCTGCATGCAGAACTTACCAAATTCCAAGAACATTGGATGAAATTTCTGTTGCAAGCGAAGTTGAGAGAAAAGAAATAGGAAGAACTTACAGATTTATAATGAGAAAGCTTAGAATAACTATAAGGGCAAGCAATCCAAAAGATTATATTTCTAGATTTGCATCTGTTTTGAAATTGAGTCCAAAAACTCAGAGCGAAGCTGTGGAGATATTAAACAAAGCAACAAAGGAGGAATTAACTTCCGGAAGAGGCCCTGCAGGAATAGCTGCAGCTGCATTATATGTTGCTGCTTTGTTAAACAGAGAAAAGAAAACGCAGAGAGAAGTCGCTGATGTTGCAGGAATAACAGAGGTAACAATAAGAAACAGATATAAAGAGATTTTGGAAAAATTAGGTATCGAAGACAAAATAAAAGAGATTGAAGAAAAAGAAAAAAAGAAAAAATGATGTCTGACTATTGTTGTCCAAGTTCTAGGAAATCAAAAAGCGACAAAAAAGCCAAGAGAAGATACAGAGTTTACAAAAAGGGCGGTCATTTGAGAACAATCAAATGATGAAAATTGCCACTTTATTTCTTTTGATTTTATTATTCTAATCTACAATTTTCAGTATCCTAAAAACAGAAAACTGTGTTTTTGTTTTTAGTATAATTTTTTTTCATTTCAAAAGATATAAAAATAACTATAAACTTTTAATTTTATGGAGCAGGTTTTAATTTTTGCGGATTATATTCTAATAGCTATAACTTTTATTTACCTTATAATTGCCTCTGTTACAGACATTAAAAGAAGAGAGGTTCCAAATTGGCTAAGTTTCAGTTTTATTATTTTAGGATTGGCAGTCAGGGCTATAGCTTGTATATTGATTAAGCCGTTAACCATTTCAAATTATTCATATTTACTTTATGGATTGGCTGGATTTTTGGTATTTGTTGGTTTGGGAATAGCTTTTTATTATGGTAGAATTTTTTCCGGGGGAGATGCAAAATTATTGATGGGGATTGGAGCTGCAATAGCCAATATGAGCTCGTTAAAGATTATCAGTTCATACATTTTTCTGGACAAATTTTTTATTTTCCAGTTTGTATTGAATTTACTGCTTGTCGGTTTAGTTTATACCCTTATTTTTGCATTTATTCTTACAATTTTAAAATGGTCGAGGATAAAAAACGAAGTTAAAAATTTATTTTTAAAAAGAAAGTTTGCGATAATTATAATCTCATCTTTAAGCCTTGTTTTAGCTGTTACGTTTTTTATTTTGAGGATAAATTTCATTGGTCCAATATTCTTGGTTTTGATGATTTTGCCGTGGATTTATGTTATCATCAAACCTGTCCAGGAGAACGGAATGATTTATGAAATTTCAGTAAAAGACATAACCGAGGGAGAATGGCTTGCTGAGGAAATTAAAATTAAGGAAAAGATAATAAAATATAAATGGGATGGTATAAATGAAAAAGAACTTAAATTAATCAAAGAAAACTTTGATGAAGGAAGAAAAATAAAAATTAAAAAAGGTGTTCCGTTCATTCCTGTTTTTCTGATAGCTTTTATTTTAACGTTTATCTTCGGGAATTTATTTTTAGAATTAGTTAACTTATTGCTCTAAACAAATTCTGCAAATCTTGAAGGTGTTGACTTGTGAATTTTCCTTATCTCTTTTTTTGTTTTATCTCGGAATTCCTTCTTCTTTTCTTTTTCTTTTTTGTCTTCTTCTTTTGATTTCTCCGATATTATGGAAGAGGCAATTTTTTCTAAATCCTTTTCTTCAGCTTTTTCTCTTGGAAAATCCAGATTTATATTGTCATCATTATATCTTGGTATAATATTTATAAAAAAATGAGGAATTCTCTGACCTGCAATTTCTCCCTGATTTATAAGTATATTAGAACCTTCTGCTTTTAAGGACTTAATCAATAATTTATCAACTTTTTTTAGAGAATCAAAAATTTCTGCTATCTCTTCCTTTGAAAAATCATTTAGAAATTGTTTGTGATTTTTTGAAATAAGCAATGTATGCCCTTTTGAAGCAGGCATTATATCAAGAAAAGCTATAACATTAGAATCTTCATATATTTTTATTGATTTTTGTTTGCCCGAAGCAATATTGCAGAATAAACAGGATGTTTCTTCAATTCCTTCTTTCTGAGAGGACATTTTTTGCTGTTGTTTTATAAACTCTTCAAGTTCAGAAGGAGACATTTTTTCTATCTGTTTTTTCAGAGCATCTGTTTGTGGAGAAGGAAATTTTTCAAGTTGCTGATAAATCTGTTTTTTGACCAATTCTGCCTGTTCCTTTGCCAATGCCATTGTAAAATTAAAGAATTTAGATTTAAATAATTATCCAACTGCACGTCTTGCATCAATAATCTCGGCTGACTGAACGTTGTCAATTTTGGCAATTTCCTCTTCAACTATATCTAAAGATCTTTTATCCGGCCAAAGAATTGTGAAAATCAAAGCGTTTAATCCGAAAGCAATTGGTTGTCTTTCATTTTTGTGTAATTTGGCTTCCAGCTCCTCTAATTTTTTCGTTACATTAGATTCTATCTTTGTTAAATCATCTTCCGGTGAAGAAGGCATAACTTTTAATTGCGCTATTATCATGCTAAAAATTCCTCCGAAATTTTGGCAATTGAAAATGTTTCATTTTCATATTTTTAAATTTAAGGACCGATAAAACCACATTTACATTTGTATTGAACAGCTTTTTTTCTACAGGCATCGCATCTGCAGATATTCTCTTTTAAACATGAGGGACATTTGAATTTAACACCCTCATTCACAATTTTTTTACTACAACTGATACATTTGTCAATCATAGTGAAAAGAAAAATAGAGGGTTTATAAATGTTTTTGATATATAGTTAATTGGGTTGATAAGCCCCCATAGTTCAGTGGATAGAATGTTTCCTTGCGGAGGAAATGATTCCGGTTCGAGTCCGGATGGGGGCATTCCATGGTTCAAATCAAATGAATTTAGAAAGAAATTCAGCTGTCCCAAAAATCGCAGGATTTTTTAGGACCTCGTGAGGGTGTAAATTTATTAATTTTTAATTCTTTATATTTAACCATAATGATTAAATTTGAATGTAGAAAATGTGGGTTCTGTTGTAAGAAATTTGGAAAAGGAAAAGGTTTGCCTTTGTGGGAATGGGAAGTTGAAAAAATAAAAAATGCTGCATCTGAAAAAAATATTAGTGTTAACATAAAACCCATTTCAGCTTTTTTCGATAAAAAATCCAAAATAGCTTTTTGTATGGGTTATGCTATGTTTAATGAACCATGCCCATTTTTGGAAAATAATTCTTGTTCTATATATCTAATCATGCCTATTGTGTGTAGAGTCTTTCCATTAGCAAAAACTCCATTTTTTTCAAAGGATAAGGAGGTTAATTTGGACAAATTCGCTCATTGCCAGAATTTTGATCATAGATTATTTATTGATAATTACACACAATATGGAAATATAAAAAAGATGAGTCCAAAGGAAACTAAAAAGGATTACAGAGAAGCTTATGGCGAATGTTATGATTATTGTTTTCAGAATGATATGATTGGTGATTATTTACAAAGGATTATAAATGATTTGATAGAAAAAGGAAGAATAAAACTTAGAAAGATAAATGAATTGGATTATGAAAAATACAAAATATATTCTTTCTCTGAATTTTTAGAAAAAATAGGTATAAACATGAGGGATATTTTTGATTTATTTGGTAATCATAAAAAACTAAATTTATTTATTGAAGATTTAAAGAAGGGAAAATAATTATTTTCTACATTAGAAAAATTTTAAGATTCTTGTTACATTAGGTTTTTATATGCTATTTTTCTTATGTTAAAATGGTTGCTGAAGGGATATTATCAATATTTTTTAAGATTTTGGCTATCCCAGCCGTGCTCATTTTTCTTATTTTTGGAATAATAATACTGGGAATTATTTTGGCTATCGAGTTTGCATTCAGGGTAGTATTTGATTCGATAATTTCTAGCTTTAAAAGAGAAAGATTGCATATTTTTCAGCCAAATGATTTTGAAGAAACGATGATAAGAAGGATAAAAAGATATGTTTCTAGATTGAAAAGGGGCTAAGGTTATTGTATAGTAGAGAATAAAAAGTTTTATAAATATAAAAGATGGGATATTAACAAAAAGAGAAGATGGCAGAGAAAACTCATGATAAAGAAAAGAGGGAATTTCATCAGATAACTTATTTGATGACTATTATTCCGGAACTTGTAAAATTAAAAAACTGTAATATATATCTTCTTTTTGAAGACAAATTTAAAACATGGGAATTAGAT
Source organism: Candidatus Pacearchaeota archaeon CG10_big_fil_rev_8_21_14_0_10_31_59 (assembly GCA_002763115.1). Classification (GTDB taxonomy): domain Archaea; phylum Nanobdellota; class Nanobdellia; order Pacearchaeales; family CG1-02-31-27; genus CG1-02-31-27. Next base: position 107,699 of record PFCW01000002.1, read on the forward strand.
CCGGGTGGAAGTATTTTGAACTTTGAAGATGATTTCTTTGATATATATCCTGTAGAGAATTTAGAGTCATTTATGAATTTTATTGAAGAAAAATTAAAGGAAAATGCAACCGGAGCTTTTATAGCAATGGACAAAACAATGTTGAATGTAATGAACACAGTTCAAAGTAGAAGATTTTTGTTCAAGCCGGATAAATCACTTCTTGGTTTGGGTGTTTTTGTTAAAAATAAAAATAATTAAGATTCTTCGTCTGCTATTCCATTTGTTGTTATAAAGAAAACTGTTTCATTGTCTGGCAAATTCGGACTGTCTATTAACTTGGCAACTCTCGAATCTTTTTTTCCTCTTCTTAAATATACCCTGAATGTTGAAGCGTGTCCTACAATATGACCCCCAATTGCTGTTGTTGGGTCACCGAACATCATTGCTGGATTTGCCATAACCTGATTTGTAACCAAAACAGCTAAATTATATTGATCAGATAATTTTGAAAGCTGATGGATATATCTGTTTAATTTCTGTTGTCTGTCTGCTAATTGACCCCTCCCAGTAAATTCTGCCCTAAAATGGGCTGTTAATGAGTCTATGACTAATAATTTGATGGGTTCTCCATTTTTAATCATCTCCGGAATTTTTTCTAAAAGTAACATTTGATGGTCTGAGTTAAATGCTCTGGCAACCAAAATATTTTTTAATATCTTAGATGGATCTGCTCCGATACCTTCTGCAAATTGTTTAATTCTCTCCGGCCTGAATGTTCCTTCTGTGTCTATATAAACTGCTTTTCCGCTAGCTCCTCCTTTTTCTCTCGGAAGCTGAACATTAACAGCTAAAGCATGTGCAATCTGTGTTTTTCCAGAACCAAAAGCACCAAATAATTCAGTTATAGCTTTTGTTTCAATCCCGCCACCGATTAAAGCATTAAAATTTTTACTGCCAGTTGAAAGTTTAAATATCTCCTCTCTCTTTTTTAGATATTCTGAAGCATCTTCAAAACCCAAATTCATCATTTTTCTGGCTGCCTGAATAACTTTTCTTGCTGAAGCTTCGCTTAAACCAGAAGCATCTCCCAATTCAGCTGGGGAGGCTACAGCTATAGACATCAAATCAAAATATCCGGCATCCTCTAATTTTGTTGCAACAGCCGGGCCAACACCTGGCAAGTCAGTAATTTTTGTTTCTTTTTCTTCCTTCGTCTCTTTTTCCTTTTTCTTAGCCATATTATATGAATTGTTTCAACAATTTATAAAGTTTATATTAATCAATTATATAGATTAAAAGATATTATATCTCTTCTATTTTAATATCCTTGCTTAATTCAGCTATTAAAACATCGGGATTTATTTCTTCCATATCTGATATGTTTATTTCCAGATTGTTGAATAAAGCATTTTTCTTTACTACACCATAAAAGAAAAATTCTTTGCCGAGTATTTCTTTTTTCTTTTCAATAAAGAAGGTGATATCTTTTAGTTTAGCTATAAAATTATCTTTTGCCAAATCAAGAAATTTAATCAAGATAGAATCAAATAATATGGCTCTTGTGGTTTCCACTCCATCGTCGATTATTATAGAAATTAGAGCTTTATGATTCGGCATAACATTTCCATGCTCTTCACAATGATAAAGTCCGTTTTCAAAAAATAATTTTTTATTGCATTCCGGACAGGTGTCAAAGAATCTTGGTTCAAAAATTTGGACAACTGTAGCTCTTACCTTAACTCTCTCATTTTGTTGCAAATCTTTTATTTCCTTATGAGCAATACTCTGATTTCTATTCATACTAATATCAACATTTTCTATTTTTTCAGTTGAAAGTTGAATTTTAGAATAAGAGCTTAAATGAACTTCTTTAGATTCTGTTCCTCTTACAGAAATATTTTGCAGTTCAACAACATCACCTGTTTTAAATAATCCATCTTCGAAGAATTTTATATGATTAACATCCCAAAAGACTACTCTTACATTAGAATTTTCGTCGGCAACTACTATATTTAGAACCTTACTCTTCATATCTTTTTTTATAAATTCTCTAACTGGAAATATTTGTATTATTTTTCCTATAACTGTAGTTTTTCTCATTCCAGGAAGCAAATCTGAAACTTTAACTCTTTGACCTTCAAATTTTACTCCCAATTCCGAAGCTACAATCTGGGCTGCTCCTTGTTTGCTTATCAAACCAGACAGTCTGGAACATTTGGCATCAACCCTTCTTTCCAATTCCTCTATAGATAAATTTGTCAGTTTAGATATTTTTTCCAACAACTCCCTATAAGTTCCCTGTAACATCTTGATATTATTAAAAAATATTTCTTTATAAACATTCCTTTGTTTTTTTATAAATTTTGGACTAATTAATCGAAATATAAATTCTTAATATTGGGTTAAATAAACTTTCCCTAATATTTTTATTAGAAATGAAAATATTATTTTTAGAAATTAATTGAATGTAAACATTATTTTCACTGGTTTCGATTCCATAAGTCCAACTTTCCAAATTAAATTTAGATAAACAATCTTTGATAGTATTGATGTCATATTTGATAATCTCGGGATTTTCTTGTTTTTGTTCGGCTTTGCATTCTTCTATTTTTGACTCAAAAAAACTGAAAGCTGACTCAAAGATCGTTAATTCTACATTAAATTCTTTCAGAATAAATTCTTTGTTTAGATTAAAACTGGATTCCATTGTTATATTGACAAAATTATCTTCTACCCTTTTTCTAAATTTAATTGGCTCTATTGTAGACAAAATCAAATTTTTTGAATCCCCTGATAGAGAGATATTAAAATTATCCTCAATCTTGTAATATTCCTTTTCGGTAAATTCTTTTAGTTTCAGATAAGAAATAAGATTTTCTTTTGTTTTTTCTAAAAAAGCCGAGTTTATTTTTTCTTGTTCTGGTTTGCACTCCCTATTCCAGGAGATATAGCTTTCTCCGTTAAAAGAATTTATCAGACATGTATCTTTCTTCTCTGTTCCAGAACTCTTTAATAATTCGTTATAAGAATTTGTTGCCGAAAGTTTTAGAGAAGATTCTACATAATTTTCAAAAACAATTTCATTTCTTTTCATTTCCATAAATTGTATCGGTGAGTTAAAGGAAAATTCAGTTTTATCTTTTGTATGGTAAAAAGACCATATTGACAAGCCCATCAAGACAAAAACTGTAAGCAATAAGACTGCCATAAAAATGCTTTCTGCACTGCCTCTTTTGTTTTTTATTAATTTCATTTTACGTGTCCAAATAAAATGCAGCATAATATTTTTTGTTTATTGGCATTATATAATTTAAATTTGATTCTTTTGCCCTAACTTCCCCTTTTTTAATCTCTCCAGTATTTACAATTTCTTGTGTATCTGAACTTATAATTTTCCATGTGAATAGATAAGATGTTGCTATATTGCTTAATGTTTTATCAAGATTTTCTGAAGCTAAGGTTGAAATTGTTGCCTTATCTTCGCCATAATAACCTAAATCAGAATTTGTTAAAGCATTCATTAATAATAAATCAGCTAATGTTACTTCATATTTTTCATTATTTATATCAAAATTAATTTTTGTTTTGTAAACTGCAATAGAATTAAATTCTTCATTGCTTATCTTTTCATCAATCCTTAAATTTTCATTGTTCTCCAAAATTCTTTTCGGGCTTAAGGAAAAAGAAAAAAGTCCTAAAATTACAAAGATTACTAATAAAATAAACAATGTTGGGATTGTTGAAAATACTGCATCAATCTGCGATTTTTTGCTTAATTTTATAGGTTTAATCATTTTTTGATAACCTCAACAATGAAAGTTTTATTGTTAAAACTCCGTCTCCTTTTTCAGACGGAACAAAAAATTTCTGTTTGGCGCAAACCGGAATTTCCCCCTTTAATTTTTTTTCTGTATCACAAAGCACCATAGCCAAATCATATCCTAAAAATATTTTCTTAATTTCCTCGGAATTTATATTATGAAATGAAACCTCCAAGGCTAAATCATTTTTTACATCATGGCTGAAATCCATGCATTTTAGGATTTTTTCTTCTGTAAAAGATTCTTCATTGAAATAATTGTTTTTTGTTACACATTTGTAGGCTTTATCAATCAAAAAATTCTGCTCAAGGTTTCTTATGTCATAATTTTGGCTGTAATGCAAAACCAAAACAACGATAAAGGCAAAAACAATTATTGCAATAAGCAAGAACATCATAATCCACATTAACGACTCTGAACCAAAGTTTCCTTTTTTATTCATTTTTTTCTAGAGATAAAACAGTTTTTGTTTCTGTTCCGGTAATTTTGATTTTGTTTATATTGTAAAAAGGATAGGAATAGCTTCCTGGCATAAAATAAGATGAT
>PFCW01000002.1:112065-112870 GCA_002763115.1 Candidatus Pacearchaeota archaeon CG10_big_fil_rev_8_21_14_0_10_31_59
TTCTGGTCTTCTATTGCTAATTTAAAATTTTCTTCGTGTTCGATAGTTATTACATCATTAATTTCTGCCTGGTCTAAAATCAAAGCAACTTGCTTGGAAATTATCTGATTTTTAACAACCCTACCAGAAGCACTATCAAATATAAAATAAGTTAAGGCTCCAAAAACAATTATAATCACAATAATATAGAGAATTTTTGTAAAAAGTTCCATCTCGCCTTTTTTGTTTAGAATCATTTTATGGTATACTTGCTATATTCTGACAATTTTGTTGCAATCCTTCTGCATCTAACGGAGTCAATATCAAAGCATAGCAACCTCCTTGGTTACCATCACAATAAATTGAGGCTGTATTGGAGTCTATAATTAAATTCGTTATATGTCCTCCCAATTCTGCAACTGCTAATGCAAAAGTTACCCAACCCCCAACTTTCGTTATAGTTTTTAATCCGACTTTTAATAGCATTTTAATAGTAAATCCTGCAGCTGGTCCAGCACTTGTTACAGCTCCAAATCCCCATCTAGCAAACATTTCCCCAACATTTCCTCCTTTCATCCCTAAAAATATTACTGCATAATCTTTGTTTGTATCCACTTTTTCCAATCTTAATTGTGGCTCTAATTTTGTTTCAGTTCCACCTGAAAAATATTCCAAATAAGTTATATCTCCACCAGGAATATTATTTTCTTCAAAATATTTTAGCAATTCAATTTCTTTTCCTTTTGATTTTTCATCAAATTTTATTGTGGAACATATTACACAGACAGCTTGAGAAGCTCCGGCAACAGGAATTCCCCAGTTTTTC
>PFCW01000002.1:112880-227638 GCA_002763115.1 Candidatus Pacearchaeota archaeon CG10_big_fil_rev_8_21_14_0_10_31_59
ATTATTCTTTTTATCTGAGCATCATCTTTTGTTGCTATAGTTGTTTCTGAAGTTTTGCATCTCAATGGAATTTTTTGCTGAGTTCCTTTTATAAAACCTAAATCAACACCCCCTCTTGCCAAAACAGAATTATGACAAGCTTCCTTATCTATAACAGAAAACCATGGGATTCTATTCCAGAATAAAATTATTATTACAGCTATCAACATAAAAATTGCTATCCCTATTAAAAATCCTACTTCGATACTACCTCTTTTTGATTTTAACATTTTAAAAAAGCCCTAATTTTCTTAATAAAAAGTATAAAACAAGCAAAACTGTTGCTCCCAAGATTATATATAAAATTGCTCTAAACACCTTTTTCAGTAATATATTATCCATTTTATCTTCTATTATCTTTTTAATTGATAAGTGTAATATCTTCCGACATTAATCATATAATTTTTAATTTCAGTCGGTAATTCTGACTGGCACGCATTAAATTCCCAGGTTCCGCAATAATTTTCAACACACTCTTCTCCACAATAATGTTCCAAAACAAGCATCTCATAATTTTGTTTGTATTTGTCCTGCAATCTTTTTATTTCTGTAAATGCTATATTTAAATTTGTGTTGATGTTAAATCTTTCATCAAGAGTTATTTTTTCTGTATCGGATTTTCCCTGAACTGCTGTTTTTAATCTTTCAGCATAATCTGATTTGCATGCAGAAAATGACGCATCTTCGAAAACAGTTGCCTGGGCATTATTAAATTTGGCTGAATGTGGCAATACACCTACAATTCCTGCTCCGCCACAATCAGTAACAGCAAATTGATTTGATTTTGAGTCAACATATATCAGTGCTATAACCAATTCTTTAGATATTTTGTCCGAATAAGATTTATCCTCGATTGTTTTAAAATAACTTTGACTTTTTAATGACTCCAGAAATAAGTCAAATTCCTTTTTTTCTGTATCTGAAATTGAAGATAAAGTAAAATAAGAATTTCTCAACGATAATTCATAAGACTCTTTATTTTCAGTTACCCATAGATTTGTTGGTTTAATCTCTAAGAATACTAAATTTTCCTTGGAAAGCAACGGCTTATCAAGCGGAAGACAATATGCTTTTTTGTCTTTTTGACAGTTATTTTTGCAAATACATACACAGTTTTTTCCAAAACAATAGGAAGGTTCTGTAATAATTTTTCCACTCACTTCGTTGCTGTTGTAAGTTGATTTGAAACTCAAGAATTTCCATCCTTCAGGAGCATACAATAAAAAGTAAGTTGAATCTCCTTCTTCCAAAGTGTTTATTGTTTCCTTAAATCTCTCTATCTGACCATTGGCTTGGAGAGTTTGTCCAGATCCAAAAAAAGTTTCTATTAAAACGCCCCCAGTATAAACTATTGCAATCAAACACAAAATCCCGATAATTAAACCGAAAATTGTTTTCAATAATTCTTCGGCGCCTTTCTTGTTCATGATAATAGATAGAAATAGATGTATTTAAAATTTTTTAGGGGTTAATTTTCACATTTTCCCAGAGACCGGAGGCAAAATCAATTCTTCTTATAATAGAAAGAATTGCTTCTCTTAAAGGGGGAATTGAGATTATTATGACTACAATTAAAATTAAAATAGCCAGAATTAGCCCTACTATCGCTCCAACAGATAGATGTGAATCTGCTTTTTTTATTTTAAACATTTTTAAAATTAAAAAATAAAAATTATTGTAAATAACCGTTTTCAGGTTTCTTGCACCACTCTTCGTTTATCTTTGTATCCCCATCGTAACAATATGCTTTTTTGTCATAAAGCTTTGCTACTTCCCAGCAACGCGGACCAATTTCTTTTCCCTCTTCTTTAAGTGGCTCTGCTGTAAACCTGCAGTAAGAACCATAGTCGGATTGTTCACAATACATCTGACATTTCTGTATAGCTAAATTGATATCTGATTGGTCAAATGTTATCTGTTTTGTTCCAACAATTTTTTTCCATAACTCGGTCATCCCTCCTGTAAAACTTAATGCTAAAATCACTAAAACCAATATTGCCAGAATTACTATTATTATCGTTGTTACATTTAGATTTTGAGCTTTTTTGTTCATTTTCCTCTCTTTTTAGATTTTATATGATTATATACATCTACCGAGATTTTTAAATTTTGTTATTAACAGAAAAACGTAAATAGTAAGGGAGAATCAATAAGAAAAGGTTTAAAAGGGATAGTTTTTATTATTTCTTATGAGTGAAGAAAGTATAAACTTAGGTCTAAATATACAGCTTGTGGGCTTTAATAATATAGACAAAATGGAGCTTTCGGCAGCTAAAAAAATAATAGGAAGTATGGCCAACAAAATCAAGGAAAAGATTGAATTTGAAGAGCTAAAAATAAGATTAAAGACGCAAAAAAGTATAAATGTTATATATCAGATTGATATTAACCTGAACGGAAAAGGAAAAAGTTTTAATGCCATATCCGAAGACAGAAATTTATTTATAGGATTAAATGAAGGATTTAAAAGAATATTTAATGAAATAGAGCATAATAAAAAATAAAATGTTGCAAAGAAAAAAACCTAAGGATAAAGGAAAAGTAAGCACTAGAGAATACTTTAAAGAATTAAAACAGGGGGATAAAGTTGCTTTTGTAAGAAATTTAAGCTACAGTTCCGGAATTCCAAAGAGAATGCAGGGAAAAACAGGTGTTGTTGCTGGAAAGCAGGGGAAAGCAATAGTTGTTGAATTTAAAGAATTTAAAAAGGAAAAAAAACTTATTGTTATGCCTATTCATTTAAAAAAAATAGGGGGAGAGAAAAATGATAATAAAGGAAAGTAAACCTATCAGCATGATAGAAGCAGACAGCATCCTTGAGAAGAAAAAGGAGAGCAAAGAAGAGAAAATAAAAGAAGTGAGAAGATATATCAAAAAATTTGTTAGGATAAAAAAAGAAGATGCTGTAAAAATAAGGGAAGAACTATCAAAATTAGACATAATAAAATTAAATGACACTCATATAACAAAAATTTTAGATTTGGTTCCTATGGATGCCGAAGATTTGAGAAAAATTTTCGCAAATGAAGCTATAAGCTTAAATCAGGAAGAGATTAATAAAATACTCAATGTTACATCAAAAATTAAAGTTAAACAATAAAAATGACAGAAAGAGAAGAAACAACCATAATATTAGATTTTTTACCAAATGGATATCCGTTTGGAGAGAGAAGATTACCAATAGCCCAGGCTATAGGGAAAAATTATTTTACTTTACTAGAATTAGTTCCAAGGAAAGGTGTTAAACTCAAGATTGGAGAAGAAGTATATATCGGGACGGATAAGAGAGATAAGATATATTACATCCTTGGAAGATTACCAAGAGAAAAATTAACAAATACAGCAAAAATAGAACTTGAAGAGTTCATTAATAAATCAATCGAAGAAAAAGAAAAAAATTTTGTTGAATTCTTCAATAATGCACAGGCGATAAACACAAGACTGCATCAATTAGAACTGCTGCCCGGTTTTGGGAAGAAACATATGAAAGCAATAATCGAGGACAGAGACAAGGGGGGTAATTTTAAAAGCTTTGAAGAAATAAAGGAAAGAATTAAAAACATACCCGACCCTAAAAAAGCAGTTAAAAAACGTTTGGTTGAAGAATTAACCGAAAAAACAAGATATAAATTATTTGTAAATTAAAATGGAAGAGAAAAAATCAAACATAAGACAGGACACATTAATAAGGATTATATCTACAGATATACCCGGAAATACAAAGATTTATGTTGGATTAAAAAAAATTAAGGGGATAAGCTGGAATTTATCAAATGCTATCTGCACTATTTTGAGATTGGACAGAAATAAAAGAATGTTTGAATTAAAAAAAGAGGAAATAGAAAAAATAGAGGAATTTCTGAAAAATCCGAAAATTCCTGTTTGGATGGTTAACAGAAAAAAAGATCTGGAAAGCGGAGAAAACAAACATTTGATTACGACCGAACTGGATTTACAAAAGGAGTTTGATATTAGAAGAATGAAAAAGGTCAAATCGTATAAAGGAGTCAGACATTTGACTGGCTTGCCTGTAAGAGGACAAAGAACAAAGGCCCATTTTAGATATGGAAAAGCTGTTGGTGTAAGCAAATCAAAATCAAAACCTGGAGCTACTAAGTAAAATGGGTGAACCTAAAAAATCAAGAAAAAAATTTACAAGACCGAAGAAATCCCATGATAAAGAAAGAATAGACGAAGAAAAGAAAATTACTGAAGAATATGGATTAAAAAATAAAAAAGAAATCTGGAAAGCTGAAGCGGCAATTACAAGAATAAGGTCCCAAGCCAAAAAATCAATTGTTGGTGAAGAAGAAGGCAAGATTAAATTCATGAATAGATTAATCAAACTTGGTTTAATAAAACCAAATTCAGAATTGGATGATGTTCTGGGCTTAACATTAAAAAACTGGCTGGATAGGAGATTACAAACAATTGTTTACAAAAAAGGATTAGCAAACACAATAAAACATGCAAGACAATTAATAGTTCATAGAAAAGTTAAGATTAAAGGAAACAGAGTTAACATCCCATCTTATATTGTAAAAATAGATGAGGAAAAGGAAATAGAAATACTAAAACCAATAAAAATTAAAAAAGAAAAATCAGAGGAAGAAAATGTCGACTGAAGAAATTGCAGAAGAAAAAGTTGAAGAAAAGCCTAAAGAAAATAATACAGGGATAGTTTATATTTATGCCACTTACAACAATACTATTATTCATATTACAGATATGGTTGGAAATACTTTAGCAAAAGTTACTGGGGGAAGAATGACAAAACAAAGCAGGTTAAAGGCAAATCCAACTGTTGCTATGTTCGCCGCAAAAAAAGCTGCGGAGCAAGTAAGAGATTTGGGAATTACTCAAGTTTTTGTAAAAATGAGGGCAAAGGGCGGAAAGAATGCTAATTCTCCAGGTCCTGGAGCTCATGCTACTGTAAAATCATTGGCAAGAGAAGGCATAAGAGTTTTAAATATTCTTGATACAACCCCAATTCCAAGAGGAGGACCAAAACCAGCGGGAGGTAAAAGAGGTAGAAGAGTTTAAAATGGCTATAGAAATAAAAAAAATTAAAAAAGAAAAAGAAAAAATTGTTTTTTTAGTTAAAGGTATAAATAATACATTGGCTAACGCCATAAGAAGGAGTGTTGCTGAAATTCCTGTTTTAGCAATCGATACTGTTGAATTTTCAAAAAATGATTCTGCTTTATATGATGAAATTTTAGCGCATAGATTGGGCTTGGTTCCATTGCAACAAGATGATTCATTAAAATTAATGAGTGAGTGTAGTTGTAAAGGAAAAGGTTGCAGTAAATGTATGGTCAAATTTAAATTAGAGGCAAAAGGACCAAAAATGGTTTATTCTGGAGAATTTAAAGGAAGTTCGATTAAATCTATATATCCGGAAATACCCCTGGTTTGGCTTGATAAAGACCAAGAATTAATATTGAATGTTGAATGTCTTCTTGGTTTCGGAAAAGATCATGCAAAATTTTCTCCGGGACTTCTATTTTTCAAGGAAAATCCTGAACTGGAATACAATGGAAATTCCGATAAGGCAGAAGAATGTTTGAAGTTATGTCCTGAAAATGCTTTAAGTTTAGTAAATAAGAAATTAGTCCTTGATAATGCAAAATGTACTGCTTGCGAATATTGTGTGGAAAAGTGTCCAAAGAATGAATTAAAAATAAATGTGAGCGACAGAGATTTTGTGTTTACTATAGAATCTTTTGGCCAATTTTCTCCGGAAGAAATATTCATAAAAGCGGTGGAAAGTTTAAATGAAAATTTGAATAGAATTAAGAAATTTGTAAAGTAAAATGAGAAAAATATCAAAAACAAGAGTAGAAAAGAAAATCAAAAAGAAAACAAAATTGGATTTTAGAGAATTAATCATAAAACTGAAAAAGCAAAAAAGTGTTTTCTGGATTAAAGTTGCTGATTTGTTATCAAATACCAATAAAAACAAGATTGTGATTAATCTTGGTCAAATAAACAAAAAAGCTAAGGAAAAAGATATTGTTTTAATTCCTGGAAAAGTTTTGGCTGGAGGAGTTATTGACAAGAAAATTATAATTTCTGCTTATAAATTTTCATCTGAAGCATTAAAAAAATTAAAAGAAAACAAAATTGAAATGATTTTAATTGAAGATTTGATTAAAAAAAATCCAAAGGGAGAGAATATTAAGATAATAAGGTAAAATGGAAGAAATAATTTTAGACTGCACAGAAAATATCTTGGGAAGATTATGTTCTTATGCGGCAAGACAGCTTAAACTTGGAAAAAAAGTTATTCTTGTAAACTGTGAAAAAGTTATAATCATTGGAGACGAGAAGATAGTATTTGATAGATATGTAAAGAGAACAAGGCTAGGAAAAGGCGCGCAGAAGGGACCTTTCTTTCCGAGGGGATCAGAACAAATAGTTAGAAGAACTGTAAGAGGAATGATTCATTTTAAAAGAGCTTCTGGAAGAGATAAATTAAAAAATGTTATTTGTTTTAACGGAATTCCGGCCCAATATCAAAACAAGGGAATTAAAAATATTGGAAAAGTTGATGTCAGTTCATATAAAAGTTTTATAACAATGGAAAGATTATCAAAATTATTGAAAGGAAAAGCTTAAGATGGCAAAAAAGAAAAAAGAAACAGTAAAAACCAGCAATATTGTCGCTTCGGGAAAAAGAAAAACATCGATAGCCAAAGCTTTTATCACTTCCGGCAATGGAAAAATTTTTATAAACAGGAAGAACATTAATACTTTCAATTATTTTGAAAAGTTAAGAATTAAAGAAGTTATTGATTTGGCTGAACAAATAAATAAAGAGATTCTAAAAAATATTGATATTAAAGTTATAGTATATGGCGGAGGAAAAACAAGCAGGCTGGAAGCTGTAAGACTTGCAATTGCCAAAGCATTAGTTGATTATTCCAAAGATAAAGCATTAAGAGATAATTTTATTAGATATGACAGATCTTTGCTTGTCGCAGATACGAGAAGAAAGGAACAGAGAAAACCTAATGACAGCAAAGCAAGAGCAAAAAGACAGAAATCATATCGTTAATATTTTTTAACCCACTCTTTTTTCTTATTATTCCAGATAAGAGTTGTCTTATCATCGATAATTATCTCTCCATCCTTCATATCTTTTATCATGTCCCAATGAACAGTTGACTGATTTAAGGAATTTCTTGAACCTTTCAGAATATGATTTTTATAAGCTCTGCCAAAAGCCATGTGAATAGCTCCACCCATTTTTTCATCTAATAAAATTTCTTTGCTTATGAAATTTACATTTGGATTTAATCCAAAAGATATCTCGCCAATTGACTTGGCTTCAGGATTATTTTCGAAAAAGTTTTTAAGATAAGACTGACCAGTTTCCGCTTTATAATTAATAACTTTTCCATTTTTTAATTTAATTACGATACCTTTTACCTCCGGGCCACCATGATCGCATTGTGGAAGTTTCAAAAATTTAATTGTTCCACTGACAGAATTTTTATGCGGTGCGTTAAAAATTTCTCCGTCTGGAAAATTTTCATCACCATAACAAGGAATCCAAAGATGATTTGACACGTTCATAACTAAATCCGAACCATCTTTATGTTTTATTCTTAATTTTTTTGCATTTTTCAGATATTTCTCTATAAATTTTTCCTGTTTTAGCTTCTCGTTTTTCCAGAATTTGATTGGATCTTTTTTGTGTAAAAACATTATTTTCTCCAGATAGTTGGAAAATTCGTCTATTGACATATCCGAATCCTGGGCAAATGCGTGTGTTGGAAAAATAGTTATACACCATGGCAAAAGGTAAATTCCTTTCTCATCCATCTTCATAATCATCTCCTGCAACGATTTAGATGCTTTTGCTCTTCTTGCTCTTTTTGAATGATCTATTCTGGCTAAAGATTTTGTATTTTCATCGCTTAATATTACCAAACGTGCTGCAGCATGCTGTACTTTTGTTTTTTCATATAAAGATGCTGGAGCATCTATAACTTTATCAGAAGCGTATTTAAAAAAATCTCGTTCAAACCATTCTGGTCTTAGGTCAAGAAGAATATTCCCCCCAAGCTTCCAAATCTTCTGGCATATTACTTTAGCCAAAGGCTCCGCAGGAGGCCAATAGGTAATTAATAATCTTTTTCTTTTAGTTTCCCATTCTTTCCTAAAGTCAACTCTTTCAAAAGAATGTTTGATTAAAACATCTGCAAATTTATCCAGAATTTTTTCATTCCATGCCATATATAAAAAAGAAAAATAGAATATAAAAAGGTTTGGGCAAGAAAGAACTTAGATAAAAACAGTTATTGCTATATTAAAAAATATTTTAAGTAAAGCCAATCCGCCAATAACAATAAGATAAATCCCCACCACATATCTTAAAAACTTTGGAAAGATTAAAACCAAAACTCCAAGAAGTACTGTTATAACTGCTATTAGCAAACTTAAAATTGATAAAGCCATTTTGCCTCCTTTGTTGATAATTTAAAGATGTAGATACTTAATTACTTTTCGAGTATGATGAAAATTCACTAATTTTCAGCATCCCGAAACAGAAAATATTTATTTGGGATTATTTTCTGTTTCTAGTATGTAGTAACCCACAAAAATTTCTTTCATTAAAACACCGTTAATCAAAACTTTTTTTCCTTCTTCTCTCAGTTTAGACGTTGAAACAAAAATTGTCTCTCCTGTTTTTTTATCCTCTAAAGTGAATCCGGACAAAGAACCAATTTTAATTGAATTTTTTACAACACCGGAGACAACAACTTTCTCTCCAATTAAATCGGAGGACTTGTCTCTTAATTCTGATACAGTCATACATCCGGAGATAAAAATTAAGGCAAATATTAATATTATCAATATAGAAAAAATTAATTTTTTCTGCATTTTACGTCTTTCTGAATTTTGCAACTTTTTCTAGCAAATCAACATGACCTAAAAATAAAGCTCTGCAACAATATCTTTCCAGACCTAAATCATCCATTACTTTTTTTGGGTCTTCACCTTTAGCAACCCTTGATTTATATTTCTCCCATAAATGAGCTACAGGCTTTCCACATGAAAAACATCTTACAGGTATTATCATTCTAAAATACATAAATTTAGGGGGTTTTTAAGGGTTTTGGTTTGATTACATAAGCTTTTTAAAGCATCATATCCACCTTTCCTAAAGTTAAAAAAATGAAAACTAAACCAATCATAAAACTGCATAACGTATGCAAAGATTATCAGATGGGAGACTCTGTAGTCAAGGCTCTCTCTAACATAGACCTAGAGATTCACAAAGGAGATTTTATTGCAATTACCGGTCCTTCTGGATCAGGAAAATCAACAATGATGAACCTTGTTGGTTGTTTGGATGTGCCAACAGAAGGTCATATTTTTTTGGATAGTTATGATATTACGATGCTTCAAGAATCACAATTGGCTAAAATAAGGGGCAAAAAAATCGGATTCATTTTTCAGCAGTTTAATCTAATGCAGAATTTGAATGCAAAAGAAAATATTATGATGCCTATGATGTTTCAGAATATTTCATCAAAAGACAGGGATGAAAAAGCAGAACAGTTATTGCGGGCTGTTGAATTGACTGACAGGGAAAAGCACAAACCGGGTGAAATGTCTGGAGGACAGCAACAAAGAGTTGCAATTGCGAGGGCTTTGTCAAACAATCCGGAAGTTATTTTAGCTGATGAACCGACAGGAAATCTTGATAGTAAAACTGGAGAAATAGTTATGGAATTTCTGAAAAAATTAAATTCCGAGGGAAAAACGATAATTATTGTTACTCATGATTTAAATATCGCAAAGCAAGCAAAAAGAATAATTAAACTAAGAGATGGTGCAATTATAAAATAGTAACTTTTATAAAGTCAGAAAATTTGTTTCAAATAAGGCTAAAAAATAAAATGAACAAAAAATCGATTTTAATTTTGACATTCGCAGTTGTTATGTTTTTGATAACAACAATTTCACTAGCCACTGCTGAAGACCTTGAAGTAAGTTTAAATTATACTCCATATCCTGCAATTCAGGGCCAAGATGTTAACCTTATTTTTACAATTGAGAATACCGGAGAAGAAAATTTAACTGATCTTGAATTTATATTGGATGAAGGATCTAAGTTCGATCTGGTTGGTAATGATAAAAAGAATATTGCTGTTCTAAACGCTGGACAGACTTCAACAATAACATATGTTCTGAATGTTGAGGATTCTGCTTCAGGAAACGAAAATGTAAATTTGGAATGGAATTACAAGAAAGGAAGCGATGAAAAAAATAATGATAATGATTTCACAATAAGAGTTTCAGAAAAGGATGTATTTTTGACAATAGCCGATGCAAAAACAACCCCTTCAAATCTAATTCCGGGACAAACTGGAAAATTAGATTTAACATTAGAAAATGAGGCAAATTCCAACATTAAAGATATAGTAGTTAGTTTGGATTTTACGAATCTGCCTTTTGCACCCTCTGCCGGGGTAACTGAGAAAAAAATATCAAGTATAAATGTTGGAGATTCGGAAAAAATTTCTTTTGATATTGGTGTTTTGCAGGGAACAGAACCTAAAACATACAAAGTTCCAGTAGCATTAAAGTATTATGATAGTTACGGACAAATATACCAGAAAGTTAATATTATCAGTTTAAGTGTTTTCTCTGAACCGGAGTTGGATTTTGCAGTTGATAAAAACCAACTGATTTTGGGATCGGGAGGAAAAATTTCATTAAATGTTTTCAATAAGGGATTAACGGATGTATTTTTTAGCGATGTTAAGCTGTTAGAAAGTTCAGATTACAGAATTTTAAGTTCCAATAGTGCTTACATTGGAAAAATAAGCTCAGATGATTATGATTCTGCAGATTTTGAGATTATTTTAAATAAAGAAAATGTTAACTTACAATTTGAGATAAGGTATAAAGATGCCAATAACAATAAGTATAGTAAATCAGTAAGTCTTCCGGTAAAAGTTTACTCTAAAGAAGAGGCAATTGCAGCAGGTTTAATCAAAGTTGTTGTTTGGCCATACTTCCTCCTTGGACTAATCGTAATAATTGTTCTTTGGGTTGTTATTGCAAGAGCAATCAAAAAGAAAAGGAAGGAAAATGCTAAAAGATTATCTTAAATTTTCTTTTAATAATTTAATTCACAGAAAATTAAGATCTTGGTTAACTATTATTGGGATTTTTATTGGTATTGCCGCTGTTGTTGCTTTGATTTCTATTGGTCAAGGACTGCAGACAGCAATTTCAGACCAATTTGAAAAACTGGGAACAGACAAAATTACGATTCAGCCAGGAGCACAAGCATATGGGATGCCGGGAACAACCATAGGGAATGCCAAACTTACAGATAAAGATATAGAAGCCATTGCGAAAATAGGTGGGGTTAATTCTGTTGTTGGATATGTAATGAAAATAAATGCAGTTGAATTTAAGGAAGAAGTAAAATATGAATTTGTTGTTGGAATGCCTTTGGACTCAGAATTAAATAAGATGCTTGCTGATGCCCAGGGATATAAAATTGCAGAAGGAAGAATGTTAAAAGAGGGGGACAGATATAATGCTTTAGTTGGATATGACATCGCAAATGGTAAAGCATTCAAAAAATCGGCAAATGTTGGAAGCAGGATTATGATTAACAACCAGGAATTCAAAATTATTGGCACATTAGAAAAAATCGGAAACCAGTATGCTGATGGGACTGTTGTTCTTCCGTTGGATACTGTAATTGAAATTTTGAATGCAAAGGATGATTACTCTGTTTTGATGGTGCAGGTAAAAGATGTTAAAGATGTTGACAAAATTTCTGAAGAAATAAAAAAAGTATTAAGAAAAGAACATGGTGTAAAAGAAGGAAACGAAGATTTCAGAGTTGAGACAACACAACAATTGTTAGATCAATTTAATACTATTTTTGGAATTGTTACTGCTGTTTTTGTTGGAATTGCTGCAATCTCCCTGCTAGTTGGGGGGATAGGAATTATGAATACTATGTATACTGCTGTTTTGGAAAGAACAAAAGAAATAGGAATTATGAAAGCTGTTGGAGCAAAAAACAAGGATGTTTTCACTTTATTTTTTATTGAATCTGGATTATTGGGACTGGTTGGAGGTACATTAGGAATTTTATTGGGAATGGGGATTGCAAAAATTGTTGAGGTTATCGCTGGACAGGCGATTGGTGCAGGATATTTAAGAGCAGTATTTCCTATGTGGTTAATCTTAGGAGCTTTAGCATTCGGATTTGTTGTTGGTGCAGCAGCAGGAACATTGCCAGCTGTTCAGGCATCCAAGATGAAACCTGTTGATGCATTGAGGTATGAGTAATTATATTTTTAATTATAGTAAAACTTATAAAAGATTATAATTTTTGTATTAAATAAAAATGAGTAATATTGTAATAGAGAGGCTTAATAAAAAACCTGTTGAAGAAGAAAGAGTTGAAATTGTTGAATCTAAATTAAACGGCCATCCAGACACTATATGTGATGCAATTTCTGAGGGATTGTCCAGAGAATTATCTAAATTTTACTTAGAAAAAGTTGGAAAAGTTTTGCATCATAATGTTGACAAGGCTCTGCTTATAGCCGGACATAGTGAACCAAAGTTTGGCGGCGGAAAAATAAAAAATAAAATTAAAATTATTGTGAGCGGCAGAGTTACAAAAATTCCGGGTTTAAATACAGACAAACTGATTAAAAAAGTTGCACATGAATATTTCAAAGAAAATAATATAGATGGAAGTATATTTGAAATTAAAACTGAAGTAAGGGAGGGTTCTCTTGATTTGCAAAAGGTTTTCCAACAAAAAGAAATGCTGGCCAATGACACAAGCTTCGGTGTTGGTTATGCACCTTATTCCAGATTGGAAAATATCGTGCTAAAGATAAAAAGTATCGTTGAATCAAAAGAAGTCCTGGAAAAATTTAAATTCGTTGGTAGGGATATAAAAATTATGGGGTTAAGGCAGAATGGAAACATAAAAATCACGATGGCTGTCGCTTTTGTTGATAAGTATGTTGAAAATGCAGGGGATTATTTTGAGAAAAAAGAATTGCTAAAGAAACATATCTTGAGCAAAATAAACAATCATATTCAATTGGAGATTAACACTCTGGATAATGCTAACACAAAAGATGAATCTGGAACTTATTTAA
The DNA here is from genome assembly GCA_002763115.1 of Candidatus Pacearchaeota archaeon CG10_big_fil_rev_8_21_14_0_10_31_59. Classification (GTDB taxonomy): domain Archaea; phylum Nanobdellota; class Nanobdellia; order Pacearchaeales; family CG1-02-31-27; genus CG1-02-31-27. Next base: position 126,086 of record PFCW01000002.1, read on the forward strand.
CTGTCTCTGGACTAAGTGCAGAATCTGGTGATGACGGCCAAGTTGGAAGGGGTAACAGAGTTAACAAGTTAATAACGCCATGCAGACCAATGTCGTTGGAAGCTGCTGCCGGGAAGAATCCTACAAATCACGCTGGTAAGATTTATAATATCGCTTCAAACATAATTGCTTCCCATATAATCAAAGAAGTTAAAAATGTGAAAGAAGTTTATGTTAGAACTTTAAGTTCCATAGGGAAGCCGATAAGCGAACCGCAAGTGTTATCTATAGAATATCTAGGAAATGTTAATAAAAACGATATAGAAAAAATGAAAGATATAGCTAATCATTGGCTTAAAAAAGGCGTAGTAGATTTAATATTGGAAAGAAAAGTTTCTGTTTTTTAACAGTTAATTTATTTTATATTCAAAATAATCGTCATAAGGATTTTCTAATGAAATCATTTGTTTCCTTGTTAAATGCTCAAAATATTTTCTGAAGGGTCTCATGCTGTTTCCATGTGCAGAAATTGCAACATTAACCCTTTTTTGTTTAATCATTCTTAATAAATCCTTGATAAATGAATTCACACGTTTTTCAACATCTTTTAGTGATTCGCCTTTTGGCGGACGGACATTGTAGGAACGATGCCATAAATTAAATTGTTTTAGACCATACTTTTGTATTGCTGTTTTATGTTTTAGCCCCTGTAATTTTCCATAACTTCTTTCAATCATTCGATCATCTGTTATAATTTTTCTGCATTCCGGATGATATTTTAAAACTTCTTTTAATGTATCCTTACTCCTAGAAAGCCTTGTTTGGAAAGCAATATCAATTTTTTTATTTTTTAGTTTTTTTGCAATTTTTTTTGCCTGTTGAAGCCCTAATTTTGTGAGTTTAATATTTCTCCATCCAGTAAACCTTGCATTTTTTCTCATCCCTCCTGCATTATAAACTGATTGGCCGTGCCTGAACAAATAGATCGAAAAGCTCTTTTTCATAAAAAAATTAAGAAAGCTTAATATAAAAAACTATTTCTTAGCCATAAAAAAATGAATTTTTTCATTTACTTCAGGACAAGGTTTAACACCCCATGTTTTAATTTCTTTCATGTTATTTTTTTTGAGAAAATCTATAATTTCCTTTTTTTCGAAGGTATATCTGTATACGGGACAAAATATGTCCGTTGAAGCAAGCATATTTTTCTGAAAGGGAAATATCTTATTCAATTTTTTTCTTATCTTATTGTTTTTTATGATAAATAATTTTGAAAATTTTATCCTGTTCTTTAAACTGAATAATCTTAAAAAACTCCTTGTCAGAGATATTAAAAATTCCCTTAAAAAATTATTCCTTCCATAGACAGAGAACATGATAGTTCCATCTTTTTTCAATAATTTAACCAGGGTTTTTAATGTTTTTTTTGGATTTTTTGTGTGATGTATAGAGGACCAGGCCATTACAATATCAAAAGTTTCTTCCTTAATCGGAATGAAATCCATGCTTGATTTGATCGCTAAACCATTAGAGTTCCTTAAAATCCAGTTATTAAATTCTATGCAGGTATTTGCGTTATCTATAGAAATTATAGTTGCATTCAGATTCAAAGCTGCTAATGTTGCCCAACCCCCGCCACAACCAGCATCTAAAACTAATTTATTCTTCCAGAATTCCTTAGGCAGTGGAACTGAGTTTAAGAGATAATCTGAATTCTGCTCTGCTTTCTCTTTTTCTTCGTTCTTGGTGATTTTCCCTATCTGAATTTTGTTTATGACTTCCTTAAGATAAAATTTAAAAAAAATGTCATAAAAATGCCCATCTTTTTCACTCAAATTTACCCTGTCATAAAAATTGAAAAAAGTTATCCCAGAAAATTTCCCATAATTAACAGTCAGCTCATTATTGCACCTGCAAGGTTTAAATTTGCTATTAACAATTAATTTTTCACCACATTTAGGGCATACGAATTCTATTAATTCTTTTTGCATTAAGAATAGAAAAACAGGTTGTTTATAAAATTTATAGTTCTGAACAATACTTTTTTATAATTCAAATACTTAATTAATAAATGAGCGAAAAAGAGGATGTTTTAGAATATTATGTAAGTGTACTTCCATATTTAACAGATTTCCTTAGAAATAAAAAGATAGCTGTGAAAAATTATATTCCTGATGGGGTTACATTATTAAAACGTGGTTCCGAACTTGAGCCCCTTTATGTTGAAGAAATAATAAAATATGCTGATAAAAAGTTTTTTGATGTTAGAAAAAAAATACATCATCTGGATGAGGCGAGAAGTAGATTAAATAAACAACAGATTAAGATTTGGCAGTATTTTTTGCCCAGAAAATATTCGGAATTGTTTTACGCTACAAATGATGAGGGCGTAAACAAGAAGATAGAAAGAATTTTTATTGATATAGACAGAACTGAAAGAAGTTTGGAAGAAGCTGGAGTTGTAACATTAAAATTGCTTGATTTAATCAAAAAAAATAATAAATTTAAATCAAAAATCGGGAAATATAAAACGTTAATAACATTTACTGGAAAATCTTTTCACCTGTATTTTTTATTAAAAAAGCCAATAACAAAGGAGATTTATAATGAATTATTTGCAAATAAAGAAAACATATTCAAGAATTTTTGTGAAGAGATTAAAAAGGAGGTTAAATTTGATGTTGTTTTGGGGCATATTAAAACAAAAGAGGGGATAAATATAGACCCGAGCCAAACTCCTTCCGGAAAACTTGCGAGAAGTCCTTTTTCGTTGCATATTGCGAAAGATGGTAAATCGATAGATGGGGTTACAGTTCCTATAAATGAGAAAATATTGCAAAATAAAAAAACTGTCGGAGACTTAACCAGCTATACCCCTGAAAAAATTCTGAAAGAAATTAAAAAATTAGCAAAAAATATCCCATCCAGCTATTAATTTAGATGTCTACTGGAGTATAATAATATTTATAAATTTAAATTTATCGATATAATAAAATCAATTGAGTTAAAATGGCTAATAAAGGAATTTTATGGATTTCTCTTGCTATGCTTGTATTGTTAATCTTAGTTGCTGGTTTGCTTATCGGTTATTTTTCAGTAAAACCTGCTGAAAAAGTAGAGAAACAGGAGATAACTATAACCTCTCAAAAAGTTATAGATGAAGTTTCCTTAAAAACTGAAGAAGTTAAAAAAGAGCAAACATACACAAGAACAATTCCAGTCTGTGAGTTCAACTGGGACAAATGTTGTTATGAAACAAAATGCAAGGAGGTTCCTTGTGAATGTGAAGTGTATATGTATGGTTGCCCTGCAGGAACAAGATATATTGGTGATGAAGACGAAAAAGTCTTTTACAGAATCGACGACCCAAGAGCCCAATATATAAACTGGAAAGATAGAGTGTGTTTTGACAGCATGTCTGAAGCAAGAGAAGATGACTATGAATTTGAGCACTTTCATATGCCTCTTTATGGATATGGATTTGTTTTCGGATTCGGGAATTGTTGTTAATTTTTCTTTTTATTTTTTATATTCTATTTTATAAGAATTTTTAAATACTCTCTTTTTGTTAGATTATTATGTTTTTAGAAGATAAGAAAGTTGTTAATTTAGAAAAGTTTGGACAGATAATAGGGTATATCTTGGCTTTTTTTATATTCGTAACAGTACTATTCCTGATAGTCCTACTTCTTCATAAGGAAACAAGTTTAAACTATCTATACTTTATACTCATTGTTTTGGGGATTGTCGTTCTGGGGGTTATAATAAAAAGACTTTTAAAATGAAATATTTTAAGATTTTTTTCGGTGCAGTTAAGAACGGATTTAAGAAATTTGGGGAAAATATTGCTTTGATAATAAACTCGATATTATTAAGTGTTGTCTATATACTTGGAATCGGATTAACGGCAATAATCTCGAAAATTTGTGGGAAGAGTTTTTTAGATAGAAAAATTTCTGGTAAGGAAAAAACTTATTGGAATAATTTGAATTTAAAAAAGCAACCTGTTGAAAAATATTACAGGCAGTTCTAAAATGTATATTTTAGGAATAAGTTGTTACTACCACGATGCATCTGCGGCATTGCTTAAGGACGGGAAAATAGTTGCAGCAGCACAAGAAGAAAGATTTACCAGGAAAAAGCATGATACGTCATTTCCCATAAATTCCATTAACTATTGCCTTAAAAGCCAGAACATCTCTGTCAGAAATATAGATTACATTGGTTTTTATGAAAAGCCGATTATTAAATTCGAAAGAGTTTTATCGCAACATCTCGATATGTTCCCGTTAAGTTTCAAAACATTTCTGAGTTCAACTCCTTCATGGTTAAATGAAAAATTGAGAGTTATAAAAAAGATAAAAAAGAGTTTGAAATATAATAAAGATGTTCTTTTTATCGAGCATCATTTAGCCCATGCTGCATCATTTTTGATAAGCCCTTTTAAAAAAGCCGCTATAGTAACTATAGATGGTGTTGGCGAGTGGACAACAACAACATATGGTGTTGGAAATGAAGAGGAAATAAAACTTATAAAGGAGATAAAATTCCCGCATTCTCTTGGTTTGTTATATTCCACTCTAACAGCATATCTTGGTTTTAGCGTTAACAATTCCGAATATAAAGTTATGGGACTTAGTGCTTATGGAGAGATGGATAAAAACAAAAATCCATATTACCAAAAATTAAAAAAAATTATTGATGTAAGGGAAGATGGAAGTTATAAATTAGACATGAGTTATTTTGTTTATCATTATGCTGACAGGATGCCTTCTAAAAAATTATGTGGATTATTAGACGGTCCTGTAAGAAAAAATGAAGAAATAACGAAAAGATACAAAGATATTGCTGCTGCAGTGCAATTGATTTATGAAGAAGTTTTATTTAAAATATTAAATTATGTTTACAAAGAAACAAAGCAGGAAAATTTGATTTTAAGTGGTGGATGTGCTTTAAACAGCGTCGCAAACGGAAAGATAGTAAAAAATACAAAATTCAAAAGAATCTGGAGCCAGCCAGACCCCGGAGATGGCGGAACAAGCATAGGTGTTGCATCTTACATTTATAATACAATATTAAACAACAAAAGAAATTATGTTTTGAGCAATCCTTATCTTGGTCCGAAATTTACTGCAGAACAGATAAAGGATTTTTTAGACAGAAATAAGATAAAATATTCCGAATTCAAGGATGAAAAAGAGATTGTAAAAAAAGTTGCAAATCTTATATATAAAAACAATGTTGTGGGATGGTTTTTTGACGGAATGGAATGGGGTCCAAGGGCTTTGGGGGCTAGAAGCATCTTGTCAAATCCATGCAACCCAAAAATGCAGGATGTATTAAATCTAAAAGTTAAGCACAGGGAAAAATTCAGACCGTTTGCCCCGGTGGTATGTGAAGATGATGCATTAAAATATTTTGAATGTGATAATCCTATTCCTGAACCAACTGATTTTATGCTGATGGTTTACCCTATTAAAAAACAATGGCAGAAAAAAATACCTGCAGTAACTCATGTAGATGGTTCTGGAAGATTGCAGACGATAAGAAAGGAGCAAAACCATTTGTATTATAATCTTATCAAGGAATTCGGAAAAATTTCCGGGATTCCTATTTTAATCAATACATCATTTAATATTAGGGGAGAACCGATAGTCTGCACGCCATTTGATGCTTACAAATGCATGATGGGGACGGGTATAGATTATCTGATTATGAATAAATTTTTGATAAAAAGAGAAGAAAATCAAAAACATATGTGGGATAGCGAAAAAAATGCAAGAGATTGATGAAAACAGGATTGAGAAGGCTTCAAAGAAAGCTGGTAAGTTGTTTAAACCAATAAAATATTTAATTAATGTTCTGATAATTGTTATAATTTTATTTTTAATTTTGGAGCTGATATCTTTTGTTGTAATTAAAATTCATAGTTCTCCGAAAAATGAGCCAAGATTGCAGATGGATATTTATAATAACAAAACATGGGCTGTTGATTACTACATAGAATTTTACGAGTCTGACAAGGCAGAATATTTTCCTTATTTGGAATATAGAAGAGTCCCAAACTATCATGGTGAATATATAAATATCGATGAAAATTCCATAAGAAAAACAGAATCTTCATGTTTTATACAATCTGATGATAGGATAAGAATTTTTATATTTGGTGGTTCAACCCTGTGGGGAAGCGGTGCAAGAGATGAGGGAACAATACCCTCTTTTGTATTGACTTATTTATGTGAAAATAAAATTGCTGCAGAGGTAATTAATTTTGGTGAAGCTGGTTATGGTTCAACACAGGAAATTATAAGACTTGAGTTGGAATTAAGAAAAGAGAATAAACCAGATATTGTGATATTTTACGACGGAGTAAATGAAGTTTATTCTGCATACCAGAATAAAAAAGCGGGTTTGCCGCAGAATGTGCAGAATAGGATTGAAGATTTTAATTCAAGAAATAGAATAAATCTGAAAAATGCTCTGGTTAATTCAAATTTAGTCAGAATAATAAACAAATTAATCGGAGGTTTTAAGAAAGAAAAGATTGAAACATTGCCGGAAAGCTTGGATGATGAAACTGCCAACGTTTATCTCGAAAATGTTAAACTGGTAAAAATTTTAGCTGAGGAATATGATTTCAAAACATTCTTTTACTGGCAGCCATCAGTTTATTCCAAAGATAACCTGTCAGAAGATGAAAAGAATAAAATAGCAAAAGATGAAACTTATAAAAAATTGTACTTTGATGTAAAGGATATTGTTGATGAATCTCAAGATGTTATTGATATATCTGATGTTTTTGACGAACATTATGAAAGTATTTTCATAGATCCTTACCACACAAGCGAGGAAGGCAATAAGATTATTGTTGGGGACATTGGGAAGGATATAATAAAGTATTTAAATGAAAATCAGATTTAATAGTTATGAAGAATAAATCGTTGATTGGAGAAATGTGGGATTTTCTGAAAGTCAGAAAAGCTTACTGGTTAATTCCCACCATAGTGCTTTTATTATTAGTAGGAATATTGATTGTATTCTCGCAAAGCAGTGTGTTATCGGCATTTATTTATGCGTTGTTTTAGCTTTCTTATTTCATATACAACAATTCCGTTCTTATTTATTCTTGACAGGAAGGCGCTTAAGAGGAAAATCAATACCAGAGAAAATTTATTGTAAAAAAGCCATTTCAGTTTCTTACCAAAAAAATAATACAAAGTTCCGGCAATTTCAGTGTAAGTAATATAATTATGTTTTTCTTCAATAGCCAAATTGTATTTTTGCAGTAAAGAAGATAAAGTTTTTGTTGAGAATAAATAAAGGTGTCTTGGAGAGTCAATTGAATGCCATTTTGATTTGAAGAGATTAAACATTAAACTGTCTGCTGACGGGATTGCTATTATAAACACACCATCATCAGCCAAGATTCTGCTTATCTCCCTGATAACAAAAGAAGGATTGTATAAATGCTCAAGTACATGGGACAAGATAATAACGTCGAATTTTGCATTTATTTTCTTGATATATTCCTGGATATCGCCCTGAATCACTTTCAAATTATTTTTTCTGCAGATTTCAACGGCATTTTTATCCATTTCAACGCCATAACACTCAAATCCTTTCTCTTTCAGTTCTTTTAATAATTCACCGGAACCACAGCCCAAGTCAAGAACCTTTCCCTCCAGAATTTTGTCAAAAATTTCATTTATCCCTGTTATGGATTTTTTGCCTGCTAGAAATCTCATAACTTTGTAGAAAATATTGCTTGTTTTTCTGCTTTTTTCTGATTTTTCATCTTTTGACTGGTAAGGTTTATACTCCTTTGGATAATATTTTTCAATTTCTTTTTTTGTTGGCCTTGGGTTTAGATAAATTAAACCACAATTTTCACATTTTACAATATCAAATTGTCCGTTATTTTCAAACTGAATATCCTTTGTTTTGAACAAGAGTTTATAGTTTAAACTATTGCAGATATCACATTTAACAGTCTCTAAATCCATGATAAAGCAAGAAAATGACTAAATATAAACTTTATCAAGATTTTTAAATATATAATTTTTAATAATGATATGAACATTTTAATTTTGATATTAACAGTTACTCTTTTAGTGAGCTTAATATCTTTTATAGGAGTTTTTGCATTATTGAAAGAAAAAATATTAAACAAAATTGTTCTGGTTTTAGTTTCGCTTTCAGCCGGGGTTTTAATTGGAAACGCTTTTCTTCATTTAATTCCCGAAGCTTTAGAAACTTCAATTAAAGTAGAATTTATTTTTTTATTATTAATAGCTGGTTTCGTCCTGTTTTTTTTTAATTGAGAAGATATTCCACTGGCACTGTCATAAAACTAATTGCGAAGTCCATAGTTTTGCATACATGAATTTGGTTGGGGATGGTATTCATAATTTTATAGATGGTTTAATTATAGCAGGAAGTTTTGTTGTAAATACAACTTTAGGATTTGCAACAACCTTTGCCATAGCAATGCATGAAATTCCGCAGGAGATAGGAGATTTCGGAGTTTTAATTCATGGTGGTTTCAAAAGGGCAAAGGCTCTGGTGATTAATTTCATATTTGGGTTGACAGCTGTAGCTGGAGGTTTTGTCGGATATTTCCTGTCTAAAAGCATAGAAAATTTTGTTATGTATTTACTCCCAATAGCTGCGGGCGGATTTATTTATATTGCGGCAAGTGATTTAATACCCGAATTAAGAAAAGAAATAAACATCAAGAAATCTCTTCTGAATTTTGCTATTTTCGTTCTTGGAATTTTGCTTATTTTTGGTTTAGGTTTGATTGTAAGACATTAGATTTAAATAATGAATTAAACAAAAAATAAAATGGATATTATCAAAATAAAAAACCTTGTAAAAAAGTTTGACAAGATAACTGCAGTAAATAGCATAAGTTTCACAATAAAAGAAGGAGAAATTTTTGGTTTTCTCGGTCCGAACGGAGCTGGAAAAACAACCACATTATCGATGTTGGCCACAATACTAGAACCAACATCCGGGGAAGCTTCTGTAAATAATTTTAATATTGCAACCCAGAAAAATGATGTCAGAAAATCCATTGGCATGGTTTTTCAGGACTCAAGCTTAGATGATGAACTGACAGCTTATGAAAATATGGATTTTCATGGAAGAATTTATGATGTTCCAAGAGAGAAAAGAAAGGAAAAAATTATCGAGTTGCTGAAACTTGTTGAACTTGATTCGAGAAAAAATGATCTTGTTAAAACTTTTTCCGGAGGAATGAGGAGAAGGCTTGAAATTGCCAGAGGTTTGTTGCATGAACCAAAAGTTTTGTTTTTGGATGAACCGACATTGGGATTGGATCCGCAGACAAGAAACAAAATCTGGAAATATGTTAATAATTTAAACAAAGAGAAAAAGATTACGATTATATTGACAACGCATTACATGGATGAGGCAGACAAGCTTTGTGAAAGGGTTGCTATAATTGACAAGGGAAAAATAATAAAACTGGACATCCCGGATAATCTGAAAGATTCTATCGGTGATGATGTTATAAGTGTTTTTACAGAATCAAAAAATATTTTAGATTTGCTTAAAAAATTTCCGTGGTTTAAATCTGGTAAGATACATAACGGATGTATAACTATAAATTTACAAAATGCTGAAAAACATGTCACGGAAATTGTTAAGATAGCTTCTGAAAATAAAATTGAAATAAAATCTCTAGAGATTCATAAGCCAACTTTGGAGGATGTCTTCCTTCATTTCACCGGAAAAACAATAAGAGAGGAAGAAGCAGATCCAAATGAAGCTATGAAAATAAGGCACAGAATGATGAGGAGATAATGGGAGCTATTTATATAATCTGGCTGAGAAATTTGAAAAGATTTTGGAGAAGCAAAAGCAGGGTTATCGGAAGTTTGGGGATGCCTGTATTTTTTCTTATTATTTTAGGTTTTGGTTTAAGCTCTGTTTTGACAATACCTGGAATGGGCCATGATTACATGAAGTTTATAATTCCCGGGATTATTGCAATGACTGTTCTTTTCAGTTCTATTTTCGCTGGAATACAAGTTATCTGAGACAAGCAGTTTGGTTTTCTTAAGGAGATGTTAGTTGCACCGGTATCGAGAATTTCATTGATGATTGGACAAACATTGGGAGGAGCAACAACATCTTTAATTCAGGGAATGTTAATTTTAATTGTCGGGTTATTTATAGCTGGTTTTGTTTCCAGCATATTAGGATTTTTGATAGCAATTGCTTTTATGGTGTTGATAGGAATTTCTTTTACAGCATTGGGAATTGCATTTGCCTCAAAAATGAAAGATATGCACGGCTTCCAATTGATTATGAATTTTTTTATATTTCCTGTTTTTGGTTTGTCCGGTGCTCTATTCCCGATAAGCAACGCACCAAATGTTTTGAAAATAATAGCTTATTTTGATCCACTGACATATGGTGTTGAAGGAATCAGATATGGTTTGCTTGGCGTCTCCCAGATAAACCCGTGGATAAGTTTTGTTATTCTTCTAGGATTTTCAATAGCAATGATTTTGCTCGGCGGTTTTCTTTTCAGAAAAGTCAAGATTTAAGCATAACAAAGATTAAATATTCTTTAAACTTGTCAATAAAATGGAAGATGATTATTTTATAGTTGATATTGAAACATGTCCTATTGATTTGGAAAAATACCAACAGTTGAATGAAGAAGAGCAGAAAAAGCTGATGAATCCTATTGATTCAAAAATTATCGCTATTGGTTTGCGGTATAATGGAAAAAATAAGATTATTATGGATGAAAATGAAAAAGTTATGCTTGAAAAATTCTGGTCTGAATGGGAAAATATCAAAAAAGGAAATCCTTACACAAATGTTGTCGGTTTCAGCATAACTAATTTTGATTTGCCTTTCTTGGTTTCAAAAAGTTTGGTTCATAATGTTGTGATATGTCCGTTTTTATTGAAAGAGATTGTTGATTTAAGAGATAAGATTAATGCTTACAGGTTCGGAAGAACAAGAGGAACTTTAAAGGAATATGCAAAGTTGATAGGCATTAAAACCATGGACATGGACGGAAAAGATATTGCACCTCTTTGTATAAAAGGAGATTTCATCAAGATTTCTGAGTATTTGGAAAAGGATTTGGAAATAACGGATAAGCTCTATCAAAGAGCTAAAGAAACTAAGATTCTGGAGATTGATAAGTGGTGATAATCCCTAACTTTATAAGTAACCTGTTCCTATTATTTTTATGAAAAAGAAGTCAGCTCTTTATTGGATTCCTAGGATTATTGCGATTGCCTTTATTTTGTTTATCAGTATATTTGCTTTTGATGAACCTTTTTTATCACTTGGATTTTTTATTCATCTGATTCCTTCTTTTATATTAATAGCTGCTTTGGTTGCTGCCTGGATTTGGGAAAAAATCGGAGGAATAATATTCATTTTACTGGCAATAGTGTTTACCTTCGTTTTTAGTACTTATAGAAGTATTTTTAGCTTCTTGCAGATTTCTCTTGTTCTATTAATAATCGGAATTTTATTTTTAATAAACGGAATAAAAAAGAAAAAAATAAATAAAACTTCTACAATTCATCCAACGGATTCTTAATCTTCTTCAAAGCTTCAGTAGAAACATGGGTGTAAATTTGAGTAGTGTTAAGATTTTCATGTCCTAACAAGGTTTGGATATATCTAATATCTGTTCCCGCATCAAGAAGATGTGTTGCATAAGAATGCCTTAAAGTATGCGGAGTTACTTTTTTGTTAACATTTGCATTTTTGGCTGCATTTTTTATGATTTTCTGTATGTTTCTTGTGCTTAATGGTTTTTGTTCTGAAAATACGTATACAAAGCTAGGAGTTTTTTTGAAATATTCCTGCAATTCTTCTATTATTTTTTCTGAAATCTGGAAAGCACGATCTTTGTTTCCCTTGCCTTTTCTTACCCAACCCATTTTTTCTGAAAAATTTAAATCGTTCCTTTTCAAATTTACAAGTTCAGAAACTCTCAAACCAGAAGAATAAAGCAATAAAATAATTAATTTTGATTTGTAAGAACCGGAATTTTCAATCAGTAGTTTCATTTCTTCTTTTGTAAGAACAATTGGAAGCTTTTTCTCAACTTTTGGACTTGCAAGAGAAAAGCCTGCATGTAACACATTTTTGGCAAAGAAATTCAAGGCACAAGAAATTAAGGCATTTGTTTTGCTTGAATAACCGGACATTCCGTTTGCCAGGAAATTCTTGGCATCGTTTTCATTTATTTGGTTTACTGGCTTGCCTGTTTTTTCCAAAAACTTTTCAATAAAGAATCTGTAAGTATCCACAGTATTCTGACTGAATCCCTTAAGTTTTAATTCTGTCTCAAGTTGTTTTAATGCTTCATTCATTTTTCAAATTACTCTTTTATGTAAAACCAAATCTTGAAATAAATGGTGGGAATGAGGAACAAAATTCCTGGAATCAAAGCAACCCACCAAAAAGGATTTTCTTTTATTATCGCAAAAGAATAAGAAATTAATGCAATTCCTATGATACTTGAAATAATGTCAAAAATCCAAGAACGGAATAAATCCTCAATTTCCATGAATAATTTAAAGCGAACTTATTTATAAAGTTTTTGGTGTTCGCTTAATGCATATTAAGCGAATTTTTAGCCTATTTTCTACTTTAAACGAACTTTTTTATATCTATTAGCAATGCTCAAAACTTTTAGTTGGCTTTTGGACGGCATCTTCCAAAATAATATCCTTTATTCTGAGAACAATTTTTTCCTTGTACATATGTACATCTTTTGTGACTAGGAAAACAAAATAGACCATCATCATCCATGCCATCACATCCATAATGATGTTCTTTACATTTTTTAGCTATATTTTTTAATTGATACACTATATTGTCCAAAATAATCTTCAACATTACCTGAAGGATTCATCCTTAGCCATTCTTTTAGAGAAGGGAACTAAACAGTGGTTCTCCAAAAATAATTCAAGAATTCTTTTTAAGCATATTTTTATTCAAATCTTTGGAAATATTTAAAGGTTTATGTGCTTTTTTGAACATTTCTAGCCTATTTTTGGCTTTTAGCAATGCTTAAACTATTTAGTCGTTATTTTCTGATTTATCATTTCCTTTCGATGCCCATTTTTTAATAAATATTATTCCAACAACGCACAATATTGTTATAAAAACCGCCATTAGAATTTGATAGAAATATAGGCTTTGTGGAATCTGTAATTTCTCAACTATTTTATTTATTACCCCATTTATTGCATCCTTCCAAACAAGAGCTATTAAAAAAGCAAAACCTGCTGTAATTGCTACAGCTGTTTGTGTTTTAAATTCTCTGAAAAAACTTTTTCTGCTTTTTTCAACTTTCTCTTTTATCTCTTCAGCTGTTTTTTCTATTTTTTTAAAATATTTTTGGTGAATCATGTTTATCAGAAGAACTTTTTATTTAAAAACCTTTTTTAGTATAGAAATTGCTTAAATCGTCGAAAAATATAGAGTATTGAGTGTTTAAACACCTGTTTAAACAGCTATAAACAGGTGTTTAGGTTTTTCCCCTCTTATTTTAAAACGAAAGATTTAATAAGAGGTGTTTATTATTTTTATTATATGGTCTTTTGGCTTATTCATGGAAGAAGGGATGTGAATAAATTTAAGAAGAAAGTTGAAAATACATTTCTAAATTTCAGAGATGATTTTGATAAAGTTTCTAATTGGATATCACATTTACACTCGAAAAATGGGGAAAATGAAAAAGAATTGTTAAAAATAAGGCATAGATTATCTAATCTTGAAGTAAATATGCAGGAAATTAAGAATGTTATGAATTATATTCTCGATAATATTGAAAAATTGAGTGAAAATTATGAAAGTAAGGAGGTGTTTAAACAGCTATCTAAACAGGGGCAAACAGGTGTTTATAAACAAACAGGTGTTTATGCTGTCCAAACACCTGTCCAAACAGGTGTCCAAACACCCCTACAAACAAGTTTGGAGGATAAATTTTTCAAGAATTTAACAAAGAGTGAAAAAATATTGGTTGGAATTTTATTAAGTAATGATTTAAAATTAAGTTGTGAGGATCTTGCTGTGTTGATGAACAAAAATAAATCAACAATAAGAGGTTGGATCAATTCAATTAAAAAGAAAAGTGAAAGTTTGATAGTGGAAGTTATAGAGAACAGCGGGAAGAAGAGATATTATATTAATGAGGAAGCCAGAAGTCAGTTAAAAAAAGGAGTTTTGTTGGAGAAAAACACTAAAAAGCCAAAAAAGTTAAGATAAAGAGAAGATAGATATATTCGGTTTAATAGACGAAAGTGTAGAATTGAGTAAGTGAGAGTTGATTTATAGTGTTTTTAGCTTAAATCAATGTATTTTAGTTTAATAGAAGGTTATTCGGTAATTTGATAAATATAGCAAAAGAGAAGAAAGTGAGAGTTAAAAACAGCTAAAATATTGGGAAAATGGGGTGATGATGTAAAAATTATTAAAAAAGAAGGAGAAGTGAGGGCCTATATTAAGGCAAAGTAACAGTCAAAAAAAGTGGAAAAATAGGTAATAGTGAGTTTATTCGGTGAGAGGAATAACTTACATGTGGAATTAAAACCTGGTTTTAAACGGCCTAAGATCCAATTTAATTTTTTTAAATTTTTTAAGATATAATAAATTGGCTTAAAAAAACTAAAATTCTTGTTTTTTATAAGTTATTCGTTTTTTCTAAATTATATTGTTCTTTGCTCTTTTCATTTAGTTGTTTTAGAATGGAATCGATTGTTATCAATTCCTTAAATCCTTTCTTGATTTTTAATAATATTTTCTGATTGTTTAATCTTTTTTTCTCGACGGGGATTCCTTTGTCTATCAATCTCGAGACATAATCCCTGATACTGCTTTGAGTGAGTTTGGACTCTTCTGCGAGCAGTTTGTAATCTACCGGGATATCTTTAGTTTGAAGATCATAGAGAATATAAAATATATTTAATTCCTGCTGCGTTAATTTTTTGAATGATTGTTCATATTTTTCCTTGATGCGATCCGTGATTTTTGAAATATCGTCTTCCTGTATATTTTCCTTATTTGATTGAATTTTTTCTATTTTTGGTTGCTGGACTGTTGTCTGATTGTTGTCTGATTGTTGTCTGATTGCTGGAACCCCTTTGTTTCCTATGGAAATTGGCTTATTTTGACTAAATTCTTTTGTTTCTCGACTTATTCGGTTCGGCACTGTCGAAGTGTTTTTTTCCCCTATTTTCTTGTCTATATTATCTAATTTCCTCGAAATATCTCCGATATTGTTTAAAAATAGATTTTTAAACTCGAGAAATTCTTTTTCTAAAAACGATTGCTTATCAAAAATAAAATTAAGATTTTCCTTGATTAAAGAATCTCTTTCTCTTTGATTCTCGATTATGTTGCATACAGAATCGACTAACTCAATAAATTTTTCCTCCAGATTAACAATTCTGTCATTTAAGAAAGATATATCTTTCTTTAC
The DNA here is from genome assembly GCA_002763115.1 of Candidatus Pacearchaeota archaeon CG10_big_fil_rev_8_21_14_0_10_31_59. Lineage (GTDB taxonomy): Archaea > Nanobdellota > Nanobdellia > Pacearchaeales > CG1-02-31-27 > CG1-02-31-27. The sequence goes on from PFCW01000002.1 coordinate 141,558, forward strand.
TTTCTCAAACGAATATTTGATTGCCTCTTCTTTCATTTTAATAGAAAAAAGTTTTTACTTAAATATATTCTTATTCTTGAAAGGATATATAAAAATTTGTATAAATTAAGAACCACTTTTTTCTGCGAGCTTGGTGTAGGTTTCGTAAACATTGCTTTTCAGTCTCCAGGTCTGCCTTCTGAGATAATTCCCGCCGCGAGTGTTGTTGTTTATTAACACAACCAAGTTTTCCTTCTCCAGTTCAGTCATAATCTTTTTAATGAATTCCTCATCACGAGCAATTTCTTTTGCAATATAACTTGTGAACATTGCCTTTGGACTATTTTCATATAATACACTTAGGATCATTTCTTTCACTTTTTTTATTTTTTCAGAACTTATTTTAGGCATGATAAATTAATAAGTCATATTATTAAAAGGTTTTCGGTTTAGCGAATTAAACAGATAATTATTTAAGAATAATATTTCAATAAGCCATATGGAATATCTTACAAAAAAATCTTCGAAAGAAAATCTGATAGAAACTCTAGATCCTTTGGTTAAAGAATGGTTTTTTTCCAAATTCAGGGATTTTTCAGAGCCGCAATATTATGCTGTTGAACAGATACACAAACGAAAGAATATTTTGATTTCAGCTCCTACCGGAGGGACAAAAACTTTGACTGCGTTTCTTTCAATAATAAATTATCTTATAAAACTGGCTAAATCTGAACAGTTAGATGATAAAGTTTATTGTGTTTACATCTCGCCGTTAAAAGCCCTCAATAATGATATTTTTGTTAATCTAGAAATGCCTTTGAAAGAAATTTGTGAGATAGCTGAAAAAGAAAAAGTCAAACTTAAAAAAATAAGAGTTGAGGTCAGAACAGGGGATACAACAACACAAAAAAAGCAAAAGATGTTGAAGAATCCTCCGCATATTTTGATAACAACTCCCGAGAGTTTAGGGATAATATTGAACTCTGTAAAATTCAATGAATTGTTAAAACAGGTTGAATTTGTAATTGTTGATGAGATACATTCTTTGGCTGAGAATAAAAGAGGAACTCATTTATCATTATCTATAGAAAGGTTGCAGGAACAGAACATTTTGGAATTTACAAGGATTGGGCTAAGCGCTACAATCTCTCCATTGGATGAAATATCCAAGTATCTTGTCGGGATGAAAAATTATCATTTAAAGGAATTTAGAGAATGTTTAATTTGTGAAGTTTTATTTGACAAAAAAATAGAATTGAGCCTGAAAAAACCTGTTAAGGATTTTATTGAAACAGATGCAGATACAATTTCAAAAGAGCTGTATGATTTATTGGATGATCTGATACAAAAACATAAGACTACCTTAATTTTTACAAACACAAGATCTGCTACAGAACGAGTTGTAAGCCATTTAAAGGAAAGATTTCCGCAGAAATATGAAAATTTGATTGGAGCCCATCACTCTTCATTGAGCAAAAGCCATAGGTTTGAGATAGAGTCCAAGTTAAGAGAAGGAAAATTAAAAGTTGTTGTATGCTCTACTTCTTTAGAGTTAGGTATAGATATCGGTAACATAGACCTGGTTATTTTACTGACAAGCCCAAAAAGCGTTGCGAGAGCCATACAGAGAATTGGAAGAGCCGGGCATAGATTACATGAAACTGCACGAGGTTGTTTTATTGTGATGGATTATGATGATGCAGTGGAGTGTGCTATCATGGTAAAAAACATTATTGAAAGAAAGATAGACAGAATTAAAATACCAAAAAATTGTTTGGATGTTTTAAGCCAGCAGATTTATGGAATGGCTATTGCTAAGGTTTGGAATATTGATGAGATGTATAATACCATCAAAAGAAGTTATACGTTCTCTGAGCTATCAAAATCTGATTTTTTAAGTGTCATAAGTTATTTAGCTGGAAAATATTATGGTTTGGAGGAAAGAAGTGTTTATGCAAAAATATGGTATGATGAAAAAGAAAAGACAATTGGTAAAAGGGGAAAACTGGCCAGGATGATTTACATGATGAATATAGGAACTATCCCTGAAGAAAGTTTTGTTGAGGTTGTTGCCGCATCCCCGTATGAAAAAAGAGGGGAGAAAATCGGACAGCTGGACGAGTCTTTCCTGGAGAGATTGAAAAAAGGAGATGTTTTTGTTCTAGGGGGAAGCAAATATGAATTTTTGTATTCCAGAGGCATGAAAGTTTACGTTAATGCTTCTGTCAAAAGAGCACCGACAATACCTTCCTGGTTTTCTGAACAGCTCCCGTTATCTTTTGATACTGCTTTGTCAATACAGGAATTCAGAAAAATTATGGCAAATATGATAGACAAGGATGAAAAGAAAAAAGTCATAGAATTTTTAAAGGAATATCTTTATACAAATCAGGAAATAGCGGAATTGATTTATAATTATTTTAAAATCCAGGCAGATTTTTGCGAGATTCCGCACCTAAACAAAATTCTTATAGAACATTACACCCAGAATGACGGAAAACATTTTATTTTTTTCCATACTTTGTTTGGAAGAAAGGTAAATGATGTGTTAAGCAGAGCCATCGCTTATTTAACCGGGATAAAATCAAAGAGCAATATTGAAATTGGAATCAATGATAATGGGTTTTTTATTGCAAGCTGTCATAAAATAAATATAGACCAAATTTTAAATATTGTTCAGAACGAAGATTTGGAGAAAATACTGAAAGAGGCTTTGGAGAAAACCGAGGTTTTTAACAGAAGATTCAGGCATTGTGCTTCACGCTCATTGATGATTATAAGGAATTATAAGGGGAGAGCAAAAAGTGTTGGTAAACAGCAGATGAAATCCGGATTTTTGCTTGGAGCAGTAAGAAAAATCTCTTCAGATTTTCCGATTTTGAGAGAGACCAGGAGAGAGATTTTGGAAGATGTTATGGATATGGAAAATGCAAAAAAAGTTATAAGCTGGATTAAGGAAGGGAAAATTAAATTAAAAGTAGTTCATACCAAAGTTCCTTCCCCGTTCACCCATAAAATTTTGACAGATAGCTATGTCGACCTTGTAAAAGTCCAGTCGAAAATAGAATTTTTAAAAAGGATGTACGATAAAATAAAAAATGAAATTAAATGAAGATATTGAATTCATAGAAAAAGCGATATTTTTGCCAAAATATAAAACTATAATCATAGCGGATCTGCATATTGGCTATGAAGAAGCAGTTTCAAATATGTTTAATATTCCTTTAAAAGAATTTGACAAGATATTTGAGGAAATTAAACTGATAACAAAAAAATTGAAACCTGAAAGAATAATCATAAACGGGGATATAAAGCATGAATTTGGCAAGATAAATAAAGAGGAATGGAATAGGGTTTTAGAACTTTTGGAGTTTTTGAAGGAAGAGGTAAAGGAGATTGTAATTATAGAAGGCAATCATGACAAAGTTCTTAAAAAAATTATCAGAAAAGTCAAGGAGATAAAATTTGAAAATAAATACATAATCGGGAACATCTTGATTGCGCATGGAGATAAGATTGTCAGTATTGATAAAACCCAAGAAAATCGGGGATTTTCTAGGCCCCGAAAACAAAAGTTTTCTAGGGAGATAAAAACAATAATAATCGGGCATGAACATCCTGCAGTAAGCATAGGAAATGGAATTGACAAAGAAAAATTCAAATGTTTCCTGGTTGGAAATTTTAAGGGAAAGGAGTTGATTGTTATGCCGTCTTTTTTCAGCATAAACGAGGGAACTGATCTCACAAGAGAAAAGACAATAAGCCCTTTTTTAAAAAATATTAGTAATTTTGATGTTTACGTTGTTGAAGACAAGATTTATCATTTAGGTAAAATTAAAAATCTTTAATTCTTAGATAATTTAAGCCAGGATGCCAGAATGGTAATGGGTCAGTCTCGAACGACGCCTACCCTTTCTAGAAGAAAGGCTTGGCACACCCAAAGACTACGTACGATAATTTTTGGAAAAAGAGATAACTGATGTCTTCACAGACTCGGAGGTTCGAATCCTCCTCCTGGCGTTTAAAACTCATCATTAATTACTTCTTTTATAAAACCCAAATTTTCAAAAGAATCTGCCTGTTTTTCATTATCGGGATTAAAAACATCATTTTCCAAATAGCCCAAACTCTGCAATACAATCTCTCCCCTTCTTGTTACAATAAATTTCCTTTCCATTATTCAAAATAAATGTGAACAAAGAAAATAAATTAGAATTAATAGTTTAAAAACCTAACGTTACTTCTTTTCTTTCTTTTTTTCTTCCTTGGTTTCTTCTTTTGTTGATTCTCTCAATAAAGGCATGGGAATATGCGTCGGCAAATTCAACTCTTCTTCCAATTCCAGCGCTTTTATGTTGCATTTAGAAAAAATTATGTTATAGATAAAAGTCCTTATTTTATCGCTTAATTTTTTTTCTTTTTCCCAAGTTTTTAATATCTCATCAGCTTCTTTTTTGCTTAACATTGCTAATATAACTCCCTCAATTTCAATTTTTCCATTTTCGCCAGTACATTCAACACTAAATTCAAAATGAAAGCCGAGAACATTAGCATCCTCTTTTACATCAAAATCTATTTTTTTAACATTTTTCATAGAAAGGTTTACCTTCATGTCAAAATTTCTATCTAAAAATTCCTTTCTTTTCCCTTTTATTTCCAATAAATTAAAACCAACTATTTGCATTTTATAATCTCGTATTTTATGTTTTTAAAGTTAATTGTTATACTAAAAACAGAGATATTCACTAAAATTTAAAAAGTATAATTCTCTGTTTTGGTGTGTTTAAAATTGCAAAATCATAATATTGGAATTTGAGGTGGCAATTTTAATCATTTAATATTTAATTTTCTTTTTAAGTTAGTTTTACCCTGCCAGGATAGGGCATATTTAAGAACATCCTGGATTGTTTTTGCCTCAATTATTTTAACGTTTTTCAAATTTTCCTTGCTTAAATTTAAATCCTTGAAATTTGCTTGCGGTATAATTATCTCGTTTATTCCTGCTTCTAATGCTGCTTCTATTTTTTGATTGACGCCACCAACTGCCAAGACTTCTCCATGAACTGACAAACTCCCAGTCATCGCAATATTTTGTTTTATCGGAACTTTCATTAAAGAGGAGATTATTGCTGTAGCGACAGCTATTGATGCACTGTCACCTTCTACACCTTCATAAGTCTGCAAAAATTGGACATAAATGTTTTTCTTCTCGATAATATTCAAACCAAAATATTTCATAATCAATGCAGAAACATTTTGAATGGCTTCTTTCGCAATCTCACCTAATTTTCCAGTCGCAATGAATTCTGTTTTTTTTCCTCCAGGAGTTATTGTTGCTTCTATTGGAAGAACAATCCCGGAATAAGAATCTTTGGAACCAATAACAGCCAGTCCATTGACTCTGCCTACTTTTTCACCTTTAGTTATTATTATCTGATACTCCTTTTTCTTTTCAATATATTGTTCAGCAATCTGTTTTTCCAAACTTCTTGCTAATTTTTTAGCGTTTAAAATATGTTTTGGTTCAACTAATTTTGATTTTTCTTCACTGGCTAAGTCTCCTGCAGCCCTTACCAAACCTCCAAGCTCCCTTAATTTCAAAGTTAATTTTCCGGAAGTTCCAGCCATTAACTGCGCTTCTCTAATAATTAAATCAACTGCATCCTTGCTAAAATGAGGAATTTTTTTGTCTTTCTCAACTTCTTGCGCTACAAACTGCGCTATTTTGTATCTGTTTTCCTCGTTATCTTCCATCTCTGTATTCATATAAACTTCATAACCATAACCCCTGATTCTGTTTCTCAGTGCTGGATTTATAATTCTTAATGTTTCCAAATTTCCTGCTGCAACTAAAATAAAATCACATGGAACAGGTTCTGTTTGAACCATTGCTCCGGAAGATCTTTCACTTCTTCCTGTTATTGTTAATTTTTTTTCCTGCATTGCGGTCAAAAGACCTTGTTGTGATTCGTTGTTAAGCAAACCTATCTCGTCAACAAATAAAACTCCTTTATGTGCCTTATGAATGGCTCCAGGAACTATTCTTTGGTATGCTGGAGTTCCAAAACCGCCGGATTGCAAAGGATCATGCAAAACATCCCCTAATAAAGCCCCCTCTTTGCTTCCAGTAGCATCAATAAATGGTGGTTTTTTCTGGGTTGAATTATCAACTAGTATTTTAGGTAAATTTTGTTTCATTAATTTTGTCTTTTTATTTAAAGCAAGAAATATTGCAAATATGGCTACGATAAACATCGAGCCAATTAATGACGCTGCTCCCATAATATCTCCGTATTTTTGTCTTATCCACCACGGACTTAAAATAGCTAATATAAAGATTCCAAACAGTAAAATATTCTGAAAACTGAAAAAGCTTTCAGATGATAATTTTATCTTATCGATAAAATCCCTTCCTTTTCCGGAGGGGAAAGTTTTTATTATTGGAGAATTTTCATCTTTTGGGTTGTTTAGCGAAATTACATCTTCCAATGGTTCTTTTTCGAGCATCTCACTCAAACCCTGACCAAGCATACTTTTTCCAGTTCCTGGCTCTCCTATCAATAAAACATTTCTTTTCTGTTTAGCTGCTTTTTTTATCAGATTTAAAGCTAAATCCTGTCCGATTATCCTGTCAGAAATTTTATCGCTTACTGTGATATCCTTTGTTGAGTTATAATTAAATTTATCTTTCATTTTATTTTATAAGAAAAAAGAAGGTTGTTTAAAAAAAGTATTGAATTAAAATTAAACAATATCTTCCTCACTGACAACAACAAAATCTCCAACAGCTATTATAGAGTTGAATGGGATAGTTATATCCTTTCCCTTGTCCAAACCCAAATTTACTGTATAAGGTGTTGGATTAGTTAATAATAGCTGAATTAATTCTCCTGTTTTGGTTTCGAAAGAAATATCTTTTACAAGACCAAGCCTTCGACCTTCTTTCGTCACAACTGTTTTACCAATGAATTCTCTATAAGGTTTTTTCTCAATTGCCATGCATATTTTTTGTGTTACATTATTTATAAAGTTTTCTATAGTATCTTACTAATAATTAAATTAGGATTTGTTAACTAATTAATCTATTTTTTATTACCTACCCATACCCCATCATTTCTTATAGAAACATTTATAAATAAAATCAGGATTTTCGTTTTTATTTTTTAATTTTAATTTATAAATATTTATATAATATAATATATATATTATATAATATATATTAAATAAGCTATATCTTTTTACTTTAAAATTTTATTTTGAGTTTAGTTCTATAAGAAATATAGGTCCCCACCTTTATTTTTAAACACATAAAATTTTATAAAACAAGAAAAGAGTTATTTACTGGGAAAAATGGGGATAAAACTAGATAATATATTTGATGCGTTTTCAAAAAATTTTATTTTTAGAAATAAGAATATACTACAATCTAATTACACCCCTGAAACTATTCTACACAGAGATGAACAAATCAAACAGGTTGCATCTATTCTTAGACCGGCTTTAAGATTAGAAAAGCCATCTAATTTATTTCTCTATGGATTAACCGGAACCGGAAAAACCTTGGTTGTTCAATATGTGCGAAACCAACTGCTTGAAAGGGCAGAAAAACAAAAACTGAATTTAAAAATAGAATATATCAACTGCAAATTAAAAAAAGTCGGAGATACTGAATACAGGATATTAGCAGAACTTTTAAGAAAGTTTGGAGAAGATATTCCATTTACCGGGCTGCCAACAGGCCAGCTTTATCAAAAATTTACCGAGTTAATTGAAAATAAAACTCAACTTTTCATAATAATATTGGATGAAATAGACCAGGCTGTAAGGAGGATAGGGGATGGATTTTTATATACCCTAACAAGAATTAACTCAGAATTAAAAAATTCACAAATTTCACTTATAGGAATAAGCAACGATACCAAATTTATTGATCAGTTAGACCCAAGGATAAAATCCTCATTAAGCGAGGAAGAATTAATTTTTCCGCCATATAATGCCTTACAATTGAAAGATGTTTTAGCATCAAGGTCAAAAACAGCATTTAAGGAAGGGGTTATCGGGGAAGGGGTAATAAACAAATGTGCGGCTTATGCAGCATTATCCCACGGAGATGCGCGAAGAGCGTTAGATTTATTAAGAGTTTCCGGAGAATTGGCGGAAAGAAGAGGAGCCAAGGAAGTTACTGAAAAAGATTTGGATGAAGCAAAAGAAAAAATAGAAAAAGACAGAATACTTGATTTAATTAAAACACAACCAAAACAATTTCATTTTGTTTTGTACTCAATACTCTTACTTGAAGAAAACAAAAAAAATAAAATTTTCACAGGCGATATTTACAGAACTTATGAAAAATTGTGTAAAAACATGGTTATAGAATGCTTAACACAGAGAAGAGTTGGGGATATAATTGCAGAATTTGATATGGTTGGAATTGTTAATGCAAAAGTTATTTCAAAAGGCAGGGGTGGCAGAACTCGCGAAATAAAATTAGCCATTCCAGAGACCTTAATTCCGAAAGTAAAGGAGATATTAGAACAATCACTGAATATATAACTTTAAATTCAAACATAGCAGAAAAAGATGGTATTAAATTTAATACAAACTTTAATCAAAGAAGGATTTCTTATAGATTCTTCCCTGAAAGATTTTCTTTTGAAGATTCCAGAAGACTGTCTTGATACATTCAAAGAGATCTTATTCAGTTTAAATCCACCACAGTTGATATCCCGGACTTTTTTCCAAGAAAACTCAGAAAAATTTTCAACATTATTTACAAATAAAATAATAAACTTTCCAGACTCGGAAAAAAAGAGGAATTTGGAGGCATTGAAAGAGCTTTTTTTATCATCTTTTATAAAAAAAGAAGTTTCTCCGAGCTTAAAAACCCCAAAGAAAAAAGAAAAATCAGTTAAGGAAAAAACAAATTCCCCAAGAAATAAATTAACTATCCTTTCTGCTCCCTGTATTGACAACGAAAAAGAGATTGAAGTTGCAGATTTCGTAGCTTATTTTAGGGACAGATTAAAATATCTAAAAACTATTTTGGAAAATAACACCGAACTTGAAAATTTGACAACAATAAATAAAATCTCCTCGCAAAGACAAAATATCTCCATTATCGGCATGATTTATAGCATTAATCACACAAAAAATAAAAATATTCTTTTGGAAATAGAAGATTTAACTGGAAGAATAAGTGTTTTAATTCATCAATCAAAAGAAGAACTTTTTAACAAAACAAAATATTTGGTTCTTGACGAAGTTATAGCAGTAAGGGGAAGCGGAAACTCCGAAATAATTTTTGCCAATGACGTCTTTTTTCCGGAAGTTATTAAACAAAAAAAATCTTTTATAGCTGAAGAGGAAATTGCTTTATTTACGGGAGATTTGCATGTCGGATCCAATAATTTTTTAGAGGAAAATTTTACCAAATTTGTAAAATGGATTAATGGAGAGATTGGAAGTGAAAAACAGAGGGAATTTGCCAAATCAGTCAAATATCTTTTTATACTTGGGGATTTAATTTCGGGAATCGGGGTCTATCCGGGTCAGGAGGAAAATTTAGTCATAAAAGATATTAAAAATCAATTTATTAAATTTATAGAATTAATCTCAGATGTAAGGAAAGATGTTGATATAATAATTATCCCCGGAAATCATGATCCTGTCAGAATTGCAGAACCGCAACCACAATTTGAAGGAGATTACTCTAAAAAATTATATTTAATGGAGAATGTTTATGTTTTGCCAAATCCCTCTGTCGTTAATATAGGAATTTCTCCAGAAACACAGGGGGTTAATATTCTTCTTTATCATGGATATTCATTTGATTATTACCACCTAAACATAGATTATTTAAGGTTAAACAGAGCAAACGAAAGACCGGAATTTATACACAGATTATTGTTACAGAAAAGACATTTAGCACCAAGTCATTCCTCTACTTTATATATTCCGAATGAAAAAGACAATCATCTTATCAGAATTATCCCGGATATTTTTGCCACAGGACATTTACACACGAGTTCTGTTGCAAACATAAATAACATTTTATGCATATCAGCATCTTGCTGGGAATCAAGAACAGATTTCCAGGAAAAAGTAGGGCATATGCCGGACCCATGTAAAGTTCCAGCCGTGAATTTAAAAACAGGAAAAGTAAAAATTTTGGATTTCAGCTAAAATGATTACAGAACAGATAAAAAAATTTGTTGAAGAAGAATGCAACAAACCAACATCCAAATACGGGTACAGGGCTTTTATTTATCATGTTCTACCTGTGCGTAATTATGCTCTTACTCTCGGAAAAAAACTCATCGAAGAAGGAAAAAAAGTAGACATGGAAATTGTTGAATTGGCAGCATGGTTGCATGACATTGGTTCAGTAATGCATAGAAGAAAGGATCATCATATAACTGGTGCAAGAATAACCGGAGAAAAATTGGCTGAGTTAAATTATCCAGCAGAAAAAATAAAAAAAGTTCAGCATTGTATTTTTTCCCACAGAGGCTCTCAAAAAATAAAAAGAGAAACAATTGAAGCGCAAATAATTGCAGATGCAGATTCCATGTCTCATTTTGATGACATTCCCGGATTATTTATTTCAACATTTATTTATGAAAAATTAAGCGAGGGTGAATCACGAAAATCTGTAGTTAACAAATTAGAAAATTCATGGAAAAAAATCTCGCCGAAAGCCAGAAAAATTGTTAAACAAAAATATGAAGCAGCTATGCTATTGCTAAAATGAATTTACCAGAATATTTCAAAAATTTGGAAGAAGATGTTCATAAAATTTATGATTTAGCTGCAGAAGCAAGAAAAAAAGGTCTGGATCCGGTTTCAGATGTTGAAATTTCCCTAGCATCTTCCTTGGCAGAAAGGGCGATTGGAGTTGTTGAGACAAAATACCCACAATTAAAAAATGAAAAAATTATTAACAGAATAAAAGATTTGGAAAAAGAATTTGGTTTGTTAGATCCAGTCGTTTGTCTGACAATTGCAGAAGAAGTTGCAAAAGAAAAATTCTGCAAGTTTAGAGATCTATTGGAAGGGATTGATGCTGGTATGCGTGTAGGGATGGCTTATTGGACTTTGGGAGTTGTTTCCTCGCCATTGGAGGGGTATACTAATTTTACCCTGAAAAAAACAAAAGATGGAAAAGATTTTTTTTCAGTTTATTACTCCGGTCCGATCAGAAGTGCAGGAGCTACGGGAGCAGCTTTCTCTTTGATAATAATAGATTATCTGAGAAAACTTTTTGGGTTTGCAAAATATGATCCAACAGAAGAAGAGGTGAAGAGAGCTTCTACAGAACTATATGATTATCATGAAAGAATAACTAATTTACAGTATCTTCCGCCTCCGGAAGAGATAGAATTCATGATGAAACATCTCCCGATTATGCCAAATGGAGACCCGAGCGAAGACAAGGAAATATCCAATTATAAGGATTTGCCAAGGATTGAAACTAACACGATTCGATCAGGTTTCTGCTTGATTCTTGGGGAAGGAATATGTCAGAAAGCACCGAAAATTTCAAGAATCTTAAATAAATTAAAACAAAAAGGTTTTGAATTTGAAGACTGGAATTTTTTAGAAGATTTTATTCTGCTACAAAAAAAACTAAAAGAAAAAAAAGAAACAGGAAGTTCCAAGGGAGGAGCTGTTTACATAAAAGATTTGGTAGCTGGAAGACCTGTTTTAGGGCATCCCTCGAGGAGCGGCTCATTCAGATTAAGATATGGTAGAAGCAGATTTAGTGGTTATTCTGCATTGTCCATACATCCTGCAACCATGATAATTTTAAATAAATTTTTAGCAATAGGAACACAAATCAAAATAGAAAAGCCAACAAAAGGCAGCGCATTGACTTCTTGCGACAGTATCGACGGACCGATAATCAAGCTAAAAGATGGAAGCGTCAGAAAAATAGACAGTGTTGAAGATGCTGAAAAATATTTTAACGAGGTAAAAGAAATAATCTATTGCGGGGATTTGTTGGTTCCTTACGGTGATTTTGCAAACAGAAATCATGTTTTGGAAAAGCCAGGTTATGTTGAAGAATACTGGTATCAACATTTAAAACAAAAAAACAGCGATTTGAAATTAAACTTTAGAAAGGTTTCACTGGAAGAAGCAAAAAATTTATCTGAAACTTATAAAATACCTTTACATCCCAATTTTATATTTTACTGGTCACAAATAAATAAAAATGATCTGGATAGACTTCTTGACTGGATAAAAACTGCCAAATTAGATGAGGAAAAATTAATCTTAAATTATCAGAAATCAGAATATGAAAAATTAAAAGAGGCAAAAAGAGCTCTTGAAGTGCTGGGTGTTCCGCATTTAGTCACAACAGAAAATGTTGTTATTGAAAAACCATATTCATCAGCTTTATTGTTAAATTTAAACTTAAATTCATTTGCCGATATCGGAAAAATTAAAGAAAAACTGAATTCTTTTGAAGGAAATGTTTTACAATTTATAAATTCTAAAGAATTTCTTGGATTTGAAATTAGGGATAAGGCCGGAACTTTTATAGGTGCAAGGATGGGAAGGCCGGAAAAAGCAAAATTAAGGAAATTAACTGGCAGCCCGAATGTTTTATTTCCTGTTGGGGAGCAAGGGGGTAAGATGAGATCTCTGCAAAAAGCACTTGAAGATGGTTATGTCAAGGCAGATTTTCCCTTATTTTTTTGTGAAAAATGCAACAAGGAAACGATTTATTTTATCTGTGAAGATTGTAAAAGTGAAACCAAAAAAATTTATTATTGTTCAAATTGCGGCAGAAATTTTTCGAGCGATAACTGTCCAATTCACGGGAAGGCCGCCAGTTTTACAAAAAAAAGAATAAACATAGCCCATTATTTCGAAGCTGCAAGAACTCAGCTTAATTTAAGCAGGGAAGAAACACCTGTTTTAATCAAAGGGGTAAAAGGAATCTCATCGGTTGATCATATCCCCGAACATTTATCAAAAGGAATTTTAAGATCCATGTTCAATTTGCACGTCAATAAAGACGGTACGATAAGGTATGATGCAACAGAATTACCGATTACACATTTTAAACCAAAAGAGATAGGAACCTCTATAGAAAAATTGAAACAACTTGGTTATTTAAGGGATATTGAAAATAAACCTTTGGAAAATGGGGAACAGATTTTAGAGATTAAACCACATGACGTTTTATTGCCTTCATGCCCAAACAGTTTAGATGAACCTGCAGATAAAGTATTTCTTAATATTGCGAATTTTATAGATAATTTATTAGTCAGATTTTATAATTTGAAACCGTTTTTTAATGCAACAAAAAAAGAAGATTTGATAGGGCACTTGGTTTTATGCATAGCCCCACACAATGTAGCAGGTGTAGTCGGAAGAATCATAGGTTTTTCAAAAATTCAGGCCATGGTAGCTTCTCCATACATGCATGCGGCAATGAGGAGGGACTGTGATGGTGATGAGGCAGCATTCATTTTATTGATGGACGCTTTGCTTAATTTCTCAAAAAAATATCTTCCAGGTTATAGAGGTGCAACACAAGATGCTCCATTAGTTTTGAACATAAGAATTCGGCCGGGAGAAGTTGATGACATGATATTTGATATGGATGTTATGACTGAATATCCTCTGGAATTATACGAAGCTGCAGAACAGGGAAAGATGCCGGATGAAATTAAAATTGAGCAAATAAAACATCGCTTGGGGGATGAGATAGCACCATTCAGAAATTTTGGTTTTACCCATAGTATTGAAAATATTAATTCCGGAGTTTTATGCTCCGCATATAAAACTTTGGCAAACATGCAGCAAAAAGTTGAAAAGCAGATGGATTTGGCGACAAAAATAAGGGCTGTTGATGAGAGCGATGTTGCACGGTTAGTTATTGAAAGACATTTTATAAGGGATATAAGGGGAAATTTAAGAAAATTCTTTATGCAGGGCTTCAGATGTGTTGATTGTAATGAGAAATTCAGAAGACCGCCATTAATCGGGAACTGTACAAAATGCAATGGAAAAATAATCTTTACAATAAACAAAGGAGGGATTGTAAAATATCTTCAGCCAGCATTAGACTTGGCAGAAAATTTTAATGTATCTTCATATATAAAAGAATCACTGGAATTAACAAAAAATTATGTTGAATCTGTCTTCGGCAAAGAGAAAGAAAGGCAGGAAGATTTGAAGAAGTGGTTTTCATAAAGTAGTTATAGCTCTGCTCTGCAAAATGTAAATTTTTTGTCCAGCAATAGCCCATTCAATATCCTGCGGTTTTTTATAATGTTTTTCTATCGCAATACCTAACTTTCCCAATTCAATAACTTCTTTTTCAGTTAAACATTCAGAGTTTGCTTTTTTATTGTCAAGTTTTATTGTTTTATTTTTTCCGTTACAATCTCTTATTATGGCAATTCTTTTTTCATTGATACTTTTTGAAATTATTTTTAATTTATTTTTGTCTAGAATATAATTGTCCAGATTTACTTGTCCAGAAACAACACTTTCACCCAAACCGAAACTTCCTTCAATTATTATCTCATTTTTATTTTTGTTTACGGGATTTACTGTAAACATAACTCCGGCTTTTTCAGAGTTTACCATTTCCTGGCCAACAACACAGATAAGAACCTTTTCATATTCAAATTTCAATTATCGGTGAAGACGAATTAGTTATAGAAATTGAAGACGAGAGAGTTGCTCAAGGTTATCAACATTTTTTTAATCTTTTGTGGAAACAAGCAAAACCTTAATCAAACAATTTTTCAATATCTTTTATTTCTTCGAGAAGACGGGCTTCCTCTTTTTCAACAACTTTTGAAGCGACATAAGAAGCTATTTTTCCAGATGTTTTAATATTCAAGCCATTGACTATTCCATGCAAAAATCCTGCCGCATAAGCATCACCTGCGCCGTTTGTGTTTATGACATCAACCTTGTTTATAGGAATTTTATAAATTTTATCCTTGTGTTTTATCAAACTGCCTTTTTCCCCGAGTTTTACAACAGCAATTTCGCAATTATAATCATCACAAATTTTATTTAATGCCTCCTCTGCTTTTAGATTTGTCAAAGCAAATGCCTCGTCTTCATTTACGAATATTATATCTGCATGTTCCTTGACTATGTCTTTTAAAACTTCCAAATTTCTCAAGATTAAATTCGCATCAGATAAATCCAAGGAAATTTTTGTATTATTCTCTTTTGCAATTTTTATAGCATGCAAGACAGCTTCCCTTAATAACGGTTCTTCCAAAACATAACCTTCTGTATGGAATATCTTTCCTTTTTTAATTTCATCTTCAAGAATATCTTCTTTTCTAAGGTGCAGAGATGAACCAAGATAAGTTGCAAAAGTTCTTTCTTTATCTGGAGTTATAAAAGTAATTGCAAAGCCAGTTGTTTCATGTCTGCTTAATTTTGGGATTGTACTTTCTTTCGAAGTTATTTCCTCGTAAATTTTTCCATGTTCATCATTCCCAACTTTTCCAATTAATAAAGTTTTATTTCCCAATCTGGCCAATCCAGATAATGTATTTGCAGCACTTCCGCCAGCATGAATTTTTATTTTCCTGCCTTTTATTTTTTCAAGAATTTCCTTTCCTTTTTCTTCGTCAACAAGATGCGTTTTTCCTTTTTCTAATTGTAGTTCAGCTAGAAACCAATCATCAACTTCAACTATAAAATCTAAAAGAATATTTCCAATTCCGACAACATCATATTCCATTTTAATATCTGTAATGGTCTGGTTTGTAAGGACCATCAACATCAACATCAATATACTCTGCCTGTTCTTTGGTTAATTTTGTTAAATTAACATTTAATTTTTCCAAATGCAACCTGGCAACCTCTTCATCTAATTTTTTTGGTAGAGTATAAACACCAATTTCATAATTATTTTTCCATAAGTCAATCTGGGCTAAAATCTGATTTGTGAAAGAACTGCTCATTACAAAAGAAGGATGTCCGTTTGCATTTCCCAAATTGACAAGTCTTCCTTCAGATAATAAAATTATTGAATGTCCGTCGGGGAAAATGTATTTATCAACCTGCGGTTTTATATTTATTTTTTTAATTCCCAGATATTTCTCAAGTTTTTCAACCTGGATTTCATTGTCAAAATGTCCGATGTTACAAACTATTGAATTGTCCTTCATTTTTTCCATATGCTCAATTCTGATTATATTCTTATTTCCAGTTGCTGTTACAAAAATATCTGCCTCTTTTAAAACATCTTCAATAGTTTTAACTTCATAGCCCTCCATTGCAGCTTGTAAAGCGCAAATCGGGTCTATTTCAGTCACGATAACTCTTGCACCAAATCCCCTCATTGACTGGCAGCAACCTTTTCCAACATCACCATAACCACACACAACAACAACTTTTCCCGCAATCATTATACTTGTCGCTCTTTTTATCCCATCAACCAAACTTTCACGACAACCATACAGATTATCGAATTTGGATTTTGTAACAGAATCATTGACATTTATTGCTGGAAATAATAATTTTTTTTCTTTCATCATTTTATACAACCTGTTTACTCCGGTTGTTGTTTCTTCAGAAATTCCCCTTATTTTTGAAGCTATTTTTATCCATTTGTCTTTTTCCTTAGAATAAATCTCTTTTAATCTTAACATCAATTCATGATAATCTTCTCCCTCGTTGCTGTAATTTTCATTTAATAATTCCGGATTTTTTTCGATTTCAACACCTTTATGAACCATCAAAGTTGCATCACCACCGTCGTCAATGATTAAATCAGGACCTCCATCTGGAAAAGTTAAAGCTTGCTCAGCACACCACCAATATTCTTTTAATGTTTCACCTTTCCACGCGAAAACAGGGATTCCTTTTGAAGCTATTGCAGCAGCAGCATGGTCCTGTGTTGAGAAAATATTGCAAGAACACCATCGGACATCTGCACCAAGCTTGACTAAAATTTCTATTAAAACAGCGGTTTGTATAGTCATATGCAAACTGCCGGTAATTTTGGCTCCTTTCAACGGTTTTTCATTTTCATATTTTTTTCTCAGAGCCATCAAACCAGGCATTTCTTTTTCAGCTATCTCTATTTCTTTTCTTCCGAATTCCGCCAAATTTATATCTTTTATTTTATAATCCATTTTTTCTTTCTTCTTCGTATTTTTTTAGAAGTTCAGCAAACAAGAAAGGAACAAATGTCATCTTATTAAAATTTTCTATGTATGCTATCCTCATCTGCGTTCTTCCGGGATTTTCTTCAGAATTTTTTACGCTATAAAATCCTTCCATCGGAGCAACCAATAGAGTATATTCTTCTCCTCTATACTTTATTTTTCCTTTTGAAGCGCAATACAAAACAAAATCTTTTGCGCTAAAATCTTTTTTTACGATATTTCTTACATCTATAACAGAATAAATTGATGCTTCCGGAAGAGAAACAATAATTCCGGGAAGAGATTTGACCAATTCATCTCTAATTTTAGTTATCATTTTTTTATAATATTTTGATTGTTTCTTATACCATTTTCTAAGTTTTTTTGGACTTTCATTTGCCAAAGAACCAAAAATATACTGACCGATTATATTGGCACATAAACTTGCTGTGCTTTCTGCTACAGATTTTTCATGAAATTCTTTGTTGTCTGTAATTAAAGCTCCAATTCTTAAACCACAGGCATTCCAGACTTTGGATGAAGTTTCAATAGAAATCCTTCTTCCTTCAATTCTCGGAACTTTTTCATTGGTTATTCCCCACACACTGGAAATTTTTTCATTTCCGTAATATAATTCACGATAAGCTTCATCACTTATCATCCATAAATTATACTTAACACATAATTTTGCTAATTCATTCAAAATTTCTTGATTAAAAAACTGTCCTGTTGGATTATCATAAGGGATAACAACCAATGCAGCAGGTTTTTCTCTTTTTATAACATCTTCAATTTCAGAAATCTTAGGCAGAGAAAATTTTCCGTTTTCTTCCAACTTTCTTTTTATGGAAATTGTTTTAACTCTCAATCTTTCTGCGAATGATTTATAATTAGGATAGGCAGGATCTATTAACAACAAGGGCTTTTTTTCAGTTGAACCGCTTCCGCAAGTTCCCAATATAACTAATTCCATTGCAAATGAACCACCGTCTGTAATCTGGCTGTATAAATTTTTTACATCGAATCCGCTTGACGCAATTATATTCAAAAAAGCTTGGTTTGTTTCTTCCAGACCTTTTGTTATTGAGTATTCTACAACTCCTTTTTTGAAAAGAGAGTTTTTTGAAAAATTTTTCATTCTCTTTTTCATTAAAGGATGCATAGGCAAAGAAACATTTCCAATTGCAACATTAATATCTTTAACCTTATCCTTTCTTTTCAAAAATTCAATCTGAGCTAATCTTATGGGTGATGGTAATCTTTTTTTAAAATGCTCTGAAATAACAGCTTCCATATTAAGATTTCTCCTTACTTGTTTTTAAATTTTTATATCAAGAACCACCCTATAACAGGTAAAATTAAACAGCCCATAAGATGCATTTTTCTTACCTCTTTCAAATTTGCTAGTAAACCTATGGCTGTTGCAGGAATCAAAATTAAAATTGAAGTAAAACCGGAGAAAATCAGAGTTAAAATTATTATGAAAATTATAACCAGGATAGAAAGCAATTTATAATTAACTCGATAAATTTTATTTGCTATTAATCTTGCTATAACTAAAGTTATCATTGCCGCAAGTGAACCAACAAAAATAACACACAAGATTATCAAAATAAGTTTGTTCAATGTGAAATTTTCTATTATTTTTTCTATAACAACAGCAACACCATGTCTTGGTTTTTGTATAGCATACAAAGCAACAAAACCCAAAACCATAACAATTGTGTTTAAAGCACCAACCAAAACTAAAAAACCTTTATGTGAAATTTTTTTGAAGAATGAGGAGCCGAGAACAGCTGCCTGACTTGGCCCCAAACCAGGCAAAAAACTGCATAATGGAGAGCCGATTAAAGAAGCCAAGCTTGCTTTGAAAATTTCTTTTTTGCTTATTTTCACCTCGGAAAAATCCTGTCTCGGAATTCTTGTATTCTGGAATAAACTGTTAATCAGCAAACCCAAACCAAATAAACCTCCAAGCAAAGGCAATAACGGCTGTTTAACAAAATGAAAACTTAAACTCAAGAAACCCAAAACTCCGGAAATTAAAAATAGAAATAAAGACCAGAAAAATTTCTTGTGTTTTATTTCCTTCATCAGCAAAAATAATGATGCAGCTATCAGAATTATTGGGATATATTTTTTTATTAGCTCATAAGTTGAAGGCAAAAACAAAATAAATAATGGGGATAAAATTAAGATTATAATTAAAGCGATTAAAGAACCATAAACAGTCAATTTTATCGCAGCAAAACCTTTTCCTTTCAATAAAAATCTGTGACCTGGCAAAACACCCAAAACAGTGTCTTCGTCAGGAGCTCCTAAAAATATAGATGGTATGAAGTCAACAAAGGTGCTTGTTGTCGCCATTGAAACTAAAAAAATTACAACAGGAAATGAATCAGCAAAACTTAAACTTGCGAATATGTTAAAAACTATCAATGAAATCAAGTTTACATGCAAGCCAGGAATAAGACCGGCAATTATCCCAGCTATTAAGCCGAGAAAAATTGCTAAAATTATCGAAATAAGCATTAAAATTAAAAATAAACTGAATTTTTATTTTTTATTGTTCTCAAACAGCTTTTATTTTTTCAATTTCTATCTCTAAACCACCGTTATACTCAATAATTTTTCCTGTAATCTCTAAATTTTCTCCAATCAATTCTTCAAATTCATAATTTTGTTTGTCTTTATAAAGAATAGATTTTATTTCTCCAGTTTCATCCTTCAAGGTTAAAATAAATAATCCTTCTGTTTCCTTAACTTCTGAAATTTCAGCTTCAATTCTGACAAAACTGTCAAGTTTTTTCTTTTCAATCTCGTTTATTTTAATTATTTTGGGTTCAATAAATTTATTAATAAGCAAAATACAGATTAAACTTACGATGGCGATTATTAAACACAATTTTATAAGCGAAGTTGTTTTCATTCCCTAGGAAAGTTTAAATAACTTTTATTCTTTTCTATACTCATGGATACAAAAGAAAAAAAGGAGTTGATTCTGAAAAATGTTGTTGAAGTTATAGAGGAAAAAGAACTAGATGAAATCTTGAAGAAAAAACAACCAGTTGTTTATTGCGGTTACGAGCCTTCAGGACCAATACATCTAGGACATTTTGTAACAATTACAAAACTCTTGGATTTTCAAAAAGCAGGATTCAAAGTCAAGATTTTATTGGCCGATTGGCATGCCCGGTTAAATAAAAAAGGAACATTTGAGGAAATTAGAAAACAAACTGAAAAATGGAAAAAAGATTTCACAAAATTAGGTTTGGACAAAGCAGAATTTATTATAGGAACTTCTTTCCAGAAAAATGAAGATTACATAAATGATGTTTTTTCTTTGGCAGTTGACACAACAATAAACAGGGCTTTAAGAAGCATGCAGCAGGTTGCTCGAGATATAGAAAATGCGAACGTCGGACAAGTAATATATCCTTTTATGCAGGCAGTTGACATTAAACATCTAAAAGTTGATGTTGCTTATGGAGGTTTAGAGCAAAGAAAAATCCATATGATTGCCCGCGAATTACTTCCCTCTATTAATTATAAAGCTCCAACATGTGTTCATACGCCTCTGATAACTTCTTTAAGCGGACCTGGAGAAAAAATGTCAAGCAGCAAGCCCGAAACAATGATTTCTTTGGATGACAAGCCGGATGAAATTAAAAACAAAGTAAGGAAGGCGTATTGTCCAGAAAAAGTTTCTGAGGAAAATCCAATATTACAGATTTCAAAACTGATAATTTTCCCTAGAATTAAAATTTTTGAAATTAAAAGAGACAAAAAATATGGCGGAGATATTTCTCTTAAAAATTATAAGGAACTCGAAAAATCTTTTACAGAAGGAAAAATTCATCCTCTAGATTTGAAAAATACCGTTGCCGAATATTTAATTGAGATTTTAAAATAATTATTTCTTCAAATACAGTTCAACAATATCTCCGTCAGAAACATTTAAATACTATAGTCTACTATAGTAAATTATAATTAGTTATAATAAAAATGGCAACAACAATACAAATTTCAGGCAATATAAAAACGACACTCGATAAAATGAAACTTTTTGAGAGAGAAACATATAATGATATAATAGAAAGAATGATAGAAGATGATTTGGAACTAAATGAGAGAACTAAAAAAGATATTGAAGAAGCCAGAAAACAAGTAAAAGCTGGAAAAGTTGTCTCTCATGGAGAGGTTGAAAAAAGAATAGGGTTAAGATAAGTTTAATAATTCTTTTTTATTCACATTAAAATGGAAAAAGAGTTTAGGATAAACTGGACTGAAAAAGCTCTTGATGGAATCGACGAATTAGAACCTTTAATTGCTAAAAGAATAACTAAAAAAGTTTCTGAATTGGCAAAAAACTCCTCTTCTCTTAATATCAAAAGACTAAAAGGAGAAAAAGCATTTCGGCTGAGAATTGGAGATTATAGAATTATTTTTGATATCAATACTGCGGAAAATTCAATAAACATTTTAAAGGTCGGTCACAGAAAAAATATTTATGAAAGATGACTATTTCTTCAAACTAGTTAAAATAAGAGAACTGAAAGATTTATTTTCTTTTAACAGGGATGCCATACCCTCCACTGTTATCGCTATACACTCCGCTTCCACTTAGAGGAATGTATCTAATAAATCCAACACATCTTTCATCAAGAAGTTTTTTAAGTAAGTCCCATTCTATCTCTTGGTCAATAAACATATATTTTTCTGGTGTTCCAGTGTCCATAATTTCATATTCATGCCTTTTAAGTTCATTATATTCTGCTAAACTACCTGGGAATCTATCTAGTGCATTAATTCCATCTTCCAATTGTTTTTTTCTCTTCCAATTGTTTTTTTCTTTACGATCCATTTTAATTCCTTATTGATATAACAAATCTAATCTTTATAAATCTTTTGTTTATAGTAATTATTAAGTAGTTACTTCTTCAAATATAGTTCCACAACGTCACCATCTTCTAATCTATGCTCTTTTTTTACATTCTGCCATTCAAATCTTGCACTTTTGCCTTTTACCTTGGCATAATTTATTCTGTCAATATAATCTCTTCTGATTTCTTTTGCAACATCTTCGATAGTCGGCTGAGTTTTGAAAACAATCGGCTTTTTTGCAATTTCTTTTGAAGGTTCTTTCGTGTATATTCTGTAAAGATTTAACTGCCAGAATAAATATTTCATAAAAAAATTCAGGGAACTTTCCTCTGCGACAGAAAACTTGACAGTTTCAATCTTTTTTTTATTAAAAGAAAAATCCTCTTTTTTGAAATCTTCGAAATATTTTGTATTGGAAACAATTATCATATTTTCAGGAATTTTATTGAAAGTTTTTTCTATTTCCGGCATTACCCCCTTTAGCTGGTCAAAATCTTCAACCATCACCAAAATCAAATCAGTAGTTCTTAGGAGATTAAGATATTTTTTGTCTTTATCATAAATTCCAGTCAAAGCAGGCAATTCAACGAACTGAAGCCAAACATCATTGAATTTTACAACACCCTGCTCCGGTTTTATTGTCGTAAATGGAAATTCGCGTATCTTCGGTTTTGCATTCGTAATCTTGCTCAAAAACAAACTTTTTCCGGTATTTGTAGGACCGACAACAATAATCTGAAAATCACCTTCTTTTTTTAAGGAATCCCCATGCTTCAAACCTTTTTTCCTTTTCTTTTCTTCAATTTCTTTTTTTAATCTCGACAGCTTTCTTTTTAAATCAGCTCTTAGATTTTCAGCTCCCTTATGACTCGGAGCTTCAGAAATCATTTTTTTTAAAATATCTATTTTCTCTTCATCTGTTTTTGCTACGGCATATTCCCCCTGTAGCTTCAAAAACTGCGGTGTGGCATTAATTGGCATGTATTATATACATACAAAAAATTTAAAAGCTTTTTTAATGTTAATGAATAACATAAAATGGCCGAATTTCACAAGAAAGTTCTTTCTAACGGACTTACGATTTTATATGAGCATAGAAATTTACCTGTTACAACTATAGTTGTTGCAGCAAAATATGGTTATGGATACGAAAATTCCCTCAACAAGGGCATTTCCCATCTAATCGAGCACTGTATTTTCAAGGGAACAAAGAAAAGAACGAATGAACAATTAGCAGCTTCACTTGAAAAAGTTGGAGGTTATGTTAACGCTTTTACAGATGAAGAAGAGACGGCAATTTATACCAAAATTCCATCAAAACATTTTGAACTTGGCCTTGATGTTATTTTAGATATGTTTCTTAATCCGGCTTTTGACGACAAAGAAATAAAAAAAGAAAAAAAAGTTGTGCTGGAAGAAATGAAAATGTATCACGATTCGCCTATGAGATCTATTTTTGATATAATGAAATCGTTGCTTTACAAACCACCTTTTAGCATATCCGGACTTGGAACAGAAAAATGTTTAAATATAATCAAGAGAAAGGACCTTTTGAAATTGCATTTAGACCAGTACACACCAAAAAATACAATTTTGATTGTTATAGGGGACGTTTCTTTAGAGGATGTTGCAGAAAAAGCAGAAAAATATTTTGATTTGTATAGAGTTCAGGGTTATAAAAATATTGATGTCAGATTTTCAAACGGAAATTATACTGAAAAAAGAAAAGGTATAGACCAAGCACATTTGGCTTTAGGATTTCATGCTCCGCCTTTTTCAAATAAATTAAATTATGCGGCACAACTCGCAAATTCTCTATTGGCTCCTGGACATTCAAGCATATTATGGAGAGAAATAAGGGAAAAAAGAGGGCTTGCCTATGCTTTATTAAGTATATTAGAATGTGGAAAAAATTTCGGCTATCATACTTTTTATGTCGGCTGTCCAAAAGAAAATGTAAATCAGGTTTTTGAAATAATTAAAAAAGAGATTAAAGAACTGCAGAATATCAAACAAAAAAATTTAAGTGAAATGAAAGAACAATTAATAGGAAATCATCTTTTAAAAATGGAGGATTCAACGACGGTAGCAAAAGAACTTCTTTATTATGAAATTGCTGGAAAAGCAGAGGATTTTTATAATTATGAGGAAAATATAAGCGCCGTAAAATTAGATGATGTAAAAAGTGTCATGAATGTTAAAGATTATTCCAAGACTCTTATCTTGCCAGAAAAATGAGATGTTTTATTGCAGTAGATTTGCCAGAAAAAGTTAAGGATGTAATTGTACAAATTCAAAATAATCTGGAGAAAAAAAATTTGTTCTCCGGGAAATTAATAAAAAAAGAGAATCTGCATCTGACTTTGAAATTTCTTAATGAAATTGACAAGGAAAAAGCAGAAAAAATAAAAATTATCTTGGAAAATGTCAAATTAAAAAAATTTAAGGTTAAATTATCGGATTTCGGCGTTTTCTCCGAGAATTTTATCAAAATAATCTGGGTAAAAATGGAAAATTGTGATGAACTGCAAAAACAAATCGATAAGAATCTTGAACATTTATTTCAAAAAGAAAAGAATTTTGTTTCGCATATAACAATAGCGAGGGTAAAAAATGTCGAAGATAAACAAAAACTGATTGATAAGCTTAAAAGAATCAAGATGAATGAAGAATTTATTGTAGATAAATTTTCTTTAAAAAAGTCAACCTTGACGGAAAATGGACCGGTTTATGAAGATTTGACCGTTTTTGAGTTAGGCTAATCAGAATACCTCATCCCAGTTATTTCTTTAATTAATTTTGCTTTTTTATTGCCCAATTTTTTAATTTTTGAAAGTTCAGCAATATCAGCATTAATTATGTTTTTTAAAGTCTTGAATTTTCTTAATAATTCCTTTGCCAAGTTTGGTCCTATTCCCGGAAAACCCTCAATTATCAACTGCAACATCTCATTTTTGCTATAAACTTTCTTCTTAAACTTTAATCCTATTTCTTTATTAGGCTTGTTTTCTCTTTTAGCCAAAGATTTCAGATATTTTGCAGTGTCCTCAGAATTCTTTGTGAAAATTACAGGTATTCGATACTCCAAAATAACAGATAAAACCATGCCCCTTATTACATTCTCATTGAAACTGTTTTCATAAAAATCTTTCTCCTCATATCCTTCAATAATCAACAACTGCTTCGGATATTGTTTTAATTCATGCAACTGCTTAAACAATCTTTTATTTATCATACTGGAAATAAAATCAGAAATTGTCTTTCGTTCTATTCCAATGCTGCCGACAATATAATCAGCAACTTTCAGCATTTTAAATTCGGGGTTAACTTCATTTTCAATAAGATAAGAATATACAAGTGAATTTTTTTCTCTTTTATCAACTATAATGTGCAGTAATTCTTTAGGCTTTTCCTTGGATTTTTTCTTTGGGAATATATCTAAAATTGGTTCCATTTTATATGATTAAACTATAAATTATTAAAAATAATCCTAAAGCAAGAGTGTAATATGCAAAATAATGTAATTTCTGATTTTGAACTATTTTTATTAATAATTTCAAGAAAATATAACTGATTATCAATGCAATCAAAAATCCAACAAGAACATAAACAAAATTGATATTCGACAATGTCAGTTCTTTAAATTCGAAAATCATCGCTCCAATTATTGCTGGAATTGCGATTAAAAATGAAAATTTAATAGCTTTTTCTTTCGGAATGCCCAAGATTAATCCTGTTGAAATTGTAGAACCGGAGCGGGAAATACCGGGTATTAAAGCTAGGCCCTGGGAAATTCCAACAAATACTGAGTTTAAGAAATTTAAATTTTTTGATTTAATTTTTATTTTTGTCATAAACAAGAAGAAAGTTGTGATTAACAAAGCAAAACCTATTATCGATAAATTCGTGAAGAATGATTTGAATAAACTTTTAAAGGAAAACCCGATGATTGCTGTAAAAATACAAGCTATAATAATATAAACTGCAACTTTAAAATTTTCAGATTTTAATTTAAAGGAAAAAAATTCCTTTATTATATTAATAATATCTTTCCAAAAAACTATTAATATTGCTATTAAAGTTGCTACATGTAACACCATATTAAAAGCAACTGGAACTTGTATACCCCAGAATTTTTCTATGATTGCTAGATGAGCAGAACTTGAAACTGGAATAAATTCAGTAATCCCCTGAATTAATCCTAAAATTATTGATTGAATTATTGTTAACATTTGAAGTAATCCTTATATTTTATTTTAGTCTTGTCTTTCTTGGACATAAGCTTTAAGCATTTAAAAATCATATTGATTATCCCCTCTCTTTCAAATCTTCTAAACGAGTATCTTAATTTAGATTTTTTATTAAAAATCGCGAATTTTCCCAATTTAGAAGCTTTTCTGACATAATCTGAATCTTCAAAATAATATAGTTTTTCATTAAAGCCATTTATTGCTTCATGCAATTCCCTCTTGATAATAATCCCAAAACCCCAGGCATAAGGTTTTATTTTCTGCGTAAAAAACATATGGACATTGATAACTCCAACGATTATATCGTTAATAACTTTTTTTTCCAATGCAAAAGTGTAAAAAGCCCCAACATCCAGCTTTTTCTTTTTAAAAAGTTTTAAACTAACTTCTAAAAAGTTTTTAGGTATTATTATATCTGCATCAAAAAAAATAAAAATATCCCCTTTAGCAACCTTTGCTCCATTATTTCTTCCGACAGAGGGGACACCCCCGTCAACTATTTTGCACCCGTAATTTTTTGCAATTTCTCTGATTTGGTCTTCTGATTTGGCGTCAGCCACTACAACCTCAAAATCTTTGAATGTCTGTCTCTTCAAACAGTTTAGCAACAAAGGCAGTCTTTTTTCTTCGTTTTTTGTCGGAATTATTATGCTTATTAATGGCATTTTAAAAATCATTAAGGTTTGATTGTTGTTTTTTTGTAAATTTCTGCTTTAAACTTTCTATAGCAGTGTTCATTTTTCTTTCTTTCGCTTTGGATGCATAGTAATACACTTCATCTCTTGTTCTTCTTGTCATTAAAACTATAACTTTTCCAGGTTTTAATCTTGCTGTTCTTCCCCTTCTCTGAATTTGTCTTATAGCAGAAGGTATTGGTTCGTAAAAAATCACAGCATCAACTTCAGGGATATCTAAACCTTCCTCACCAATTGATGTTGAAATTAAAACATTTATTTTATTTTCCTTGAATTTGTCTAAAATTATTTTCTGCTCTTTCTGATTCATTCCAATATTTCTTCTTTTTGCCTGTCCAACGAAAATTTCAGCATTTATTTTATTTTGATTAAGTCTTTCCTTTATTTTGTTTACAGTATCCCTATACTGTGTAAATACAATAATCTTTTTGTTTTTTTCACCCAAAATTTCATTTAAAACTTCTATCAGTTTTTCCTGTTTCGGGTGTTCAAAATTTTCAGCCTTTAATTTAGCAGTAACGAGATAAACTGATTTGAAAATTTCTGTTTTTGTAATAGCCAAAGAAGCCTTTCTCCCCTCTTCCGATTCTTTTAACAATTTTTGCAGATAAAGATAAAAAGGCGTTATTCCCTGCGTTTCTAACAATTCCAAAGCATACTGTAATTTTATTGCCTGAACACATAAAGACAATCCCTTTAACAGATTAAAATTCTTATTTCCGGAGTTTACAGCATTAAATATTCTTTTCTGCAATTCCAAAAGATTAGTTTTTGTAGGCCTGTCAAATAAAATTTTCCTGTTCTGCAATTCTTCAATTTTTTTCGCATAAATTTCCTTTATCTTATCTTTTATTAATTCAAATTCTGGCGGCATATCAACTCTGACAATATCTAATTTCATCTCCTGAATATATTCTTTTACATCTTTACTTTCCCTGTTTCTTATTTCAATATGTTCTATGTCCAGAGTTTCACAAATTTTTTTTATTTTTTCTTCTTCATGTCCGGGAGATGCAGTCAAGGCCAGAACTCTCTTGTTAATCCCCTGCATTTTGTATTTATTTGAAACATAAACATAACTGTAGTCTTTTACAGCCCTATGCGCCTCATCAAAAACCAGCAAAGAGAAATCCTCCAAACTTATCACACCTCTTTTCAAATCATTTGCTATGCATTGTGGTGTTGAGAAAATTATCGTAGCTGTCCACATTTTTTTAATTCTATCCTCGGATTTAATCTTTCCAGTAATAAGAACATATTCTGCATACAAATCTCCGAGAGTTTTTTGAAAAGTGTAATAATGCTGCTCAATCAATGGTCTTGTGGGAGCCATTATCAGAATTTTACTCCTAGGAAATTTTTCCAGTCTATCTTTAGTCAACATCAAGGCAATAAGAGTTTTTCCCAAGCCAGTCGGTAATACAACCAACGTGTTTTTGTCTTTCGCATTTTCAAAAATCTCTTTTTGATATTCCCTAGCTTCTACCATGTATAATACAGATAACAAATATTTTTAAGTATAATTATTTTAAAGCATCCATGTTTGTAAAAATTTTGGGTGTGATGGATATGGTATCATCAGTTTTTTTAATCGGAAGTATGTTTCATTTCCCCCAAATATTATTTTATATAGCTTTGATATATCTGGCAATTAAGGCGGTTTTATTTCTACCTTCTTTAAATGTTCTGACTTTTTTTGATTTAATAATCGCTATATTATTCTTCTTATCATTATTTTTGGCAATCCCAAAAACAATTTTAATAATATGCTTTTTATTTTTATTCGGAAAGGGGATAATAAGTCTGCTTTGATTACCAGTAATAACCCGTACCTTTCATAATTTTATCCATAAAACTTACCATTATAACAAAACCAAGAAGAATTGCGGCTATTATTATCAAAATTATATTCAATTTTAGATACATCATGATCAACATTGCAATAGTCATAACAAGGAAGAATGTGAAATACATTAATGAGTTAAAGAAAATTTTTGTTCCCGGATAATCTCCCATCAAAACAGTATCTGAACGCACCAATGTTGCAAGAAGAATTCCTATAACCCCCAGAGGTAAGATAGTTAATACAGCAAACCAGCCGTTATACAGTGCAAATTCTCTGAATCCTAGGGAGTAACTTATTGTTGCCAGAATTAACGAAAATAAAGCTCCTCCGGATGCTACAACGGCAGTGTCAATTTCCTTTTCCCTCATCCATCTGTATTTTGCTCTTCTGGCTGTTCCTTTAATATTAACACTGAAAATTGAAAACCATTTTATAACACCACTACTTATTATAACTAAAAATAATGGAAACAACAACCATAGGGGAACAGGAGTTCTGAATGTATACTGGGGCCTGAAACCAAATCTTGAAACTTCCCAGAATTTAATTTCTGCTTTTGAACCGAAACGCCAGGCCAAAATTTTGTAGCCCGCAACATGAAAAAGGATCATGACAGCAGCCATTAACAAAGCCCAAAGATAATTTTTCAAAGATAACTTTTCTAAAACCATAATCAGAGCGATGAGAAATACGGCTATGATAATATAGCTAATCTCTTTTTTATTTATCATATTAAATCTAACAATCAATTTCTTTTAAACTTTTTCCTTATGTATCCTCCTAAATATATATTAAAAAATATAATTTATCCCAAACATAAAATTTAAAAATAAGTAAAAGAAAGATATATAAAGGAGGATTTGCTTTTTTAAGTAGAAAATGATAAAAGTAATGAAAATAAGTGAAATGTTGGGAAGAGAGGTATTTACAGATTCCGGAGACTTTTTTGGAAACATCGAAGAAACTAATTTGATTGATAATAAAATAGCTGGATGGAGAATTAAAATATCAAGAGAAAGTAATTTGACTCCATTTTTAGGGGGAGCAAAAGGATTAATTATCCCACACCAGTTTGTAAAAGCTATCGGAGATGTCGTTGTCGTCAGTAGAGCCGCAGTTCCAACAAAAGAGGATGAATTAAAAGAGGGAGAAAAACTTGTTTAATAAATAAGTTTAAAAAATGTCTGCTGGAACATTAAGTTTATTTGAACAACCATTATTTGCAAATATAATTCTTCCATTTTTATTGATTTTTGTGATAGTTTATGCTGTTTTAGAAAAAACAAAAATATTATCAAAAGAGAATAAGGCAATCAATGTTATTGTTGCATTTGTTATAGGCATTGTTTTTATCGGAGTGCCTGCAGCAGCAGGTGTTACAACTAAGTTTTTGCCGATAGTGGCAGTCATAGTTGTTTTGATTTTTGGATTGATGTTGATGTTTGGAATAGCAGGAATTAGTAAAGGCGGAGAAAGTTTTGAATTTCACACAGGGTTAAAAATAACTTTAGGTATTTTAGTTGGTATAGCATTTGTAATTACAATATTGTGGGCAACAGGAACGTTGCAGTATATTATTGCTGTAAAAGAACAATGGTGGGCAAGCCAGTTATGGCAGACATTAATTTTTATAGGCTTACTTGTTGGTGTTATAATTGTTTTGTTGATTAAAGAAAAGAATAAAAGTTAGTAATTTAAATAATTTAAAAAAAGAGGAAAATGGTATATGTTCCAACTTATGGCGGATTGGTAGATGTATTACAATCATGGGCAGATTATGGGATTTTTACAGTTTTACTTCCAATGCTTCTTGTCTTTGTTCTTACTTATGGTATTTTATCAAAGATTAAATTGTTTGGAGAAAAGAATGATAAAATATCTATGATTATTGCCTTGATTGTAGGTTTGATTGCAGTAACTTATGAGCCATTAGCTTATGTTTTTATGGCATTATTCCAGAATTTGGCAATAGGAATAATTATTTTGTTAGTTATGGTTGTTTTAATGGGATTATTTATTAATCCAACAGACACACCAAATGGATGGAAATGGTTCGGGGTTGTTGGCGGTATCTTGTTTCTATGGATAATGGGAAGAGTATTCGGAAAATATATAGGGGATTTTATAGAGAGTAGTTATGTGTGGAATATGATTCTTCAATCATTGGTAATTTTAGTTCCTATAGTCGTAATAATCTTAGCATTAGTTCTTGGTGGGAAAAATAAATAGCTCTTCTTTTGTTTTTCAAAGCGGAATTTTTATGTCTTATTAAATAGTTCTTACTGTACAGTTACAACAAACCGAAAGGTTTAAATAGTTGTTTTTCTTTTGAAAATAGTAAATTAATATTAGAGGAAAAATGGTATCAGAATTTGCATTGTTTATAAGCGAAATAAGCCCGTTGCTGGCTTTTATATTAGTAACAGTTCTAGTTTATGCTCTATTATCCAAAACAGGAATTCTTGGAGAGAATAAAATTGTCAGTTTAATCATAGCCGCAATAGTCGGTTTATTGTTTGCTATTGTTCCAAAAGCAATTGATTTTACAAATACATTACTACCTATTGTAGCAGCTTTTTTAATTTTTATAGTTGTTACAGTTTTGGTTGTTACATTCACCCACGGAAGTTTCGTAGATATGGTTGGAAAAAAAGGAATTGTATGGATTATAGTTATTGTTTTAGTAATCATATTTATATATGCTGCAATAAAAGTTTCACCACAATTTACAGAAATGATTTCAAATCCAACACCATTTTGGAAAAACATGATTTTAGAACCAATTATATTTTTTATCGTATTCGGTGTTGTAACATGGTTATTAATCAAGAAATAATTATTTTTTCTTAACTGTTTTTTTTGTTTTCTTTTCTGCTATTGAAGAAAGACTTTCTTTTAATCTGCCGAGTTCTTTTACATTGTCAACTAAAGGGTTTAGAACTTTGGAAAAAGAATCCTGCATCATTCCCATTTCACCACCCAGACTTCTGATGCTCTGATTATTTTCCTTAACACTGGAAACAAGCAATTCCTGCAACCTGTCAAATGATGATTCCAATCTTTTTACTCTTTCATTCAAATTTTTGACAGCATTCTTCAAACTTTCCTTTAATTCAGAAATATCACCGACTTTGTCTTTAAATTCTTCCCATTTTTCATTTATAACTTCCTCAACGATTTCCTCTACAGCTTCTGTAGAATATTCCTGCTGCTGCGGTTGTTGATATGCCTGTTCTTCAGTTGCATATTGATATGGATATTGCTGTTCTGTTGAAGGCATTGGATATTGATATTCTTGCTGTGGATAATTTTGTTGCGGTACTTGTTGCGGCTGTTGTGGCATCTGCTGTTGAGCTTCTTGCGGAACTTGGCCATAATCATAATTCTGTTGACCGTAATCTTGGTTTTGCTGACCATAAGTTTGTTCCTGTCCGTAATCATTTGATGGTGCCGGTGGTTCTATTTCTCCGGCAAACGGGTCAGGCTGTTTATTATTCATCCCGATAGTTGATTTTATTTTCTGCTGATTTAAAGCATCATTAATTTGTTTTGGCAAATAGCCCCTGTTTCTTAAAGAAGTTATTATATCGGCATCATTCATGTTTTGGGATTTCATATTATCGACAAGTTCAAAAGGTGTCTCTTTTATTGCCATTTTAAATATAAATTATTCTGGGTTTTTATTACTTTTCTTTTTATTTTCAAGTTCCTCTTGAATAATTCTTCTCACTTCATCCTCCTTGACAAATTTTAACGGCTCCCAAATTTTCATATACCTCTGCAATACAGTCAATTCCTCTTTTCTTGCGAAATAAGAAGTTTCTTTCAACAAATGCTGCAATCCCTCCTTGATTCTTTCAATTGTATTATTAATATTTCGAACATCCTCCTTTACAGTCTCGATATCAACATTAATTCTTTGTTCCTGCTTAAGCAAAGTTTTGCCCAATAATAAAACTCTTTCCTTCAAAAGATTATTTTTTTCTTCTAAATCACTGATTTTGGCATTAAAGTCCACAAGCAAGGCAGACATACTGTTTACATCTTTATCATCCATCTTTTTTATAAACGAAAACTATTTTAATCTTGGATTTGTTCTTAATTTTAGAAGGAATACCAACTATTTAAATTTTAATAATCGACTAAAAACGAGAAGAAAATGTTATTCAAACCAGAAACAAAGTTGTATGGATACGAAATTATGCGTGAGGGGGGTGTTGATGTAATGTACGTTAATTACATAGGCTCTTCTACAGTTCCATCGTTAATTTCCGATTCTTCCTCAATGTCAAGAATTATAGATTATATTATTGAATCACCAAATATTTCAAGAATAGTTTTTGTCCAGCACAGAAATTACGTTCATGATTTAAACCAGGTTAGACTTCTGCAGGAAATAGCTAGAATTTATGTTTATCTTATAAAACAGGAAAATATCTTGTCTCTTAACAAAATGTCTGTGACGTCATGCAATCAGTGCGTACCACAAAGACTCGGAGTTTTGAGATATTTGCTTTTAACATTGTTGAAATCCGATCCATTAGGATGCTACGTTGAAACAAAAAGACTGTTGCGTGAAGAAAAAATAAATGCCGAGACAATTGCAGAGCAATGCAAAAGATGTCAAAATCATTATATTAGTCTGCTGAACAATATCATGCAGCTGCTTGAAAACACTCAATTGGTAAAAAGAGTCAAAGACCATTTAGAAGGTTATCATATCGGTGAGAGAAATTTTTACGAGAATATTTTCAGGCCGGCGATAGTCCCAAATTTTGCATTTACAAGATTGATGGCTTCAATTCCATCAGGAGCTGAAATTGTTGACCAGTATTTAACAAAAGGGGAATTTGACAGATCAACTGTTACAATATTAAAACTTCCAAACAAAACAAAATATGTTTATCATCTGACTCCGCCGGAATTTACACTCGATGAAAAATATTACAGTTTGGTTGAACTGGCAAGAAATGTTCTGCTTGAACACAAGCCGAAGGCAGAAGAATTTACAGATCCGGCAAGGATCAGGCAGGTATTTTTTAATGTTGGTAGGGATTTATTGCAGGAGCTTGCAAAAACAAAAGAGCTGAAAATTAATTATACAAAATTAAACAAACTGGCTGAAATTTTAGTCAGGCACACAATCGGTTTTGGTCTGGTTGAAGTTGCTTTGCAAGATGAAAAAGTTCAGGATTTGATAATAAATTCTCCGCCCGGGCAAGTGCCGATGTTTTTGAGGCATGAAGATTATGATGAGTGCGATACGAATATAATTCCAAGTTTTGAGGATGTTGATTCATGGGCTGCAAAATTCAGAATGTTGTCTGGTCGTCCTTTGGACGAAGCAAATCCGATACTTGACACTGAACTTATACTTCCCAAGTCAAGGTCAAGGGTTGCAATAATTCAGCAGCCATTATCTCCTTTTGGTCTGGCATATGCGTTGAGAAGACACAGAGACAAGCCGTGGACTTTGCCTTTATTCATTAAAAACAGAATGTTAAATCCGTTGGCAGCAGGACTTTTATCATTTTTAATTGACGGTTCAAGAACGATGCTGATAGCAGGAACAAGGTCATCAGGTAAGACTTCTTTGCTTGGTTCTTTGTTGCTGGAAATTATGCCAAAATATAGGATATTAACCGTTGAAGATACGCTGGAATTGCCTGCAGACGCATTGAAAAATTTAGGTTATGATATTTTAAGACTGAAAGTAAGAGCTGCGCTGACAAAAGAGTCAACTGAAGTTGAAGCAGCTGAAGGAATAAGAGCATCTTTGCGTTTGGGGGATTCATGTTTGATTGTTGGTGAAGTTAGAAGCGAGGAAGCTCTTGCATTATATGAAGCGATGAGGATTGGAGCTTTAGCAAATGTAGTTGCAGGAACAATTCATGGTGCGAGTCCTTACGGTGTATTTGACAGGGTTGTAAATGATTTGAAAGTTCCGAAAACTTCTTTCAAGGCAACAGATATTATTGCTATTGCAAATCCAATCAAGTCACCGGATGGATTGCAAAGATGGAGAAGAATGTTAACTATAACTGAAGTAAGGAAACATTGGACTGATGACCCTGTAAACGAAGGAGGATTTGTTGAATTAATGAAATATGATGTTGACAGCGATGAATTAAAACCAACTGATGATTTGATTAATGGTGAAAGTGAGGTTTTGAAAGACATAGCAGGACAAGTTAAAGGATGGGCAGGAAACTGGGATGCTGTTTGGGACAATATTGTTTTGAGAGCAAAAATAAAAGATGCCTTAGTAAAATACTCGGAAGCAGCAAAAATTCCAGATTTAATGGAGGCAAGATTTATTGTCCGTTCAAATAATGCTTTCCATAATATTTCAAACAAAGTAATGAAAGATGTCGGAATTCCAGAAGGAAAACAAGTTTACAAAGAATGGGAAGAATGGATTAAGAAAGAGATAAAGAGATTGAGGGGATGATTATTCTTTAAAATATAAATGCTTTTATAGTTTATTAATAAAATATCATCTATGAAAAAACTGAATTACAATTGGGAAAATTGTTTTTTTATTTTTTTGGGATTATACTTTTTCCTACAGCTTTTAAGGCTTCTAACATTATAATATTTTTAATCTTATTTCTTTTTTCCTCAGGTTCCTTTATCTACGGGGTTTTACCTCAAAATATTACCAAGTTAAACAGATCTTATGTAGAAAAATTTTCTTCATATCATGTATTTTTTGAGATTTTTCTCAAAATAATTTCTATAGGTGCTACAGCTTTTCTTACAGCATATTTACTTCAATATTGGGGTAAAGCACCTCAAGAATTCTTTTTGAATACGGGCATGATACTTATAATAATTTATGTTTTCACAAAATTGTTCCTTCTTAAAAATCCAATAAAAACAAATAAAAAATAAAAAATATTTTTTTAATCTTTCTAAAACTCTTACAAAATTAATCACTCAAAATTCTTCCCCATCTAAAAAATCTCGGAACTCAATTTTTACGATGTTATTTGTATTTGAAATATCTTTCTCAAAACCTTTTTATATTCCCTTTCTTTTATCTTAAAAGGAAAAAGATGGTGAGAGATGATGTAGATAAGATTTTGAAAAAATATTCTGCGAAGCTTGAAGGTTCTATGAATTCTGAGCGGAGAGATTATTCCAGAGAATATGAAAGATTCAGGGGGGAATTACAAAAAGATTTGAGCTGGTATGAAAGATTATGCAAGAATGTCGGAAGCAAGATAAAAGCAAAAGTTCCGGATAAAAGCAGAATACAACTAAGTAGAGATATAGCACAGGCAAGATTGGATATTACGCCGGAGGAAGCATCAGGTTTAAGTCTGGTAGCTTTGATACTGTTAGTTTTTTTGGCAATTTTAATTTCAGGAGTTGTTTTTATGCTAAGCAACAGTTTTCCATTTTTGTTTATGCTTCTTGTTTTCTTTGCAGCAATAATTTTATTTTCTTATTTAAACGGAATGCCGAAGAGAATGGCCTTGAGATGGCGCCTGAAAGCCTCGAGCCAGATGGTTCCAGCTATTTTGTATATTGTAATTTATATGAAACATACAAGCAATTTGGAAAGGGCAATCCAGTTTGCAGCAGACAATTTGTCAGCACCTTTATCTTTCGATTTGAAAAAAATATTCTGGGATGTTCAAATCGGAAAATACTCAACAATAAAAGATAGCTTAGATGCTTATCTGGAAACATGGAGAGATTATAGCATAGAATTTGTTGAATCAATGCATTTGATTGAGGGTTCTTTGTATGAGCCATCTGAATCAAGAAGAATTGCTTTGCTGGAAAAAGCACTGGAAGTAATGCTTGATGGAATTTACGACAAGATGTTGCACTACACTCATGATGTAAAATCACCATTGACAAATGTTTATATGCTGGGAATTGTTCTGCCAACTTTGGCTCTGGCTTTGTTGCCTCTTGCATCAGCATTAATGGGCGGAGTTGTCAAATGGACCCAAGTCATGATTTTGTTTAATGTCATACTTCCATTTTTGGTTTTATACATAACTAATAATATTTTGACAAAAAGACCTGGAGGTTACGGAGATTCTGAGGCACTGGAAAAAAATCCGGATTATGTTCATTTCAAAAACAAAAAAGTTTATCTAAAAGCTTTTCTGATTGTTCTTCCTCTGTTGCTTTTGAGCTTAGTTCCTTTGTTCTGGAACTTGGGTTTAAACGAGGCTATTCTTGGTGCAGGAAAAACAGATATTACATTCAAGGAAATCGGTCTTGAAAGAGTTGGAGGCAATGCTGGTTTATTTGATTATAGAGTTGTTGATGGTAAAACCGTAGGTCCTTTCGGTTTACTGTCTGTTTTATTCAGTTTATTCCTTCCCTTGGCTATTGCTTTGTTTTTTTCAATAAGCTATGATTTGAAAACAAGAAAATTGATGAATACAAGGAAGGAAACGCAGGAATTGGAAGATCAGTTTTCATCTTCGTTATTTCAATTAGGAAACAGGTTGGGAGATAATATCCCGGCAGAAATTGCATTCGGCAGAGTTGCAAATTCATTGAGAGGAACTGCAGCAGCAAATTTCTTTGTAACGGTAAATTCAAATATTCAGCAGGTCGGAATGTCTGTTGAGCAGGCAATCTTCAATCCGTCAAGAGGTGCCATAATTTATTTTCCATCTGATCTGATAAAGACAAGCATGAAAATTATGATAGAATCAGTTAAGAAGGGACTGAAAGTTGCAGCAAATGCAATGATAGCAATAAGTAATTATATAAAAAACATAAAAAAAATTAATGAAAGGTTGAAGGACTTGCTGGCTGATGTAATTTCAGACATGAAGAGCAACATGTCTTTCTTAGCTCCAATGTTATCAGGTATTGTTATCGGATTGAGCGTCATGATAACTTCTATCCTGGCAAAATTAACATCAATACTTGCTGTTGTCCAGCCTGGCGAGGATGTTATGGTCGGAGGTTTTGCAAGCGCCTCAACAATAACGCAAATGTTTGATATTACAACGATGATACCTCCATACTTTTTACAGATTATTATTGGGGTATATCTTATAGAAATAATATTTATCCTGACAAAATGTCTTGTAACAATACAATCCGGAGTTGATGTGCTTGGAGAAAAAGTCGAGATAGCTAAAAACTTGAAGAGGGGAATGTTTCTTTATTTCATAATAACTTTAATTGCTGTTGTTGCATTGTCTTTATTGGCGGGAATAGCAATAGGACAATTTGGAGTGTAATAAAATTTATTAAATGAAAAAACTTGGATTTAAAATGTTTAAACGCAAAAAGAAAGGTTCAATTGAAATCCAGACATTAGCTTGGTGGTTAATTGGTTTATTAGTTTTAATTTTGGCTATTGTAGGAATTTTTATTTTGAGATCCAAGGGAGTAAATATTATCGATTTATTTTTACAAAAATTGAGGTTTAGATAAAATGTCAGATACAGGACAAAAAGTAGTAAAATGGATTGTAGCTATAGTATGTCTTTTAATAATTTTCGGAGGAACTACAGTTATTTATGGAAAAACCCAAGGTTGGTACAAGAATTTTGATATTAATGAAGACCAAGAGAAAGCATCAAAAAAAAATACAGAAGAATTTTTTCAGAAAATTGACGAATGTAAAAATTCAAAGGATTATAACTGCAGATGTGATATTTTTTTCAATTTTCCAGCTTCATTTCTGCCGGAAAATGTCTTGCTATTCCAAAAACAGCAGTTGGATACAAACGTAATGTTATATTATAAAAAACCAGAGAGCAAAATAAAAGATATTGATTTGAAAAATACTGAAATCATATTCGGAATTGTTGATGCTATAGACAGAAACAACCAGAAATTGTTTTTCAATAAAGATTTTTATGATGTCTTTAATGCCTACAAATTAAAACAAGCTGTTGTTTTTACACAAAATCCTTATCCGTCTTTGACTTTCTTTTCAAATGAGAATAAAGCAGAGTTTAACAATAAAGTAGACAGCGTATTTTTCACAAGTTATGTAATAAAAACCAAAGAGGATAATTTTGACCAGATGATGTTTTTAGTTTTGTCGAGAGAACTGATTAAACCGGAAAAAGCCACAGAAAGTTATCTTACTGAAAACGGCTTTGCCAATTTCGGAGATGCAATTCCTGTATGCAGTCAGGATGATTCGAGAATAAATGCTTTGGAAAATTTCAATGACCTAGTAAATGCTTTCAAAACAAATATTGACAAGACAGAAATCAAAATTAATCTTCCGGAAGGCTATTATATAAATGTAATTTATGACTCAATAACACTGTATGATTCTAGTGGAGTTCCAGTGAGAACCATCGAAATAAATATTGCCAAAAATTCCGATATGGAGCAATTAAAATTCAAAAAAACAGCCGAGAAGGAAAGAGAGTTGAAAGCAGGATTGGCAATTTATTATGCAACAGATAACGTTTTATGTTCTGACAATGAACTCAAATTGACAAATGGAGACACAGCAGTTGTTAAAAAAGAAGAAAAAAATTGTTTAGCTAAATTATAAACACATTCTTTTTATTGTTCCACAATTTTTGCATCTAATTGTCTTTCTCTTGTTTTTTATTCTAATTTCGCAATTCTCTGGAGTGAAGATAAAATAACATTTCTTGCAGAA
The DNA here is from genome assembly GCA_002763115.1 of Candidatus Pacearchaeota archaeon CG10_big_fil_rev_8_21_14_0_10_31_59. GTDB lineage: Archaea > Nanobdellota > Nanobdellia > Pacearchaeales > CG1-02-31-27 > CG1-02-31-27. The sequence continues at coordinate 180,968 of PFCW01000002.1, forward strand.
TTTGTTTTTTAGTCTCTTGGGCAGTTTAAGATTAATTTTCATAGCTATTCTCTTTGCCTTTTTAACGTTGTTAACTGCTATTTTCATATCTTTTTTAGCATAATCTTCAGCAACATCAAACATTCCTTCAATTTCCTTAAGAATTATTCTTTGTTTTTTTTCTTTAGAATCTTCTTTTTTCTTCATTTAATAATAAAATAATATCAATTAATAAACTTTTATATCGAAAAATTTAAATTTTTTGGGACATGGAAATTAATCATAACTTCCTATTTCGGAAATTGGAAATTTCCTCAATGCTGAAAATTGTTCTAATTTTCATCATAAAAAAAGAGAAGACAACTTTCAAGCTTCCCAACCCAAGGGCAAGTACAACTTAAAACATAGGCAGCTTAACTTCCGTGTTCGAAACGGGAACGGGTGTTTCCTGCTTATTATGGTCGTCTTCAATATAATTAATTCATCAAGATTTTTAAATGTTACTATTCTTTAATAATTGTATATTTAAGCTCCCGTAGCTCAGTTGGATTAGAGCATCTCCGTCCTAAGGAGAGGGTCGCAGGTTCAAGTCCTGTCGGGAGCGCTTATTTTAAGCCCGTAGAACCAAATCCTTTTTTTCCTCTTTTAGTTTCAGTTAAGCTTTTAACTTCTTTTATGACTGGTTTTAGAATTGGAATAATTATCATTTGAGCAATTCTCATTCCTTTTTCAATTAAAACTTCATCATCATTTAAATTTACAAGAACAACAGAAACTTCCCCCCTATAATCGGAGTCAAAAGTTCCAGCCACAGTATGAACATTCATTTTTGTAACAATACCTGCTCTGTCTCTTAATAAACCAACATAACCCTTCGGTATTTCCATTATAATTCCAGTCTTAATAACCTCTTCAGCTCCAGGCAACATTTTTTTGTTCTCAGCTGCTCTAAGATCAAATCCAACATCTCCGGAATTCATATATTCTGGTAATCCAACTTCCTTATCAATAATCTTTATCTTCAACACTTCTTTTTTCATAAGTAAATTAAAGGTAGAATCTTTATAATCTTTATTGTTTTATATACATAATCTTTTTAAATATAAACAATCTTTTAGATTCCAAGAAAACTCTTCTGAGTTTTCTGGACCAGAAAAGTTTTGCTTTTCTTGGTTTAAGCACCTGTGATGTAATGGCTAGCATAGGAGCCTTCCAAGAAACTTTTTAGAAAAAAGTTTCATCAAAAAACGAGGAAAGCTCTTCGTCCGGGTTCGAGTTAAACTTTTTCCAGAAAAAGTTTAAACAAAAAGCATAGTGGAGAAAGTTTCCGAAAATCCCGGCGGGTGCATTTATAAGTAAATTTTAAAAAGTGTGATTACTTAAAAATTACAATAAGATGAAAACAACCACTGTTGTTCTATCTGCTTATAATCTTGAAAAAATTGTAGAATCTTCTCTTTCTAACATAAAAAACTCTTTTGATATTGTTAGTTCAACAACTCATCCATTTTTTTATATTGTAGATGATTGTTCTTCAGATGATACCTATTCAATTATACAACAGTCAATTAAAAAATTAAATCTTGATGCTAAACTAATTAAACATAACTCCAATCTTGGCTTACCAAATTCAGAATTAGAAGGTTATAGATATGCTTTAGAAATGAATTCTGATTGGATAATAAAAACTGATTTAGATTCAGATTTTAAATATGGTTTAATAATCCCCTCCTTAATTGGTGGATTAAATATTGAGAATTTGCCGTTTATAGTGGCTCAAAGAAATATTAGTGAAGAAGAGTTAAGGAGATTTAATCTTTATGAATTTTTCAAAAAATCTTCTATTTATGAAATTTTAGCGGAGTTTAGAATACCTGGATTAGATCCGGCCTCAGTCGGAACTCAATCTTTCCAATCTGATTTTTTAAGAAAATTGTTACAAATACAATATATTGGTAACTATAATAAATTTTGGGGATTAGATATTGCTATGGTATTAGTTGCTAAGAAAATTCTTAATATTTCCCCAGAAATAATTCAAATACCTGGAAATTACGAACAATCAAGAAGATCCCCCGAAAAAATAAAAGAACAATATAATCTATATAGTAAGGTAGTGAACGAAGTTTTAAAAATAACTTAAAAAGATAAAAACCTTTAAAAACTATTTTTATCTTAATTTAAAATGACTGATGAGATTATTAATGAAAAAAAGCCGGAAGTTAACAAGGAAAAAAGGAAAATAAACTGGGAAGCATTTCATGATAAACATTATATAAAATTAATGTTTATTCCGATTGTAATACTTATTTTAGCTTTAATTTATCTGGCTGTTTTTTACTTTGCAAATGGCGATATTATGCATAAAGATATTACATTGACAGGCGGAACAATTTTGACTGTGAACGTCAATGAAAAAATAGATACTAACAAAATGACTTCTTTTCTCGAATCAAAATTAGCTGGGAAAGATGTTTCGATAAGAACTATGAAGGATATTTATTCTGGGAATCAGATAGCTATATCTATAGAATCCAACGCTGATTCTGATTTAATCAAAAAAGCAGTTGAAGAATATGGAATTAAGCTGGAGGAAGGAAAATATAGTATAGAGGTGACAGGTTCAACCTTGTCAAAATCTTTTGGAAAAGAATTGCTTATTGCTGTTGCAATTGCCTTTATCTTTATGGCGATAGTAATTTTTATTTTATTCAGAGTGCCAATACCAAGTCTGGCTGTTATATTCGCAGCTTTTACAGATATTATTGTAACATTAGCAGTAATTGATTTATTAGGTGTTAAGCTAGGAACAGCAGGGATTGCAGCATTTTTAATGTTGATTGGTTATTCTGTCGATACCGATATAATGTTAACAAGCAGAGCATTGAAAGGAAAGGATTCTGGATTGAAATTAAACACAAGGTTATTTTCAGCAATTAAAACTGGATTTATGATGACTTGGACCTCCATAGCAGTAACATTAATGGGTTATTTTGTTTTAGTCTCGCCAGTTTTAAAACAAGTATTTTTGATATTGTCAATAGGATTATTTGTTGATCTAATTGCCACATGGCTTGGCAATTTATCTATTATAAAATGGTATTGCAAAAAGAAAAAAATAAATTAAAATGAAACTCACATGGAAAATGTGGTTATATCTTGCAGTTTTGTTATTGGCAATAATATCAATAGCACCATGGGGATATGTTAATAAAGGTGTTGAAATTTCATCAATAGATCAAAATTTAAGCCAGGAAACAGGTTTATCTCAGGGAGATATTATAAAATATGTAAACGGAGATGAAATAAAAAATCTGGAAGATTATTCCAATGTTATCAATAAAATTTTCTCTTCAGAAGGAGAAAAAAGAATAGAAGTTAAAACCACAACTAAAGAATTTGTTTTTCTTTCAACTTCTATCCCGGAAATAGTTGTTAAGGACATAGAAAAAACAAAGATTAGAACTGGTTTGGAATTAAAAGGTGGAGCCAGGGCCTTGGTTAAACCAGAAAAAGAATTAACAGATCAGGAGATGATAAATCTTCTTGATTTGACAAGACAGAGATTAAATGCTTATGGACTGAAAGATGTTCAAATTAAAGAAGCATCAGACTTATCGGGAAATAAATATATGTTAGTTGAAATAGCAGGTGCAACACCTTCTGATTTGGAATCTTTGATAGCACAGCAAGGTAAATTCGAGGCAAAGATTGGAAATGAAACTGCTTTTATCGGAGGAAATAAAGACATAACATCTGTTTGTAAAGGTGATGCACGATGCGAAGGAATAAGAGAGTGTAATGAAATAACAGAGGGTTATAGCTGCAGATTTGAATTTGGAATTACTTTATCCGGAGATGCAGCAAAAAAACACGCATCGATAACTTCAAATTTAAGTGAAAGCATAGAAAATCCGGGTTATTTAGACCAAAAATTAGATTTGTATCTTGATGATATTTTAGTTGATAGTTTGTTGGTAAGTATTGATTTGAAAGGAAAAGAAGCCACAGACATCGCAATTTCCGGGCCAGGTTATGGTGTCGATGAACAAGAAGCTTATGATAATGCGCAAGACAACATGAGAAAACTTCAGTCAATATTGATAACTGGAAGTTTGCCAGTAAAATTAGAAATTGAAAAAATTGATAGCGTAAGCCCAATTCTTGGAAAAGAATTCACAAGGAATATATTGATTGCAGCTTTGATAGCTCTACTTGTTGTTGGCTTGAGTATTTTTATAAGATACAGGAAATTAAAATTGACTTTAGCCATTATTTGCATGATGTTGAGCGAGATGATTATTTTATTGGGGATTTTGGCTTTATTCAAATCAAATATTGATTTGGCTGGAATTGCAGGAATTATAGCATCCATAGGAACAGGAATTGATGACCAGATAATTATGGTTGATAGTGCAGAATCACACAAACAATACAGCGTTAAGGAAAGAATCAAGAGAGCATTCTTCATTATTTTCGGAGCTTATTTAACTGTTTTGGTTGCAATGCTACCCCTATTCACTGCTGGCGCAGGACTTTTAAGAGGATTTGCATTAACAACAATTATAGGAATGACAGTTGGTGTTTTAATAACAAGACCAGCATTCGGTGATATAATCAGCAAAATCACAAAAGATTAAAATGTTACCAATATTGCATTTTATTTTTTCTTTATTGTTATCTTCACTTTTTATTTCTAAATCAAATTTTCTTTTAATTTTATTATTGATATGTGCTGGAGGTTTTTTGATAGATATAGATCATTATTTAATTTATTTCATAAAAACAAAAAACTTTAATTTATGGAAGGGTTATAAATTTTATCTGAATGCTAAACATGGAAGAAATGAACATGTATTGCAGATTTTTCATACATTTGAATTTTTTGCTTTAGTTTTAATATCCTGTTTATTTTTTCCAATGATGCTTTATTTTTCAGCAAGCATACTTTTACACTACATTTTAGATATCCTTGAAAATATTTTTACAAAGAACAAAGATTATGTTAAAGTTTGGTCTATACTCTATTTTATTATTAAGAAGAAGAATTCACAAGCTTTTTAAAATCAATTACTCTTTTTTTAAAATGGATAATTTAGAAAAAGGAGACAATAATCTTTTATCTTCGCTTGCTAAGGGCGGAACTTTAGTTATCTTCGGTATGGTGATATCAAAAATTCTCACTTATTTTTATAATATAGTTCTTGCCAGATCTCTTGGACCTGGCGATTATGGTTTAATTACCTTGGGTTTATCTGTAATCGGTTTAATAACTTCTTTAGCGATACTTGGCCTTCCCCAGGGAATAATAATATATATAGCAAGTTACAAAAGCAAGGAGGATAATAAATCAATAAATTCAGTAATTTCTTCATCGTTAGCAATCTCTTTAATTTTAGCCATTGTCTTAACTGTAATTTCATTTATTTTTGCAGAAAAAATTGCAGTGAATATATTTCATAACTCAGATTTAATTTTGGTATTGAAAATATTTTCTTTTCTAATTCCACTGGAAGTTTTAGTAACACATTTAGAATCTTTTGTCAAAGGATTTCGAAGGATTAAATATTTTGTCCTGGTAAGACAAATCATCGAAAATTCTATTAAATTTGGTTTAACTGCTTTAGCTTTATTTTTGGGATTTAAAGTTGCTGGTGTTGTTGGGGTAATAATAATAACTTCTTTTATATCTTGCATTCTTCTTTTATTTTTCTTATATAAAAAAATATTCAAATTTTCGATTGTTAAACCAGACAAAATAAAAATGTTGTTAACTTTTTCACTTCCTCTTTTATTAGGTCAGATATTAATTACTTTCACTGGTTGGATGGATACTTTATTTTTAGGTTATTTAAAAACAACAACTGATGTTGGGATATATAACATAGCACTTTCAACCTCAAATTTGATCTCTGTTATCCCCCATGCTTTTTTTGTCTTGTTTTTGCCGATGATAATTGAATTATATACAAAATCACAAAACATAACGAATTTGTATCATACAGTTGCAAAATGGATTTTCTTTATCAATTTACCTATTTTAGCGATATTGCTTATATTTCCAAAACAAATTATTACAATATTATTCGGTTCAGCTTATGAAAGTGGATTTCTGGTTTTAGCTATTTTAAGTATTAGTTTTTTCATTTTTAATTATTCCTTAACTTCAAGAGAGGTATTATTAATGCTTAAAAAGACAAAACTTATTTTTTTGAATACAATAGTAGTATTTGCTTTGAACTTAATCCTTAATTTAATTTTAATTCCGAAATACGGAATTTATGGAGCAGCTATAGCAACCGGAATTTCCTATATAATTCATGCAATTTTAATTCAAATAGAATTTTTCAAATTCACAAAAATATCACCAATTCAATTAAATTATATTAAATCAATAATAGCAACTCTGTTACCTATACCTTTCATTTATCTTTTCTTAAAATTAACAGATATGCAATCGCAAATTTTGGAGGGTATAATTTGTCTTGTTATATTCTCAGTGGTATACATTTCAATCTTATTTTTACTAAAAAGCTTTGATGAAGGAGAAAAAGAATTATTCAAAAAGTTGAAATCAAGATTGTTTAAAAAATGATTAATCTTTAATATATTTTTCTTTTTCCTCTGGAGAAAGTTTACTTATTAAAAAATCTTCAACCTTTCTTTTTGAATAACACGTTCCCATATCACTCCAGAAGCCTCTAACAATAAAATAACCAAGCTTCTTTTTATCAACATAACTCTGATTTACGTCACTTATTTCATATTCTCCCCTCCATGATGGTTTTAGCTTTTTTATTATCTCAAAAACGTCCGGCATGTAAAAATATAATCCTGTTACAACCAAATTTGTCTTTGGGTTTATGGGCTTTTCTTCTATATGAAATATCTTATTATTTCTTACTTCAGCAATTCCGAATCTTGCTCTTTTAACTGGTTTATTATTTTGCCTAGGATCTTCATGTATTTCATATAATTTACTATCTAAAACTTTCTTTAGAAATACGTAAGAAGAATTGCTTTTTCTAAATTTTTTGACGGTTTCGGATATATCATCTTCAAAGAAGTTATCTCCGAGTATAACAATCATCTTTCTTCCATTAACAACTATTTCCGTTTGTCTTAAAGCATCAGCTATACCTAATGCCTTTTCCTGCATCAAGAAAACTATTTTTACACCAAACTTATCCCAAAATTTCAGTCCTCTATAAAAATGTTCGGCGTATTCCGGACCAGTAACTATTATTATATCCTTTATCCCGGCTTTTAATAATAACATTATGGGATAATCTATCATTGGTCTGTCTAAAATCTGAACAAGATGTTTATTGGTGGTTACTCTGTATTCATTAGCTATTTTTTTACCTATCCTTGTTCCCAGACCCCCGGCAAGTATAATCCCGACGATATCTTTCTTCATAATATAGAACACACAATAATAAGATTTATATAAATTTATATTCTCCATTAGATATAAAATGGCTAAAATTTTGATATTTGGTAAGGGTTTTATCGGAAAAAGAATCCAAGAAGAACTACATTGTGAGATTTCAGATAAACATATAACTTGTTTGAAGGATATAGAATCTGAAATTGATAAATTTAAACCAGAGATAATCATAAATTGCATCGGAACCACTGGAAAAATCGGAGGAAATGTTGATGATTTAGAAGAAATTAAAGATAAAGCATTATTCTCTAACTCTTTGATACCTATAATGATGGCAGAAGTTTCTTTAAGAAGAAATATAAAATTAATACATTTGTCGAGCGGATGCATATTTCACTATGATTATAAAAATCAAAGTCCAATTACAGAGGAACAAGAGGGAGATTTTTTTGATTTGTTTTACAGCCGGACAAAAATTTATTCTGAACAAGCTTTAAAAATTTTATCTAAAAAATATGATATATTAATATTAAGAATAAGAATTCCATTGGATAATAGGCCAAATCCAAAAAATATCTTAGATAAACTGTTAGCTTATAAAAAAATAATTAATATACCCAATTCTATAACCTATATTCCAAGTTTTACAGAGGCTTTAAAGCATCTTATTAAAATTGATGCGACAGGTATTTATAATGTTGTAAACAAAGATAGCTTGAAATACAGTAAACTTTTGGATATTTATAAAAAATATAAGCCAGAGTTTGAATATCAGATAATAGGTCTAGATGAACTATATACAAAGATAAAAGGAAAAAGGACAAATATATTATTATCAGTAGAAAAATTGGAAAAAACAGGATTTAAAATGCCATCGATTTATGATATCTTGGAGGAATGTGTACGAACATATTTAAAAAATGCCTAAAAAAATTTTAGTTACTGGGGGTTGTGGATTTATAGGTAGCAATTTTATAATTTACTGGCTTAAAAATCATCCGTTAGATATAGTAATAAATCTCGATAAAATAACTTACGCAGGAAATAAAAAATATCTCTCAGAAATAACTAAAAATAAAGATTGTAAAAAAAGATATAAATTTTTCAAGGGAAACATAAGAAATGTTAAGTTAGTTCAAAGAATATTAAATAAGGAAAATCCCGATATTATCGTTCATTTTGCAGCAGAGACCCACGTTACCAGATCTGAAGGTGCTGCAGAAAACGCAAAAAGATTTTTCGATACAAATGTAGCCGGAACTTTTATATTACTTGAATCATGCGTTCAATTAAATAAACATTTAAGATTTATACAAATATCCACAGATGAAGTTTATGGTGAAGTGAAAGATGGTTTTAGAAAAGAATCTGAGAAAAAATCAGGTTTTGGAAAAGCAACATCACCTTACGCTAAGACAAAAGCAATTGCGGATGATTTAGCTTTATCTTATTCTGATAAATTAGATGTTATTGTTGCAAGACCAACAAATAATTTCGGTCCGAGACAAAATCCGGAAAAATTATTACCCAGAAGCATCACCAATCTTTTTTTAGGAAAACCTATAGAGATATGGGGAGAAGGCAATGAGATAAGAGACTGGCTTTATGTTGAGGATACCGCAAGAGCCATAGAAACTTTGATAGAAAAAGGAAAAACTGGAGAGGCATACAATATAGGTGCAAACAATAAGCCAGAGATAACAAATAAAGAGATTGCGGAACTATTAGTAGAAATAATGAATTTGAATAAAGAAAAAATGATCAAATTTGTTCCGAATCCGAGGAAACATCATGATTTTAGGTATGGTGTAGATACAGAAAAAATAAAAAAATTAGGGTGGGTTCCAAGTTATAATATAAAAGAATTATTCACAAAAACAATTGATTGGTATAAAGAAAATAAAAAAATATGGCTTTCATTAAAAAAGGAAGCTGAGAAATTATATAACGATTAATTATTTTCTAAAAAATTTAGCATTTTAGGAACATTTACTTCCAAAGAATATCTTTTTTTTATAATTTCCCTTCCATTTTTACCAATCTCTTCTCTTTGTTTTTTATTTTTAATCAAATATCCTAAGGCTTTAATCCAATCATCTTTATTTTTTACTAATAAACCCTCTTTACTACTTTTTATAACATCTTTTATTGCTCCAACATCACTTGAAATTGAAGGAATACCGATAGCCATATATTGTAAAGCTTTCCAAGCACATTTTCCTTTTGAAGCAATATCATCATACAGCGGCATAACTCCAATATCAAAATTTGCAATATCTCTCCAGTCTTTGTCAAGTTCCCAATCAATTAAAATAACCTTGATGTTCTCAAATTTAGGGACAATTTCTTTAAATTCGTTAGCTCCAATAATTCTAAATTCAATATTTTTAAATTTTCTTCCAATATTTCCCAAAGGTTCTTTTAATATCTCTAGAAATTTTAATGTAGATGGAGTTCCAACCCACCCAACAACAACATTGCTGTTTTTTTCAGTTCTCTTTATATCTTTTAATGCGTCAAGATCAACAGAAGTTGGAATCACTACAACATTTTTATTATATTTTAGAGCATAATCCTTTAGAAAATTATTCCCGGCTATAACACCATCACTAATCTTAATTTGTATTTCTGTTTTTTTTGGATATGGAATAAATATAGCATCATTAATATCAAAAAAAACTTTTCTTTTCATAATTTTTTTTAGGATGATCTCAAAAAAAGGAGGTCCGTGGGGAAACATTGCTGTTTGAATTATTATTCTATCTGTCTTTTTAGTTTTTAATATTTGAGATATTCTTATAAAAATATGCAAAATATTCTGGACTATCTTGAGGAATAAATTTTTTCTCGTTAAACTAAACAAACTAAAAACGTTTGTTTTATATCCCATTTTTTCCATTTTTCTGGCTATCTGATAACCCCTATATCGAGCTCCAGGGTTAGTAATCCCACCCAAATTAAAAAAAACAATTCTAGATAACTTGTTTTCCATCTTCTGTCCTTTTTTTGTCTTTATGCAACAAACTGAAAGTATAAAGTTGTTTTCCACTTTTAGTTAAAGGTATTTTTTCAACTTTTTCCCATATAACATTACAACTTTTTCCCATAACTTTCTGAATTTTTTTTGTAATCAAATTCTTCTGCTCCACATTAAATCCAGTTTCTTTTTCAACAAAAAGAATTCTTATTCTTTCATAATCTTCCTGTATAATCTGTATTGCGTTAACCACATGTTTTGGATAAAACATATGTGTGAGAAATTCACCGTAGACAATATCCCCGTTTTTTCTAATAAAATTATCAGTTGTTCTTCCGTTAATTCTTCCCATAACAGGTAATGGAACATCACAATTATCTTTCTCTTTTTGAATTGTAGCTAAATCACCAGTGTCATATCTTATAAAAGGCATAACATAATTATCCAAATTTGTCACAATTATTCTTCCAAATTCCTTATTAATCTTTATTATTTCCGCTTTATTCTTAAAAATGAAATTGTGCATTACATGATTTTTACATTCTCCACAAATTCCGTTTACTTCTCTAGACCCATAAAAATCAAAAACTTCGGTGCCAAAAACTTCTTCTATTTTTTTTCTCATAAAATCATAAAGTGTGGTGGTTGTACTTACTATTAATTTAGGAGAATGAATCTTTAATTTATTCTCTTCTATAAATTGAGCTAAGGTATAAAGTGGGGTAGCATAACCTCTAATAAAAGTTGGTTTGTAGTCATTTATTACTTTTACATACTTAGCCATATTTTTTTTGTACATAAAATACGCATTACATTGTTTCCTATTCCTCAACCAATTTCCCACCTGCCTACGAACATATGCCCATTTGTTAAATAAATTAGAATCAGTCCCCCAAACTAAAACCTCTTTGTGAGAATGTTCATCATAACCCAAAATATTTCTAAAATAATATTTATCTGTAGCATCTGCCCAATTTGAAAAGATATCTTCGGACATCAAATCAAGAGGTTCTCCTGTAGAGCCTCCAGTTGAATTTGGTTGCCACCTTCTCTTTTTAAAATCTAAAGAGATTAAATCTTTTCTATTTTTCCTTATATCTTCTTTAGTTAATATGGGTATTTTATCAAACCTCGTTAAATCAACTTCAAAACCTTCGTAAACTTTTTTTATTATTTTGATCTTATCAAATATTCTTTTATAGTAAGGAATATTTTTATAAGAGTGAATAATCAAATTTTTTAATTTTTTTTCGCTTAACTCCTCCATCTCACCCTTATCCAAGTCTTTAATTATATTATAAAATTTTTCGGAGTCTCTATTAAAAGATTTTTCTGCTACTTTCCATAAAACTTTCCTAATCATTTCTTTCTCCCAAATATTTTTGAAAATATAAATCTTGGTAAACCAACAAAAAAATATTTTAATGGCAAGTCTTTAATCTTTTTAATCATTCTGGGATGTTTAAAAATCTGCATTAAACCATTTTTAATCTCGTTATTTTCTCTTTGTCTAACATATTCTCTCCAAAATTTTCCATAATCCTTAGATTTTAATTCCTTTGAAATTTTGTCAATGAAATTCAAAAAGTTTATTCTTTCTTCATCAACCATTAAAATTGGGTTAAATTCTTCATTTAGTTTAATTGGGATTATCTCAAAATTTTTAATTTGAGATTCTTCCAAGTTCAATTTTAAAATAAAAGATTTCTTTGCCTCTTCCTTTTGAATCCTTATTTTTTCCTTTTCAATTATATCTGAAATAATAAAATTTCCGAGATTGTAAGCAATTAATTTTTCTTTATACATTTCTACACCCTGAATTACATGGGAGTGATGTCCCCAAACAAAATCTGCACCGGAGTCTATAATTTTATGAGCATATTTTATCTGTTCCGGTGATGGATAATTATAAAATTCTACTCCCCAATGTAATGAGACTATCAAAAAATCAACTTCTTTTCTAATATTTTTGATATCTTCTATCATCTCATTTATATCTAACTTAACACATCCATAATTGTTTGATGTGCAAAAAATTCCGTTTGTAGACTCATCACAATAACCTATAAAACCAACAGTACAATTTTTAAATTTTATTTTTAATAATTTTTTTGCTTCATCTATATCTTCTCCACCACCAAAAAATTTTATTTTTTCTTTTTTAAGCTTCTCTTTGGTTTCCTTAAAACCTTCCAAATTTCTATCAAAAATATGATTATTTCCTAGTGTTACAATATTAATGTTATTTTCATGTAAAATTCTTGAAAAATTTGGATTTGCAGCAACATTTATAGCTTTCTTTATTTCTTTCTTGCTGTCTGTCAATGGATTCTCAAGATTTCCAATAACCAAATCCGCTCTTTTGAATTCATTTTTTAAATTAACAAAAGGATTAAACTTATTTTTGATCTTTAACTTTTCAGATAAAACTCCGTAAAGTGCTATATCTCCTAAGGCAATAATTGAAAGATTATCTTTTTTCATTTTTTATAATCTCCAAAATTCTTTCTGCAGTTTTACCATCCCAAAATCTTGGGATTGAACTTTTTTTATACAAACCAGCTTCAATTTCTCTTATTTTGTTTAAACAATATATCTTATTTAATCCAACTACTGTATTTGTTCCAATTTTAACTGTAACTGGCCTTTCTGTTTCTGTTCTTAATGTCAAACAAGGAATTTTTAGAAAAGTGGTTTCTTCCTGTATCCCTCCCGAATCAGTCATAACAAATTTAGAGTTTAACATCAAATTTAACATTGCTAGATATCCAACCGGTTCTATTATTTTAATATTTTTTATTTTATTTAATTCTTCAATCTTATCAAATTTTTTAAATTGTATCTTTGCTGCAGGGTGTAGCGGGTATACAATCTCCACTTTTTTTGAAATTTCTTTAATAAATAAGATAAATTTATTTATCTTATAAGCACCATTTAAATTTTCATGCCTGTGAAATGTTAAAATAGCATAATCTTTTTTCTTTAATTTAAATTTTTTATAATAATCTAATTTTTCAGCTTCCTTTAGTTTTAAGGATAAAGAATCTATCATTATATTTCCAACAAAAAAAATCTTTTTTTCATTAACCCCTTCTTTTTTTAGATGTTCGTTGGCAGATTCCTCGGTTGTAAATAGTAATTCTGAATTATTATCAATTATTATTCTAGCCTTTTCCTCAGGCATTTCATTGTTAAATGATCTAAGTCCAGATTCTACATGTGCAACGTTTAAACCAATCTTTTTTGCTATTAGTGCAACATAAGCTGAAGAGATAACATCTCCAACAACAATAACATAATCCGGCTTATCTTTTCTTAATATTGATATAAGGTGAGGTATAGAAGAAAAAAACGCCATCAATTTTCTGTTTTTAGAAAGTTTACCAACCTTTGCCTTTAAACCCAAACTATAATCTGGTTTAGGGATATTTAATTCTCTAGAAAAAATACCTGTCATAGATTCACTTTTGTGTTGTTCAGTATACAAAATCGAAAAATTAATTTTTCTTTTTTTTGCTTCTTTTATCAGTGGAGCTATTTTCATAAAATTCGGTCTGCTAGCAACAACAAACATTAGTTTCATTTTAAATATTCCTTATTTTTCTTAGAAAAAGAAAAGGTTTGATTAATAAATTATTTTGTATAAAATAATATAGCTTATTAGGTATATACTCAATATTATAAAAAGAAACAAGTTTTCCGCCCCATTTTCTTTTGTATTCATAAACAAAAAATCTTGAGTCTTTATCTGTTAGATTCGGGGTACAACCGCCAAAATCATAAATTTCATACTTTTCTTTTTTTGCATATAAAATAGATTCCCACTGAATCTTGCTTGGTGCCTGTTTATTGCTATATTCCCTTAAGGAACAACCATGATAATATATGATTTTTTTCCCAGTATGAAAAAATAAAGCTCCAGCAATTATTCTATTTTCATCTTTTGCTATAAAAAATGTAGCCATTTTTTTTGAAACCATCTCTTTAAAGACATATTCAAAAAAACTTTTAGGATTTAACATAAAACTGCTCCTTTTTTTGGAAATTCTCTTTTCATTCAACAAAGCTAGTCTATAATATTCATTCAGTTCTTCTTCATCCTCTATTTTTTTAACTATAATTCCTTCTTTTTCAGCTTTTCTTACAGCATTTCTTGATTTTTTATCTAGCTTATTCCATAATTCATCCTTACTTTTTTTTAAATCCAAAACGAAAGTGAATCTTTCTATAAAATTCAACCCATCTAATACAAAATTCGGCTTATTTTTTAATCCAAACATGGTATTACCAATACGCGAATAAGTTACCCCGTCTTGCTTCATTTTCTCCAGAACTTTCTCCAAAAATTTTTCATCTTTCGCCGAAGTGTAAATCTGTGTTCTTGAACTTATTTTACCTAAAAATGGAACTTTCTTTTTTCTTGAAACTAACGCCGTATATTTATCTTGGCCAATAAAGAAAACTTCATCTTTTTTTTCTTTTATCGCTTTAGCAAATTCCTTAGCCTCAAATATTTCTTCCATCTTAAAATTTTCTATCAACATAAATCTTATGCCAAAGTTCCAAACTTAATAGAGAAATCAATTTTAATTCATTTCTAATATCTTTTCTTTCTAAATTATTCAATATTTTTGCTATTGCTTCTACCTTGAAATATCCTCTTTCCCTTAGAACACTTTCATTTAATACGCTTTCGCCAAAATCTTTTATCTCACCCCTCCAGAAATTAAATGTAGTTGAATTTTTTCTTTTATTTGTATTCATTAAATCTTTTGGGAGTATTTTCTCGGCAGTTTTTCTGATTATGTATTCACCATTGCTATTTTTAATTTTAAATTTGTCCGGAACTTTGAATGAAAAATCAATAACCTGTTGATCAATCAAAGGTAATCTGGAATCTAAAACATTCGCCCCAGTAATTCTGTCTAGTCTTGTCAAATAATTATCAACCAATAAAGTTGAAAAATCTGCAACAACCATTTTTTGAAGAAAAGTAGAATTTTTTGGAATATCCCTTAAAGTCATATCTTTAATTGAGACTTCATTTGTTTCCCCCAAAAAACTTTCAGTATAAATCTCTTTTTCTTCATCCTGCCTGAAAACTTTCCCGTATAGTAAAAAATTAGGATCGTTTCTTAAGATTTTTAATGCGCAATCCACCTTGTAACGTGATTCCGAAGTTTTAGCAAAGAGTTGTTTAAATCCATCCCCCCTTCCACCAACTATATTTAATTTACTTACTGAGTTGCATAATCTAAAATAAGTTTTAAAATGCTTGTGACCACACCATATCGTATCATTTCCTTCGTCAGATAATATAACAGAAACTTTATCTTTTGCCATTTTTGAAAGATTGTATAATGGAAGTGAAGCTAAATCGGAAATTGGCTCATCTAAATAATAGATTATTTTACTCAAATCATTTATAGCTTCCTTCTCAATTATATTTTGTTTGTGTTCAAAATCAAATTTAGCTGAAATAGCTCTGGCATATTTCATCTCATTTTCATTATAATCAAAACCAACACTGAATGTTTTAATTTTTTCACCTAATTTTTTAGCAAAGGCTGTTATTAATGCAGAATTCAAAGTGCCATTCAAATTAATTCCGATAGATAAATCTCCCTCTAATCTTCTTTTAATAGAATCTTCCAACAATCCATTAAGACTTTTTGTAAAAAATCTCTCTTCCGTATTTTTAATTTCTAAATTTGGTCTCCAATATGTTTTAATCTGGAATTTATTTCGATCAAAAATACAAATTGTTGCCGGAGGAACTTTTTTAATTCCCTTAAAGAATGTATTTAGACTTTTATTATACCCAAATATTAGAAAATTTCTTATGGAATCATAATCCACTTCGAAACTATAACTGGGGTATTTTAAGATAGCTTTTGGCTCTGAAGCGAATATTAATGTTTTATTCTTTACATCTAGGTAATAAAATAATGGTTTTATTCCAATCCTATCTCTAGCTAATATCAGCCAGTCCCTTTTCGAGTCATATATTACTATGGAAAAAATACCATTTATCTTTCCAATAAAATCCAATTCATATTCTTCATAAAGATGAATTAAAACTTCCTCTTCAACTGTAGAACAAAATTTATGATTCTTCTTTAACATATTTTTTAATTCCTGATAATTATATATTTCACCGTCTAAAATCATAAACACAGTGTTATCCTCATTTTTTAGAGGATAGATTTTTTTAGTATGGTCTTTTGCATTCAATCCTTTTTGTGCTAAACTTATCAGATTTTCACTAAAATAACCATCGTTATCAGGACCCCTATGATTTAGAATTTCAGCCATCTTTTTGAGGGCGATTCTGTCAGAACAACCGAAAAAACCACATATTCCGCTCATTTTATAAATCCTTAGTTATTTCGCCTTTTTTAAGCTTTCTAACATAAAATCTATATGTTTTCTTACAATAATACTCCAATCATACCCCTTTGCTGTTTCTTTAGCCTCAGAACCAAACTCCAATATTTTTCCTGGATTTTTAATTAAATAGTGTATTGTATTCACAATTTCTTCGCTTGATTTTGGTTGAATCAACAATCCGTTTTCTTTATTTCTTAAGACTTGGGGTATTCCTCCGACGTTTGTAGCTATACATGCACAACCAGCGGTCATTGCCTCTAATAATGTAAGAGGCATACCTTCGCTATAACTTGGCAAAAGGAAAATATCTGTTGATGCCAATATTGAAGGTAGTTCCTCATAAGGTCTTTCACCAATATATAAAAATTTTCCTTTAAAATCCACGAATTTATTTATCGCTTTATTTAGTTCTTCATTCAAATCAAAATTTCCTTCTTTTGGAAAATTTCCAACCAATAAAAAACAAATATCCTCATTTTTTAATTTATCAAATGCTTCTATAATTTCATTAACACCTTTATTCCAGGTTACGTGGCCAACAAATGTCACTATGTATTTATTTTTAATTCCCAATTTTTCCCTAAACTCATTATTTTTTTTAACATTAAATTTTTTGTATTCAACACCAACTGGAATAACATAGTGATTATCTTTCTTGACACCTAAATCAAGAATATTTGCTCTTTCTGTTTCTGAAGGACTGCATATTCCAATGGCATTTTTATAAACATCTTTTGCCAGTTTTCTGTATAATCCTTTCGTAATTCTAACATTAGCATCCCAGCCATGAGTTGCAACTATATACTTTTTATTTTTTAATTTACTCAATAAATTAAGAGAAATTGCATAAGTTGTATTATGAACTCTTATCAAATCATATTCTCTGAAATTCTGAAAAAAAAGTCCAGCCAAAAAAGATAATCCCCTAAATCTTGTTTTCTTAAAACATTTTATTATCTTTAATTTTATATTCTTTGGAAATTGCTTCCTAATTTTTTCAGCACTCTCCTTATCTCCAGAATTAGTGAATAGGGTAACATCAAAATAACCAGAATTAGCAAAACCTATAGCCAACTCTTTAACATGCTGGCACATCCCACCTCCGAAAGGATATAAAGGGCTAATTAAGGCTAATTTATATATCATATTAGTCCTTATTTAAGAGGCTTTATAAAATTTTTTACTTAATTTTCATAATCTTTATAAAGCTTTTAATCTTGAAATAAAAAATGAGGAAATTATATGTCAATTATCCAAAAGATGAATGGGATGCTATATCTAGATATGCTAAAAATGATTATGATATGAATGGCAGAAGTAAAGAATCTACAAATTACGATATAAAACAAATAATTAAAAAATTAAATTTCAAACCAAAAGATATTGTTTTGGATATTGGACCCGGAAACGGTATTCTTTTTAAATTTTTATTAGAAACTGGAAATATAAAAAAGGGAATAGG
Organism: Candidatus Pacearchaeota archaeon CG10_big_fil_rev_8_21_14_0_10_31_59; assembly: GCA_002763115.1. Taxonomy (GTDB): domain Archaea; phylum Nanobdellota; class Nanobdellia; order Pacearchaeales; family CG1-02-31-27; genus CG1-02-31-27. Next base: position 199,166 of record PFCW01000002.1, read on the forward strand.
AATTGATCCAGGAGAAAATTCTGTTTTAAGATTAAAGACACTTTTCAAGAATGACCCAAAAATAAATTTCATTAAATCCGAAGCTTATGAAATTCCCTTTAAAAATAAGACTTTTGATAAAATTGTAATGAATAGTGTTATACAATATTTTTATAATATTGAGAATGTTGTTAAAACTTTAAAAGAAATAAAAAGGGTCTCTAAATCTCATGCTACTATTTATATAGGTGATGTCCCCTCAACAAACGATTTATATAAATTAGGCGTAAAAAATTCTCTAAGAAGAATTTTCTTTAATATCAAAAAAGAAGGTATATTTAAAACACTCCGAAAAATATCTATTATGATTAAAAAAAGGGTAAATGAGCCCAAAATTATTGTTAAAAACCAGTCTACTATCTTTTTTAAGCCAGAAGAGTTTATTAAATTATGCAGGAAGAATAATTTATATGGAAATTTTGAAAGACATTATTCTATAGAAAAAGGCAAGATTGTAGAAACGAATAGATTTGACTATATCTTTCACATTAAAAATGATAAATAAAAAAATAGCTATTTTAACTGGAGATGTTCATCATAAATTAAGCAATAATTACTGGGATAAAAATGAATTTGAATGCATGAAGGAGGAAATAGAGATTATAAAAAAAGAAAAAATAAAAGCAACCTTTTTTATAACGGGAAAATTGCTAAATGAAAAACAAAAAGAATTTTTACAACTAAAAGAAATTAAGGATATAGAATTTGGGGGGCATACTTATTCAGCATTTCAGCCCAATTTATTAAGATTATTTTTTAAATTTATCTTAAATTCCGAATATGGTCCAAGATTTTGGCAAAAGAATGATATTCAAAAAACAAAAACTGAGTTTGAGAGATCAGGACTAAAAATGAATTGTTGGAGAACACACTCTTACAAGAGCAATAACAATACATTAGACTTGTTATTTAAACAGAACGTTAAAATAATCTCTGATAAACATTCTATCGGAATCTTTGATTTAACTAAAAATAAATTCGGTATTTTGGATTTATGCATAACTATGCCTAAAGACGAGGTAATTGAACCAAATTTAGAAAAAAATATAGAATGGATTAATAATTACATAAAATTATTAAACGAGTCTGTAAAAAAGAAAGAGATGATTGTTATGGCTTTACATCCTAACCGGATGAAAATGTTAGATAATTTTGAAACCTTTAAAAAAATAATAAAATTATTAAAAAAGAATAATTACCAATTTTTTAAAGTTTCAGACATTCTAAATCTTAGAGATATCCCTTAAGGCATCCTTGATTCTTTCCAAATCTTTTTCCGTTAAGAACTCATTTACAGGTATGTCTATGATACTATCAGCTACTTCTCTGGAATTTTTATCATCATAAGTCTTACAATCGAAAAAATCTGAATTAACGTGGTTGTAAGTTAGCATAACAGCTATCTTCCACTTTTTTCTGAATATTTTTACTATTTTGTCCTTTTTTGAAGGTTCAACAAGTATAGGAAAACATAAGGGAGTTGGTTTACATTTTTCAAATTCTATCTGTTTAATTCCTAATTTTTTGGCTTCTTTTGACAGAATTTTATAATTTTCTCTTCGCTTTTTTAATATCACCTCCAAATTTTCAAGTTGTGAAACGGCTATATCCTTTTCTATCTTTCCCATAGAATAACTTCCAACTTTATCAAAAAAATGATCAAAAATAGCTTTTGGTTTAGATTTATTTAATATTTTTCTTAGAATAATATCCCCAATATTAAAAAAAGTATTGAAACAAGAATATCTCTTTAATTTCTGTTCTATCTTTTTATCAGAACATATTATTGCGCCAGAACCAGCGTGAATAAATTTACTTGTCCTAAAACTGAAAAATGAATAATCTCCAAAATTTCCAACCTTTTTTCCATTAACTTCCGCAAAACTCTGACCACAATCTTCTATAACTGGAATTTTTTTCTTTTTTGCAAATTCAAAAATCTCTAAGTTATTTATAAAACCATAGGGATGCCAAATCAAAATAGCTTTGGTATTTTCATTAATTGCTTCCTTAACTTTATTCATATTCAAAGATATTTTCTTGTCTATGTCCACGAAAACAGGCTTAAAACCAGCTGAAATTATTGCTCTTGGAATCACCTTGCAAGAATAATTGGATGTTATAACTTCCCCAACCCCATATTTTTTCTCTATCTCTTTCAATATAATAAAAACAGCACTTCTTCCAGAGGCGACAGCCAGAGTATTTGGTTTAAATTGTTTAAAATAATTTTCAATTTTCTCGTTTTTTTCACACTTGAATATATTTTTAAGCTCAACTTTAACTTCATACTGGTTTAATCTTTTCATCAAAAATTTAAGAAAAAGAACCTTATAAATCTTTCAAATTAGTATGGAAAAACTTAAAAGAATATGAATTAATTCAATAATATGAATTATGAAAAAGAAATTGAGCAATTGGATTTATTCTTTAAAACCAAAGAATGGATTCAGGTATTAAAGGAAAGCTTTAATTATGAAGATAAAAGTTTTTCCACTAAAAAATCATTTCTTTCACTCACACTAGTTAGAAGCAAAATTTTTGGAGATAGGCTTATTTCTATTCCATTCACAGGAAATATGGGTGGTTTGATTAATAATAAAGAGTTAGATATTGAGATCAAATCTTTTTTTTGTAGCAGTAAATACCCAATTCTAATAAAAACCATATCCCCAAATAAAAATTATCCTAATCAGATGATAACTGAAGATAAACAATTTTTATTAAATATAAAGCCAAATAAAGAGAAAATTTTTAACAATATAAACAAGAAAGTTAGAAATATAATAAGAAAAACTGAAAATAATAATTTTGAATTTGAAGTTTGTAAGAATAAAAAAGCTATAAATGACTTATATGAAATGCATATTAAAAAAATAAAGGAGTTTGGAAGTTTTCCATTTCCAAAGAAGTTTTTTATTAACTTACTAAAAATTTATGAAGATAAAGCAAATATCGTCTCCTGTCTCTATAAAAAAAAGAGAATAGCAAGCTTTTTAATCTTAAAAAAGGACAAAATTGCTGTTTGGTATACTGCTGTTTCTCTTGAGAAATATAAGAATCTCAACCCAACAACTTGGCTTTTGTGGAAGACAATTTTATGGTTAAAAGAGGATAAATACGAATTTCTTAATTTAGGGGCTTCATCAAAGAATTCCGGTACATATGAGTTTAAGAAAAAATTAAATCCAATAATCTTAGATACCTATGAAGTTATAATAGGAACAAATAAAAAAATTAATGCCTCTAAAAAAAATTCAATTAAAAAATTATGGAAGAAAATGCCTCCTTTTATAATAAAAATCTTTGGTCCATTTATAACTAAAAATCTGGGTTAATTATTTTTTATTCCCAAATATTCACCATTTCCCAGATTTTTAAATTCCAGATTGTTTTGTTCAAACCATTCTTTTATCTCTTTTTCATCAAATCTCCAATTATATTGTGGCGACAAACTGTCATAAATATAATAAGCAATAGTTCTCAAAGAAGGTTTTGTTTTGATATTCTTTAAAAATATTATTGGATAAAATAAAACAGCGATTATATAAGAAATATAATATTGTTTTTTTCTATTCCATTTATGGCTGTTTTTAAAGATTCTCCTTAATTCAAGATAAAAATTAAACTTCTTCCTGTAAATAAATATGTATATCTCCCCCTTATTTTTCAAAACTTTAACTAATTCATCAAAATTCTTTCTTGGATTTTCTGTGTGATGCAAGACCCCGCAACACCAAATTTTATCAAAATAATTGTCTTTAAAAGGCATGTCCAAAATATCTGATTGGATTATCTTAATATTCTTAAAATCTTTTAATCTCTCTTTTACATTCCTAATATCACATGCATCAATTCCATATACTTCAGCAGTTGGATAGTTTTCCCCCAATGATTGTAATAGTGTGTGATTTCCAAAACCAGCATTTAATATTTTCTCATTCTTTTTAATATTTGGAAAAATTTCCAAAAAATGTTTAAATTCCTCTTCCTTTGTTTTTCCATACCAAGTCCATTTTTCAAATTTTTCTTTATAGTAAAAATCAAATTGACTATCAAATGTTTTTCCAGTATTTATTTCTTTATTCATTTTTATTTTTTAACTTTAATCAAATATTTTTCTAAAAATAAATAATCAAGGCCACAATCAATAAAATCTTGTAAGGCATCTTCCGGAGTCATTACAATTGTTCTGCCATGCAGGTTAAAAGACGTATTAAGCAAAATTCCATAATTTGTAAGCTTCTTAAATCTAGATAAAAGTGAAAAATAATTCGGATTATCTTTTTTCTCAACAAATTGTGGCCGAGCTGTTCCATCAATATGCATTATTGCCGGAATTTTATCTCTATATTTTTCTTTCACATAAAATGCTATCGCCATATGTTTATGTTTATATGAATTTTCAAATAATCTTTGCCTTTCAGATTCTAAGACAGAAGGACAGAACGGTTGATACCAAACCCTTCTCTTTATTGTATGATTTATAACATCCTTGACTTTAATATCTCTAGGATCTGCTAAAATTGACCTGTTACCTAAAGCTCTAGGTCCATACTCCATTTTGCCATGATAAATTCCTATCACATTTCCCTTTTCGATTAGTTCTGCAGCATGTTTCGTCCAGTCTTCACTTATTTGTACTTTAATCTTATCTTTAAATTTTTCAATAGCACTTTTTATGCTATCTTCATTATACTCTGGACCATAGTATGGCATTTCACTTTTCGTAAAATTCGAGATATTAAACCCATGTTTTAATGCAGACAAGACAACAGCTCCCTGACTTGTTCCAGAGTCAGACATTGCAGGGATTATATACATATTTTTGGGTTTTACTTCTTCGAAAATTTTTAGGTTCATAATAACATTAGCAAAAACTCCTCCGGAAAAACATAAATATTTTATCCCAAATTCATCTACAGCATTTTGAATCAATTTTACTCCGGTTTCTTCCAAAACCTGTTGAATTGCTGCAGCACTATCCTTATCCCCATATTTTTGAACTAATGGTTTAAATACTTTTTCAACTTCCCACAGTTCTCTTTTAACCAAATTCTTGTTTTTTATTTTAATTTTTAATCCCTCAACTATTATCTCTTCTCTCAATTTTTTATATAAATCATTATCTCTTGCTCCATAAGCTGCTAGAGCTTCAACTTTACCCTCGTCAGAATTTGGGGTTAAACCCAATGCTTCAGTAAATGATGTATACGTCTGTCCAATGGAATCTTCGCCTCTTGTCCCAGTTATATACCTAATTTTATCATCACACAAAAAAACTCTCGAACAATAATAATCACCCCATCCATCTAAAGTTATTGATAATGCTTTTTTAAAATTGGAGAAATGGTATGCAGCAGCAGCGTGGCATAAATGGTGGTCATATCTTTCAACATCGATTAATTTACTGTTAGGCAAACAGCTTTTAACTTTCTTTTTTAAATAGTTTTTAGTCAGATAATTATCAAATGGTCTTACTAACTTTGACCTATAAATTTTGCTAGCAATTTTGTAAGTAAAATTATCTTTAACTGTTTTTTCCCCAATATTCTCTTTTCTCCAAGACAAATAGTCTTTAATATGAAAATTTTTATCACATTCTTTAACTGTTGATTTTAAACTAACATTACTATCAGAAAAAGCAACTACAACATTTTGCCCCTTTAATTTGTTAGAAACAAATTCTAGACATTCATATGGGAAATTTATATCATGTTTCTGCCGAGTTATTCTTTCCTTGTCTAAACCAAAAGGTTCATTTTCTTTTTCCAATAAAAAAATTCCAGCATCATGGCCAGAATATTTTGCACCTATAATAGACACCATTTTATAATATTATCATCCCAAAATCAGTTTATAAATATTTATTGTCTTCATTATACTTTTTTGGATATCAAAATCTTTGATTATAGTTTTTCGAGCTTCTAATCCAATTTTATCAATTTTAGACTGATTTTTTATTATATATTCGGTTTTAGACACCAGATCCTCAAAATCATTTATCTTGAATATAAACCCATTTTTTTCATTTGTTATCGGTCTTGAACTTATGTCCGATTTTAAATTTATAGCACCACAAGCCATGGATTCCAGACTTACCAAACTTAAACTATTTATTCTTAACGGGCTTATTACTAAAATGCTTTTATTGAAATAATCCTTTAGTTGTTCATGTTCAGCTATTTTAATTGTTAAGTCGATATTTTCTTTTTTGACTGTATTTTTGATAAATTCTTCCAGTGGACCTTCCCCAATCATCAAAAATTTCAGATTTCTAAGAAAAATCTTTTGATTTTTCTGGACCAGAAAAGCGGGAACTTTTCTTGATTTTAATTTTTTATTAAGTTCAATTGCCAATTTAAGAAATAAATCAGCACCCTTTAGTTCATCAAATCTTCCGACAAAAGTTATATATTCTTTTCTTTTTTTTTCTGGCTTGAACTTTTCAACATTAACTCCATTTTCTATTAGATCAATATTCTTTAAATTATATTCTTTAAATCTTTTTTTTATACCATCATCAACAGCTATTATATAATCACATCTTTTTTTCGCCAACTTGTAATTTATCTTATTTAACATCTTCGTAATCTTCTCTCCTTTTGAAAAAAGACTTCTGTGTTCAGTGTCAACTAATTTGTACTTAAAAAATGGTTTAAACAACATAGCCAATAAAAAAGCAAATTCGTCATGGGTATGGATTATATTCAAATAATTATTTTTTCTAAATTTTAGAGCTTTGAAAAACATAACAAAAATCCAAAAAGCCTCTATAAATCTGTTTATTATCAACGGAAATCTTTTATTATTGCAATATTTAGAGTAGACAATTGGAAATCCAAATTTATTATTTATTTTTTCTTTCGTTCCAACCCCTAAACAAATTACTTCGGAGGAAATTCCTTCTTTTACTAGTTCTTTAACTAAATTCATTATATGAACCTGACCACCCCCAACAGTTGGCCAAAATTTTTGAGTTATATGGATAACGTTTATCTTTTCCATTTTATTTTTTTAGATCATTAAGGTTAACGAATTTACAACCATTGTTTTTTAAATATGAAATTAGAACTTTTAAATCTAAAAAATTATCAGATATTTTATCGCTTCTTTGCATAGAAGATTCTTTTATCTTTTTCACCAAAGGTTTTAATAAAAATTTGATTGGTTTTGGTATAAAATACCAAATTCTCTTAGCTTTTTTACCCAAACTTCCATAAACACTGAAACTATGAAAATTTATGACCAGATTATTTGTTTTTCCTTTAGCTTTTTTAATAAATTTTAAAATTTCCTTGAATGACATCTGTTCCGTACTTAAAACTCTTAACTGCTTACTTAATTTTTTGTTTGTTGACGGAGGTATTTCAATCAGATTATCAAATTTTGTTATTTTAGAATACTCGGAACCTACATCTGAACTGTCTATTTTTAATCCAGTATTTCCAAATATTCTATTCAAAATTTCCAAGGAGGGTATAGCGTAACTTCCAGCCCTGTGAACAATAACTTTTTTATTTAATATCCTTTCCATCTCATTTTTATACCATATCAAAATATTCAATATCTGGTCTTCATCATAATCCTTTAAATCATCGGATTCCGTGCTAAAATTTATTGGAATATCCTTACAGTGTGTATGAATTCCGAATTGAATATAATCCGATTTTATCTTTTTAATCAATTCTTCTATTTTCTTCATGTAATTTTTATCATTGTAACCTTTATCACTTAATGAAACAAAAAAAGTTGCTGGAATTTTCTCATTTTCAGCTAATTTTTCTAATTCATATACTCCCTTTTTAATATCCTGCTCAAAGTCCTTATTCCATGACCATAACTCGATATCTGATGTTAAGACAACATTAAAATTTAATCTTTCCTTTACTTTTTCAAAACTTATGATTGTGTTTATTAGCTGTTTTCTTGCTTCTTTGCCTTTTTCTACAAAATTTTCTTTTTTCCATTCTTTATTGATTAAATTTTTTATATCTTCAATACTTGGATTAATATTCTTCTCAATTAAACCTTTTTTAATCAACCATTTGTTCACCTCCAATTCTTTTTCCTGGTATGTTGTCAAGATCTTTTTACCCAAAACAGCAGCTTCTCTGTTCATCGTTCCTCCGGCTCCAAGCAATAAATCAGAATAATAAATCAAAGATGGACCATCCACAGCATTTTTTGGTATGATTATATCCTTAATTTTTGCAAAATGTTCTCTTTGCTTTTCATCTCTGGGTATTAAGATAACATTATATATCTCGGTTAATTTTTCTACTAACGGTGTGAGAATATCCTTTTCCACGTTATAATAAGCAGAGGTATTCATTTCTGGACGAACAACAATTATCTTCTTTCCTTCTTTTATATTTAGTCCGGATAAAACTTTTTTATCAGGTTCAATCTCTGAAAGATAGACAGATTCTTTTAATCCAGGATAATGATTAATCTTTCTGAAAAACATTTTCTCTTTATTCAATGTCTCGGGAGCTAATATTTTTGAAGCAAAAGGTATTGACATCAAATTCTGAAAAAATGCATTTTCATTATCAAAAATAAAAACTGTTTTTTTTCCAGTTAAAAATCCGGCCAAGGTCGCATAAGGTGACTGGTGACTGACTATTATATCCGGATCATACCTTTTGATAAATGAAATCAAATCTAAAACCCTTTCAAATAAATTTATTGCTTTTTTAATCTTTAATTTCCCAGCATGCTTGCCTAGCATATAATAATCATAATTGAAAAATTCAAGCATAGGAATTGTCTGACTGTATTCACGGGCAGTTAAAATTACAGTATGCCCGGCTTTTTTTAATTTCTCAATAATTGGTCTGAAAAATAGGACATGCGGTGTATTTGTTAAATCTATAAGGATTTTCATTTTACTTTCTGCATATGTATATATTCTGGAAACTTATAGAAGGAATTGCTAATATGGAATTATAAATCTTATGCAACCAAACAACCTTTGACGGAATCTTTAATGTTAATATTGAAATTATCGGACAAGTTGGAAAAAGCCCCCTTATTTTTTTAATTTTAAAATATTTTTTAATAATATTCTTATATTCTGCAAAAGGCCTATCTCCTTTATGTCTTTTAATATCAGATGTTCTTAGTAATTTTCCCAAAAATAAAAAAGAGATTCTTGAGGCTAAATGAGCCAAATTAGGGATTGATAGGATTATTAAAGCATTTTTTTTAGCAACTCTATTAATTTCCTTTAATGTTTTTTCCTGCTCTTCAAAATTCAGATGCTCTATAACATCCAAACATAAAATAACATCAAAAGTTTCGTCTTTAAAAGGCATGTCAAATATAGAACCTTTTTTAACATATTTTGATGAATAATTATAATCCAAACCTATAATATCAAAACCTTCTTTCTTCAATTCTTCTACTAAAATTCCTTCACCGCAACCGGCATCTAAAATTTTAGACTTTCTGTCCAAATCTCTCAGAATTTTTTTAACAAAAGCCATTTTTTCCAAATATACTGGATAGTATGGCCAGTTTTTATCCAAATTCTTATGATATTCTCCCTTATCTCGATATTCTCCGCTTAGCCTCATTTTTACTCCAATGATTTATCTTATTTAAATATTATCAATGGAAACTATATCAAAGAAAAATGAGAAATCTTTTAAACTCTTTTTATTTAAATTATTAATGGAAGAGATGAAAGAGGTAAAACAAGAAACCAATTTTAAAAAGGGAGCCAAAGAGGCATTTAAATGGTTTAGTGATCATCACAATATAGTTTTTGTTGCAATTTTACTTTTTGCTTTTGCAATAAGGATCTATTTCTTTTTTAAGACGATGAATCAACCGTTATGGTGGGATGAAGCAGTTTATCTATTAAAAGCTAAAGCTTGGGCATTTGGAACCCCGGATGTAGGTTTTAATGCAGGTCGTCAAATTGGTTCTTCAGCATTATATGCATTACTGTATAAATTTGGAGCAACGGAAATAACATTTAGATTCTTGCAGATACTATTCTCGTTAGGCTCAATAATATTGATATATTTCCTTGGAAGCAAAATATTTAACAAAAAAATAGCTTTAACAGCATCATTTTTATTTTCTGTATTCTGGGTTGATTTATTTGTCGATACGAGATTATTACCAGAACCGATTGGTTTGTTTACAGCCCTGCTTTTGATTTATTGCTTTTATGAAGGATTTGTCTTAAAAAAATCTAAAATTGCGGCGTGGTTAGTCGGGCCTCTGTTCATAATTGCTTTTGTTGCCAGAGAAATTAATATATTATTTCCTGCAATATTTTTTGTTTATTTGCTTTTTACCGATAAACTGGCTATGTTCAAAAATAAGAATTTATGGATTTCGTTGGGTTCCGGTTTAATAGCATCTTTACCTTATTTCTTATACTATTGGATAGCATATGGAAATCCTCTACAACAGTTTGTAACAAGGCTAGAAATAATGCAACAAACTCATATTGCTGCAGGCGGAGGTGAAATGTATGGAACTGCTTTATATTTCACGACATGGCCTATGGATGCATTGAAACTTGGAATTTTAATTCTGTTTATAATCGGATTATGGCTTTTGATTAAATTGTTTTTGTCATTCAATACGTTCTGGAAGCAAGAATCTAAGCAGCTAAATGATTACATGTTTTTATTCTTGTGTATTATAATCCCATTTGTTTATTTTGCATTTAATACTAAACTTTATGACGAACGTTACTTAATGATGTCTTATCCGGCGATATTTCTGATAGCCGGACATTCTTTAATGAGCATATATGATTTTATCAAGAAAAAAATTCATATGATAGTTGCAGTTCTTATCGTTATATTATTTTTATTATTTATAGCATTTATCAATATTCCGGGATTTGCTTATGGGGACTCCCACATTCAAAGAGCAAGTTCTCTAATAAAAGACAGATTGACAAGCTACGAACCAATAAAAGAAGCTGGTTTATGGTTAAAGGAGAATTCCAACAAAAATGATTTAATAATAAGCCAGTCTCAACCACAATTAGTTTATTATTCAGAAAGATTAGTTCAACCATTCGGAATTGCTGAAAATCAGACAGAATTTGAATCTAAAGTTCTGGAGTTAAAACCAAGATATGCTATGGTTTCTTTGTTTGAACAGCATCCGGAATGGATTAATAATTATATTCAACAAAATCAAAATAAATTAAAAATAGCAAATGCATTTTTGATAAATCCTAATGATACCTCCCAAGGAGCTGTTTTAGTTATTTATGAATTTCTTTATTAGACTTCTTTTCAATTAGAATCATTATTATCCCAGGTACCATCACGAGATTTCTTAATATAAAAAATAATAATGAGAATATTATTGCTGTTTCAACTCCTACTCCTATCAAAGAAAATAAGAATGCAAAAACAGCTTCTCTTGCGCCAAGTCCGGAAAAGGAAATTGGAAGGGAAACAGCGATTGTCATCAATGGTTCAGCTAAAATTGTCAAATGTAAGGGGAAATGAATATTTAATGCTAAACCCAAAAAATAAAAACAAAATGCTACAGTAAGTAAGGCAACCAAATCATATAAAAAACATATAAATAAAACCATGAAATTAATATTTTTAAAACCATCATAAAAATTATCAAAACTCTTATCAAAATCTTCCCTGTATTTTTTTGGCATAATGAATTTATAAATCGGCTTTAAAATTTTTCTGAATATCTTTTCATTTTTTAATAATATAAATACTATAATTATTAAAACTAAAACTCCGAGAACTGGGAATATTATAGAGGATTTTATTCCAAATAAGAACAACAAAAATAATACTGCAATTACAGCTTCGATAGCAGTAACCCAAATATCCACAAATCTGCTAAACACCACAGAAAAAATTATTTTGCCCCAGCTTTCTTTTATTTTGTCTTTAAGATAAGCAGCACGGACAAACATTTCTCCCATCTTTCCTGGAGAATGTTCTCCAAACATGGCTTTGAATGTTATAACAGTAGCTTCTTTTAGTGATATTTTCATATTTAGTTTTTCAACTATATATTTCCATCTCGCGGAATTGATTATTGTTGTTAAAATTAAAAAAATAAATGCCGGAATTAACCAAATAATGTCAATTGTTATTATTGTTTGCCATAATGTTTTTAAGTCTGTTTTTATTAAAAGATATATTAAAATAATTATACCTATAATCCCGAGCCACTTTATATTAAATTTCATAATAAAATAATCTTTATGGCATATTTAAAATTAATTTAAAATGGAAATAAGCTTTTTAGAAGAGAAAAATTATGAAAGATATGATAAATTCATATTTTCTAATGAAAGAGATAATTTAGCTAGAGCATTTAAAACAACTACTTGGAAAATTTTTTTAGATTCAATCTATAATTATAAATCAATTTATTTAATATCTGAAGAAAATAGCGAGATAATGGCAGTCTTCCCTTTAGTTTTGATAAAGAGCAGATTATTGGGAAATAGGATAGTTTCCTTACCTTTTGTAGGGCACGGTGTTGGACCATGTTTTAAAAAAGAATTAAAGGAAGATGAAGTAAAAAAGATTTTAAAATTATTCCAGGATAAACTTATTCAAATTATAAAAGAAAATAAAGTTAAAACATTACAGCTTAAGGGGATAAACAATAATTTAAGAAAATATTTTTTGGAATTAAATTACAAACAACCCTTTAAAGACAGTTCTTTTTCATTAGATTTATCCAAGGATGAAGAAGAAATATTTTTCGGGTTTAATAAAAAATTAAGAAATATAATAAGAAAAGGCATTAAATCAGGTCTAGAATTTAGAAAATTTGAAAAAAAAGATTTAACTTTGTTTTATAATCTACATCTAAAAACAATGAAACAGCTCGGAAGTCCCCCACATTCACAGAAATTTTTCAAAAAAATATTAGAGTTAAATAAAGATTACAGTTTTGTTATTTTCTTTGCTTATTTTGATGGAAAAGCAATAGGTGCTGTTGGTTTTGTTAGGTTTAAGGATATTTTAGTATGGTACTCCGGTTACAGCTTAGAAAAATATAAATCATATAATCCGATATCTTTTTTATTATGGAATTCGATTAAATGGGCTAAAGAAAATAAAATTAAAATTTTAGATTTGGATAGTTCGAGAGAAAATTCAGGGAATTTTGAATTTAAGAAAAAATTTAACGGAAAACAAATTGATACATCTAAATTATATTTTTATTTGGGTAAAGCGAGGATATTTGACCCTAGAGAGGGTAAGATGCAAAAACTTTCTAAATTATGGAAAAAAACAATGCCTTTGCAATTAACAAAAATATTTGGACCACCCCTAAGAAGAATTTTAGCTTCCGGGGCTTAGTTATCTTGTAACCTATAAATCTTTATAAATCTCAATTTTTTATTTAAAAAATGGTTAAGATTGAAATCTCGATTGTAATCCCAGTTCATAATGAACAAGAAAACCTTAATCTTTTATATGAAAGAATAAAAGAGATTCTAATCAAATTAAAAAAGAATTATGAGATTGTTTTTGTTGACGACGGTTCTACAGATAATTCTTTCCCAATGTTATCTACCTTAGCTAAAAATGATGGGAATATTAAGATTGTTCGGTTAAGAGGAAGAAATGGTCAGTCAACGGCCTTGATGGCTGGTTCTGATTTTGCTTCTGGAAAATACATTATAACTATGGATGCAGATTTGCAACATGATCCTAATGATATTCCTTTATTTTATCAGAAATTACAGGATTATGATGTTGTATGCGGTTCCAGGACATTATCTCAAGGGCAAAAAATAAGCTTATATTCAAAATTTGGTTCTTGGTTGGTCAGAAAATTATTCAGAATAAAATTAAAAGATCCTATTGGTGGAATGAAAGGTTATAGGAAAGAAGTTTCTGATAATATCAAAATGTATGCCGGAATGCATAGGTATCTGCCGCTACTTGCTTTATGGAAAGGTTATTCTGTGACAGAAATTGCCATTAAAGTGAGAAAAAGATATAAGGGGAAGTCAAAATATAAGCCAATAAAAATGTTCACAGGTTTTCTCGATTTACTCACTATAAAATTTTTCACATCTTTCTCTTCAAGACCATCTCATTTGTTCGGCACAACAGGATTTGTAGCAGGATTTTTAGGATTTATAATTCTATTTTGGATGACTATAAGAAAATTAATTTTAGGAATAAGCATTGGTGCAAGCTTGCCATTGTTTTTCTTAGGTTTCTTGTTATTTTTAATCGGAATTTTGTTTTGGTTCTTTGGTTTAATAGCAGATTTAATAACTTTTGATGCAATAACTTCTGAGAGAAGAAAAAATTATATTGTAAAAGGAAAAGTTAATCTAGATTAATTGTTGTAATGGGCAAAATTCCTGCCCTTTATTTTCCCAGTATTTAATGAAATTTTCCAACTTTCTGTAAAATTTATTACCTGTCTGGGCTGTAACATAAAATGGGACCCCCCTTCTTTTGAACTTTATGAATTCCCAGGAATGAATATAAATAACAGGATTTATCTCTCTTTTCAATAAGCCTTTAACAGCGGAATTAATCCAAGCAGAGGGCATATTTCTAAAAACAGTCCAGCTTACCGGCAATCTTGTCGTCGGAAAAACAGCCGCAGGAAACTCTATAATTTCATAATTAAATGGTTTAAATGGTTTAATTGGTAAATTCTGGTTTGAATATTTCCCGGGTATAAAAGAAGGATGCAAGGACGAATCATATTTAAAATTTAATTTCTCTAAACTTTTTATCAACTGTTCTGAAAATTGCATCTGTGGACTTCTAAAACCAATGATTCTTTTTCCGGAAATCTTCTCCAGAATTTCTTTTGATTTTTTAATATCCTTTTCTATATCCAGCTTTTTATTTTTCCAGTAATCATGACTGTAACCATGACTTGCTATTTCATGTTTTTTTGCTATTTCCTTAACCTGTAATTTTTCATTTTCAGCAAAAAACCCCGTAATAAAAAAAGTTGATTTAATATTATGTTTGTCAAATAAATAAAGAAGTTTCTCATTTCCAAGAAAACTAAACATTGTGTTGTTATTCTCCGGAAAAATGTTCCCTCTTAATTCAGCTAGATTCCACTGTTCGCAATCTATGGTGAGGCAAATCATTTTACTCTTTCTCCTTTATCCACTTTATTGTCTCTTTTAGCCCCTGTTCGAATGAGTATAATGGTTTGTATCCGATAAGTTTTTTTGCTTTGTCTACATTAGCTAAAGAATGTTTAATTTCTCCAGGACGTGGCTTTTCATAAACCGGTTTTATATTTTTTCCAGTAAATTTATTTATTAATTCTGTCAATTCATTTATTGAAATTGATCTTCCACAAGCTATATTCAATGTTTCTCCAAAGTGAACTTTAAGTGAATTTAAAGCCAGAATATTTGCATTTACCACATTTTTTACATATGTGAAATCTCTTGTTTGATTTCCATCCCCATAAATTGTTGGAGATTTATCATTCAAAATCATTTTGATAAATTTTGGAACAACTGCAGCATATTCTGAATTTGGATTTTGTCTAGGACCAAAAACATTGAAATATCTCAAACAAACACTCGATAAACCATAGAGATGAGCAAAATTTTTACAATATATCTCTCCAGACAATTTTTGAATAGCATAAGGAGCTAATGGCTGCGGCTTCATTGTTTCTATTTTAGATTTTCCAACCCTCTCACCATAAATTGAGGATGAAGAAGCATAAACTACTTTTTTGACTCCAACATTTTTTGAAGCAACTAATACATTGAAC
The DNA here is from genome assembly GCA_002763115.1 of Candidatus Pacearchaeota archaeon CG10_big_fil_rev_8_21_14_0_10_31_59. GTDB lineage: Archaea > Nanobdellota > Nanobdellia > Pacearchaeales > CG1-02-31-27 > CG1-02-31-27. The sequence goes on from PFCW01000002.1 coordinate 214,955, forward strand.
GTTCCGTTTATATTCGAATCATGAGATGGGTAAAGGTCTGTAATAGATCTTGGAACTGACGGTATGGCTGCCTGATGAGAAATCGCGTCGAAACCTTTGAATTCCTTTTCTAAAAAATCTCTGTTTTTAATATCACCTTTTACTATCGTTAAGTCTTGTTCTATACCCAACTCTTCTAAAATTGTTGTAACGTTCTTAATTCTGCCAGTTATAAAATTATCAATTATTTTTACTTCATGCCCTCTTTTTACTAATTCTAAAGCTAAATTACTCCCTATAAATCCGGCTCCACCAGTTATTATTATTTTCATTTTTTTCAGTTGAATTTCTTGATTAAACTTCTTTTCTAAAGAAGTTTATTTTCTTTTAAAGTATTTATATTATTCATTATACAAATAAAATAATGATAAAAACTATCAAAATTTCCATAATTGATATTGACCAAACGACATCTCTTTCATAAACTTTATGGGAAGGTTTAATTTTTTTTAAAAAGCTTATGAAAAAATGTTCCAAACCATAAATTTTTTCATATCTTTTTTCTATTGTTCCATCTGGTTGCGGTATTCCCATGCTATAGGCCTGAAATTTACTGCGGGCCTTCAGAATAATTTCGATAAAATAAGGAATAAATAATATTAAAGCTATTTTTTCCATATTCCCGGCTATTGCCAAGCAAGCGATTAACCCCCCTATAAAATACGTAAGGACATCACCACCGAATACTTTTGCAGGGTTTTTGTTGAATATTAAAAATGCTATCAAGGAGAATACTGCACATAAAGCTATTACTGTCAACCATGTTTGTCCGTTTAAAAAAGAGACGAATCCTAAGAATCCAAGGATGATAATTCCCATGCCTGTTTCTAATCCATTGTAACCAGCCAGAATATTAAATCCGTTTGATGCCCCGACAACTCCGAGAGGAATTAAAAGTAACGGGTAAAATAAACCAAAGTTGACATTTCCAATAAAGGGAATATTAACTGTTGATTGTCCGATGTTGATAATTATTAATGGGAGCGAGGCAAATATAGTCAAAACCGGTTTGACCCACTGTCTAAAACCTTTTTTCCATGTCAGAATATCGTCGGTAAAACCAATCATCGAAACAATTAGAACAGAAAGACATATTGCAAAAATATCCAAGATATCTGATTGTGTTTTATAAACAAAAGTTTTAATAGCTACATAAAAGAAAACAGATACCAGAAAACCTATCAAAACAATTAACCCACCAGCTTCAGAAACTTTTGGTTTGTCTATTTTCTGCCAATCTTCTTCAACTAAACCAACATCTCTTGTTTTTTTTATCCATAAGGGTATAATTAAGAATGTTATTAAAAAGCTTAATATTAAACATACTATCAACCAAATGTCCATTTTAATTAAACGAATCCTGCAGCATACTGAATTTTCTTGTCAGGATAATATTTTTCTAAATACTCTGGCTTGATTTCTATTCCATCAGGATAGCTAATCTGCCAAATTTTCAATGGACCTCTTACTTCCCCAAGAATAATAGCAATATCTCCGATTGTTATATTATTTGAAGATTCTATCTGTTCTATAAATGGATCTCTCTCTGTATGAACACCTTTGAAATTTTCACCTTCATCAAAAAAGTAAAGCTTTACCCATAAAGCTCTCATAGCCCTTTCACTTAAGAATAGAGCAGCACCTTTACCGGAAAATTGAGTTTGATCTATTCTAGGAACAATATAAAGACATGCATTCATACCACCATCAAATGTATATTTTTTGTTGTAATAATAAACACAATTAATTGGAACTTGTTCCTGTTTGTTGTTATAATGCAAGACAGCTATCGGCTGTTTTATATTAATAGACATCATCTGGTCACTAAATACTACTTCCTGCATGTCAACGATAAATCCTATTACATATGCCTGATTTTTAGGATAAAGATTTCCGTTCCATAAAAAATCTTCATCTAAAGGAGAACCTCCAACATAAATATATTTAATAGATTCTTTTTCTTCAACAGTCTGCTTTTCATCTAAATTAAAGGAGTAAATCCAGCTTAATCTATCATAATTCTCATCGGAACCAATTGAACTGTAAGCGCCGTATTTACCAATATCAGTAGGATCTACTATTAAGTAATCTGTGTCATGTGTTTTTAAAAATTCTAAAGCTTCAGTCTCATTTTGTCCAGTTAGAACATGCCTTCCAAATAAATGATCCCAATACGGAATACTGTTTCCACCATCTAAAACAGTTTCCCTATTCCCTAGATATTGCAACCAGTATCCATAATCCCACCAATGTGAAAATACAGAATCTTCCTGAGTGTTTTTCTCAATCCAATCACTAGCTCTTTGCCATTGCAAGCTTGCACTTGGCCCCAAATTCTTTGTTGAAGAAAAATCACTTCTGATAAAATTTATTGAGGAATAAATTAATGCGATTGTAATAGCTATAACTAAAATCCACCATATTATTTTTTTAATTTCATCTTTAGTTTTATTATATTTAACAGCTTTATTCAATGAATGGACTAGTGAATATGAAGCAATTATGGCGATAATTGGGGATAACACAAATAATAACCTTATTGCTCCTCTTGCTGACAATAACATCCAGAAAAACCATGAACTTAACAACAAATACATTGCATTAATATTCTTAAATTTATCAAATTCTTCTTTGTCTTTTAGGTAACTTTTTATATAGACATATAAAACCAAAATTAAGAATAAAAACATTGAACCAAACAAGAAAAACTGGCTTATGAAATTTTCACCATTTAAAATACTACTAGAATTATACCTGCTGAATATTATTCCGGCCAAAACAATTAAGAAACCAGAATTAAGAATAATTTTATTCTTTTTGTTAAATTCGGAAAATGTTTCATAGAACAAAAATATTGCTCCAATAATAAAAATCCAAAATAATAGTGGAGTTAAATTCTCGATCCAGTTTACAAAATATGGCTGTGAATTTTCAACTACGGTTAATGTTAATCTGTCTACACCGAAAGGATGTAGCAAACCGAGTTTAATCTTGTCTATCAAATTAAAATCACCGCCCCCTATCTGCGGTATTAAAAATGCGAAAATTAATCCAACTATAAGTGATATAGCAAGACTTACAACTCTGGAAGGAATCTTTATCTTATCCAACTTTAAAAATTCCTTAATCTTTGTTTCGAACAATAATTCATCAATCAATATTGCGATTAAAGCAAAAATGGAAATTGCAACAGTCAAATTTGTGGAAAATCTGACAACACTTCCTTTTAGATAAACATTTATCAAAACTATAGACAAAATAACCCATAATCCGTAAATAAGAACATGCTTTTTTTCTATTTTGTTGAATATCATAGCAAGCAACATAAATAAACCTAAAATCATGTAAAGATAACTGACAGCACCCCAGCTTACACCCAAAGTAACAGTTGCTAATACAGATAATAATGTTAGTATAACCGCAATGTAAATCTTTTTTGCATCCCATGCATATGCAAAGCATAACAAAGCAATAAAAGTCATCGCCATACCAAAAGGTTCTTTATCACAAATGCCTGCAGTAGTTCTGTATAAAAATGTCGGGATTATAGATAGGAGGAAAGTCGATATTATTGCAATCAAATTTGATTTGAAAATTTTTCTTATCAGGAAGAAAAATGCGATAAGTCCTATAGCAAAAAATATTATTGGATATAAAACAGCGCTATAAGCTACAGTTGCTTCAGGATTAAAGGTGTGAACTATGCTGTGTATAAAAGCTATCGTATATGAAATCATACTGTACGTGGTTGTAGGATAACCTAATGGAGAATATTTTAAAGGATCTATTGAATATAAACTTCCGTTGTTTACTATATGTTCTGCATATCTTAAAAATAAAAAGGGATCCAAGTCTGGTATTAAAATTTCTCCAGTAACCTGGTTCTTAAAATTTGGAATTGGGGAAACTCTCACTATGCAAGAAATCACAATTATTGCGATTAAAATTACGAGATAAACTATCAGTTCGTTTTTCTTTAAAAACGATCCGATACTCTTCAGCTTCTCTTTTACATCTGCATTTATTTTTTCAGATTCCCTTTTTTCTGCAATCTCTCCTTTTTCTTCTTCTTCCATTTTAAACCTAGATTTATTACATTTAAAAAATTAATTATTTTGTTGAATATACTTTTTTCTCTCTATTAATGTAGTTAGCATCATAAAAAATAGGGCTATATTAACTATTATTAATACTCTTATATACTGAAATATTGTTCTGTGGGATAAAAGCAACAAAACAATTTCAGCTATAGTTCCGAGAATTATCAAAAAAATAAATCTCTTTTTATTAATAGACCAGTTATAAAAACATATAGTATATGTTAAGGACATAAACATCATTGATATTGCCAGATATTTTACTAGATGAGAGAGAGGAATGTAGAGTTTATTGTCTAATATTATATCAACTAGATATTTATTCCCAAATAATAATGAAACTACCTGATTTGGAAATAAAGTGTAGATTACTATTAAGATTATTGAAATAATGAGGACTATTATTAATGATTTATACAGTAAATCCTTATGCCACTCTCCTTTTTCGTGTCTTTCGGCCACTAATGGAAACATAACTCGCGTTAATCCTGTTCCAGCAAAGAAAATAACTTTTGCCAAGGTTGATATAGCAGAATAATAACCGGCGACAATTGGAGAGAAAAATCTTTTCACCAATATAACATCAATAGTGAACATTATTGTCAATAAGACAGAACCAATTAGAATAGGCCAGGCATATTTGTAAACTTCCTTAGTTTCAACTTTTACAGGTTTTATTTTCCAGATATCTTTTAAACTATAATAAGACATGACTAAAACAACTAAAGTTGCGGCAACTATTGCTGAATAAGCTCCGGCAACACCGAAACCAAGCAAAACAAAAGCTATGCCGAATACAAATCTTAAAACCATATCCAATGTAACTCTAAATCCAACAATCCAGAATCTTTGTAAACCTTGTAAAACTCCCCAAGAAGCAGGAAGTATAGAGGTTAATACCAACATTGAACCTGTTGAAATTATAAATAATGGATTTATGTCTAAATATTTTCCCATAAAAACAGATATAGGTATAAAAATAAAAAAGGCTATAATGCTCATTATAAGCAACCTTCTTGTGGCTCTTCTTAGAATATAACTTATTTTTCCATATTCGTCATTTATAACATATTTTGCAGTATATTTACTCATAACACTTCTTGTTGTTTCATCAGGAATTGTCCACCATTGGGTTATAGAAATTAATGTGTAGAGAATACCATACTCTATCGGGCTTAAAAAACGGGCCATAAAGAAAAAATAAAGATAAAAACCAACACCAGCTATTGCAGCTGTAGTTCCAACTATCAATCCCCCTCTAATCAAAGGATCATTTTTAATTTTCTCTCTGAGCTTTTCGAGCATTTATTTAATAGTAAAAAACAATTTAAAAAGCTAATTAATCAACGTTTTATGTTTTGTAAAATATATTTAGAAAAGCAATGGTATGATAAAAACTTCAATAACTGCAGAAACAATTAAAACAACTATTGCTAAAATTATCAGATCTAAAGAATCCTGTAAAATACGCCAGAATTTATCGTCTTTATAATGATGTTTAATCACAGCGATACTTATGATACCCCCGCCCAAAGCAGCTATAAAATATGCTAGAATCTCAGGAATTCCGTGGACAAGATAACGTAAAAATCCGGTATGCAATTTAGCTAAACTTGCATTTATGAATATTCCTATTGCAGTCGCTATAACAGAGGCATTCCAAGTTAAAATAAATATAGCACCAAAACCAAAGATAAAAGAGAATAATAAAGCAAAAATCATCACATAAAAATTATTTGTTAAGATTCTCGCAATTCTGCTTAAACCCTCACTGAATCCAGGAACAATTCCTTGTGATACTGTTCCCACACCCACATTTTTTACACAATCCTCAACAGCTCCAGGCATATTTATACTACAGTAAGTTCTTATCTGAGCATCAAAATTTTCAGATATAATATAATCCGGGAATAAACCCGGAATAGATAAAACTATAAAAGCCAAAATAAAAGCAACCATGATACCTAAAAATAAAAATGTGAAAGCCAGAATAGCTTTTCCATGCTCTTTCATTAAAGTTTTTTCCTTCTCTATTTTCAAACATTTCTTTTCTTCATACTTTATCAGATAAAACATAAATGGAATAGACAGCATAACAGCGAAGGTTATTATCAATATGCTGTTATATTTTGCAAATGTGTAATTTTTAAGAAATATCAAATCAACTAAAACTATTGCAACTATAGTCCATATTAAACCTATAAAAAACATTTCCCAAGGACGTCTTTCAGCTTTCTTAGGATTTATCAATGACTCGAGCATTTTTTGATTAAACTTTTGACAAAAAGTTTACCTCTTTTCTTATAAATCTAAAATATCGAGCATTTATAAATTTTAGTTTTGAATGCAAAACCTTTAAAAAATATGTTTCTTTAACTTAATTATGGGTAAAGTAAAAAAGAGAAATGTGAATTTCAATTCTAAATTTGAAAGTATATGCAGAGATATAAAAACAGTAAAAATTCAGGGGGCAACAAATGTTGCAAAAGCTGCATTGGAAGCATTGAAAATAAGGAGAGATAAGCAATCATTAAAAATTCTGAAAAATTTAAGGCCGACAGAACCATTAACAAGGAATATGTTAAAGTTTGCGAATGCGTTCGAGGACATAAATCAAGGTGTGAGGGAAGCAACATTATATTTTCCTTGGGCAGATTACATGATAAATTATTACGGCTTGAAGGTTATAAAAAATAATGATAAAATAATGACTCACTGCCATTCAAGCAATGTTGTAAAATTGTTGACAGCTGCCAGAAATTCCGGAAGAAAATTCGAAGTTTATGTTACTGAAACAAGGCCATTATTTCAGGGAAGAAAAACTGCCTTGGATTTGGCAAAAGCAGGAATTAAAGTTTATTACCTGACTGATTTACAGGCAAGAATCGGCTTGAAAAAATGCGATATTTTTTTATTTGGTGCCGATGCAATAACTGTCGACGGTTCGATTGCAAATAAAATAGGAACTGAGCTTTTTGTTGATTTGGCAAAACAATACAATAAAAAAATCTATTGCGTAACACAGGCTTTGAAATTTGATCCAGAAACATTAAAAGAAGGGCATAAAGAGAAACTAGACATTAGGGATGGAAAAGAAGTATGGGATATCAAAAATAAAAATATAGAAGTTTTAAACAATGCTTTCGAGTTTGTCAAGGCAGAAAAAATTGACGGGATTATCTCGGAATTTGGAATTAAAAAAATAAATGATTTCATAAATACTTTCAAGAAACACTATAAATTTTTGCTCTAAAATGTTTTTCAAAAAAAGATTAATAATATGTTTTGATCTGGATAGTACATTATTAAATTCAGATAAAGCCCATATTAAAAGTTATAATTATGCATTAAGAAAGTTGGGTTTTCCCGAAAAAAAATCTAGGGAAATTATAGAACATTTTGGAAAACCACATTATTTAGTTGGAAAAGCTATAACTCCGGAGCATACTTCCTGGGAGAAAATAGCAAAATTAACTAAAATTCACGACGACATTTTAATAAAAGAGTATTGGAAATTTTCCAAAACTTTGCCTTTTGTAAAAGATATAATAAAAAGATTATACAACAAAAAGTATCATTTGTATATTCTTTCAAACTGCAATATAAAAGTTATTTTTGCTTTGCTGAAAGGTGCTGTTTTAAATAAAAAATATTTCAAGAAAATTATCGGAGCTGACAAGGTTGAGTGTTCAAAACCATGTCCGGCAGCGATATTAAGAGCAGAAAAATTAGAAAAACATAAGGTGGATTTTATGGTCGGAGATTCAATTTATGATATTATAGCTGCAAACAACGCAAAAGTCAAAAGCATTGGAGTTTTAACAGGATGTTACACAATAAAACAGCTAAAAAAAGTTAAGCCATTTAAAATAATAAAAAATCTGAAAACATTGCCGGGATTTTTGGAAAAGGTTGTAGGAAATAAAAAGTTTTATTAAACAGCTTTCTTTATTTTTATTATGGAATATCTAGACATTGTTGACAAAAATGAATTGGCTTTGCAGTTAAGGAGCAAAAAAGTTTCGTTTTGTCCATTACATTGGTCAACTCCTGTTGGTGGGCATGTTCAATCAAATGAGAATTATGAAGAAGCTGCTCTAAGGGAATTTGAGGAGGAACTTGGATTAAAAACAAAAATAGATTTTTTACGAAAGGATTTTTATTCAGATTCAAGGGGAAATAAAAAATTCTTAGTAACATTCAAAACAATTTTTAATGGTCCATTTAAACCAGACAAAGAGGTTGTTGAAAAAGTAGAATTTTTTTCAACTGATGAAATTAAAAAGATGATTATCCATAAAGAAAAATTCCATCCAGAACTTTTATTTTTGTTGAAGCGACATTTTAAAATATAAAACATTAATTATTTAAAACCTAAAATATTTTTTATAGTATGCATCATCATTGGGAGAAAGAGGTAAAAAAAGGTTATGAAGATTATGTTAATTTAAATTACAAACCGAAAAAAGATGATTTAATCTGTGAATTTTATTTTGAGCCGAACAAAGAGGATTACAAAAGAGCTGCTGGGGCAATAGCAGCAGAATCTTCAATCGGAACATGGACTTTTTTAACGACGACAAAACCATATATGTTAAAGCTCGCTGCAAATGTTTTTTATCTCAAAAAGAGAAATTCCGGATTTATTGCAAAAGTAGCATATCCAAAAGAATTATTTGAGTATAACAATATGCCGAATATTCTTTCAAGTGTTGCAGGAAATATCTTCGGAATGAAAGAGATAAACAATTTAAGATTAAATGATATAATTTTTCCAAAATGCATAGTCAAGGCATACAAAGGACCGAAATTCGGAATTGATGGCGTAAGAAAAATTTTGAATGTTTATGGCAGACCATTATTAGGAACAATTGTAAAGCCAAAATTAGGGCTTAACAGCAGAGATCATGCACAAGTTTGTTATGATGCCTGGATAGGTGGTTGCGATATTGTAAAAGATGACGAGAATTTATCTTCACAATCATTCAATAAATTCAAAAAAAGATTAATCAAAACATTGAAAATGAAACGAAAAGCTGAATTTGAAACAGGAGAAAAGAAAATTTACATGATTAATATTACGGCAGAGACAAATGAGATGTTAAAGAGAATGGAACTCGCTAAAAAATACGGAAATGAATATGTTATGATTGATGTTATAACTGTCGGCTGGTCGGCATTGCAAACAGTAAGACACAAAAATGAAGAATTAAATTTAGTTTTGCATGGTCATAGAGCAATGCATGCAATTCTGACAAAAAATCTAAAACATGGAATTTCAATGAAAGTTCTCGCAAAAATTTATCGTATAATAGGAATAGACCAATTACACATTGGAACTGGCATCGGAAAAATGTTCGAAAGTCTTGAAGAGGTGAAAGAAAATGTAAAAGCATGTGTTGAGAACGTTTATGATCTAAAACAAGTTTTTCCTGTTTGCTCCGGCGGTTTGCATCCAGGACATGTTCCTTTTTTAATTAAAAATTTGGGAAAAGATATTATTATTCAGATGGGGGGAGGGATTCATGGACATCCTGTAGGAACTGTTGAAGGTGCAAAAGCAGCCCGCCAGTCAATAGATGCAGCGATGAAGAATATTCCACTGGAAAAATATGCAAAAACTCATATTCAGCTTAAAGAAGCTTTACAAAAATATAGAATTCATAAAAGGGAGGGAAAATGGTGAGTTTATCGGGAAATGAAATTTCCTTGGGAATGGCTATTTTACTTGCAGTAATGGTGGTGTGGGAAGCAGTTTGGAAAGGAATTGCTATGTGGAATTCAGCAAGAAACAAACATACTGCATGGTTTGTGCTGATTTTGATATTAAATACTGTAGGTATTTTACCAATAATTTATATGGCCATTCATGTCTGGGGTAAAAAGAAGAAAAGATAAAAATGTTAAATAAGAACGGAAAAGTTTTGATAGTCCTAATTATAATTTTGATTATATTAACAGCTTTAGCTGTTGTGGGATTTATTTTATATAATAATTTTACAATAAAGGAATACAAAATGTGCTTTTCAAAAGAAAAACAAACATTACCATTTAATTGTTCTAAAATAGATGATTGTGTTGTCCAACTAAAATCACTTCAGCTGGAATCAAATATACCAAAATTTGTAGAGGATTTTATAATTGAAAGAGCTTTATTTTGCGAATATAATAAATGCCAATTTAAATCATTCAGAGGTTTTGATGAAAATATTATACAATGCAATGAAACAGAAACAACTGAAATTTTGAAAATTACACCAAAAATTGCTATAGATTATGTGAAATTTTTAAGGGAAAAAATAAATTAACAAACTTTAAAAAACAAGGAATTCTAATAGTTCAATGGAAGAAAAAATAAATATAAGAGAATTTTTATCAAAAGGTTTTTTCCATATACATTTTATTATAGAGATAGCAGGCCGTCCGGAAAATTACGTCAAAGAGTCGTTAAATTTAGTTTTCCAGGGTGTAGAAAACAATGAAAAAATTAAATTAATCGACAAAAAAATACATGATGTAACGCCTTTAGAGAATATTTTTTCAGGTTTTATCGAGGTGGAAGCTTTGTTAAAAAATTTTCAAGCAATAATGGAGTTAATTATTGATTATATGCCTTCTTCATTGGAGATTATAGAACCAAAAGATGTTAAATTCAATCTTAATGAGGCAAATATTTTTATCAATGATTTGATAGCTAGATTGCATAATTACGACTCCATGCTAAAAAAATCGAACATTGAAAGCGGAATCTTGAAGAAACAATTGCAGCATCTTCTTACCCAAATCAAATTGGGCAAAGGTGATGAAATCAAAAAAGAATTAGAAGAGCTGGAAAAAAATATTAAAAAAGAATAATTATCTATTGCCTAAATCTTTCTCTTCGTCAATCGGTCTTCTTAATGAAGCCCTTTTTTCACCAATTTTTTGTCTGTATCTATCTTCAACTTTTTTTACGAAATCTTCCATCTTTTTCTTCGGCTTTCTGAAAGAGAACCAGATGAATCCAATAGAAACAACAATTAATCCTATGAAAACTCCAACCAGCCACCAGTTAATCTTAGTTTCTTTTTTAGGTGTTGTTGATTCTCCGCACTGACCGAAGCAACATTCTTCATCGTTTACCGGAACAACATCAACTGAACATGTCTCGTTTTTTCCGCAAACTTCGCCGCCTCTTTCCCTGCAAGTTTTATCTGAAACTTCATTTTCATTGCCACCAAATTTTTTAATAAAAATATTAACAGGGATACTTGTTGATATTTCCTTAAGTTCAATATAACCTAAGGCAATTATCGAGCCGTTGTATGTTCCGTAGAAGAAATCATCAAATCTGAAAAGAATTTCTATCTCTTTCATTTCGTTCGGTTTTAATTTTTCTATATAATCTGGTTTTACATAATCAATTATTCCGTATAATTTGGAGGAGTAACTTAATCTTATCTCAGTTATATCTTTATTTGAAGGGTTTTTCAGATTAATTTTTACAATTTTTTCTCCGCTTAAACTATCAGTTATCGAGCTTTCCACAAATTCGAGCTTATTTGTTATTAACGTATCATTTATATCTACAGATTCATTTGAAGCCGACTTATTTTCTTCTTCATATTCAAAAGTATCGTTGACAATCAAAATCTCCTGCTGTTCCTGTGGTTCCTCTGAAATTAAAGTGTAAATAATCATAGGAACTTCATACTGCCTGACAGTTACCGTTACATTCGTCTCATTTGTCTGATTTATTTTATCTGCATCTTCTGTAAGATAATATTTTATATTCAAATTTTCAAATTTCAAACCGTTAACAGTGTACATGACAGGAAAATAAATCTTGACAGCTTTGTTTTCGTTTGGCGAGACAAAAGTTTTTAACTGCGGTGTTGATTCTGAACTTATCTCAGCAGTAATCTCCTTTCCGTTTTTATTTTTTAATGTCAAAGTTGCTGTTGTTCCGGAATTTGTTTTTATAACACCAGGATTTAAAGCCATAAGCAAACTCTCATTTGTTGAATTTTTCAAGAGAAACGGATTTGATTCTGAAACAGTCGTAACTAGGTTATTATATTTGCATAAAACATCTTTTGTAATAAACAGGTAAGAACCGTCAGGAATGTTCAAATCAACATATGTGAAATATTTGTTGGCTGATAATTTTATAACCTTGAATATGGGATAATAATATTTTTCCAAGTCCTGATTGTAAAAAACAAAATTTTTGTATGATAAATCCTTGTAAAATTCCCCGGTTATTTCTGCCTGAAATGTTTCTTTGTTAAGATAAACAGATTTAGCTATTGATGTCTCCAGACATTCGCTTGCCGAGACAATCCCTATCGATAAAACAAACAATAATGCAAATACAAACAACATGCCTCTTTTCATATTTACTCTAAAATATTTTAGTTAATAAAGTTTATGCTCATAAACTTTATATCATTTTTTCTTCCAGAAAAAACCTGCTCGGGATTTCAGCTTTTCGATTTTATTCTTGTCTTTTAATTCCATCAGAATTCTGTAAAGAGCATGCCAGTTTATTGTCTTGCCTGTTTTCTGC
>PFCW01000010.1 GCA_002763115.1 Candidatus Pacearchaeota archaeon CG10_big_fil_rev_8_21_14_0_10_31_59
AAGAGTTTATCCACAACTTGCAGAAGTTGAACTGGAAGTTGTCGAATATCCGAATCCTGCTGAAGGTGATTCAGAAGAATAAGTTTTTGAACATTCGCTTGGTTTATTTCCTGTGAAAGCATTACAAATTGCTGTTTTTATTGCTTCAGGATTTCTGGCTATGCTTACTTCTTTTCCATCTAAAACTACTGTTGGTGAACCTTGAACTCCATATTCAGTATTTAATTGCTTGTCAACTTCAAAATAAGTTGCAGCTTTTGATTTCATACAGCTTTCAACTTTTGTTTTGTCTACTTTTGCTTTAGTCATACAAGCATCCTCTGTTCCTTCTCCAGCTTCTAAGAAACATTCTAAATATACAATTAATTTATCTGATTGTTCCTCTCTTATGCAGATTTGCCTGTAATTTTCATCATCTTCCTTTTGTCCGTGCATTGTGTAACTTACAAATCTTAATTCAATATTTGCCTTGTCCTGAAATTCTTTCCATACAGGCAATATTGCTTTCTCTATTTGGGTTCCGTAAGGACAATAACTCATAACAAAGAATTGCAATGTTGGAGCATTAGGAATTTTTTTCAATTCTTTTGCCTCGGTTTTTATAATCTCTCTTTTATTTAGTTTTATTTTCACTATTATTTCTTTTCCAGCGTATTTGTTGTTTCCATCCAAAATTATTGCTGTTTCATTGAAATCTTTTACAATTTTCGTTCCATCTAAATCAAATTCGTCATTTAATACAGGTTCTAATTTAAGATAAATATTAGTAGCGTCTGAATATAATTTTATCTTTGTCTGACCCATTTCAGAATCCATCTCAGCATTTTCCTGAGAAAGTTTTAACGCCAATGTTAATTTATCTGGTGTTATAGATTTAATATACAATGAAATATAAGGAGGATAATACGACTCTTCAGCTCCGATAGTTCCTTCTCTACTCAAAACAACCTTATTTGTTGCTTCGTCAGAAGATACAACTTTCCATCTTATCATCTCTGTTTCTGGACCGTAAATTTTATCTTTTACAGGAACTTCATTAAAAGCTTCTTTAAACTGGTCCAATGTAACTTCAAATGTTCTGTTCATCTCCTTTGTTTTTTCTATCGTTGTTGTTCTGTTTATTATCTCTAATTTAGAATCATCATAAACGCCGAAGGCTTCTTCAGGTTTTAATGTAATTGTTTTTTCCTCACCTTCAGACATAGTTGCTATCTCTTTAGATAATTTATCTGAAACTAATCCCAAGCTTGAATCTATTGAATCTTGTTCATAAACTCCCTGACTTGACATTGCTTCTACATTATCTGCACTTAAAGTGTAAGAAACATTAACATTTGTTATTAAAGTGGATTTTTTAATTTGAATAACATTTGTTGCAAATAATATTATTAATACTATTACTGCAATAATCAGACCGATAGCGAGAATTCTTCCCCACCTAATATTTTTCTTTGGATTGTGTTCCTCATGTTTAATTTCATGATGCTCTTCTTTAACATCCTCTTTATGTTCATGCTCTTTAGATTCATGCATCTCTTCTTTCTCTTTTTTTTCTTCAGTCATCTTTTAAAGAAATAAATATGCTTTATAAATGTTATGATATTTTATTATATCTTTTAAGAGTAAAACAAAAAGAAATAAAAACTTCTTTTCTTTAACTTTATAATAAAAAAGTAAAATTATGTCAATCTAAAGACTAAATAAGTTTCTTTGGATTCGACAAGCCTTTCTTTTCTAAAGAAAGGATAGTCAATGCCTCAAGAAATAATAATAGGAAGAAACAATTCAGACAAGCAGTTGTTTGGCGACAAGGGTTTGATTTACATAGGCAAACATTGGGTAAAAATGGGGCAGGTAACATCATTGAGCAATCCTGTTTATCTTGATGTTGCACGAAGCCACGTCGTTCTTATAGCAGGTAAAAGAGGAAGTGGTAAATCTTATACTTTAGGAGTAATTGCCGAAGGAATAACTGATCTGCCTGAGGAAGTTTCAAAAAATATAGCTCCAATAATTTTTGATACCATGGGAATTTACTGGACTATGGCTTACAAAAATGACAAAGATTATGAATTGCTTAGACAATGGAAACTGGAAAGCAAAAATCTTCCGACAAAAGTTTTTGTTCCTGCAGGAAAAACAAAACTGTATGATGAAAAAGCAATTCCTTATGACAAGGAATTTGTTATTGATGTTTCCGAAATCAGCGTTGAAGACTGGATTACAACTTTCGGTCTGAATTTCTTGGATTCTGTTTCACTAGTTCTGGAAAGAAATCTTACACAGCTTATTGATTCCGGAAAAAAATTTGATATAGATGATATAATAAAAAAAATTCAGGAAGATAAAAATTCCGATAAAAAAGATATTAACGCAGCTGTAAATTTGATGGAAGCTGCAAAAACATGGGGAGTTTTTGCATCAAAAAAACAAACGGGTGTGAAAATCTCCGATGTTATCAATGCTGGAGTTACTACAGTAGTAGACTTGTCTGCTTATTCAAGTTTGGGAACGTTTAATGTTAGAGCTTTGGTTATCGGTTTGTTATGCAAAAAATTATTTAATGAAAGGATGGATGCAAGAAAGCAGGAGGAAATTGAATCTGTTAAAAGAGGAATTGATTATCTGAATTATACAGACAAAAGAAAAATGCCGATGGTCTGGATTTTAATTGATGAAGCACACGAATTCCTGCCGAAGGATTTTAAAGACAAAAACGCAGCTACAGATCCTTTAGTCCAGGTTTTAAGGGAAGGAAGACAGCCTGGTTTGACATTGGTTTTGGCAACACAACAGCCAGGTCAAATTCACCGAGATGTTATGACGCAGTCAGATATAATTTTAAGCCACAGAGTTACAGCAAGTTTTGATATTGAGGCATTAAACTTAATCATGCAGAATTATACATCAGCAGGAATTTCCTCTTTTCTGAATAATTTACCAAGATTAAACGGAAGTGCGATAATTTTGGATGATAATTCCGAGAGAATTTATCCAATCAGAGTAAGGCCAAGATTCACATGGCATGGCGGTGAAGCCCCGACAGCAATAAGCGTTGAGAAAAGAATTTAATTCAAATATCCAACTTCTACAAAATTTTTATTTACTTCTAGAATTGTAAAACCACAAGGTTCAGTTTCTCCTGCAGTATACAATCCTTTATTAAAAAGAAAAACATATTTTCCGTTTTCTTCTGCAAGACACTGGGAAACAAATCTCGCATATGTTCTATCTACAATTTCAGTTAAAGTTGCTTTTATTTCGTAAACTGAGCCTAATCTAGCTTCGTTTGAACCTGAGGCATAAGTTCCCGATTCATAACCAACACCACCTATCACATTCCCGGTTATCAAGTTTCTTAAACTACCAAAAAATCTCGCAAAAAAACCTTTTTCTTCTACTTTTGGCTGTTCAACTATTATTTCTTCCTTTGGAACACTATTATCTAAATTATCTTCAATATTTGTTTCAACTTGTTCTTCAATCACTTTTTTTACAGGAGGTGTTCCCGGAGATAATTCAACTGTCTTGAAAATTTTGGATTCAATAGGAATTAATTGTGCTTTTGTCATGTAAGTTTCTATTGTTTTTATATAATAAGAATTAGAACTTACAGCATGCCCACTAAAATTAATTTTTGATGGAGTATAGTTAAAACCTATTACCACAGCAAATAGAATTATGATTCCAAGAGCAATCCACATATGCGGATGTGAATTTTTTAATTTCCTCTTTTTCATACTCATAGCAGGTAATTTTAGTTTAAATAAATTTCGCTGCAGAAATTAATTATCTTTTTTTCTTTCTAGATTTCTTTTTTGGCTTGGATTTTGTTTTCTTCTTTCTAGATTTTCTTTTGGTATAAACAACCAAACCAACTACCAAAACCATCAAAGTTAAAGCAAGAATTCCAAATCCTAAAAAGCTTGGAGCTTTTCCTTCATCAGAAATTGCAAAACCAGTCATTCCCTGTTCCGGTTCATACATCAATCCGAAAAATAAACTGGCTACAAGAACAATAATCACTGTAACCCAGAAAACAGTATGTTTTTTTCTGTGTTCCAAGTCTTTCATTCTTGTATTATACCTGTTTTCCCACTTTCTTTTATTCATAAAAAATCAAAGAATTTTATATTTAAATAGGTTTCGTTATTAACAAATTATTCTTTCTAAGTTAAGAAATTTTTTAATTAAAAAATCCAAAATAATAGTTTGTTTTTGTTCCTTTAATTCAACTTCTATCTCCATTGATAAAATATAGTTAGTTACCTTTTTCGGGATATTAATAGCATAAAATTTGAACATTCTTGTTGAATTTCTTGGAACATTCGCAAAATGACCAGTCTCTCTTATTTCTAAAATACCATCTTTTTCAATATAATTTCCTCTTTTATCCCTAATCACAAAATTTATTAAATTAAATTTGTAGGATTCATTTTCCTCTCCATAATTTTTAATCATGCAAATTATATAATTTGTTTGTCCACTAAATAAAATTGATGGTTCCCCATCACCTGTACAATGAATATCAGATTCAGTTTCACCCAATATTTCATCTACTTCAAATTTTTCTTCCAATTCTTTCAGAATCTTGCTTTCTGGACCCGACGATAGTTTTGTGCAATAAATACCTCTAAAAATACTAAAAGTAATACATAAAATTATTAAGGATATAAGAATTATTAAGCCAATAATCAATAACTTTCCTCTTTTTTTCATGGTAAGTCTAATAAAATAAACTATAAAAATTTAACTTAACACCTTAAAATCAATCCTCATTCTGAATTTGTAAGGAGCTAATTCACCGGCTTTTTTCAATTTTAAAATTTTAATTTTCTTTTTGCTTTCTTTTACTTTTTGTTTTACCAATTCCAAACTTTTTTTAAAATCTTTTTCATTTCTGAAATCATAGAAATGAATGATTGTCCCTTTTTTGGAAACTGCAAACGCCTCTTTCAGAAAATCGTATTTTAATTGCGGACGAGCCATGATAACTCTATTATATCTTTCCTTCAATTTTGAAACAACTTTTTTAACATCGCCTTGAATAACTTCAATATTCTTTATTTTATTTAGCTCAACATTTTTCTTTGCATATTTTACAGCTTCTCTGTTTAATTCGATATCAATAATTTTTTCCGGTTTGGAATTTTTTGCTATGACTATAGAATACGGACTGACACCAGAAAACATAACCAAAATTTTTTCATTTTTTTTGACTTGCTTAGCAATTTCAAGCCTTTCAGTTGCCAACCTCGGTGAAAAATATGTTTTGTTTATATCAAAGAAAAAAACACAATTATTCTCCCTATAAAATGTTTCTGTTTTTTTATCTCCAGCTAGCCATTTGTAAGTTGCTTTTCTCAATCTACCTTTGAATTTTTCAGATTTTTCATAAATAGATTTGATGTTCTCTCTTTTTAACAACTCCTTGGCCAATTTCATGTCTTTTTTCTTAAGAATTGCAATATTTCCGATTATATCGTAACTTGTCATAAAATATTAAGGAAAAATCAACTTTTAAGTATTTTGTTTTAATTATATTCTTTTTAATATAAATTTTTATAAAGCTAGTTTTTTAAAATTAGTTTATGACTGATGCTTCAAATTTGTTACGAAATAGAGTTTCTATTGGGAGAGAGAAGGTAGATGAAAAAAAATTATTTGACTTGGTAGGATGTGATGCATCCTTACCGTTTATAATATTCGCATTAGAGATTCTAAAAGATTCTGAGTCCACAATTAGATGGAAAGATCTTAGGTATGAAACAGCAGTTGCAATGTGTGGCAAAGAGCGTGACAATCCAAAAATAAGATTCTGGATAGGACTCTATACTGATTTTGACATCCCAGAAGAAATGGTAAAATTGGGACTCATCAAACCAGCCGATCTATCTTTAGATGAAGGTTATCGATTGACAGATGTTGGGAGCAGTTATTTTGTTATAAAATAGATAAAATTTATAAATCAATTTCTTTTTATATTAAAATGATAAAAAAGATTGTGTTTATACTATTTTTATTTTCTTTGTTAGTCATAGTTGGTTGCTCCAACAATAATCCTGCAAATGAGGAAATTATAAAATGTATTGGACAGAAAGTAACCTTATATGTTTCTGAAGGATGTACTCATTGTGTAAAACAAAAGCAAATTTTAGGAGAAAATATAAAATATGTTGATTTAATTGATTGTTCAGAAAATTCTCAAGCATGTCAAAACGCTGGAATTAGGTATGTCCCAACTTGGATTATAAATGGAGAAAAAATTACTGGAGCTCAAACAATTGAAGTTCTTAAAACTTTAACTGGATGTTAACGAAACATTTTTAAATTTCAAATTTTATTGAGAATTATAATTCAAAATGGTAGCAGGAGTTGAAGCATTAACTATCGGGAAAATTTTGGGATTAGCAGCAATCGATGCTGTAAATCCTTGCGCTTTGGCTGTTTTGACTTTAGTTCTTATTTCAATTCTAACAGCAAATCCAAAATCTAAAAAAAATGTTTTATTTGGCGGCTTGTTATTTTCATTATCAGTTTTAATTTTATATTTTATATATGGAGCGATTTTTATCAATCTTTTCAAAGTTTTTGTAACTGGAGTAAAAGGAGTCCAGCCGTTTTTGTATGGTGGTTTGGCTGTTGTAGCAATTTTTTTGGGAATTTTAAATATCAAGGATTTTGTCAAATACAAAGCTGGTAGTTTATGCACAGAAATGCCGATGTCAATGCGACCAAAAGTTAAAAGTTGGATTGATAGGATAATTTCACCTTTAGGTGCATTCATTATCGGAGCTTTTGTGACTGTTTTCTTATTGCCCTGCACAATCGGACCTTATATAATCGCCTCGGGAATTTTATCATCACTTCCAACGTTTTTACATACAATTCCTTGGCTGTTAATATATAATTTAGTATTTATCCTGCCGATGGTAGCAATAACTATAATAATTTATATAGGATATTCAAGTGTTGAAAAAGTTTCCGGATGGAAGGAAAAAAACATAAAAATTTTGCATCTTATTGCAGGAATTCTTATGTGCTTAATCGGAATCTATATGATTTATGAATCCTGGGCAGGTTTGATGCTTGCTTTAGGATTATAATATTGTAACATCTTTAAAGTAGTTACATAATGATAAGATTTATAAAGATAAATTTCGTTTGTATAAAATGGTATTGTCAAGAATTAATCCAAAAAATATCAAATGGCAAAGGAAAGGAATTTTGTATAGGGGCAATACTCAATGGAAATTTGAACATACAGTTTTAAGAAGTATGATTAGTGGTGTGAAACCCGTTTATAAGGGTTGTGAAGATAGCGAAGGAATAAAAACTTTTTGTTCTAACTTACTAACAGAAGCTATAATATTTGCGAGGGATAGAACTAGAGAACATTCTACTTATGCAAGAAGATTAGAGTCTCCATTTACAATTTATCCTTTAATTATGGAAATTAATGTAGTAAATTATACTGATAAAATATATCAAACTAATGAAGGAGAAGGATTAATAATAACTGGTTCAATTAGTTTAGATGATATAAATATTATATTCTCCTCTAAAAAGGATCTAATTCCAAATCTCCCAGTTAAAAAATCACTGCAAGAATTATGTAGACAAGCCGATTTTAAAGAAGAAGATCTGGTGGAAAGATTTGAAAAAAATAGAGAAGAAATATCTTTAGAATTATATTCTAAAGTTTTTGGTCCGAAGATATCTACACAATATGATTATCAAAAAGAAATCAAATTTATCTCTGAATTTATAGAAGTTTTAAGAACTAAATTCAGATAACTCAAAAATAATTTAAAGTCTGTTTTCTTGAATTAATTATGAGAACATTTGTTTTTTATTCAGAGAAAGCAAAAACAACCGGAAAAATCAAAGATGATTTAATGCAGTCCGGAAGAATGGATATAGTAATTCATTCAATCATTGCAACTTTCTTTTTGTCGCATAAATTAAGAAAAGATGTTGAAATGCATCTTGTTTTTGACGGACCTCCAAATCCACCCCAACATTTAATTTTCAGATTTAATGAGGAAACACCGATAAGCAAAAAAGATGTTGCCGGTTTGATATCAAAAATGCTTTACAAATCAGAAAAAGGAAAAATAAAAGAGATTTTTCCCGGATGTTTTATTGAGAAAAAACATTTTGAAGCTGTCATATCAGAACTAAAAGAAAAAAACAAGAAAATCTTTCTTTTGGATTTAGATGGGGAAAAAATGGAAAATTTGAAGGAAGATGAAATAAACAATTCTGTTTTTATTCTAGGAGATGATGATGGAATTCCAAAATCAAAGCTAAAAACTATAAAACATATGATTGACAAAAAAATTTCAATCGGTCCGGAAATGTATTTTTCAAGTCAGACTATTATTATACTGAATAACTTTCTGGATAAATATTTAAACAATGTTTAATTAATAAATAAAAGAGGAAAAATGTTCACACCGTTATTTGACAGTTATTATATAACAATCAAGGGTTTAGTCACCGGAGTTTCTTTCAGAGCTCACATTGCAAAAAGAGCAAAAGCTTTGAGTTTAAATGGATGGGTGAAAAATTCTGCAGGAAAAGTTGAAATTGTTGCCCAGGGAGAAAATAAAAATGTTGAAGAGTTGATAGAATACTGCAAAAAAGGTCCGGAATTTGCTCATGTTGCAGACATAAAAGTTGAAAAAATAAAATCAGACCAACTTAAAAATTTTGAAATAAGATACTAATTTTTTTCCATACTCTTTCTAATATTCTCAGAATCAAAATATAATCCTTTTACTTCGTATTCTTCTGGCCTGAAAGTAATCTGGACTTTAACTTCTTCTTTTTCGAATCTGCAAGTGAATAGGTAAACAATAAAACCTGCTGTATGATTTGGCGAATAACCCTCAATAGAAATATATCTTCCGCTTGTTTTTGAAATTAGACTCTTTAAGTCATTAAATCTTTTTTCTGTTATAGCTTTTCTCATTTCCGCAGAAAAATCCCTGCTGAAATTGATATAATCTCCATTATCAAAAGATTCAAGAATATTTTTTGCTATCAATTCAACTTGTTTTTGATCCATTTTTTCTTCAGCTGTTTCTTTTTTACATCCACTGATAAATATCAATAAAACAAGGAAAAGTAATATTATAAAATTTATTGTTCTCATGTATATAGAAAAATCGGGATGTTTTTATATCTTGCCTTTCATAAAATATTTAAATTGTCCAATATTAGCTTAATTATGTTGGAAATCTAAAATTTCCAGCCTACCAAAATTTCGGAGAAATTTTGCTATGTCCAGAGAAGATGAAATCATAAAAGAGAGGCTAAAAAAAATAGAAGAGCTCAGAAAAGAAAAGATAGATCCCTTTCCGACAAAATTTGATAAGCAAAATAATGCTTTGGAAATTTTTGAGAAATATAAAAAATTAAAGGAAGAGGAGAAAGGAAAGGAAAAAATAATTTTAGCCGGAAGGTTGCTGACAAAAAGAGATCTGGGGAAAATAAATTTTGCTCATATTCAGGACGAAACAGGAAAAATACAGATTGTTGTTTCCGAGGATTATTCTGGAAAAGATATTGTAAATTTCTTTAACAAAAAATTAGATACCGGAGATATTGTAGGTGTTGAAGGAATTCCTTACAAAACAAAAAGGGGGGAAATATCAATCTTAGCAAAAAAATTAATCCTGCTTACTAAATCAATACTGCCTTTGCCTGAGAAGTTTCATGGTCTGCAGGATGTTGAAGCAAGATACAGACAAAGATATCTGGATTTGATAACAAATCCCGAAGTAAAAAATTTATTTAAAAAAAGATGCGAGTTTATAAAAAATATCCGGGAATTTTTAGATAAAAATGGTTTTCTCGAGGTTGAAACTCCGGTTTTAGAATTAAAAACTGGCGGAGCAGAAGCCCGTCCTTTTATAACACATCACAATACTCTGGATGTTGATATGTATCTGAGAATTTCTCTCGAATTGTATCTGAAAAGATTGATTATTGGAGGTTATGAAAAAGTTTACGAACTGGCAAAAGTTTTCAGGAACGAAGGAATGTCATCAGAACACTTGCAGGAATTTACACTTTTGGAATTTTACTGGACATGGCACGATTACAACGACTTGATGGATTTCACAGAAAAAATGATTAAAGAAATAATCAAAAAAACATTTAATACTTTAAAAATAAAATATAAAACTCACGAACTTGATTTTTCAAAATCTTTTCAAAAGTATGATTATTGCGAATTAATAAAGAAAAAAACAGGAATTGATTTGTTAAAGGAAGATACAAAAGAAAAACTTGTTAATGCAATTAAGTCAAAGAAACTGGAAAAAGATATTGACTTGAATTTAGGTTTGGGAAGAATTGTTGACCAGCTTTACAAAAGGCATGTTAGAGAAAGTTTAATCCAGCCATGTTTTATAATTAATCATCCGGTAAGTGTTTCACCTTTAGCAAAACGAAAGAAAGACAATCTTTTTTTGACAGAAAGATTAAGTTTGTTAGTTGCAGGTGCTGAAATTGTAAATGGTTTTTCCGAATTAAATGATCCTATAGACCAGGAAGAGAGATTTAAAGAACAGCAAAAGATGAGAGATGCTGGAGATGAAGAAGCGCAGATGATGGATGAGGATTTCATTACAGCATTAAAAATAGGAATGCCCCCGACAGCTGGTTTTGGTCTGGGCATCGACAGATTTTTTACAATCTTGACAAATTCCGAATCAATCAGAGAAATTGTTTTCTTTCCAATGATGAAAGAAGAATAACAAGATTTAAAAACTAATTTAATAATAAAATAACATAGGTGATAATAATGAACTACAAAGCAAGATGTATGAAATGTAAAAAAGAAGTAGACGTTAAAGAACCAAAAGAAGTTGAAATAAAACCAGGAACATGGGCTGTTAAGGGAAAATGCAATGTTTGCGGAACAAATGTCTACAGAATAATCGGAAAAAAGAAATAAAATTAGAAAGGAGGTAAAAATGGCAGAAGATTTTGTAATTGTAAAAAGTTCTATTAAGAATTATGTAAATGATATGAATGTTGCCTCGGATTTTGCTGATGCCCTAAACAAAGAAGTTATAGAGCTAATAAAAAAAGCTGTCAAGAGAGCAGAAGCAAACGGAAGAAAAACTGTTTCAGCCAGGGACTTGTAAAAAAAGAAAAATTAGATGACTAAGGTTCTTGTTGATGGTCTCTCTTCAACTCCAAAAACATCTCTTACTTTATCCATAGTCAACAAATCAGAATGAATTAATATTTTTCCGTCTGGTTTCACAACCCTCATCGATTCTCTGTAAAATTCTTCTATAAATCTTCTTTCTGTGTTTAACTCACCGAGATTAATAGCAAGAACTAAATCATAACTCTCTTCTGGTTGTTGAGTCATATAATAAAAACCATCTATATTAAGTGCTCTCTCCTCTGGAAAAAATCCGGAATTTTTTAAGGTATTAATATCGTTAAGATTTATATCAATAGCAATTATATCTTCAGATAAAAGTTTTAAAACTATAGAAGAACCACCAGCACCACATCCAAAATCTAAAATTTTCCCTGTTAAATGTCTTTTTTCTATTCTTGATAAATATAAAGCTTTCTCTAAAATCTGCAAAGCTGCTTTATATTCAATAAATTGATAATCAGTCAATTTACTTTGTTTTAATATGTTTAATCTTGGTAATCTTTCTCTAAATAAATATTTAAGGCCAATTCCGTTATTTGGAAATTTCATAAAATAAAATTCTTCTGACATAGCAACACCTTCATCTGTAACTATTTTTGGCTTGCCAAACCATTCAGTAAAAATTGGAATTTTTCCTGCCATATTTGCAGAAAGTTTTGGTCGTATTTAAACCTTTCTAATAGTAATCATTTTTAAGGAGTAACAAATGTATAAACTACGCAATAAAACTATAAAAACTCAGAATAATTAAAACAATTATGTCAAAACAAAAAGGGAGTGCAGCTGAAAGAGAAATTTTCCATATTCTTTGGGATAATGGTTGGGCTGTACTCAGAGCAGCCGGAAGCGGTTCAACTACTGAACCCTCTTGCGATTTATTAGCTGGTAAAAAATCTGCTAGAAGAAAATATGCTATTGAAGTAAAGGTTACTAAAAGCAAGACAAAATATCTTGAAAAAAAACAAATTGAAGATTTAATTTATTTTTGCGAGACATTTGGACTTGAACCGTTAATTGCGATAAAATTTAATCACAAGGGATGGTTTTTCTTTCATCCCTCAAAATTGCGGGACTGTGGAAAAAATTTAGTCATCTCGTTAGAAGAATGTGAAAAAGTCGGGAAGAAGCTGGATAAATTTTTGAACTAAAAAAATAAAAACTCTCCTTTCTTTACTTTACTATGAAAATAAAATTTATACCGATAGATTATGATTATTTTGACTGGAATGAAAGAAATTTCATAAAGATTGTAGGCAGGGATGAGAACAACAAGAGAGTTTGTCTGATTGATGAATACACAGCTTCTTTTTGGGCAATTTTGAAAGATGATGTAAGCGATAAAAAAATTGAAGACATAAGAAAAAAAATAGAAAAAATAAAAGCAGATTCTTCGCTAAGAAATTCTTCAGTTGTAAGAACAGAACTGCATAATAAAAAATTTCTCGGGAAAAATGTAAAAGCAATAAAGATATTTATTACAAATTACAAAGACGGACATGCTATCGCGGACCAGATTGATTTCGATGAGATAGAAAAGAGGAGGGAATATGACATCAATCTAATCACAAAATACATCATAGAAAAAAAAGTAAAGCCATTGATGTGGTATGAAGTTGAAGGCGAAATTTTTGACAAGTTTGGTTCTTACGATGCCGATATCTGTTTAAAAATAGAAAGAATGAAAGAAATCCAGGAAAAAGAATTTTTTCCAAAGATAATGGCATACGATATTGAGACAGATAAATTTGAAATTGGCAGGGGAAAAATAGTCATGATATCCTTGGTTGCAAAAAATTTCAAAAAAGTTCTTACATGGAAAAAGTGCCCGCATAATCTGGATTTTGTCGAATGTTACAAAGATGAAGCAGAAATGTTGGAAGCTTTTGTTGATTACATACAAAAAGAAAATATTGATGTATTGGCAGGTTATTTTTCAGATAATTTTGATTTGCCTTATTTGAGAGCAAGGGCTGAAAAAAACGGAATTAAATTGTCTATTGGTTTGGACGGAAGCCAGCCAAAATTATCAAAGGGAAATGCAATCTCTGCAAGAATAGACGGGATTGTTCATATTGATCTGTTCAAATTTATAAAAACAAATTACTCGCAATATTTGCAGTCAGAAACTTTGTCTTTAAATGAAGTTGCATCAGAATTAATCGGAGAAAAAAAATTGGAATGGAAGCATAAACATTCGTCTAAAATTGAAAAAGACGAATGGATTAAATATTTTGAATATAATCTGCAGGATTCGGTTTTAGTTTACAAACTTATGGAAAAATCCTGGCCGGATATAATGGAATTCTCGAAGATTATACGAGAGCCGTTATTTAATGTTTCAAGGGAGAGCATGTCTGTTCATGTTGAAAATTATATCATACATAATCTTGAGAAGTTTGATGAGATAGCTGAAAAACGGCCCCTGAACGACGAAATATTAAAAAGAAGAATGCTGGGAAAATACGAAGGAGCTTTTGTTTTCCAACCACAACCAGGTTTGTATGAGGACATAGCATTTTTTGATTTCACAAGCATGTATTCCTCAGTTATAGTAACTTATAATTTGTCATTATCGACTTTTTTGGAGAAAAAAGAGATTAATTCAACTGAAGTTTTTTTAAGCGAAAATCATAAAGTTTATTTTGCAAAAGAAAAAGGATTTTTTCCAGTGATGCTAGAGGAAATAATAAAAAAAAGAAAACAATACAAAAAAGAATACAAGGAAAATCAAAACGCAATTTTAAAGGCAAGGAGTAATGCTTTCAAATTACTGGCAAATGCATCTTATGGTTATTTAGGTTTCTTTGGTGCGAGATATTATTGCAGGGAGGCAGCAGCTTCAACAGCTGCTTTAGCAAGAAAATCAATATTGGAGACAATAGAAAAAATAAAAAAAAAAGGATATAAAGTAATCTACTCTGATACAGACTCAATAGCTTTTTTAGTGAATAAAACACAAAAAAAAATAATTGAAATGCTGAAGGAATTAAATTCAGAGTTGCCTGGAATTATGGAACTGGATTTGGAAGGTTTCTACAAAAGAGGAATCTGGGTTTCGAAAAGAACAACGACAGAAGGAGCAAAGAAAAAATATGCCTTGATAGATGAAGATGGGAAAATAAAAGTCAGAGGTTTTGAAACTGTAAGGAGAGATTGGTGCAGATTAGCAAAAAAAGTTCAAAATGAAATCATATCCTTAATTCTGAAAAACGGAAATGAGAAAAAAGCATTGGAATATTTTAACGAGATTGTAAAAAAAGTAAACAAGAAAGAAATTGAGAATGACGATTTGATAATAAAAACACAACTTAAAAAGGAAATATCGAGTTATGCAGCATCAATCCCACATGTTGTTGTTGCAAAAAGGATGCTGGAAGCTGGATTGCCGGTAAGAATAGGAACTTTGATAGAATATATTGTTGTAGAAGACAAACAGAAAAATATGAAAAGGGGGAAGCCCGGTCTTGTTAGGGAAAGAGCCGAACTTCCCGATAGGGTTGCTCAAGGTGAATATGATGTTGAATATTATCTAAATAATCAGTTAATTCCAGCTGTCGAAAATATTTTTGAAGTTTTTAATGTTGATGTTAAATCACTCAAAGACGGAAAAACCCAAAAAAAGATTTCCGAGTTTTAGTTTCTTTTCCAGTGTTTACTGTTATTTTTTTTCATCCCCCGCAAAGCCAGGTATGATACAACATCCAAATCAAAGTTTTTGTATAACCTGTTTACCTTGACAAGTTCTGAATTGAAATTTGTTTTCATCTTTTTTGATTAAACTTTTTCTAAAAGTTTACCTCCTTTTTCTGAAATAGCTAAGAATTTTCTTTTTAAAGGGATTATGAAGAAAAAACAAAGAAAAGAACTAAAGAAGTTAATTTCATAAGCTTTAAAAACAATCAAAAATCAACCCGGTTTTTGAATTTTCCCTCGTAAGAAGCCCTGCCCTCCAACTTTTCAAAAATAATCTGTGCTATTTTGACTCCGGCTTTTAATCTTATTGGTTTATTGTTAAGATTGACAATTTCTAGAACTTGCTTGTTATTAATTCCCGGCTGGATAAATGATGCAGAAATATGAACAAGCAAACCCAAACGCGCAAAACGACTTCTTCCTTGAATCCAACCACAGATTTTATCATTCAATGTTATTCTTTCCTTTGTTATTGCTAAAATCATTTCTTTCGGCTTTAAAATTAATGATTTTTTCCTTACAATATTAATATAATCCTTATAATTTGTATTTTCCTCTATTGTAATTGGCTTATTCTTAAAAATTCCGAATTTATCATCCAAGGTCAAATCAACAGAAACAGCTCCGAGATTTTTATAATTAAACGGTTTTATTGTTATCTTTCCCCTTTTTATGTAATTTAAAATCACCTCTTTAGTCAATATCATAGATAAATTAATCAAAAGTCCTTTAAATATTTTACATTTGAAAACTTTATAGTTTTCATTATTATAGAATAAAGAAGCATAAATGTTATAAATGATTATTTATTTTAATTGATATGTACGGATTTATGTTCGCACCGGGCTGGTTTATGGGAATTGATGTTATTTTTGAAACCATAGCCATGATTGTGACTTTTATAATAAGTATGTATGCCTTTAAATTATACACATTCTGCAATGAAAAAAGATACAAATGGTTCGGTCTGGCTTTGCTGGCTTTGTCAATAGCATTTCTTTTTAAAATTTTGATGAATATTAACATTTATTATCATATTACTCATAGAATTGATTTGGGCATTGTTACTTTAATCAGGGAAAATGTCAGGGAATCAAATATAACTTTCGTTGTCGGTTATTTCTTTTACAGAATATTATCCTTATTGGGATTTTTCAGTTTGTATTTCTTATTGAGCAGAGATAAAGGTTTATGGGATTATATTTTATTCGGATTCTTTATAATTGCTACAACATTGGTAAGCAACTCCGCATATTATATTTTCCATATTACTGTAATATTAATCTTGATGTATATATGCTATTATTATGTAAAAAATTATTTCGTCAATAAAGAAAGTAAAAAAGCATTTTTGATGTGGTCTTTCATATTGATAATGGTAAGCCAGATTGTGTTTGCACTTGCTTTTTTAGGTGAATTTGTTTATGTCTGCGCCGAGGTAATTCAGTTGTTAGGTTATGGAACAATGCTACTTTCTTTTATCATGATAAACATTTCTGCAAAAAAGGTTTGTAAAGAGAATATAGAAAATGAATCGAAGATCAAAAGTGGATATAATAAACGAAATGCTGTTGGCTATAGAAAATAAAAACGGAAGAATAAAGCCAACTCATCTCATGTATAAAGCTAATTTATCTTATAAATTGTTGAAAGAGTATACAGATGAATTGATTACAAAAGGTATGATAGAAAAAAAAGATGAAAAAGACAAATCTTTTTTTGAGATTACAAAAAAAGGCAGAGAATTTATATATCAATTTAGGAAGATGATTGAATTCAAGAATACTTTCGGGATTTAATAAAAAAACCATTCCAGTGCTTCATTTATATTTGCGATTTCTACAACAGTTAAATTATATTCCTTTGCCAAATCAATCTGTTTTGGAATCTGCTCTTTTTGGCAGAAATCAACACCGCCGAACTTTTCACAATGTTCCTTTTCTTCATAAATGACATCTTTGCTTTGGGACAAAGGAACTAAAAATATTTCAAATCCAAGCTCTTTTACAACTTTCGCTTTTTTGCTTATATCTGAAACAGGGCCTATAGAACCGTCGTGGTTTATAACTCCGGAAATCATAACTTTCGGATTTATTTCTTTATTCCGCAAAGCCGCGATTGTTAGAACTGTTAATGCAGCACCGGCAGAAGGACCTCCGACAACAGATGCGTTGGCATGGATACTGTAAATCAAATCATATTTATTCACATCGATATTAGTTACATCGGAAGCAACTTTTCTTGCTGTTCTTATGCTTGACTGTGTGTCTGCCCAGAATAATAAATTATCGATACTTACCAATGTTCTTCCGGTTCCGGGTATTGATTCCAAAATTAAAAAAGTTTTTACTCCTTCTCCATCTTCGCTAACTGCCGGAACAGTCATTGAAATTAATTTTGAACCATTAAGAGTTGCTATCTTGCCTAAATTTTCAAATGAATTGTTTTCTTTTTCCTCTGAATTTTTAATAAATTTGTATGAAACAAAAGCAATAACGAAGAGCAATATTAATATTACTATCGTAAATGTAATCAAAATACTTTTAGAATCTCTTTTATTATTATCGGACCTCTTTTCCATAATAGACCTAAGCATATATCTTTTTTAAATTTAATGCAATAAAAAAGTTTATATATCATTTTTACCTCAATTTTACATTAAAAAGGAGGTTCAAGAATGAAAAAGAATAAAGCTAAAAGAGATAACTTCAAGTTAGCTGTTTTAGTAATCGGTGTCTTGCTTATTGTTGGGATAACATTTGCAGTAATTCAGATAGCAAATTTAAGCAGCCAGATTTCAGGATTTGCTTCAAAAAATCCATGTTCTGATTCAGATGGTGGACAAAATGTAATCGAACAGGGAATAGCTACAGATTCGTCTGGAAGCGCAACTGATTACTGTATAGACGATTTGACATTAAGAGAATACTATTGCGGAAACAATGTTAATTACAAGGATTTAGATTGTAGCGAATACAACGGAAGAGTTTGCAGTGATGGTGCCTGTGTTTACGAGTAATTTTTATTTTTTAAATAGGGGGATATACTCAAATGAAAAGATTGTTCATTATAATTTTAATCCTATCAATCGTAGTTTTATCTTTGGCAACTATGATATTTGTTGAAAAAAGAACAACAGGCTACGGTGTTCAGAACTTAAATAGTTGTGTTGATACTGATGGTGGTTTGAATTTGGAATTAAAAGGAAAGTGTATTGCCAAAGATGGAGAAACTTTTGATGATTATTGTTTTACTCACCAAGTTAATGGACAAACAATATTAAGAGAATATTGGTGCACCGTAGATGGTTTTTGCGGATATAAAGATTATAATTGTATTTTTAGGTATCCTGGTTCTTGTTGTGAAGATGGAAGATGCGTTAAATGACCCTGCTGAGATTTGAACTCAGGACCTCACGATTTCTCAAACCTTTTGAAAGTCACACTAAAGCTTCTTTCTTTCCCGAGGGGATCTTTCTTCTCTGAAGAAAGAAAGGCTCTATCAGTCGTGCGCGCTACCAGGCTGCGCCACAGGGTCTTTTTCAATCAAAAAGCATTTCTTTTATTATTATTTTTATATGGTGAAATGATTTTTGTTGACGCCCCGGACAGGATTTGAACCTGCGACCCTACGATTAACAGTCGTATGCTCTACCAACTGAGCTACCAGGGCAGATATAGTCTATAGAAAATAAAATAATTTAAAAAACTATTGGTTTAGAATTTAATCACTATTTGGAATAGTAACAGTAACTGTTGTTCCTGCTCCGATCTTATTAGGATCTCCCCCAGGTATTGTCGATTTATCAACACATTCTTCAATTAACCATTTCATAAAATTATCAAATTCCTCTGCATTTTTATCCGTTCTTACATAACCTTGGCCATTATTTTCGATGTAAGCTTTTAATCTATTGTATAAATTATCTCCTTTTTCAATTGGAATTTTTAAAATTGTATTGGTATCTATTCTCATACATTCTATATTTTCCCATCTGAATGTGTCCAATATTCTATTTGAATTAATAGTATCAGGAATTTCTAATCTATTTTCAAGTCCTGTATAATTTTCAGCAGGGATTTCAGTATGAGTCTCAACATATTTTGAATCATATTTCTTTTGCTCGCAGCCAAGAATTCCTAATCCGATACCTAACACTAAAACAGAAAAAACTCCCCGATAAATTGCTTTATAATTACAGCTAAAAAATTCATAAACTTCTTTTATTGGACTTAAAATTTCTTTCGTCATTGGTTATTTAAGAAAACAGTATTTATAAATTTTTCTCTTTATAGTGGTAACACTACTTTTTAATTTTTCTCCTGAATTCCTCAAGTTCTGCTTCAATCTCTTTTCTTCTCTTTTGCTCAGATTCAAGGAATTTGTAAACATGTGCATGCGGAGCTCCTCGTATTATTTTTAAAAAAGCTTCTTCTGCAGAATGCACATTCTCAGCTTCCCCTATAATCCCTATAAAATTTTCTTTTATCATTATATCTGTTGCTGTTAAATAAGAAATTGTTTTTTTTGCTTTTCCTTCCTTCCCTATAACCCGCGATTTTATAACATCGATACGTGACGGATTTTTTGAAAAATTCTTTATATCAATTTGTTTAAATATTTTATCGGATTTAATCAGGCTCATTGCAATATTAAAAGGAAAGCCCAATGTAATAGCATCCAGAAAATATCTCAATAAAAATTCCTCAACTTTGTCTTTAGAATCTATCATTAATGAGTCATCTTCATTTTTCTTTATTTTTATATCTAGATTTTTCTCAATTTTCTTTTTCATCAAACCATTTTTTCCTATAATTCTAGCGATTCCTTCAGAACTAAAAAATATTTTTTCCATTCTAAAAATTTTCTCCAAAATTTTTTGAAATTGAAAATTCCATTTTCATACTTTTTAGAATTCTTCTTCTATTTCTTTTAGATAGCCGTTCCTTTTCAGCCAGGAAACTTGGGTTGGATTATATTTGAAAAGAACGTCACCTTTTTCATTATTAAATTCCCATGGAGCAACAATCACAACATCTCCTGGGCGAAGCCAAAGCCTTCTTCTTAATCTGCCGGGAACTCTGCAATTTCTTGTTTTCCCGTCCATACATCTTACTATAATACGGGAAGCTCCGGCTCTTTGGTCTAAAATACCGAGAACTTCTCTTCTTGAAGGAAGTTTTACCCTAACATAACCTTCACTTTTCTCTTCCGGTTTTTCTTCCTGACCAATATCCTTGAATTCTTCTTCAACCATCTACGAATTAAGAAATATTCGTTTATAAAAGTTGCTTTCTATAGAAAAGAAAAGGTATACGAAATTCCATTAATAAAATCAAAACAACCTTTCTTAATAATTCCGGATTTTTCCGCTGTTCTAACTGATTCTTTACCAACAATATTAAAAGTTGCATCTTCTTTTTTCATATCTACTAAAATTTCAACAGCTTTTTTTTCATCTACTTCTTCTCCGGCATAAAAAGATTCTTTAATGTCTAGCTGTTTGTCGCCTTCTTCAAATTTCTTGCCGATTAATCCAGAGTCACAGATAGAAACAATGATACGATACGCTTCATGAATTTTTATTTGCATCTTTATACAATCCTTGCTCTTACTGAATGTTTAGCACCGCAAGCCAAACAATGTAAAAATAAATAAGGACCTTCTTTGACAAGTTCTGAATCGGGTTTTCCGCATTCTTTGCACAAAACAAATTCTTTTGTATAATCTTCTATTTTTTTATTAATCATTGCGCTGCTGATTTTTCTGTTTAGAACAATTCTGTTAGCTTCCAAAACAGCAGGTGTTGCTAATTCTTTCAGCAAATATTTTCTTATATGCTCTGGATCTCTTCTTAAATATGATACTATAGCATTAAAATTTGTTATAATTGTTTTGTTCCCCTCAAAATGACCTTCAACTTTCGGAACCTCGAATCGGTCTTTAGCTGTTTCAACAGGCTTTACTTCCTTGTAAAGTTTTTCCAAAGATTCCTCATAATTTTTGTCAGTCATCTTAAAAATAAACAACAGCTGGTTTTAAAGTTTTTCATCACAAACTTTTCAACTTGCCGGGCTTTGGTTCATATACAATTCCCTCTTCAAGAAGAATTTCTATCTGCTCATTAATTTCCTCTACAGGCAAATCCAAAGATAAAATAAGCTTGTCAATATCAACATTTTTATCCTCTGAAATTTTTTCCATCTCTTTTATCTTCTCAACTATCTTTAATCTTGAATTTTTAATTGGAATTTCGATATCATCTATTTTTTCCTCTTCAATATCCAATTCATCTTTTTCTTCAACAGGTTTTCCAAATAAATCATATTGCACAGATTTGTTTGTATTAATATTTTGATTAATAAATTCTTTAATTTCCTCCTTTAAAGTAGATTTACTCTCAATTTTTACTGATTCTTCTAATTTTTCTTCAGTTTTTATTGTATCGTCTTTATATTCAATTTCTGTTTTTTCTGTAACTACTTTTATTTCTTCTTCGTTGGAAACTACGTCGCTGGAAACTTTGTTTTCAGGGACACCGGAAATCTTATGATTTCCTTGGTTTCCAACACCTTCCTTATCAGGCTTGGAAATTTCATTTTCCAGCTTTTCATTATATTCATTGCCTTTCCTTATCTCTTTTTCCCGAACATCTTTTTTTTCCGAACCACAAATTCTTATTAATTCAAGTTTTCTTAACATCAACCATCTTGCGTCAACTTTTTTTATAATTTCAGGAGTTATATAAAGTTCATCTTTGAAATATCTTACAAATCCTATAACTTTAACAATATCGTCCTTGTTTATATTTTCAAGCAAGTCAACCCCATCACCAAATGTCTTGGCTCTTATAGTATCTTCACCATCATTAATTGTAATGCTTGCATATTTTTTATCCCTCAAAGATTCAAACTTGTCTGTGACAGTGCCGATAATGCTGACTCTGGCAACAATCCTATTTTTTATTCTTAGCTCTTTAAGTTTTCCGTCCAAGATTTCTTTTTCAGCATTTTTAATCTGGCTGATTTTTACAATATATGCAACCTCTCTTTTTTTAAATTCCATTTTAACCTACCTTTTGAAGATGACCTTTTCTCGGCATAAATATCTCTCCGCTTCTATTTAATTTTTCTATTATTTTTTCAATCTTTTCTATCTCTATTTTTCCTTCAAGCTCCTTAAAAATTTCTGTAATAGGAATTAATTTTCCCAATCTTCCCTCTAATTTATTTATAGTTTCTCTGACTAATATAATTTTCTGTCTTTCTGAAGCAGAAATTCCAGTTGCTATCCTGTCTATGTCTATGGATTTCGTTTCTTCATCATAACCGACGGTATATAAGTAATATTTCATAATGTTTATAGCTCTTTTTGCATCCTGAACTGAAACTTTATTGCTCAATCTGACTTTTGCAGATGCCTGGCTTAACCTGACTAAACCTTCCAACTGTCTTGCTGAAATAGGAATCGGTCTTACTATATCCTGACTTATGGTCTGCATATTTCGCAAATCAACATAAAAGTTTTTAATTTCTTCCATCGCCCCCTGCGTCAATTCTGGTTTAATATTTTGCTTTGCATAAGCAACATATTTCCTTAAAAATTCAGAACTTATAATTTCTCTTTTTACTTTTTCTTTATGTTCCTTTAAAACATGGTCTGCTATTTTTTCGTCCTTGTCTCTCTGGGGAATGTCCCTCAAAACAAAAATCAAATCAAATCTGTTTATTAATGTCGGTTCCAGATGAATCTGCTGGGGAACACTCTGTTGCGGATTGAATCTTCCGAAGTTCGGATTTGCTGCAGCTAAAATAGATGTTTCAGCCCTTAAAGTCGCCTGGATATTTGCTTTTGTAATTGTAACTGTCTGCTGTTCCATTGCTTCGTGCATAGCGCTTCTGTCATGGTCTGACATTTTGTCTAATTCATCAATACAAGCCAAACCTTTATTTGCTAAAACAATAGCGCCCGCCTCTAAACTCCATCCCCTCATTAATTCATCTTTTATAACTGTTGCTGTCAAACCAGCACCGGTCGCAGATTTTCCAATGACATATCTTCCTTTCGGGGCTACAGTAGACATAAATTTTAAAATAACTGATTTTGCAACTCCTGGGTCGCCGACTAATAACATATGAATATCTCCCCTTGAATAAATTCCGTCTGATTTTTGTTTTCTGACTCCGCCCATTAATTGCAATATCATCGCTAATTTTAATTCGGGATAGCCGAATATTGAGGGAGCAATGCTTTCCGCCAATTTATCATAAACCTCTGGGTCTACAGAAAGTTCTTTTATTTGTTTTTCATCCTCTTCTTCTATTTGAATTTCTTCAAAAGTTTCTTCTAAAGTGATTACATTATTTGCGTCAATTGCCAAATCAAATCTTGTTGAAGTTTTTCCAGTTTTCAAAGTTATTGGAACCTCTTTTAAAATTCCGATAATTCTAATTTTGCTTCCTGGAGTTGTTTTTTCCTCCATAATCGGCTCTACCAAATCCTCTTTAAGAAAAACAGTAAGTCTTCTCGGCTGTGCTCCGCCATCCAAACTTTCCGGAGCTTCTTCAATCTCTAATTTCTGAGTATCAAGCATCTGCTTGCTTATTAATTTAAAACCCGCTCTTCTTCCACAATTCGAGCATCTGTTCGGTTCCTTAAAACCTTTTTCAAGCTGAATGACATTTATCAATGTTCCACAGGTAGGACATTCGAATTTTGCATTGTCAACCTGGGGACGGACATCTGAACTTTGTCTTACAATACCTTCAATAGATATTAATCTTCCCAAATGTTTTGCTCTTATGTTTTTAATCTGGACATGCTGGGCTTCAGGCAAATCATTGAATCTTACTCTTGCATCTTCTATCAGCTCTAATTCATCCAAGGCAACTTCCAATAATGCTATCATCTCATCTGGCTTGTCTAAAATTAAATTTGCCAGTTCAACATCAAAACTTGCCAGCTCGTTAAAAGAGATAATCAATGCTTTTTTTCCGGACTTGGCTATCTTCCCCATCTCTTTTTTCTGGCTTTCAAAAAAATCTTTTGCCTTCTGCAAAAATTCCTCGTTTGGCATTTTAACTCTTTTTACCCCATACCTTAATTTAAATTTAGCAAAATGATGTTTTTATATTTTATGTCGATTTAAAATACTTTTAGAAGATTATACTAATTGAGTTAAGAAAGATATTTAAATAAAAACTTCCTCAATTTATGTATACTTTTTATAGATAAAAAGAGGTTTTAGAGAATGAGAAAAAATCTTAAAGAGAAAGCAAGAAAAGGAATCAAAACACCTTATAAAATTGCTTTCGCAGTCATAGGTGTTCTGTTTGTATTGGCTTTGGTTTTTGCTTTCAGTGATATTGCAACAAAAAGAAATGAGGGCATGACAACTGGCAATGCGATAACTGGGAATAGTTTTTTTAGTGATATTAGAGACATGATTTTAACATATAAACCAAACCCAGATTTAAAAGTAGGAACATCAGATACTGCTGGAACAGTGACTGGAAAAACAGAAACAGGTTGTATTGGATCATACTGTTTGGATAAACTAAATAATAAGTGCACTAGGACTTTACTTGGGAAAACAACAGAAGTAGGGTATGGTAGTAAAGAATATCATTGCTGTTTGGGATGTAACGAAGAATTAGAACAAGAAATTTATTGGGCTTTAACCAGTAGAGGCGGTGGAGAAAGTGGACATGATCCAAAGTGTATAAGAGTACATGAACGTTGGTGCCCATCAAATAAAGGAATATCTGATTCAAGAATAGAAACAGTAGATATGCACTATTGTTTTTGAAGAAAGCGAGGGAAATACCCTAGGCATAACATATGAAGAATGGTTGGAGTCAATGGAGGATTGGTGGCCGGGGTCAAGTTTACCAGTAGAATAAGAAATAATCTTTTTCTTTTTTATTTTTTAAATTCTTAGAGATAAATATAAAAAAAGAATTATGAAAAATTTTTAACCCAAAACTTCTTTTGTGTTTTTTAGCAATTGTTTTATTGCTTCATCTAATTGCTGTCTGTTTTTAGTTCCAGTGCATACCAATTTTCCATTCGAGAACAACAAGAAAGTTGCTGTTGGTTCAATTAATTTGTAAACCAAACCAGGGAATTGTTCTGGTTCATATTCTGTGTTTTTAAGTAACAAAGCCAATTGATTCAAATTCAAATTGATGTCGATAAATCCGCTTGCAACAATATTCTGAACTGTTATCTTTGGTTTCTCTGTAACCTTTACTCCAATTTTTTTCAACTGTTTTATAACATTCTGAATAACTTCTTTTACTTGGACAACAGATTTTGTTCCTGTGCATACTAAATTTCCCGACGAGAAAACCAAGACAGCTGACTTTGGTTTTTTTATTCTTAAAACCAAACCAGGAAACTGTTCAGGATTGTATTCAGTATTTGCGTTGCTTTTTGCCAATTTTACCAATGGAACATCTTTTTTCAACGACGTTGTTGCAACAATATTCTGAATGCTTAACTTAAAAACCTCTTTTGGAACTTTTACTTTTTTCTCACTTTTTTCCATTTTTTTACCACTAAACTATATAGATATATTTATAAATTGATTTATAAAGCTTTGCATTACAAAAAAGGAGATATTCTCGATTAAAGCAAATCTAATTTGTAAAATAAAATCCCTAAAAATGTTGCTATGATCAAGGAACCGCCAGTTACAATCCAGAAAGCATAAGGATGATTTTGTAATGGCAGATTAACATTCATGCCGTATAAAGACGCAACAGCAACGGGAATTGTCACGATTAATGTAACAGAAGTCAGAAATTTAACAATTCTACTCATTCTATTCGATATCAATGAAGAATAAGCATGAGTTGTGTTGTTCACAATATCTCTATAAACTTTCGTCATTTCCAGAGCCTGCTTGTTTTCAATTATAATATTTTCAAGCAAGTCAACATCCTCATCAAAAAGTTTTAATCTATTGCCCCTTAATATTTTTTCTATAACAGTTCCATTTGCCGCTATGGACGTATCGAAAAAAACTAGAGATTTTTGCATGTCCAGCATCTTTATGACGTATTTGCTTTTTTGAGTTTTTCTTATTTCTTTTTCAACAGACTCTATATCTTTTTCAATCTCGTTCAAACTGTTAAGATAATATTTATCCATCCTGTATAAAATTTGCAATAGAAATCTGTGTCTTTTTGTTGTATGCCAGTCCTTGATTTTTTCCTCAGCAAAATCTTCCAAGATATTATTTCTTACTTTTGATATTGTTATTATGTTTTCTTTTACAAGTATAATTCCTAACGGCAAAGTTTCAAATCTTAGATCTTTTCCTTTTCTGTTTTTCTTTTCTATTTTGTAAGGGAATCTCAGAACAATGAATACAATACCATCTTCATTTTCTATTCTTGGTTTTTCATCCTCATCCAGACTTGCTCTGACAAAATCCTCGGGAATTTTAAATTCCCCGATAATTTTTTTAATTTCACCATTTTTGGGATTAATCATCTTTATCCAAGAACCCTTTTCAAAATTTTTAATTTTTTTAATCCTTTTATCTTCAACTCTTTTTCTGTACACCTCTATCATCTTAGATTAAGAATTTTTTTCTTTTTAAAAGTTTCTTAAATAGAACGGGTCCACGGGGAATTGAACCCTGATCAACCGCTTTCTCCTAGCAATCTGCTAATGTATTTTCTCTACATTGAATCTCTCTTTTCTAAAGAGACATCTCATCCGAAGGCGGGTGCTCTATCCGTTGAGCTATGGACCCAATAATTAAAAAGAAATCAGATATAAAAATGTTTAGAATTAAATAAAATCACTTATCTTATGTTTTAATTCTAAATAAATCAGCCATAAAATTAATAGCAATCCTTCAAGTGCAGCCAGCATATTAGACTGGAAATTTTCTGGTAGAAATCCAAGTAAATTCAAACCAAATCTTTGTGTTGTCAAAGGCCAAAGCAAAGCTATTGTACTTTGTAATAACCAGTCAAGCAACAAATGGGATGAAAAACCTACAGCAATCATAATAAAAATCATTCCAAGATTTAATTTATGCTTTCTTAGTTTTCCGATATTTACTTTTAGAGTTGCTATTCCTATAGTTAAAAACGAACCAACAAAAAATATTGAATGTGTGAATGTCCTGTGAACCGCATACCAGGCAGTTTCCTTAACAAACAAATTCATAAACCAGAACAAAGCAATGTCCAAATCAGGTAGAACTCCGGCAATAGCGGCAATCAAAACATAATGCAGGGAAAATTTTTTCTTGTTTTTTATGCAATAATCTCTAATTAAACCAATTACAATCAACGGAATTAAAATATGCAAAATTGGACCTGGAATTTTTCACTTCTTATATATTCTAATGTATATATTAAAAAACATAGTTTTATAAAATTTTATTTGTTAATTTTTTCATGAAAAAATCAGGAAATTTTAAAACTCTTGTTGCTGCTGTCGGGACATTGACAGGAACTGTTATTGGAGCAGGAATTTTAGGATTACCTTACGTAATCGCAAAATCCGGATTTTTAATCGGTGTGATTCATATAGTTCTTTTGGGTTTAATCATACTCCTTATTAATCTTTATATCGGAGAAATTTCTTTAAGAACAAAAGGAAATCACCAGCTTCCAGGTTATGCAAATAAATACATTGGAAAACCAGGAAAAATTTTTATGATTATTATGATGCTTTTTGGAGTTTATTCCGCATTAATAGCCTATCTTTTGGGAATTGGGGAAAGTTTATCTTTTGTTATTTTCGGAAACTTGAATTTAAGCCTGCTTTTTTTGATTATTGTAGGGGTTATAATTTCTGTAATAATTGCTTTTGGATTAAAAGCTTTAAGAAAAGTCGAAGGTGTCGGAATATTTTTAATAATCGGAACTGTTTTGGTGATTTTGATTTTTTTTGCAACCAAAATTAAAGTTTCTAATTTAACTTACATAAATCCAGCACTTATGTTTCTTCCTTATGGTGTTGTTTTGTTTGCTTTGCTGGGTTTTGACATCATGCCTGAGATGGAACTAGTATTAAAAGGAAAAGAAAAATTATTGAAAAAAGCAATTATCATCGGTTCCTTGATTCCAATCGCAATTTACATTGTTTTTGTTCTTGCTGTTGTTGGTTTTTCAGGACTATCATCTCCAGAGATAGCAACTTTCGCGCTAGGACGATTGCCAACTTTATTAGGTATTTTCACCATGTTCACATCTTTAGTAGCATTAAGTTTTGTCTTAAGAGACATGTATGTGTTTGACATGAAACTAGGAAAAATCCTTGCATGGTTTTTGGTTACAATAGTTCCATTAATAGCTACACTATTAATTTTTATTTTTAAGGCAGCAACTTTCACCCAAATTTTAGGTCTTGCTGGTTCTGTTACAGGCGGTTTGACAGGAATCTTAATTTTAATTATGAATAAAAAAGCAAAAAAATTCGGAGACAGAAAGCCGGAATACGAATTAAAACTTCCATGGGTTTTGTTGATAATATTGGCAATTATGTTTATTTTAGGTATCTTCTATGAGATTTACATGCTATTCTTATAGTTCAGAATACAAATTCTTTTATAAAACAAATTTCTATCTTTTTTATGTCAAAAGAGGGATGTGATGTACGATCAATACGGTTTCTATCAATCGAGGATGCTCGGAAAAATCCCTCGGAGTTAGATTATTATCGTTAAAGAGATTGCACTATTCACTATTGTGAAATTTATGAAGGATTAATCCTACCAATTATTTATAATAATCATCACTGTTTTTGCTGCGAACATAACGCAGATATAACTCATTTATTCGAAGAAACCAAAAGATAAAACTTCTCAATCTTCTTCCCTACTTTTTCCAGATTAAAATTTGCCTCTTTAACAAGAATTTTTATATAATTATCATCAACAAGCAACTTGTTTTTTACTAAAGGCAAGGATATAACTTCTGTTGAGAGCAATTCACACACCACTCTTCTTGATGAAGCAATTATTGCGGACTTTTTCCAGCCGGAAAGTTTTGCTTTGTTCACCAAATCTTGAGCATCTTTGATTGTTTTGCAGCAAACATGCAAAATGCAAGGTTCTTGCTTAAACCAAACTTCCTTGTTTTTTATTTTCTTAAGGGCGTTTTTAATTTCATCAAAGGAAGTTTTTTCATGCGTCATAAACAGAAAAGCGTTCGGCTCTTTCTTCTTTATTGTTCTGACAAAAATAATTCTTCCAGCGCAACTCGATGTTGTATAATAATTCTTTTTCGAATTTATCAGATTTATTAAAGGCAAAATCTGTTTGTCTATCGAACCTTTAAAGGATTTGTCTGGTTTGTCCGCTTTTCCTATTTTTTCCAAAATTCTTTTTTTGTCCTGTTCGAACGTCATGTTAAAATATTTAAACTTTGTTTGATTATAAATTTTATGTCTAAAACGCTAATAAGAGCGTTTTTGATCATCCCAAAAATTTGAAGAATTTTTGATATGTTAAGGGTAAGTTTAACTGGGCCGGGAAATATTGACCATCATTTTTCTAAATTGCTCAATATTCCAACAAATAAATTTGAAAAACATGTAAACGAAATAGCTAAAGTTTTGGCTGATTCCGGAAATGAAATAATTTTTTTGCTGGATAGGGGGGTTGCTTTTGAAATTGCAAAAAAATACAAAGAGTTTAATGGCAGAAAAGTTTTTGGTGCAGTTCCAAAACAAGATAAGAACTTTGGAATAAAACATTTGCAGCCATACATTACTATTGTTGATGAAATTATTGATACAGACAACTGGTATAAACAGGACATGATAAATGCTATTCTGGGAGATGTTGTTTTGATGCTTGGAAATTCCTTAGGTTCCTTAAGGGAAATAACAGCAGGATTTTATCTTTACAAATTGTTCCAGGGAGAAAAACCGAAAGTTGATGTAACAAATAAAAGAATTCATAAAGACGCTGTTGCTGGAGACAATATTCCATTTACATTATTAATTTACAAGCCATTTTTCAAGAAAAAGCTAAATTATGAAATAGAAGTTTATATCAAAAAATCCAAGGGACAGATTTTTTATATTAAGAATGCGAGACATCTAAAGAAAATTCTTGAACTACTTTCTGCTTAATTTCACAATATAAATTATTGAGGCAATCAATGCCAGAGCACCATCAATAACTCTGCCTTCTATAATCAAAAGTAGAGAAATTATAAGCAAAAATACTGCCCAGCCCATTTTTCTCGTTTCTTTTACTCTGTGGTTAATTAAAAATATCAATAAACCTAAGATAATCCATATACTTCCCAAAATGACCATCTCTCCGAATGTTAAATATTTCAACAATTCTTGCTGGACTTGAATAAAAACATCTATTTTTACAAAAGAGACAAGCAACATAAAAACACCGTTTATAATTGATAAAACAACCGATATGAGAACAAGAATGTTAGCTCCGTTCAGCTTTTCAGCTTTTGGTGGAACTAACGCTGGTTTGGATTTTCTCTCTAAATTAGAATATATAGAACTCTTTCCTCTCTTTCCCATACGTCTCTTCGCCATCTTTTATTAAAGAAATTGCAATTTAAAAATGTTTTTATTATGTTAAAAAATAGAAAATTATAATTTTTAAATTTTTCAGAATATTTTCTATTTTTGGCATCCCAAAAATCCTTAATGGATTTTTTTGATATATTTTATACAATATATTTTGCAATTAAGTATGTGGATGTTTCATGTCTGGTCCTGTATAATCATATTCTCTTTTTACTGGAACTAAACCCAACAAAAACAAAGCAAACAAGAAAAAGAGATAATACAATGGTTTCCAGAAAATACCTGAAATTCCCAACAATCCCAACCATCCAAAATTAGCTAATCTATTATCCATCCGCATTTTAATCCATTAAGGTCTCGTTCTATTCATCGTCCTCGGGAAAGGAATTGCATCCTTGATGTTTTCCAGACCACAAATCCAGGAGATGAACCTTTCAACTCCCAAACCAAAACCTCCATGAGGAACACTTCCGTATCTTCTTGTGTCAAGATAAAAATCATACTGTTCTATTTTTTCGCCTTCCTCCTTTAATCTTTTTTTGATTTTTTCAATATCAGATTCTCTTTCCGAACCTCCGATAATCTCGCCGTAATTTTCAGGAGCTATAAAATCAACTCCGTTGACAACCGGCTT
Organism: Candidatus Pacearchaeota archaeon CG10_big_fil_rev_8_21_14_0_10_31_59; assembly: GCA_002763115.1. Lineage (GTDB taxonomy): Archaea > Nanobdellota > Nanobdellia > Pacearchaeales > CG1-02-31-27 > CG1-02-31-27. Next base: position 31,050 of record PFCW01000010.1, read on the forward strand.
GTCTTTTTTGCTGTCATCAGGTTCTTTCATATAAAATGCCTTGACTTGTTTGGGATATCGTGTTACAGCTACTGGGGTATCAAACAAAGAACTTAGCTTGTCCTCTTCAATAGTTCTCAAGTCCTTACCCCATGGAATCTCCATTTTGAATTTTTCCTTTAATAATTTCAGAACTTCAGCATAAGTTATTCTAGGAAATTTTTTTTTCAATGTTGGTTCTAATTTTTTTACATCTCTCTCCAGAATTTCCAAATCAGATTTGTTATTTTCAAGAACTTTTTTTACAACATGCTTGATTAATTCCTCACCATATTTTATAATTTCATCAAAATTTGCCCAAGCAACTTCCATTTCAGCATGCCAGTATTCTGTTAAATGTCTGCTTGTTTTGGAAGCTTCTGCTCTAAATGATGGTGCTATTGTGTAAATTTTTTCCAAAGCAAAAATTTCCGGTTCTGCATACAACTGCCATGTTTGAGCCAAGAACACATCTTTCTTGCCGAAATAATCAACATGAAATAAAGTTGAACCTCCTTCGCACTGAACTGACTGAAATATCGGACTTTGGTATTCATAAAATCCTTTGCTTCTAAAATATTCATGTATTGCGCCAAAGACAGTTGAACGAATTTTCATTATAGCAGTCATTTTTCTGGAGCGAAGCCAAAGATGTCTTCTATCTAACAACAATTCTTCGTTCAAGTCCTTTGTAATTGGAAATATCTCAGAATAGCTTATAACTTTCAACTTTAAAACTTCAATCTCGAAGCCAGTAGGAGCCCTTTTTTCCTCTTTTATATCTCCTTCAATTTCCATAGAACTTTCAATAAGAACTTTTTGCAAATCATTCCATTCTTTTTCTGAAACTGTATCCTTTTTAATGACACATTGAATTATATCTGAAGAATCTCTTAAAACAATAAAAACCATATCTTTCTGCTTTCTCTCTCTATGAACCCAACCACGAATAGAAACTTTGCCTTTTGCTTTTTCAATTGCTTCTTGAATTGAGATGAATTTTTCTTTCATTTTTCCTTTTCCATCTTTTATTTTTTATCATATCTCCATGATTAAAGGAAAATACTTCTTTTAATTTTTTGCATTTTTCAAATTCACAACAACACCAACATCCCCTTAATTTCTTATGAAAGAATCCTTTAAAAGGTTTATGATTTTTGGTTAATTAAGTTATTGTTCCTTAAAAAAGATAGACGCTTGTCTTCTGTCAGAAGGGTCGTATTTTGAATAGTAAATTAATAAAACAAAATGTCTTCCATTGTAAACCGCATGATTAAAAGAATCAAGGTTTGGCAATACAGCAGATTTAATAAATCCCAGTACTTTTTGGGATGTTTCATCTGAATCAGCCCGATATGGTTGACATGGAATCATGTATTGATTCTCTCTCCTTTTTGTTTGAATTCTTAATCCTTTAATATCTCCCTCTTCAAGCAGATTTATCAAATTCCCATTTCTATCAAAAATATTTCTTATTTCTATTTGTTCAATTTCTTTTATTGCCATAAATAATCAAAAAATCCAAACTATTTAAACCTTTCTATTTTGTATCCATTGTTTAGTAACAACAACCAAAAGATTTATAAATAAGTGATTACTTAGTAATAGTATCAAAATAAAATTTGTAGAGTAAAAAATGGAATATTTAAGACAAACTCGTAAAGAAAGTATAGGGGAAGAAATAAGAATAAAATCTAGCAGAAACTATGCTTTAGCAGAACAATTTGCAACAGAAAAGCCCTCCAGTTTTAAAGATTTCTCTGTGGGATATGTTGGACCTGAAGACCAAGATGTTAAAAGACAAAGAGGAGTGGAGATTGATGAAAAAATGCTTGACAGAGTAGGAATCACTAAATTGAGCCAAGAAGAAACCAAAAAAGTTGGGGGATTACTAAATTTAATTGGGCTTAAAACAAGAATAGGAATCGTTAAATAAAATGAAAGTAAAATTAAATGCAAAAGCAAGAAAAATTTTGAGAGGAATCCAAACAGAAATTCAAAATTTGTATAATTATCATTCTCACAAAGATATTACATATTATGTTTCACAAACAGAAAAGGTAAATGGTTTTTCCGGCATTAGGTCTAAAGAAGCAGAAGTAGACCCACTAAATTTTTTGTTTGGAGTAAGCGATGCCCCAATTTTAAGGTTATCAAAAAAAATATTAAATGAATTAGAATTAGGGCAAACTTCATATAGGACAAAACTTATCCTAATAGAGGAAATAACTCATTTTGAAGACCAGCTTCACCATTATCCAAATAGAATGGGAATCAATTATTCTTTTAGAGAGAGAGTTAGTGAAGAATTATTAGCAGATTTGTCAAGATTAATAATTGGAAGCGTTCATGGAATAGAAGATATTTTTATGGATGAAGAATCTTTGGAATCAGACAGGAACAAAAAGAGAGTTTATGATTGGGCAGACAAATATTGTGAGGGAATTAGTGAATATTTTTCAGGAATTTCTGATAAACAACAATTAATTAAATTAAGAGCATTAGCCCACAAACATGGAAAAGAAAGGTTGGTTTATGCAAAAAAGCTTATTGAATAATCATCATCTTTGTCTTTGTTAACTAAAAGCTTTTCCATCTTGACAATTACAGGTCCTGAAGCAATTATTGTTTTCATGTTAATCTTTAAGATAAATAAATATAAAATATTTTGGATGCATAAACTTTTAAAACGTAAATTATATAATACAATTATGAAACTGGCAAGATTTGAAAGTAGGGGAGAAAAGGAAAAGAAAGAAAAAAGAAGATCTCTTTTTTGGGGGATATTTATAATTCTAATTATGACTTTAAGCTCTGTCGGTTACGCTATATTCAGTGGAGAAAAAACAGCTACTAATGAACAAACAGAAGGAAATATAACAAAAACAGATTATGGCTATCGAATTAATACAGATTATGGATTTTTGAATACAAAGTTTACTTTAGAAAATGTTTCGGATGTTGTGTTTAAAGGCAGTTTAACTTTAGATGAATTTCAGAATAAAGTGATTTATATTATTGCAGATTCAACTGAAGCAAAAAGAGCAGCTTCGGAATTTGTTTTGAATGTTCAGACCTATGCTTACAGAATGCAGTCTGTATGCACTGATAATCCGGATTATTTATGCGAAGATGAAAATCTGCCAGTTAAGTCATGTTCTGAGCTTGATGATACAAGTCTTATGTTTTTGTTTAATACCAAAGCAGGAAAGAGCGAAGTTGAAATTCTCGGTAAATGCGTTTATATTTATGAATCTGAAGAAAATTTCATGAAAAGCACAGACAAATTGCTGTTTAACATATTTAATTTGAAACAATAAAGATTATAAATACTAAAATTTAGATTTAAACATGGAAGCTGAAGAAAAAAAGGTTGAAGAAAAAAAGGAAGAGATAAAACAAGAGATTAAACATGAACATCCTAAAAAAGAGAAAGGGGAAAAAACATTCAAGGCAATATTAATAGTATTAATAATTATCGCAGTGGGATTTTTAATATTCGTCTTTGTAAAAGATTATGTCAATCTGAAACCCTCGGAATTTGACTATCACGGTTTGCAATACACCAAGATAAGAGAAGGTGGAATTGACATGTATAAAACATCTGCCTTGTTATTTAAGAACGGAGAGCAATTCATATATAATTTAGTAATAAGACATGATCCGAAGGAATTGGACAAAATTCCAGTAGACATAAACGGTTCTATTTATAAAAAATTATACATAAGCTACGATCCCGTTACAGTGAGATGTAAAGATGCACCATTGAGCAGCTGGCGTCTCGGAGATTTCTTCGGAGCTTTAGGTGTTAATGCGTCAGGAGCTTTGCATAATCTACCGGAAGATGCAACAGAAGCAGAAAAAGAATCTGTAAAAACATGTGCAGATTCGCTAGATGCAACAGTAGTTTTGATAAGAGAGGGGAATGAATCTAAAATTTACAGGGATGCAATGTATAAAGATTGCATAATTGTTGATGTAAAAGATTGCGAAGTTTTACAATCAAGTGAAAGACTTGTTTTGGCTATGATTGACAATTTCTTCATAACAATTTAGTGTAAAATTTAAAAACTGTTTTATCTTTAATATCTAATGCCCAGGTGGGACAATGGTACTCCGCTGGTCTTGAGACTACAGTTTCTCTTTAGAAAAGAGAAACTCTAGGAAGGTAGAAAAACTACTTTAACGAGAAAACCAGTTTCCGAAAGGATATCCCGGTTCGATTCCGGGCCTGGGCGTCAACGAAAACCATTTTACAATCTAAGAAATCAGAATAGAGGAAATGCTTTTCGTTGGGAAATTTAGATTAAATCAAGAGATAGAAAGTTTTTTAAATAAGTATTTCTTATCTTTAGTAATAGATCAAAAAAGGTGTTATGAATAAAATATGGTAAAAAATAACCTAAATATCTTATTTATATTTGCTTTTGCTATTTTTTTGATAATTATGGTTTGGGGTGTTATAGTTTCAGGTGATTGTTATAAACAAACAACAACTCTTTTAGAAGGAGATGTGTACAAGAATGCTGAAGGGACTATAGTTAGTATAGTATATATAAATTCCAATAGTGCGAAATTTAGTATAGGGGTTGGGAATACAAATGAAATTACAAACACGATGTCAATTGGACAGACATATCAAATTGATGGGGCAACATCATTAATACTCAATAATGTACATTATCTTAGCTCAGAAGGTAATGGAACAAATTCTGTAAACATAACATTTAATTATTGTCCAACAAATAAAACGGTAATTCATATTGAACCCAATGAAACAACAGGACCTTTAGAGATTAACTCTACTTTTAATGAATCCGATGAAACTGGTTTGAATGAGTCAGTTGTTGTTTTTTGCAATGGTTGTGAATTAGGGAATAAATGCTATCCTTTTGGATATAGGAAATCATCTAATTTCTGTTCAGATAGTGGTTCTTTTGTAGAGCAATTAAAAAAAGATGCAGTTTGTGAAAATAATTTTGAATGCTCTTCAAATTTATGTATAGATGGAAATTGTGTGAGTTCTAGCTTAATACAACAAATAATCAACTGGTTTAAGAATTTATTTAGCTGAGAATAAAAAGAAGCAGAGAAAAGATAAATTAAAAATCAAATAAATTTTAAATTAAATTTCTAGATGTTTCAAAATTTTTTGAATATTTTCCCCTAAAAAACTCAGAAATTTTGTAATCATTTATTGTTAACTCTTTTTAATTCGTTTAAATCTTCAAAATGTTCCTCGTCATAAATTTTTTCTTTTAATTTTCCTTTTTCAATAGCTTTTTCAAGCTCTCTTTTGTCAGGGCTGTTTACAGCTTTGCCCCTAACATTCATGATGGCCATTTTAGACCAGAATCAGACAGTATTTGTTAGTATATATTTTTTTCTATGCTAAAGAATAAAAATAACAAAACATCTTATTTAGTATGAAAAAAGCAATGTGTTTTGGAAGTTTTGATTTATTTCATGAAGGGCATAAATATTTTTTGAATGAATCAGCAAAATACGGCTCTTTATATGTTGTTGTTGCAAGAGATTCTTCAATAGAAAAAATAAAAAAAAGAAAGCTAACTTTTTTCGAAGAAAAGAGAGTTGAAACAATAAAAAATAATATTCCATCTGCCAAAGTTTTATTGGGAGATAAAACAGATTTTTATAAAATAATCAGAGAAATCAAGCCGGATGTAATTTGTTTGGGTTATGACCAGGTTGCTGACGAGAAATATTTACGAAAGAACTTTCCAAACATAAAAATTGTGAGAGTAAATGCTTACAAACCTGAGGTTTACAAGTCAAGTTTGATTAAGAAAAATTTAAATAATAAAGTTTCTAACTAAAATCATGACAGAAAAAATTCCTTTTAAAGAATGGGAAAAACTTGAATTTGTAGTTGGAAAAATTCTAAATGTAGAGTCACATCCAAATGCAGATAAGTTATATATTATGGAAGTTGATTTGGGAGATGAAAAAAGAAAGTTGGTTGCAGGATTGAAAGCACATTACACAGAAAAAAAGCTGAAAGGAAAACATGTTATTGTTTTCAAAAATCTTGAACCCGCAATCATAAGAGGGATAAAAAGCGAGGGAATGGTTTTGGCTGCAGTTAATAAAGACAGAAGCAAAGTCTGTTTGTTAGAGCCTGATGATGATATTGAGTTGGGGAGCAGAGTTAGTTAAAAAATGAACTCAAAAGAAAAATAAAAAACAACTGCAGTTTTGCTTTCAGTTTTCTTAGGCATTTTCACTTATGTTTATACATTCAAAGCAGATAAATTGAAGTTTTTTCTCTTTTTGTTGATTGGTCTTGCTTTGGTTTCATCAGAATATTGGTTTGTAAGTTTCTTAATTTGGTTAGGAGTTTTAATTCATGTATGTATGAGAAAAAGAGAATGGTATAAACAATATTTTGAAAGTTATAAATAATCTTTCATTCCAGCCCAAAATAAACTCTTCTGTTATTTGCGCCTTTATTTTCTGCATCAAGAAAAATTATCTTGCCGATTTCTCCTGTCCAGGCAACATGAGTTCCGCCGTCAGGCTGTTTGTCAAAAATATCTATTTCAACAATTCTTAACTCTTTTAATCCTGAAGGCAAACCTTTGGCTAATTTGCATAAATTACCATCTGCTTCAGCTTCTTCTCTCTTGACTGTGTAAGATTTAATAGCCAAGTCAAACTTGACAACATCATTTGCAGCGTTAAAATAATCTTTCAGTTCTTCTCTATTAAATTCTTCCAAATCAAAATCAATTCTTGACTTGTCAATTCCCAACTGATTTCCAGTTATCAAAGCTCCAGTCATTTTATTTATTATTGCTGAGAGAATATGTGCTGCTGTGTGCATTTTCATTAATTTATATCTTCTTTCCCAGTCTATAGTTCCTTTGACTTTGTCGTTAACATTCAAACCTTCTTTGTCAACATAATGAATTACTTCACCTTTTTCTTTTTTTACATCAATAACATTATATTCAATATTATTGCAAATTATTTTACCGTTATCAGCTGGCTGTCCTCCGGATTCAGGGTAAAAAGCTGTCTGATTAAGAATTACTTTGTTATTTTCAACCTTGACAACTTTTGCATCAAATTCTTTCAGATAAGAATCATCCAAATACAATAATTTCTCTTTTTTTATATAGAATTTCTTTTTTAGATAGTTATCCAGAACTTTTTTTGTCGGGAAATATAATGGCTCTGGGATTTCGTTTAGCAAAAACCAATTCCATTCTGTTATTGAATCTTCCTTAATCTCTGGCTCGCCTTCGAAATTTTCACAAAGAAGACCGATAGTTACGAAATGTGCATCTTCAACTATATCGTTATTTATGCAGATAACTGCTGTATCTTTAATTTTTATCCCGGTTTCTTCAAAAACTTCTCTTTCTGCAGCTTCTTCAAAACTTTCTCCGAAATGCAGTTTTCCTCCAGGCAAAGTCCACTTGCCAGCTCCGTTTAACAAAGAAGAAGTTTTTTCCTCATCAGAATTTCTTTTCCCAAGTAAAATTTTTCCGTCTTTTAAAATAATTATTCCTACTCCGACACCAATATTCATTTTTAGCTTACAAGATAAACTATGTCATTAACTCTTACAACATCATCAACTTTCATGCCGATGTCATCGCCTTTTTTTGCTTCCTTGATCTCTTTATGCTCAACCTGCATTGATTTGATTTTCTGCTCGAAGTCAGTTGTTGCTCCTTTGATATGTATCTTGTCTCCCACTTTGATTTTTCCTTTCAGTTCAATGACTGCTACACCTATTTTATCGAAAAAATGTGTTATTTTTCCAATTTCTTTTTCCATTAAAAAAAGAGAAAGAACTAACTTTTATAACTTTCGGTTTATCTTTTGACGATATAGACTGAATAACCTTTGATTCTTCCCAAATCTTCTCTTAACCGACTTAGCCTAACTAAATAATCTAGAGGTATAACTTTGATAAAATCATCATGCATTTTTTCCTTATATTCTGGCATTCTTACTTTTTCTGGATTGACAGGTCTAAAAGAAAAATAAGCAGCCTCAGCTTCTCTTGGTTTTAATAATTTTAGAGCCCCACCTAAACATACTATTGGGATGATTTCGCCACAAGTTGCAATATGTAAAGTTACAGATTTATCCTCCCATTCTTGCGGAGAGATATGAATACTAAAATGACTTTCTGCTAAGAGGTAGTTCATCGTTAATCCAGGATTAAAATAATGAGCCTTAACATTTTTATCGATTATTGTTGCACCAGATAAAATTATTATTCCCTCAATACTTGTTCTTAAATTGCCTTCATTTTCTTCAGAAAAAAATTGGACTAAGTCTAATCCACATCCCCTCAAATGACTTGATAATATCCTCTCTGTAGGTTCGAATTGTTTTGTCTCTGAATTTTGATTCATTTTTTTCCTTTAAACTCATAAAGCCCAATCCTCGGTTTTTATCTTAAGAAGAGAAAATTTTCATTTAAAAAGGTTTTGTTTTCTTTCAAAAAGATTTATATAATAAAATTTCTTTAGAAAAAATATGCAGGGGTTCGTTAAAATCTCTACGAGATTCACTTACTCCTAATTTAAGCATAAATGCGGGAGTGCCGGAGCGGTCAAACGGGCTAGACTCAAGATCTAGTGGCTTAGTGCCTACGAAGGTTCGATCCCTTCCCCCCGCATAAAAACTTTTAAAAAGTACTGTTTGTTTATTTTATTATTAATAAAAGGAGGTTAAAGTGAACATATTTCAGAAAATAGGTGGTATTGTAACCAAACCAGCAAAAACATTCAAAGAGATTTCAAAAGAGAAACTTACTGACGCATTTGCTTTTTACGCACTGATAATAATTGTTCCAGTATTCCTATTGGCATTGTTTATTGCTTTAGGATTAAGTATCTTCACTGGAATGATTGGCGGTGCTGGGCTAAGTGCAGCAACAGGTTTCGGCGGATTCTTTATAATGTTATTCAGCGGTTACATTGGAAGATTTATCGGCTTCTTCATCGGAGGTTTGATAATTTATTTAGGGGTATTGATATTCTCAAAAGCAAGAGGTTTGGAAACAACATACAAAGCACTAGCTTATAGTTCAACACCTGGCATATTGCTTGGATGGATACCTTATGTAGGATTTTTAGCGGGAATTTGGGGTCTAGTTTTGGCAATAATTGGAATTAAAGAGGTATATAAAATAAAAACAGGACAAGCAGTTGCATCAGTTTTAGTAATTCCGATAGTATTAATACTGATATTTGTAATAATTGCATTGATTTTGGGTGTCGGTTTATTAAGCTATTTTACAGGTCTAAACGCAGTAACTTAACTTTTTCTTTTTTATTTTAACTTAATGGTAAATCTCTAGAATTAGATTATCTTTTTCATAATCTTATCAACTTCTCTAAAAACTTCTTTTATCGGCCACCGATTATCAATTCTAAAATCAGCGTATTTTATTGTTTTTGCAAAATTGAAAGTTTCCCATTCTTTTTTTTCCTGTCTTCTGAATTCTTCAATCGTCTTCACATCACTTTTTCTGTTTCTTTTTTTAATCCTCTTGAATCTGATTTCAAATGGAGCCTCAACAAAAATTATTTTGGCTTTTAATTTTTTCTTTAATATTGAGGCATCTTTAGGAGTTCTTATTCCATCTATCACAACTTTTGTCAAATTTTCTCTTTTAATTCTGTCAATAATGCAATTTGACAATGTTCCTCTACAATAATGATTTACTATCTCTCTATTATATTTTCTTAGATTGTCCCTTGTAACTTTTATATTTCTTTTTTCAAGAATATGTCTTAAAAAATTAGACATTGTTATCTGTTTTAATCCGTATTTTTTTTCTATATAATCAGCAATTGTTCCTTTACCCGAAGCTATTGTTCCTGTAACCCCGATAAATAATCTCTTTTTCATTCATTGATTAATCTTTTTTAATATAAAAATCTATTGACTCAAAAATCAAAAATTTTAAATACAAGTTATTTATTAGATTAGGGGTTAAAATGCGGATGGATAATAGATTAGCTAATTTTGGATGGTTGGGATTGTTAGGCATATTTGGGATATTCACAAAAGAATTATTTATTTTATTTTCATTATTTGCATTGTTTTTGTTAGGACTTCTCCCTAGAAAAAAGAAATTGAAGTATGGGGATATTT
>PFCW01000001.1:0-2363 GCA_002763115.1 Candidatus Pacearchaeota archaeon CG10_big_fil_rev_8_21_14_0_10_31_59
TAGGGAGCCAAAAGCAGAAATTCATGGAGTAGTTCATGTAACTGGTGGAGGAATTCCAGGAAAACTTGGGAGAGTTTTAAAACCAAGTGGATTAGGTGCAGAGATAGACGATCCTTTTATTCCCCCTAAAATAATGTTGTATTGTCAGGAATTGGGAAACGTTAAAGATGTGGAAGCATATAAAACTTGGAATATGGGGCAGGGAATGATTGTAATCACACCAAATCCCGGTGATGTGATTAGAGTTGCAAAAAAACACGGAATTGAAAGCAAAGTTATTGGAGAGGTTAGTTCACAACAAGGAATTAGAATTAACAATAAAGGATTTTATTCTTCTCAAAAAATTTTAAAATTCTAAGTATTTGTAAAAAAACAAAAAAGAAAAAAAGAAAGAAAAACTTTCTTTTTTTACGTCAGTTCTTATTCAATAACAACTGCTTCTTCAGTAGCTGTATTTAACAAGACTTTTTCACCAGTTAACTCTAGTTTTGTAAGAGCTGTTGCAGCTCTCTTTGTATCTATACCTTCGTAACCAGCTATTAACATTGCGACTTTTCTTTCAGTATACGGATTGTCGAATAAAGCTATTATAGCTTGGTCAGGACCAATACCTGTTGCAGTAGTCCATGCTTCCTGACTACCGTATGTTGGATATGGTACGTTTAACAATTTTGCAGCGACTGTGTTTATAGCTGAACCTCCAATTACGATAAGGTTTCTTTCACTAACTTGGCCAACTTCATAGTCGAAGTATGCTATTGTTCCTAATTCACCGCCAGCAATACCTGTTCCGCCAGAACTTCTGCCGGTTACAGTTACTGATGGAGCTGCGACATAAACATCTGCATAACTCTCACCACCTGCGTAAACAAGATCTACGTAATCTTGTGTTCCTGAAGTGTAGTGTGTTGTTTTTGTAGGAACGTCTTTCCAAGCATAGGCTTCATAGTTGCTTGTATCACCAATTTCGTAACTAGATGTTGCAATTACTCCTGCTGTGTCCACTGCTGATGTATTTACATTTACAGTAGTAACTGTTGTTTTTGCTGGAGTTCCAGTATATCCTAAAGTAAAGTTCATCATATATTGTCCAAGTTTGCCATCTTTGTCTTCACCATACGTCATTAATGCATAGGTTATTCCTGGAGAGGAACCGTTCTGCAAGTTAACTGCTCCATTTTGATTTAAAACTCCCGCAATTGCATCAGTAGAGGAGTTATATGGCAATTGGATTGCTAAACCTTCTTTAGTGTACATTCTCTTGAAACTACCACCATTGTTAAGTGTGAAAACAACCCATTTAGTAGATCCAGATTTGTAAACTTGTCCAACAGTCAAAACAGCATTACCTATAGTACAAGTATCAGTTTCTATAAGGTCTGTACATATAGTTTTTCCAGTTACCTTGTTTGTAATTGTTGTTCTGTTTGCACTGCTCTTTGTAAATACTGTTGCATCTAATAAGTAAGACTCTCCTTCTGTGGAAGAGTTCCATGAAGCAACGAAATACATGTCATTAGCTCCAGTATTGAATACTAGATGACTACTAGTGTTTTCCATTGCAAGTGCTGAACCAGATTCTTTACCAATACCTGTAAAGTGAGTTGTATTACCATACAAGAAGTTTACTGTTGCTGTTCCATCTTTTATTGGAACTTTCAGCTGGAAAGCATCAGAACCATCTGGCTCTAATTTTATTTCTTCAGCTGCTGGCATGTTGAAACTTCCCATACTTATTTTAACTGTATCAAATCCAGGCATTGTCAATGAACTGTTAGATGTTATAAATGCTTCATCATCTACTGCCCATGTTATTACAAACTTGTTGAATTTAGTTGTATTAACAATGTCTACTGTTAAGTCCTGTATTGTCTCATCATTTAACTCTACGTTTTGCACATCCTGTAAAACCAACTTTCCTTTACCTAAAGCGAATTCTACTTGACTTATACCAGTATCTTTTGCGACATACATAATGTCTTTGATACCAACATAAGTTCCATCGCTTAATTTGTATGTATTGGAAGTTGTTTCCTGCATATTGTTTGTTGCTTCTCCGTTAACAATAAGTCTTGTTTCTGGTGCTGAACCAACATATTTAATGGAAACTTCATATTTCTTTCCATCAAGTTCCAATGTTATTGTTTCACCTTCAGCTACTGTTCCTTTAACTGCGGAATCAAGCAAAGTTATTTTTGGAGTGTCATTGTCTGTTACATCTAAAACGTAGTATTCTCTACCCATTATTTTTAAGGTAGTTTGCTCCAAATCTGCATCATCCCAGTCAGGGTCTTTAGTGAAATCGTAAGTATAGTTCATTGTATACTTACCCGATTTTAAATGGAAACCGATTGTTGGTGTTT
>PFCW01000001.1:2377-32338 GCA_002763115.1 Candidatus Pacearchaeota archaeon CG10_big_fil_rev_8_21_14_0_10_31_59
TTCCAACTTTTGTGTGAAATCGAACTGGTCATTGTTCTCATCAAAGTAAGTTCCTTTTGTTAACAAGTTTGCCATGTGAGATGAATCTATAGCAGTAATCCATACTGCTGTAGTACCTGCACCTGCATAGTTACCTAAATTAAACTTATCACTAGATCTCTCGATTTTAACACTATCGCCGCCACTAGCTGTTGATTCAGATACGCCTGTAGCTGATGTTCCGCTTAAATGTGCTTGCAAATTAGAAGCGATTTGAACTGAACCAATAGTGTCTACTGGTGCAGAATCACTACCTACAATAATAGCAACACTTGATGTTCCAGTTGTCTTGTCGACAAATGGAGCTGGATAGTTTGCTAAATCATTTGCAGCAGCAGCGAAACCCATTGTTGCACCTACAAACATAGCTGCTCCCAACAAAACTGGTGCGACTTTCTTAAGGTTAAACCTCATTTCTTAATCCTCCTTTTATTTTTTAATAGATAGACCTGCTTACAACACATTTGAATAGCGTTTAAGCACGCCTATTGTCGTCCAACATAGGAGATAGTTTGACCTACCTCTTTTTAGTTGTTCGATAGTAGAAGTAACCAAAATTTGCTTTATAAAGGTTGTGGTTTTTTCCAAAAAAAACCGAACATTTTAAGCTTTTTCGAAGTTTTATTTATAAACCTTATGTTGTCACTAAGGAATTATATCTTGTATACCAAACTTATCATTGCAAGTCATGAACAACTTAGCTCCTAGAAAGCTTTAAATATATGTTTTTCTATACATATGATATAAAATTACATATATGGTAAAAAATACCATTATATAGCTATAGTCCAACGATAAAATGTCAAAAGAAGAACAAAAAATTGATAAAAGTAAGAAGATAGATATTAAACTTAAACCTGGGGAGGGAGTATTCGATGTTATATTCAAACCATTCAAAATTTCCCCAGAGAAATCTATAGATTTGGAAAAAATATCATCATTAAGAAGCTTATTAAGCAATGAAAAAGCTAAAATTTTGCATGTTCTAAAAGAGAAAAAACCATCATCTATTTATGAGTTGGCCAAAATATTAGACCGGGATTTTAAAAGCGTGAAAACAGATTTGGATGTCCTGAAAAAATTCGATTTTATCACATTTACCAAACAACAAAAGGGAAAAAGGGCAAGTTTGAAACCAGAGTTAAAAATTGAGAAAATAGATATTTCTATAGAACTTTAGCTGTCGTAGTAAAACCTCAAACTTATTTGTATGTCTTCTCTGTTTATTACTGGTAATGCAGTATAACCCATTATGCTCTTAAATTTCCCCTTGATATTCTTTTCAAGACAATCACAATTATCTGAATTTTTTGTTTTATCCCCGGAACATTGTAAAGAATCAAAATAATCTGAACTTACCGAGCATATTTTAGGTAATGTGCTTCCAAACAAATATTCCTCTACTGTTTCAGCTCCAGATTCTTTTTCATAATAAAAAACTATTTCATAAGCAAAAATTCCAGCATAACCGCTTGAGCTTGAAAAATCACCCATCGTAGCTCTCATAATTTTTTGTAATTCTCCTTCGGAATTTGAAGAAGAACTGGAACCAGCTAAAAATTCTTTTGATTTTATAACGCAAAGTTCAGAACCATCTGGTTTGTTTTTCATTACATCAATAAGCAAATCTTTGATTTGGTTGCCATTACATTGTCCTGGGCTATAAACTATTATTGTATTGAGCAAATCACTAACTTGTCTGTTTTTTTGCTCTACTTCCGGCTTCTGCCTTAACATAAATCCGATAATCACAACACCTACAATTAGAATAATAACTAAAACTATTGCAAATCCTACAATCTCCTCTTGTGCTTTTTTCTTCATTTTAACTTAAACTTTCAACTCTTAATATCAATAAAGCAATTTTGCATTTATAACCTTCGTAATATTGTTTGCATAATGGAATGAAAGTTGACAAACCATCATAACCCTTTGTCGTTGGTCTGTCAAATAAAACATATTCTTGAGTACTATCCTCTGGATATAAAACAACTATCTTGGCATTTACAATATTTCCCCAGATTTTTTTATAACTTCTACCATAATTACTTGTAAAAATCTGAAGTTTATCCTCGTCTATACAAGGTCTTTCATCTGTCTGTTCATAAGATGAAGAGCATCTTATTTCTGGCATTGCAGTTACTCTTGATAAAAAAGTAATCGTGTTTTCTTTCCTAATCTCTTCAGCATTTTTCAATAAATTTCCATATTGTAATCTGGAATAAAACATAAAAACCAAACTACCCAAAATTATCAGAGCAACTAAAACAAAAGCCATTTCCTGTATTTTAATTTGCGATCTTTTTCTTTTCAGAGAAGGAATAGAGTATATTCTAACCACCTCTTCAATATAAAAAATTTATTTAGATATATAAAAGTTTTCATCAAATGATCTTTGTTATGTTATCTTCTTTTTCCAGTTTTATAACACTTTCAACAAAACTTTCCATTTTTGGTTCGTGACTTACTATTATCAGCTGTTTAACTTTTAATTCATTTAACACGTCCCTCATTTTATAAAGCTGTTTCTCAGAAAAACCGTCGGTAGGTTCATCCAAAATCAGCAAGTCATTTGTTGTTATATCAGAAAGAGTTGAATTTACAACCTGATTTAAAGCCAGCCGATATGCCAAAGCCAAAGCTGTTTTTTCACCTCCCGAAGCATCTACATATTCCAATTCATAGCCTTTCTGTTCGATTATCGGGCTAAAATCAATATTGATTCTTGCAGAAATTTGTTCATCTCCAACTAAAGTTAAAAACCATTTCTTGAAAAAATTGTTAAATTCCTGATTAAGCTTTAACATAACCTGCTTTTCAATTTCAAATATAACAGTTAGAAATTTATTCTCAATTAAATCTTTCAAATCCTTTAATTTTTCTAAATTAAACAAAATTTTTTCTTTTTCTCTTATTTCTTTGGTTATTTCTTCAATTTCTTTTGTTAGATTTTTTAAATTAGTATCCAATTTTGCCTTTTCTATCTCGAGTTTCTGTTTCTCTTCTTTTAAATTATCCATTTCAACCTTTATTTCCTTAAATTTATCTTCAATGCTCTTAGTTAATAGCAAAGTTTTTTCAAGTTTTTCCTTCTCTTCTGTTAAATTTTTAATCTCTAATTCCAGAGATTTTTTTTCATTTTTATATTTTTCAAAATCTTCTTTAATTTTTCTTAGAAATTCAAAATCTTTCTTAGCCATATCCATCAATCTTATTTTTTCATTAATATTTCTAATTTTTCCCTCTTTTTCTTTTATGTCAGAACCTAATTTTTCGATATTTTTCCCAACATTTCTAATCTTTTCATTATTCTCTTCGATTTTTGATTTAATGTTTGAAGTTATATTTTCTTTATGTTCTTGTCCAACTTTTTGCATGCAAGTATAACAAACCTCTAATTTAGATATTTTATTTACATTGGATTCTAGGTTTTTATTTTCACTTTCCAAAACAGCCAGTTCTCTATAATAATTTAATATATCTTCTTTTAACATTATCTCTTCTTTTTTTATGTCATCAACTTCTTTTTCAATAATTTCTTTTTGATTTTGATCAAAATTCCCAACTTTTTCGCTCAGTTTCTTGATATCTTCACCAATTTTTGCCAGATTTGCATCAATTCTTTTTACAGAATAATTTTTTTCCTCTAAAGAACTATTAATTGAAGATAGTTTATTCTTAATAATTATCAATTCTTCTTTTCTTTTTTCAATTAATTCATACTCTTTTCTTCTTTCCTCTATTTTTATCCTAAATTCTTCTATTTTTGGAGATATAAATTTAATTTTTTCTTCAATATCCTTCAAATCACCACTTTTTTTAACAAGAACTTCCTTTTTTGAAGGCAAATCATTTATTTTTCCCTCCTTGTTTTTAATATTCCCTCTTATTTTAGCACTAAAGATTTCACAGGAGTTTTTTATTCTGCTGTATTTATCTATATTAAAAACTTTTCTTAGAATATCTATCCTATCTTCCTTGTCCGCAAAAATAATCTCTTTCATAGATTCCTGCGGCGTGTAAACAGTATAACGATAAACATCATTCTTTTTATTCAAAAATTGTGAAGGGTATTTTAACTCGTTTATAACAAACTTTTTTAATTCATTTACCGATAACTCTCTTTTCAGATTATCTTCTACGATAAAAGCATCATCCTGAACAACAGAATCTTTTTTTCTCTTCAAAGAACGTTTTATTTTTATATTTTTTCCATTTAATTCCAGCTCAAGTTCAACATATCCATCATCAGCCTCGTTTCTCAATAAACTAGAACCTTTCATAATTCCTTTTTGTAGTCCGAATAAAGCAAACTCTATAGCCAACAGTATTGTTGATTTTCCAGAACCGATATCTCCAGATAACAAAATTGATCCTTCCGGAAATTTTATTTTTTCATTTATGTAACTTCTAATATTGTTTAATTCTATATTTTTAATTAACATCTTCCCATATGCTTTTTAAATTTAAATTTTCCATAACTTCTTTTAACAATCTCTCTTCAAAATCTCTGTTTAATTCCCCTTCCTCTTTTTCTTTGTCAAAACATTCGATCAACAAGAGAGAAATCTCTCTTTCCTCATTCTCAAAATGTTTTTCAATTAATTCCTTCTCTATATCCTCGACATTTTCTGATTTAATGTCAACTTTAATTTCAAAATCTTTTGTTGTTAATTTTGAAATATTTCTTAATAAAGCAAGACCTTCTTTTTCCTCCAAAATATTTTTTATATTTTTAAAATCCACTTCAGAAGGATTTCCTTTTTCCAACTCACCAGAAATTTTTAACATCAATATTTTTTCTTTTAAATCCTCTTTTTTTAGCTTTTCTTCAATTTCCTTATTGATCCCCTCAATATTTTTATTTTCAGCATTAATATCTAAAAAAATGATATCGGCTAATTTTACCGGAATTTCCTCTATCTTAACTTTATCAGCTTTCTCTGTGTCAATCTCAACAAAATTAAACCAGCCATGTCTGAGTTTCTCCAATTCCTCAAAATTATCCGGAAATAAAGCTCCGGAGTAAGAAATTATCTTTTCACCTATTTTTTTTATCTGTTTGTTATGGAGGTGACCCGCAGCATAATAATCAAATCCGGGAGGCAATAATTCAGCCTTTATCGAATCCATAAACTCCGCTTTATCATTCAGAAATTCCTCTATTGTAGTATGCAATAAAGCTATTTTAATTTTATTATTATCCTTAATTTTTAATGCAATTTCATTTAGTTTCTCAATTTCATTTAATTCCAAACTTGATTTTTTTCCAGTCAAATGGAGAAATATACAATTTTCAGTTTCTGTAACACCAACAGATTCTTTTTCTCCGAGAAAATGAAAAAGTCCTGCATTAGACAAAACTGAAAGCATAGTCTTTCCAGATACTGAAAAATCATGACTTCCGGCAGAAATGTAGCAGGTTATATTTTTATCTTTTAATCTTTTTAACTGTTCTGCTGCAAATTTTAATATATCAATAGAAGGAAGGGCGACATCAAACAAATCCCCAACAATAATCACAAAATCCAGATTATTTTTTTCCTTTTCTTCAATGCATTTGTCTATGAAGTGTTTGAAAGAATCAAGATTAAGCCGATTAATTTTTTCTTCCCTCCATCCACCGAGATGGCAGTCAGCAGCATGTGCAAATCTTATCCTCATTTTAATTTGGGATATCATAAATTACTTAAATATATAAAGATGATTATTGCAAATTTTATATGTATAATCTTTCACTCTTTAGGTGAAATTTCCAATCCCCAAAAATCAATTAATGCTTTCCTATTGTTAGAAAGTAAGCAACTCCCGATGCTATTAATACTATAAATATCATTCCCAGCAAAATAACCCAAAAAGGCACTCCTTTCTTGATTTTAACATTTTCTTCAGGAGAAGGGACTGAGAAATCATTAGCAACAACTTCGTTTTTATGGGAAATTTCTATTGGACTGGAAGAAATTTCTCTTGATGCTTCATCTATTTCCGAGGAGATATATCCGGCATTTAACAAACTTACTTTAGCTGATTCCAAATCCTCGTTTCTTTCAATAGCATTTTTAACTGCTACAGATATCGCCTCTTTTGTCATAATTAGATTAAGGAAAACAATTTTATAAAATTAACTAAAATGATTAATATTTCCTAGCTAAACTTTTAGCTACCCTGTCTGGTAATTCGTAATTCGTTAACTCTTCCAATGGTTTAGTTAAAAATTCTCTAAAAGAAGGTCCACCACCAATATAAAACCAATTTATTTTATGTTTTTTTATTGTTCTAAGTTTTTTTCTTACATCTTCCATCTTAACTTCTTTTGGATTTTTCTCTCTTACTATAAAACTTAATTTTAATGTGTTATTTACTATAGTTTTTAAATAATTTATATTCTCGCTTTCTCCACCAATATCTCTGCTTTTTCTATGCCTTATTCTGGAAATATCATGTATAATCTCACCATAAAGTTTAGCAGCCAATCTTCCGTATTGGTTTGCTACAGCAGCCTGCTCAATTAAATCATTAGTTTTATTAAAACCTCCTAGGACAAAACCATTTTCCTGTAACCAATCTAAAGCTATGTGACAATCACGTTTTCCAATTCCCAAGTCTTCTTTTATTACCATTTTAAAATATTTATTTTGCTCCAGAATAAACTTTTCTAAACTCACCGATAAACTTATCTGTCAATTTTACTATTCCATCAATTCCATCTTTATATTCACGTTCATCAATCCCTAATGAAACCCTATTCCCAAATCTACCTATTGTTGATTGTAATTCACGAAGCAATCTTCTTGTTTTATTGTATCTCCTATCTTCTGGAAAATTTTCAGGAATGAAGTTGAAACTTACAACTTTTTTTCCTTTGTCTATTCCTTTGTCTATTATTCCAACACCTCCTAAATATTCCAAAGTAAATTGATATTTTCCTGCTGGAGAATAATTCTCTACAGGCACAGGGAATGAATTTTTTAGAACTCTCTCAGCTGTTTCTTCAAATCCAGGCATTCTTAAAACTCTTGATTCGACACTAGCCATCTATTTCTCAGAAAAATGTATTTTAAAAGGATTATTGTACTGAATTATATAACAACTTTTTCCCTATCCTGCATCAAATGTATATCTTTGTTTTGTTTATACCCCATTTCTTTTAAAAGTTCTGTCATAGGCAATAATTGTTCATAAGCTCCATGAGCTGGGATGACATTTTCAGGATTCAGAATTTTTACAATCTCTCTCAAGTCTTCTCTGCAAGCGTGTCCGGAAACATGAATATCTGAAAAAATTCTTGTTCCCATTTTTCTTATTTTTTTATCTAATTTATCTCTATTTTCTATATTTATTGAAGTTGGAATTATTGAAGAAGAGAAAATCATATGATCATCTCCCCTGAACTGGAAAGGCAGTTCATTTTTTGCAATTCTGTCTAAAATGGAGCCTGGCTCACCCTGGTGTCCAGTGCAAACAACCAAATAATTTTTTCTATTTTCATTTACTTTTCTCAAAATTTTTTTTACTTTGTCTGAATAACTGAATGTTTGTATATCTTTTATAAAAGGAGCCATTTTAATATTCGACGCAGCAGAAACATATTTGTTTAAGCTTCTTCCAACGAAAATAATCTCTCTGTTTAAAATTTTTCCGAAATCAACTATGGATTTTAAACGTGCAATATGGCTTGAGAAAGTTGAAACGAAAATTGCTGATTGTTCATTATCCAAAGTCATAAATAAATCTTCCAGCATATATCGGGCTATTTTTTCCGAAGGAGTTTTAGCATATTTTTCACTGTATAGCGAATCAACTATAAATGCCTTGATACCCTCGCTTTTTACTATCTCCTTTAATCTTTCTATGTTTGATTTTTGTCCCAACACAGGATAATTATCAAGTTTGAAATCATTTGCATATACAACAGCTCCAACATCAGTATGAACGACCACAAATGTGCACTGCAAGGTAGAATGAGTTACATGAATAAATTCAACATCATAATTTTTATCTCCTTTAATCTTTATTGAGGAATTTGGAGGAACAGATTTTATCTGATTCGGAATTTTAATATTATTATCTTTTTGTATGCAATCCAAAACTTTCATTGTAAACGGAGTTCCTATAACTGGTGCTTTGTATCTCTGGGCTAGGAAAGGAACACCTCCGACATGGTCAAGATGCGCGTGACTTATCAAAATTGCTCTGACTGAAGGCCTAATACCTTGCTGTTCAAGCCACATATCGTCGGGAATTGCCCTTATTCTTCTTAATTGCTGTGTTGTATAATTATTTGTTTTTTCTTCCAGTTCAGCTATTGGTGGGATATACAAACCACAATCAAAGATAAAAGAATCATTTTTAATCTTTATAGCAGTCATATTCTTGCCAACTTCGTTATAACCGCCTACTGCATAAACTTCAATTGGTCCTTTATTTACCATCTTTTATACTAAAAAATAGAAAACTACAAAATTTACTTTGTAGATAAATATTTTCTATTTTTGGTCTGCTGAAAATTGTTGTCAATTTTCATCATAAAATAAATAGAAGGAGGTTTATAATTGTTTTGATTAGAAAGTTTTTTATTTGTGTTTTTCTTATTTTTATTATGAAACTCAGACCAACTTTGAAAGAAAATAAAAGATATCTACTTTTAGTTGCAAAAATTAAGAAATTTTCGAGGGATAGTTTTGAGAAAAGAATAGAAAAAACTCTGATTGATTATTTGGGAATTTTGGGTTATGGAAAAGCAGGTCCGATTTTTGTTGAAACTGCATACAAAAACGGAGTTGCTTACAGTATTGTCAGTGTAAATAACAAATTTGTCGTGGATGTGAAAGCTTCTTTAGTCCTGTCAAAATCAGGATTAAGATGCACATATGTTTCTGGAACAATCAAAAAATTAAAGAAAAAGTTGGAAAATAGTTTAACAAAACCTTTTTAAACTTAAACTCATTAAGAACAATAAATTCTAAAATGGAGACGCAACATCAGATAATGGGTTATGACAGAGCAGCAACTTTGTTCAGTCCAGATGGAAGACTTTTACAGGTTGAATATGCTGACAAAGCTGTTAGATTGGGACCCGCCTCAGTAGGAATGATATGCTCGGACGGAGTTATACTTTTAGCAGACAGAAGAATAAAAGACAGCTTATTAGTTCCAAATTCCCTGATAAAAGTTTATGAAATTGACAATCATGTTATAGGAACAGCAGCAGGAATTTTATCAGATGCAAGAGTTCTTATTGAGAAGGCACAGGTTTTTGCGCAACAACACAGAGTAACTTATGATACTCCAGCAGATACAGAAACAATAATGAAAGAGATGTCGAATATAAAACAGAAATTCACACAATATGGCGGTGTAAGGCCTTTCGGAGTTTCCCTGATGATAGCAGGTGTTGACGAGGAAAATGAATGCAAATTATTTATCTCGGATGTAACTGGAAATTATTTCGGGTTTAAGGCATCGGCAATAGGAGAAAATGAAGAAAAAATAAAGGAATTACTGAAAAAACAGTATAAAGACAGTTTAACAATAGAACACGGGATAAAAGTTATACTGAATATTTTAAAAAAAGTTCTTGGAAAAGAGTTTGATTTGGAGAGATTTGAACTGGCTTATATCAAGACAAAAGGAGAAAAGCTGGTAAAGTTGGAAGGTCAGGAATTGGCAAAATTTTTGAAATAAAATGGACAATGTAATATGCAAGTTAAGAGTTGGTTCTAAAATTTTTGAAATCTTAGTTGATCCTGAAAAAGCTTTGTATTACAAACAGACAAAACAAGGGACTATTTCAAATATTATAGCAATGGATGTTATTTTTTTAGATTCAAAAAAAGGGATTAAAGCTTCCAATGATGACATAATGAAGGCATTTCAAACTTTAGACATAAGTATTATAGCGCAAAAAATGATTATGCATGGTGAGATTGAAGTTCCGAAAAAATTAAGAGACAAGGAACATGAAGAGAAAATCAAGCAGGTTGTTGATTTCTTGTCGAGAAATGCAATAGACCCGAGAACAAACAGACCGCATCCAATAACAAGAATTCAGGCAGCTTTGGAACAGACACATATTAATATTAAAAACAAGTCAGTTGAAGAGCAGATAAATGATATTTTAAAGGAGTTGGAAAAAATAATTCCGATAAGAATTGAGGTAAAAAAAATAAAAGTTTCTATTCCGGCAGTTTACACAGGAAAAGCTTACGGTATCTTGAAAGACTTTAACATTCAGAATGAAAAATGGAATGAGGATGGTTCTCTGGACTGTATTGTCAACATTCCAGCTGGATTGATTATGGACTTCTTTGACAAGTTAAACGGAATAACACACGGGGCGGCGATGACTGAAGAAATGAAATAAATTTATATCTATTTGAATTGGCTTGTTCTAAATTAAAAGAAAAGTTAGATGTTAATAATAAGTGGTTAAATTTGATTAAATTAGCAAGTACAGAAAAATAAAAATCGCTTCATATTTTATAATTCCCTCCCCCAATTTTTATGGCTTTTCCATTAATGATCGCATCTGCTATTTTTTTTCTCGCAGATAATACTAATCTATGAAATGTAGGTTGAGAAATATTCATTTTTTTGGCACAATTTTCCTGTTTTAATCCTTCTAAATCTTTCAAACGAACAGCTTCAATTTCTTCGAATGTTAAAATTTCTTCATTAAGTAATCTTAAAGGAATTCCCTGTGGTTTAAAATATCTCACATTTGGTTGGAATCTTATTCTTCTACATATCCTTGGTCTTACCATTTTATCCTTAGAGAAAAACAGCAACAGCAATAACAGTTGTCCATTTCCCCTCCTTATTCCCTTCTGCTGATTGAGTTATATTGGTGGTTTTAAATATATGGCCTGAAGATTTGTAAACTTGTTCTCTTTCTTCCCAAGCAATGTCAGGATTAAATTCAATCCCTAAAGTCGTTGCTAGCATTGTTGCTGCTAAATCCTCTGCATATTTTCCTGCTCTTTCTCCTTTTTCTCCAAAAGCATGATGCTCAGAAAGATAGCCATATTGATTGTTATCTTTTGGAATAGCTAACCCTATGGAAGAAGAAATCAATCGATTAGGTTCATTGCTTTCATTTTTAGCCATTACACAATAGGTAATTTCTCCAGGCTTTAATTCGCGTATTCCTTCCTCTTTTGAGATAATCTTACAGTTCGGTGGAAAAATAGAAGAAACACAAACCACATTGCATTTTTCTATTCCTGCATCTCTTAATGCAAGTTCAAAACTTGCAAGTTTATCTTTATGAACTCCTACCCCTTTTGTTAGGAATACTTTTGTTGGCACCATATTATAAATAAAAATTTATAATCATATATAAATCTTATTAAAAGAAAAAAGAAAAGCAAAATTACTTTATTTCTTTTAGTCTTTTTGCTATATCTTGCTTTTCCAAATCAATTTCTTTAAGTTCTGCTTCAAGGATCTTCTTTTCTTCGTCTTTAGTAAGGGTTACTTGTCTTCTAAAACCAAACCCTCTACCAAAACCATATCCAAATCCTCTTCGCATTCCACAACCACAAGGTCCTAATCCTCTTCCAGTCATAGCACCCATTCCTTGAGGTCCTGTTCCATCTTTATTTGGCATTTTTATTTTCCTCCAATATTTTAGTTATGAATATATATTCATAATACTATTTAAATGTTTCGTTCGCCTTTACAATATCAAAAGAGTAAGTGACTTTAACTTAACAACTTAAAAAATCATAACATTTAAAAACCCTGTTTTTCTTTTTGTAGTGAGAGAAGAAGAAATAATCAGTTTAAAATGATTAAAAAAGAAAAAGAACCGATTACTCAAGAAGACTCAAACGAAATAACTTCTTCTGACGGTAAAATTGAAAATTCAAAACGTGATATAGTCGTACCTGGAGAAATCATAGCAAAAGGCGAGGACTTTTTGCCTGGTGAAGGAACGATTAGAGACGGGGAAGAAATAGTTGCAGTAAGATATGGCTTACTGGACAAATCTGAGAGATTATTAAAAATAATTCCTATGAAAGGAGTTTATATTCCAAGAAAAGGAAACACTATTATCGGGATGGTAACTGACATAACATTAAACGGATGGTTCGTTGATATAAATTCACCATACAATTCATTTTTAACAATAAAGGAATGCTCTGCTTATGTTCCAAGGGGCAGGGATTTATCAGATTATTATAAAGTCGGAGATTTTCTTACAGCCAAGGTTCTGGCTTTGAGAGGAAAAGTTTATGATTTAACAATGAAAGAATCAAAAAGCCTGCACAAAATAAGTGATGGTTTGATAATTGTTGTCAATCCGCATGCAGTTCCGAGAATTATCGGGAGAGGAGGCAGTATGATAGGAATGATTAAGGAGGAAACAGAAACAAATATAACTGTAGGACAAAATGGTTTGATATGGATTAAAGGCAAGGAAGATGATATGGAAATATTAGCAAAAGATGCTATTGAATTCATTGCAAAAAAACCATTTGTTGATGGTTTAACAGAATCAGTAAAAGAATTTTTGGAGAAGAGGAAAAATAAATAAAAAATGGCATACAAAAAAAGATATGATGGCAGAGGTTTTAAGGAAACAAGAGAAACTAAAGCAACTGCGAATATATTAAAAAGAGCAGACGGTTCCGGAGAGTTTTCATTCGGAAATAGCAAAGCTATTGTTTCAGTATACGGACCAAAGAGAGTTTACCCCGCTTTTTTGGAAGATGCCGATAAAGCATTATTAAGATGTTATTATGATATGATAAGTTTTTCAGTAAAGGAAAGAAAAAGACCAGGTCCATCAAGAAGGTCATCTGAAATTTCATTAGTTTCAGCAGGAGCCTTGAAACCAGCTTTATTATTGAACGAATTTCCACATACAGTTATAGATGTTTTTATAATGATAACACAAGCTGATGCTTCGACAAGAGTTGCGGGGATAAATGCAGCAACAATTGCGTTGGCAAACGCTGGAATTCCAATGACTGATCTTCCGGCAGCTGTTTCAATCGGAAAAATGGGAGACACTTTGGTTGTAGATGTTAACAAAGAAGAAGAGGATTATGAAGAAGATGGAAAACATGCAGCTACTGATATTGCGATATGTGTTTTACCAAGAACAAAGAAAATAAGTTTATTGCAGTTGGACGGAAAAATAACTCCGGAAGAATTGAAAAAAGTTATAAATATGGCTTTCAGGGCAGCACCGGAAATAAACAAAAAACAAATTGAAGCCCTGAAAAATGTGGAGGAATTATAATGGACATTTCAAATTTAACAAGAAAAAAAATTGAAGAATTACTTGAAAAAGGAAAAAGATTAGACGGCAGAAATATTTTTGATTTTAGAGATTTAGAAATAGAAAAAAATATTTCAATCAATGCAGAAAGTTCTGTAAAAGTAAAATTGGGAGAAACTATTGTTTTGGTAGGAGCAAAATTCGAACTTTCCAAACCTTATCCAGATTCTTTGGATGAAGGTGTTATGATTACAACAGCCGAACTTTCGCCATTAGCATCTGAAAATTTTGAATTGGGACCGCCAAGAATCAACGCGATAGAATTGGCGAGAATTGTGGATAGAGGAATCAGAGAATCAGAATTTATTAACTGGAAAAAATTGTGCCTGAAAGAGGGGGAAAGTGTATGGACAATTTTGCTTGATATTTATCCTTTAAATGACTCCGGAAATTTGATTGATGCAGCAGCTATCGGAGCTGTTATAGCATTAAAAGATGCGGTACTTCCAAAGATAAAAGAGAAGGAAGATGGCGGTTTTGAAGTTGATTTCAAAGCAGAATTTTCAAAAAACAAATTGCCTTTGTCGCATAATATTCCTGTAACGCTAACATTCAGAAAAATAGGGGATAAAATAATTTTGGACCCAACAATACTGGAAGAAGAAGCTTCTTCTGCCAGATTAAGTTTGGCTTTAACTTTGAATGATAAACAAGAAAGCGTTATAAATGCACTTCAAAAAGGCGGAGCTGAACCTTTATCAAAGGAAGATTTAGATTTCATACTGGATAGTGCAGACAAGGAGTCAAAGAAGCTTAGAAAGCTTATAGAAAAATTTTTAAAATAAATTAGTCTTTTTTAAATATGATAAAGCAACAAGAAAAATTCTCAATAGAAAATTTTACAAAATATGAAATAGCTAGAATTATTGGAGCAAGGGCTTTGCAAGTATCTATGAACGCCCCATTAATACTAAAAATTTCCAAAGAAGAGCTTGAGAATATAAACTATAATCCTATAGAAATAGCAAAAAAGGAATTTTACAGCGGTGTTTTGCCCATATCTGTAATAAGACCTCTGCCTGGTCAGGAAAAAGTAGGTTTCAAAAAAGAGATTGAGGTTAAAAAAGAAGAGAAGATTGAGGAAGTTGAAGAAGAGATAAAAGAAATAGAAAAAGAGGAAGAGGCAGAAAAGCCGGAAGAAGAAAAGAAAGGGGAAAAGAAAGAAAAAGAAGAAGAAATAGATGTCGGCACTGAGACTGAGGAAGATATAAGTTCTGATTTCGAAGAAGATTAAATCTTATCCGGAAAATCCGTAAATATACAGTCTAATTTCAGATCTTTTGCAATTTTCATATCTTTTTTATTGTTTATCAACCAAGCAAAAACTTTTATTTTGTTTTTATGACATTCCCTAACAAAATAAGAATCTATATTTTTTAGATAAGTTCCGATAAAATAAGCATTAATTTTTTCAGCTTTTTTAATATCTCTTGATTCAGTCCGTTTGAATAAAACACCGATTTTTATTTTTTTATTTAATTTTCTTAGTTTCTTTAATTCTTTGTAATTAAAAGAAGAGACAATAATATTATTGTAAGACCATCCTTTTTTTACATATTTTTTAATAATGTTATTTAATTCCACAACAACCTTCTTGGATTTTATTTCTATATTTAATTTACATTTTTTCGGAATAAAATTAAAAACTTCTTTTAATGTCGGTATCCTCTCTTTTTTTCCAAAATTAAGTTTTTTTAGCTGTTCTATTGTCTTTCTTGAAACATAGCCTTTTCCATCGGAAGTTCTGTTAACCTTTTTGTCATGGATAACAACCAATTTATTGTCTTTTGTTTTTCTTACATCAAATTCAATCATATCTACCTTAAATTTAAGAGCTTTTCTGAAAGAAATAAATGTATTTTCTGGTTCATAACCACAACCTCTATGCCCTACTATAATCATAATAGAAAATGATTATTCTGATTTATATAATTTTTCAAAGCAAGGTTTTTATATAACTTCTGATTATAAATAATATGATAATTAAAAGGGTTGAAGCTAAAAAGATTCTTGATTCAAGAAATGAGGAAACAATAAAAGTTACAGTTGAAACTTCCAAGGGAAAATTTGAAACATCGGCACCTTCTGGAAAATCAATAGGAAAAAATGAAGCAAGACCATTTTCAAAGAATGGAATAGACTTCAGCATAAATATGGCTGTAGAAATAGGAAAGAGGATAATATATGAAAAGATAAATATAGAAAAATTTGAGGATTTGGAAAAAGTTGAAAAATTAGTAAGAGATATGGACAAAACCGAAAATTATGAAATATTCGGGGGAAATGCCTTGTTTGCTCTGGAATCATCATTGTTAAAAGCAATGGCTGCCGAACATAAAAAAGAGTTGTGGCAATTTTTGTCAAAAGGTAAAAAATCAACTGTATTGCCCCTGGGAAATTGCATTGGTGGCGGGAAACATATTGATTCAGATAAGAAACCAGATTTTCAGGAATTTTTACTTTTGCCAGACACAAAAAAATGCTCTGATGCCCAAAAAATAAATAATTTTGTCTACAAAAAAGCAAAAAAATTAACCAAATCAAAAGACAAGTCATGGGATTTCAGGCAGACAGATGAACATGCATGGTCCCCGAACTTGAGCAACATCGAAGTTCTTGATATACTATCAAAGATAAGGGAAAAAGTAAAGAACAAATTTAAAGTTGATTTAAGAATTGGCTTGGATATTGCATCATCAAGTTTTTATGAAGAAGGAAAATATAATTATATAACACCGCAAAACGGAAAAAATGTTCTTGATAAGGATGAACAAGTAAATTTTATACTTGATTTGATAGAAAAATATAATTTATATTATGTTGAAGACCCGATTGATGAGGAAGATTTTGAATCGTTCGCCAAATTATTAAATGGAGTGAAAAAGAAAAATCTGAACTGTTTAATTTGTGGTGATGATTTAATCTGCACAAAAGTTGAAAGGCTGAAAAAAGCAATTCAAAAAAATTCTGTTAATGCCATAATTGTAAAGCCAAATCAGAATGGTTCTTTGCTTGAAACAAAAAAAGTTGTTGACCTGGCATTAAAAAATAACATAATTCCTGTAATAAGTCATCGTTCCGGAGAAACTTTAGACAATACAATTTCTCATTTAGCAATTGCCTGGCAAATTCCAATAATAAAAACAGGGATAACAGGCAAGGAAAGACTTGCCAAAATCAAAGAAATTATAAGAATTGAAAAGAAAAAATAATAACCTTTATAAACCTACTTTTTTTATCATATTCTATGCCAAGAAAGAAGATAGAAGAAACTGAAGAGAAGATTGAAGAGAAAGAGGAAACTCCAAAAATTGTTGAGGAAACAATTGAAAAAGAAAAACCAAAAAAAACAAAAATTGAAAAGGATGAAGATTTCTCGGAAGTTAAGGAATTATTGGTTCCTGTTGATGATTACAGAAAAGCAGGAGCTTACATCGGAACCAGAGTTATAACAGAGCATATGAGACCTTATGTTTATAGAAGAAAAGCAGATGGTCTGGCAATATTAAACATAGAAAAAACAGATGAAAAATTAAGAGCTGCAATAAATTTAATGTCACAATTCAAACCCGAAGAAATAATGATTGTGTGCAAAAGAGAAGCTGGATGGAAATCTTTAATTAAAATAAATCAGTTATTGAATGTTAAGATATTCACAAAGCAATACCCTGCTGGAATCATAACAAATTCAATACTGGAGAATTTCTTTGAGCCAAAATTGATTATTGTTGTTGATCCGTGGCTGGACAAGAAAGCAATAAATGACGGTTTGATTATGGGAATTCCTATAATCTCATTCTGCGATACAAACAATATAACACATAATATTGACTTGATAATTCCGACAAACAACAAAGCTGAGAAGAGCATAGTTTTGTTATTTTACATTTTAGCCAAACATTACATGGAAAAACTTGGAATGAAGGAAGCCAAAAAATTAAAAGCAGAGGATTTTAGCTCTGAATTAAGAGAAGAAAAATAAAAACTTTTATTAAACAGTATTTCTTATAATTTTAATGAAAGGCAGAATTTTATTATTTTACGGCAAAGGAAAAGGAAAAACAACTTCTGCTGTTGGAGCTTTGTTAAGGGCTTTGGGTAGAAACAAAAAGACAGCAATGATTCAGTTTTTGAAGTCCAAAAATTCCGGTGAGATTGAAATCCTGAAAAAATTAGGCATAGAAGTAAAGCAATTTGGCACAGAAAAATTTTATGATCCTCTTGAACCAGATGAAAAAACTCAGGAAATTATAAAAGAAGGGTGGAATTATGCCAAAAAATTACTTAGTTCGGACTTGGATATTTTGGTTTTGGATGAATTAAATGTAGCTTTGGGCTTTAATTTGTTAGATACAAATGAAGTTATCCAGACTATAAAAAACAAAAATAAGAATTTGACTTTGATTATCACAGGAAGAAATGCTCCGAAGGAATTAATTGCTATAGCTGATGTTGTTACAGAGATGTTCAAAATCAAGCATGATTTTGATTACGGCAGAGAAGCTGAAGAGGGAGTTGAATTCTAGTTTGTTACTTCTTATAAAAGACAACAAAACCGAAAGATTTAAAAAGTGGGGAGTTCTTGTAAAAGTATGGTAAGACACGGTTTATTAACACCATCGGAAGTTCCTCAATACTCGTGGAGAGTTTTAGGTAAAGATGATTACGGAGAAATTAAAGGGGCTGTAGATAAATTTGTAAGAGATACTCCTTCAAGTTATAGGGATAACGTAAATAATTCTTTGAATATTTTTAGTCTTTCTTCTGAAGGAGAAATGACTGGAAGCAATGATTTTGCACCAATTTTAATATTAAGAAGAACTTCTATTGGAAAATCTTCACATTTAATAACCATCCCAGAACTATTGCAAATTAAAAGCAATTTTAGAGGAAATTATGAAGATAGTGGTGTTGTTTATAGAAATAAAAAAGAAACGCATAAACCAAATATACCTTTATGGGAAGAATTAAAAAAACAACTTACAAAAAGATTTTCATTAAAAAATTTAGATAATTTAGAATATCCTGTAGCACTTTATTTTAGTGCTTTAGATACAGAAAGAAATGGAAATTCGGCTTATGGTTTAATCTTAAATTTATCAGATGAAGCTGAAATTGGAAATAATGTAATTATTAATCCTGAATTAGACCCTGCGTATATAAGAGAAAATGGTGTTTTCAGGTTGTGTTTCTGCGGGTTCTTGGGCTTGGGTTCCGGGTACGAGGGCTTGGCTTACTCGGGTTCCGTTGGTCGGGTAGTTGTTGTAAGTGGCGAAGCCACTCAAAATCTAAAAAATTTAGAGAAATATGTTCAAGAAAAGAGAAAAATAGAAGAAGATCATCTCGCCCAATTAAAAGATTTAAGAGATGAAATTGATAGAGAATTAAAAACAAAATAAATAAAAAGCCTTATTCTTTTCTTATTCTGTCCTAGTTAATTTGAAAATTGGATGCAGAGAACTACATGCCTGTTAATTAGCACATTATTTTACTTTATTTTAAGTCATGAAATTCAACCACGACAATTAGTAATCTAAATGAAACTTGAAGTGGTGGTGTTATCTTGGTTAATAGGCTATATTCCTTTCCAGGTTGTATTTCAACAGGAACTTGGACTTGAATTCCAGGAACGAGAACTTGGCTAACTCGAAATGTATTATTAAAAAAATAATACACGGGATTTCCGATGGTCGAATAGTATTCTGCATCCGGCTAGGACTTTTAAAATGAAAACGTATAATAATTTATATTTAAAAATTATTTCTTTTGAAAACCTTTATCTTGCCTATAAAAAAACAAGAAAAAGAAAGACAAAGAAGAATTATGTAATTGAATTTGAAAAGAATTTATTTAACAATTTAATGCAATTACATAAAGAACTCAAAGAACAAACTTATTATCCAAGGCCATTAAAGACGTTTATTATTAAAGACCCAAAAACAAGAAAAATATCAAAAAGCGATTTTAGAGACAGGATTGTTCATCATGCTTTATGTAATATTATTGAGCCGATTTTTGATAAAACTTTTATTTATGATTCTTGTGCAAACAGAAAAGGCAAAGGAAACCTGTTTGCAATAAAAAGGTTTGATAAATTCAAGAGAAAAGTTTCCAAAAACAATACGAGAAATTGTTTTATTTTAAAAGCAGATATTAAACATTATTTTTTTGTAGTAAACCATAAAATTTTATTGCAAATTATAAAAAGGAAAATAAAAGATGAGAAAGTGATTTGGTTGATTAAGGAGATTTTGACGAACACTAAGTTAGGGGGGCGATAATAGTTTAGAAAAAGGAATGCCCCTCGGCAATCTCACAAGCCAATTTTTCGCCAATGTTTATCTTAATGAACTGGATTATTTTGTCAAACATAAATTAAAGGCAAAGTATTATATTCGTTATGTTGATGACTTTGTAATTTTACATTCTTCAAAAACACAATTAGAAATTTGGAAGCAAAAAATTAATGATTTTTTAAAAGAAAAATTAAAATTAGAATTGCATAATGAAAAGTCAAAGATTGTTTCTTTGTCAAGAGGAATTGATTTTGTGGGATTTAGGAACTTTTATTATCATAAATTATTAAGAAAGAGAAATAAAAGAAAAATTTTGTTAAGAATTAAGCAATTTAAAAATCAGGAAATTTCTTATGAAAAACTTCTTGAATCTTTTAACGGTTGGAATGCTTATTCAAAATGGGCAAATTGTTATAAACTAAGGAAAGATATATTAAATAAAATATTTATCACAACCACACCACAACCTTTAAAAATCTCAAAAAACTTATAAAATTAACCAAAGGCTTCTTTATATTACAGCCTTATTCTCAATAAAAAAATGGACGAAGAAATTAAAAAGAATATAATGAAAACAGGCACTACTACAGTCGGTATCAAATTCAAAAACGGGGTTGTTATAGGTGCTGACAGAAGAGCCACATTCAACGGAATGTTTATCGCCCATAAAAATATGACTAAAGTTTTGCCTATAACTGACAATATTATAGTTGCTACAGCTGGAAATGTTTCTGATATACAGTTTTTAGTCAAGCTTATCAAAGCAGAATTAAGATTAAAAAAATTAAAAACAAAGAAAGAATCAACACTCAAAGAAGCTGCTAATTTACTGGCTTCAATTGCTTACAATAATATAAGAAGATTATCAACAATTATAGCAATAACCAGTTTTTTAGTTGCTGGAAGAGACAGAAATGGTTTTTGGCTTTATGATGTCCAGCCAGATGGAAGCACTTCAGAGTATACAGATTTTGTTTCAAGCGGCTCTGGAATGGTGGTTGCTTATGGAGTTTTGGAAGATTCATACGATGAAAATATTACAAAAGAAAAAGCTATAGATTTAGCTGTTAAGGCATTGTCTGCAGCAATGAAAAGAGATATTCCTACTGGTTCGGGAATTGATGTTTATGTTATCGACAGCAAAGGTGTTGAAAAAGCTGTTGCAGAAAAGGTTAAAGAGGTAAGAGTAAAAGATTAATTTTATATGATATCAAAAAAGAAAATTTATTTTTCTTTTTTGGAATAAGGAAATTACTAAGTAATTTCCGATTTCGGAGATTTGTAAAATTTCCTCAATACTGAAAATTTAAACAATTTTCATCATCTAAATTTTAAACAGGAAAAATGGAAATAATCAGAACAATTCTGGATGAATTGCCAAAGGGAAAAATAAGTTCAGCAGCATTTGAAGCTGCAAATATAGTAATATATACACAAG
The DNA here is from genome assembly GCA_002763115.1 of Candidatus Pacearchaeota archaeon CG10_big_fil_rev_8_21_14_0_10_31_59. GTDB lineage: Archaea > Nanobdellota > Nanobdellia > Pacearchaeales > CG1-02-31-27 > CG1-02-31-27. The sequence continues at coordinate 23,439 of PFCW01000001.1, forward strand.
ACAAGGATTTCTTTTTGGACGGCGAAGTTGAAGTTAAAAAAGTAGTTGACAAGATAAAAAAAAGAATCTCGTTAAGAGCAGACGAATCATTGCTTTGGGATGAAGCAGCCACAGAAAAATTCATAAGGAAACTAATTTCTGCTGAAGCAGAAATTACCCAAATTATTTTTGACAATGCAAGAAGTATCGTTATAATTGAATCAAAAAAGCCTGGTTTGGCTATAGGGAAAAACGGGGAGTTGTTGCAGGAAGTAAGAAAAAATACATTCTGGACCCCGACAATAAGAAGAAGCCCAGCAATAAGAAGCAAAATTACCGAGGCGATAAGACAAGTACTTTATACACAATCAGCCTACAGAAAAAAATTTTTGAATGCACTCGGGAAAAAAATTTATACTGACTGGGATCCAACAAAAAAAGAAGAGTGGGTAAGAGTTACTTTTTTGGGAAGTGCCAGACAAGTAGGAAGATCCGCTATTTTATTACAGACACCAAACTCTAAAATTTTAATGGACTGCGGAATTGATACAAGCCAGAAACAGGACAAAGACAAATTTCCGATTATGGATGTTCCAGAATTTAACTTAAAAGAATTGGATGCAATTATTTTAACTCACGCACATCTTGATCACAGCGGTTTAATTCCTTATTTATTCAAAATGGGTTTTAGAGGACCAGTGTATATGACAGCACCTACGCGAGATACAGCTGCATTGTTAGCTCTTGATTTTATTGGTGTTGCATACAAAAAAGCTTCCAGCCCATTGTTTAGTATAACAGATGTAAAAGAAATGGTGAAGCATACAATTACTGTTGATTACAATGTTGTTACAGATATTGCTCCTGATGTCAGACTTACGTTTTACAATGCCGGTCATACATTGGGAAGTGCAATGGTTCATCTTAATATTGGGAACGGACTGCATAATCTGCTTTACACCGGCGACTTCAAATATGCAAGAACAAGAGTTTTGGACGCTTCAATTACCAAATTCCCAAGAGTTGAAACAGTTATCATGGAATCTACATACGGTGGAAAAGAAAATATATTGCCTTCAAGAAGAGAAGCTGAAAAAGAATTCGCTGAAGCCATCAAAAAAATTATAGAGAGAAAAGGAAAAATTCTTGTTCCGGTATTAGGAACTGGAAGAGCGCAGGAAATTATGTTAATAGTTGAAGATTTAATTTTAAATAAAGAAATTCCGGACATACCAATTTACGTTGATGGTCTTGTTTGGGATATAACAGCGATACATACAGCTTATCCTGATTTTTTAAGCAACACCTTAAAAGGAAGAATTTTCAAGGACGAAAATCCTTTCGGAGGTTCCATATTCAAAAGAGTTGGAAGCTCAACAGAAAGAAAAGAGGTTCTTGAGAAAGGTCCATGTGTTATCCTGGCAACATCAGGTATGTTGGTTGGAGGTGCCTCAATTGAATATTTCAAAAATATGGCAGATAACAAAAAGAACGGAATTATCTTTGTTTCTTATTTAGGATCTGGTTCTCTGGGAAGAGAAGTTAAAGACGGTGCCAAGGAAGTAAAAATTGAAGGCGAAGATGAGAACGAGACAATAAATGTTGGATTGGAAGTTTTCTCTATAGAATCACTGACAGGACACTCAACAAGAAATGAACTCATGGCTTTTGTAAACAACATGAATCCTGCTCCGAGAAGAATAATTGTAAATCACGGTGAGCAGTCAAGATGTCTGGATTTGGCATCCTCCATACACAAAGTTTACAAAGTTGAAACAACAACCCCAAGAAATCTGGAAACGATAAGGTTGAGATAAATCTTTCTAAAAAGTTGCCACTTTAAAGTAACATAAAAACAGAAAAATATATAAAGGCAGGCTTCCTTAACTTTTAAGGAAGTCAACAAAGGTTAAAATGTCAATTGTAACAGATATTTTATTTGTAGTTTTAGGATTTATAATCGGAATTTTATTCATCTTTATAGCCACAAATGTAAATGTTAATTTTAATCAGGAGCAACCACTCTCATTTTTTAATCTTACAGAAAGACCAAGCCCTTATGACAGAATAAAATCCGAGGATATTACCTTAGAAAAGGACAAAATTATTATTAAAGTTGAAAATCCGGTTTTAAGCTCTTATGCTGGAACAAAATCAATGGACCCAACAATAGATGTAAATGCAAATGGTATAGAAATAAAACCAGCAACTGAAAATGACATTCATGTTGGTGATATTATTACATTTGAAAAAAACAATGAATTAATTGTTCACAGAGTCATTGAAATTGGCGAAGATGAACAAGGATGGTATTGCGTAACAAAAGGGGATAATGCTCCTTTTTCCGACGGAAAAATCAGATTTAACGAAATAAAATATATAACTTTAATTTTGGTATGGTGAATAATTTAAGGAATAAAAATGGCAAAATATGATGAAAAAAGATTAAAGCGAATATGGAAAAGCAAAAGCGATGAGGATAAATGCAGATATAAATCTTATGAGAACTTTAAACAATTATTTAATGATGTTAATGTTTAATCACAACAATCCACTCAACAAGCTAATCAAAAATCCTAATAAACAGCCTGCTGTTATGAACGGCATTGCAGGATAAAATTTGTCTTTCTTTGAAATTAACATTAAAAAGAATAAGCTAAGCAAAGCTGAAGCTGAAACTATTATTGCCGGCAACCATCCGAACTTGATTAATATTGTCCCGGCAAAAATTAATGGGAATGCAATATCTCCGCCACCAAGAATTGCAATCTCTGTATCACCAGAATTTGCAACCGGAACTTTTTTATCTATTTTAGTTTGTTTAGCCAGAATATGTTTTTTTCCATAAGGGAAATAAACACCAGAGAAAATCTTTACTTTTTCCATCTGGAATTTCGCCATCTTGATCATGTGCTTTGATTTCCAGACAGCAATCATATCATAAATACTGATGCCGATAAGCAATAAACCTGCTGCCCAGAAATTAAGTATCGGGATAAAAATTACAGTCAAGCCACCATAAATAAAAATCTCAGTAAAATTATGGATGAAATTATTTTTCTTGAAAATTTTGTATATGGTTAAAACTAACGCTGCTATGACAGCAATTATATCAGCCAGAGAAAGTTTGATTATTTTTAAATTGATTATATATTTTCCTATCAACGGGTATAATAACAGAGCCAGTGCTATAGTTAGGCAGATAAGAACAACAACTGTAAACCAGATTTTTATCAAAGCAACTGTTTTTATTTTTGTCAGCAAAAAGAACAGCCCAGTTGAAATTAACAATGCAATTATTATGAAAATTACTATTGCTATAACATCACTTGTTTTTTTCAATTCAATTCGTTCCGGAGTTAGCTCCTTGACAATAGAAGTCTCTTCATATGTTATGTTTTTTGCTTCAGCTTTCTGACCAAAATAACAATCATAATTATTTATTATAACCAAACCCATAACCTGGGCTAAAATAAAGATGGTCAATATAATCAAAGTTGCACCCCATTTATGCTTCATAAATTGAAAAACAAAACAACATTTATAAATCTTTTATTCCTTTCTACAGGATGGAAAAAGAGTTTAAAGTAACTCCATGGGATGTTTCCGGGAATGTAGATTATGAAAAACTAATAAAAGAATTCGGAGTTGAAAAAATAAGTGATAAATTACTTGAGAGAATAAAAAAGCATACAAAAGATTTGCATTTTATGTTAAAAAGGAAAGTGGTTTTTTCTCACAGAGATATGAACTGGCTTTTGGATGAATACGAAAAGAAGAATAAATTTTTCCTTTACACAGGAAGAGCTCCTTCAGGACCAATACATCTGGGTCATTTATTGCCGTGGATTTTCTGCAAATGGCTTCAAGACAAGTTTGATGTTGAAATGTGGTTTCAGTTTCCAGATGAGGAAAAATTTCTGTTTAAAGAAGATTTAACTCTAGAAGAAACAGAAAAATGGACAAAAGAGAATATGCTTGATATTATCGCCTTAGGATTTAAACCAGAAAAAACAAAATTTATCGTTGACACTAAAAATGCCGATTTAATGTATAAAGAAGCATGCAAAATTGCCAAAAAAATTACTTTTTCAACAGTAAAAGCTACTTTCGGATTTGAAAATGATTCGAATATCGGAGAAATTTTTTACACAAGTATGCAGGCTGTTCCTGCCATACTTCCTTCAGTCTTAAAAAAGAAAAATATTCCTTGTTTGATTCCATTGGGGATAGACCAGGACCCGCATTTTAGAGTTGCCAGAGATGTTTACCCCAAATTAGGTTATTACAAGCCAGCTATATTACACTCTATATTTTTGCCCTCATTAAAAGGAGATGCAAAAATGTCAACTTCTGATGAAAATTCAGTTATATTCACAACAGATAAGCCGGAAGATGTTAAAAATAAAATTAACAAATATGCTTTTTCCGGAGGACAGCCAACGTTGGAAGAACATAAGAAAAAAGGCGGAAATCCAGATATAGATGTCTGCTATCAATACTTAAAAATGTTGTTTGAAGAGGATGACAAAAAACTTGAAAAGATATATCATGATTATAAATCCGGAAAAATGACCACTGGTGAAATTAAAAATTATACAATTGAAAAGATAAATGCTTTCTTGAAAGAGCATCAGAAGAGAAGAGAGGAAGCAAGAAAGAAAATTGAGAAGTTTTTATTTTAATTAATGAAACATGTACCTTATAGGTGTGATGTTTCCATTCCCATCTATTTTAAAAGCTAAGTTGTTATAATGTTCATCATTTTTTTTCAAAGAATCTCTAAAACTTAGGTCCCCAGCTATGCTTAAATCTAATAGTGTTGTTAAGATGAATCTTCCGTTACTTTTACATATTATATCTACAAATTTATAGATCATTTCTTTATATTTATCATTCATTTTATTAACATCTTCAGTATTACCCCTACCTATCATAACTTTATATCTTAAATCATGTTTCTCCCCAATCTCTTTTATCACTGAATTATTATCAACATTAATTGCAGATATTCTAACCCAATAATCTACCGGTAATAATGTATTATCTCCATCTTTTCCATCCTCTCTATGTATTTTGGAACTATAAGTTAAATATTTAATACCACCTTTTCCATCCTCTTTTTTACCACTTTTTTCTTCCGTCCCTAGCAACATCCTGTATACATCCGGATGAATATTTGTTAAAAATATAGCAGTATCAGTTTTACTAGATTTAAGTTCTGCCCAAACTTCTTTTATAGCGTCCTCTACCTCCCGTTCAACTTCTCTTATCGCTTCTTCAACACAATTTTCGTTTAAACTTTCTTCTAAACTCATTTTATCTCCCCAATTCTAGATTATAACATACTTTCATTATTTATAAACTTTGTGTTATTGTTATCATTCCCTAGTTATTACAATACCGAAAGCTTTAAAAAGGTGTACCTATTGTATAATAGTGACTAAATTGATACAATGGAGAAATAAAATGCAAAGGAATACTATAACAATAATGAGAGAATTAAACACTCCTAATCTTAGATTCATTGCTAGATGGATAGGAACCCATAATTTATCCCAAATAAATCCAAAAGAAAGAAGTTTTTATCCCAGTCCTGAAGAGGCTCAGAAAGGATTAGAAAGAAGTCTAGATAGATTTAGAAAAGAAGGAGTAAGGGTTTATGATTTAAATAAAAATTTAGGAACTTATCTTATTTCACCTTCAGATTCAGATGTTTCTGCTGTTCTAATCACCGATATTGATTATATGACTCTTCCCGAATTAGGAAAGAAAGGTTGGATTGTTTCAGTAGAACTTAGAGGTCCAATACAACCTTCAAGACAATTTAATGAGGATGTTAGTAAATTAATACTAGCAACACAATTTGGTGCTAGTGTTGAAGTTCCTGTACGTTTATATTCATAAAAATGGCAATAAATAAAGAATTGATAAACAAAGTAAGAGCAGATTTTGGTTTAAATATTTATGAAGCCAAAGTTTGGTTAGCTTTGCTAGCAAAAGGAATTGCTACAGCTGGTGAAATTGCAGAAATCTCTGGAGTTCCTAGATCAAGAACTTACGATGTTCTTGAATCATTGGAAAGGGATGGTTTTACAATACCAAAATTGGGAAAACCAATAAAATACATCGCAATAAAACCAGAATTAGTAATAGAGAGAATAAAAAGAAACGTAGAAACAAACTCAAATTCAAGAATAGAATTGTTAAATAGAGTTAAAGAAACTGATGAGTACAAGGAATTGCTAAAATTGCACAATTCACGCATAGAACCAGTTCAAAGAGAGGATTTATCCGGAGCTTTGAAAGGAAGGAGTTCTATCCACGAATATTTGAGAGAAATGATTGAAAATGCAAAAATAGAAATTATAATGGCGACAACAACAGAAGCTTTGGACAAGAAAATGAAATTCTTAAAACTAGCATTTCAAAAATTAAAGAAACATGGAATTAAGATAAGAATTTCAGCTTCCGGTGAAATACAGGACATAAAAAGGATTTCAACAGAATTGGGAATTTTGATAAGACCAATAAAAGTAAGAACAAGATTTTACATAATTGACAGAGAACAGATATTGTTCATGTTAACCCAGGAAGTTGCAACAGAAAATGACGTAGGAGTATGGATTAACAGCAAATATTTTGCATTAGCACTGGCAAATTTGTATGACATAGCTTATTCAAATTAAATTTAATTTCACTGCTCTTTGAATTTTAACAGCAGTTTTTCTATTTTAGAGTATACAATAAATTATAAAAACAACAACGTATTCTTTGATTTATGTCAAGAATCAAAGATTCTTGAGCATCCCAAAAACAGGAGGTTTTTGATATGACAGCTCTTGATGATATAACTAAGATTATTATAGAATTGAAAGATAGCATAAATAGAATTATAAGACAAAATATTGACCTGAAAGAGTTTGAAAATGACAGGTCAGATATGTATAACTTTGAAAAAAAGCAAGAGTTGCAGATAGTTAACAGCTTAAAAAGAAATTCTAAGAAGTTAAAGGAAGATTTTGAAAGTCTGAAGCATTTAAGCAGTGTGAGCGATGAAAATTTGGTTTATCTCAAAAAATTAGATGAGAATATAAAAGAATTTTTAAATCTGATAAAAAATAATCAAAGAGAAGAGCTAGTTGGTTCTTTAATCGGAATTATCGAAAATGTAAAGAATATAAAAATGCCCGAGATGATGGAGCTAAATTTCAAAATTCCGATTATGCCTGTTGAAATAAAAGATGAAATTGTAGAGGATATTCGAGAATTGGAGAAATGTTTTAACAACGAATGTTACAGAAGTTGCGCAATTCTCTGCGGAAGAATACTTGAAATAGCATTGCATAGAAAATATTATGATTCTACCGGGATAGATATTCTGGAGAAAACTCCGGGCATAGGATTGGGAAATTTAATAGCGAAATTAAGAGAAAAAGGAGTTGAGGTTGACCCGGCTCTGACACAACAGATTCATCTTGTCAACCAGGTAAGAATTTTTTCAGTTCACAGGAAAAAATCTGCATTTAATCCCACAAAACAACAAATTCAGGCAATGATTCTTTATACTATGGACATTTTAAATAGATTGTTTGAAAAATAAGTTTATAAAACAGAAATTCTTCTTTATCTAATGTCATGGGTGTTATTTTCTATATTGTCTGCTGTGCTTTTAGCAATCGCTACAATTATTGATAAATATGTTTTAGACAAGTGGGTTAAGAAACCAATAGTTCCTATAATTGTTTTGAGTTCCATAGGTCTTATTGCTGGAATAGTTACTTTTTTAATTAAAGGTTTTCAATTTTTACCAATTAAATTTTTAATATTACTTTTTATTGCAGGAGTTTTCGGTGTAATGGCTGTTTTATTTTATTTCAAGGCTTTGAAGATAGAGGAAGCTTCGAAGATAGCACCTTTATTTTATGTAAGTCCTCTATTTATTGCTATTTTAGCAGCAATATTTCTAGGGGAGATTTTTACTCCAATGAAATATGCCGGAATTTTTTTGATAGTAATAGGAGCTTTTTTAATTTCTTTTAAAAATATTAAAAAATTTCATTTTGGCAAAGGTGCTTTATTCATTATAATTGGAAGTTTTCTATTTTCAATTAATATGATTATTACAAAATATACCTTAAATTTTTATGATTATTGGACAATTTTCGGATATCAGAAATTTATAGGTTTTATTGTTGCAATTCCCCTGATAATTATAGGATTTAAATATCTTATAAGTACAATAAAAACGAATGGAGGAAAAGCTTTAGCATTTATGTCCCTTAGCGAAATAATAACAGTTATCTCAACTTTCTTGGTCACAATGGCATCAGCCATAGGTTTCGTGACATTAGTTGGCGTAATTTCAGAAGTAACACCGTTCTTCGTGTTTATTTTTACATTGCTTTTGAGCTTGTTCCTTCCAAGAATTCTAAAAGAGGAATTTGGTAAGAAATCTATAATTATTAAGGTAATCTCCTTAGTTTTGATGTTTGCAGGTGTAATCCTTGTTGCAACTTAACATCCATAATTAAGAAACTGTTTTATTAGATTATTTAATTCCTTAATATACACCCAAATCTTTCTATATTACAAAACCTTTATAAAATTAGGTCAACTTTAATTATAACAAAAGAATGGAAGAGGAAATTTTAGATTTAATCAACCAATTAAGTCCAATTGAAAGAAAAATACTTCCTTATTTGGAATTAAAAGATACTGAAAAAATTTCTGAGAAAGCAGAATTAGATGAAACAGCTGTAAAAAGAGCTCTGCAATTCTTATCAAACAAAAAAATAATAAAAATTGAGCAAAAAAAAGATAAGTTTGTTGATTTGGAGAAAAATGGAGTTGTTTATCTAAAAAACGGAATGCCTGAAAGGAAATTATTGCATTTTATAATTGAAAATAATGAAATTGGA
>PFCW01000001.1:32351-44472 GCA_002763115.1 Candidatus Pacearchaeota archaeon CG10_big_fil_rev_8_21_14_0_10_31_59
CGATCTTTGATATCTATAGAGAACGGAAAGATTATTCTCACTTCAAAGAATGGTTCTGCTCTGAATAAAAGTCTCGAGGAAAAATTCTTGGAAGCTTTGCCTATGGAATACTCTAAATTAAACCAGGAGCAAAAAAATATCATAAAAGAATTAGAAACTAGGAAGGAAATTGTTTCTATAAAAGAAAAATCTCTGATAACTTTCGAGATTATAGATTTAGGGAGAAAAATTATCAAACCGGAAATTTTGAAGGAAATCTCATCTTTAAATTTAATAGAAAGTTTAACTCCAGCCATGATTAAAACAGGGGGATGGAAAGGAAAGAAATTCAGAATTTATGATGTTGAATCTAAAGTCCCGGAAATTTATGCTGGTAAAGGGCAATTTTATTATAATTTTCTGAAAGAAGTTAGAAAGAAGCTTATAGCAATGGGTTTTGAAGAAATGGAAGGTAACTTGATTGTCTCAGAATTTTGGAATTTTGATGCCTTATTTCAGCCACAATTTCATGTTGCAAGAGAATGGACTGACAATTACAATGTAAAAAATAAATTAAAACTAGAAAAAATAGAGAACAGAATTATAAGTAATGTTAAAAATATTCATGAGAAAAAATGGAATTATAAATGGTCCTTGAACAAAGCTATGAACTACATTTTAAGGCCGCAGGGGACTATTATGTCTGCAAAAACAATAGCATCAAATCCTAAAAATCCCGGAAGATATTTTTCAATAGCAAGATGTTTCAGGCCGGATGTTATTGATGCTAAACATTTGTCTGAATTCAATCAGGTTGAAGGTATAATTGTAGCTGATAAATTAACATTTACAAATTTACTCGATATTTTGCGAACTTTTGCAAAAGAAATAGCCGGTATTAAAAATGATAAAGATATCAGATTCCAGTCGGATTATTATCCATTTACAGAACCAAGTATTGAGCTTGATATTAAACATCCATTATTCGGATGGATCGAAATAGGAGGTGCTGGTATTTTCAGAAAAGAAGTTGTTGAATCATTGCTTGGAAAAAATGTTACAGTTTTAGCCTGGGGTTTGGGTATTGACAGATTGGCAATGGCAAAACTAGATATCAAGGATATAAGACATTTGTTTACAGATGATCTGAAAATTTTGAGGGAAAAATAATATGATAAAAATTAAAAATTTTCAAACTTTAAAAATCAGGATATTTTTAAAATGCCCACAATAGAAATAAACAAAAAAGATTTTGAAAAATTGATTAAACGAAGATTTAATATGGAAAAATTATCCTCAATTATGAATTATGTTAAGGGCGAATTAGAATTCGAAAATAAAAAAGAAGATAATTTAAAACTGGAATTAAAAGATGTTAACAGGCCGGATTTATGGTCTGTTGAAGGAGTTGTCCGTGAATTAAAGCACAGATTAGGTATAAAAAAGGGTCTTATAAAATATTCTGTCCAAAAACCAGAGAAAAATCATCTTATTAAAGTTAGTCCAAAAGTAAGAAAAGTTAGACCGGTATCTGTCGGTGCTATAGTCCGAAATTTGAAGTTAAATGAAGAAGCTCTAAAACAATTAATTCAACTGCAGGAAAAACTTTGCATAAATTTCGGTTTGAAAAGAAAGGAGGCTGCACTGGGGGTTTATGATTTTGATAAAATAAAATGGCCAATAAATTATACAACTTTTAGGGATAATGAAATCAAATTTGTCCCGTTGGGGTTTTCATACAAAATGTCCCCCTCAGAGATTATAGAAAAACATGAAAAAGGAATGGAATATGGAAAACTTGTTGAAGGAAAAGATTATCCTATCTTGATAGATTCTGAAAAGAATGTGTTGAGCATGCCTCCAATAATAAATTCTGATTACAGTGGCAAAGTAACCAAAGAAACAAGAAATGTTTTTGTTGAAGTCTCGGGATTTGATTTAAGATTTGTATTGCCGGTTCTAAACATTTTTATCTGTGCTTTAATTGAAAGAGGCGGAGAAGTTGAACAAGTTTTATCAACAGGCCCAAAAAGAATTGCTACCCCTAATTTAGAATCTAAAGAAATATTAATTAATATCAATGAAATTAATAAGATTTTGGGAATTAGTTTAACTGAAAAAGAAATTTTTAATCTGTTAGAAAAATCTGGTTTTGATTATATAAAAGATAAAAATGGAATTTTGATAAAGTATCCATGTTATAGATATGATATTTTGGATTCCAGAGATGTTATAGAAGACATAGCAATCTCCTACGGATTTAATAATTTCAAACCAGAAAAATTCAAAGAAAGCACCTTTGGATGTAATTCTAAATTTACAGAATTTAAATATAAGGTAAAAGAAATGATGATTGGCTTGGAAAGCCAGGAAATAGCAACCTTTGTTTTAACAGAAAAAGACAAGTTGTTTAAAACAATGAGATTAAAAAATTTAGATGTTATTGAGATTGCAAATCCAGTTTCATTAAATTATTCTTGTTTAAGAAATTGGTTGCTTCCATCTTTAATGGAATTTCTCGGAAAAAACAAGGATGTGGAATATCCCCAAAAAATATTCGAGATTGGAGAATGCATTGAAGTTGAAAAAGATTCTTTCAAAAATCTTTCAAAGTTAGCTTATGTTTACAGTGGTAAAGATGTCAATTTTACGATAATTAAACAACAGTTGGATTATTTATTAAGAAGTTTAAAAATAAATTATAAAACTAAAAAATTAGAACATGCCAGTTTTATATCCGGAAGATGCGGTGAAGTGATAATTAAAAAAGAGAATAGAGAAATAAGCATAGGATTTTTAGGGGAAATTCATCCAGCGATATTGGAAAAATTCAATTTGATAATGCCCACCGTAGCTTTTGAAATAAATTTAAATAAACTAGTTTAACCAAAATAACTTTTCTTGTCTTTTTTTTCAGAATCTTTATTGGCTTCTTTTATCAAAGAATACAACTGCATTAATTCTTTCTTTATTTTATCCCATCTGCTTATTATTTTTTTAATAAAAGTCAACTCAGCTTTTTCATCATATTCTATATCAAGACCGACAACTTCTATGGTTATATCAGTCAGTTTCTTGTAAAGGTCACTTATAACTTTTTCATTTTTAACATCAATATTTTTTATCATCTCCATAACAAATATCGGACCAGCAGATGGATTGATAAAAATTTCAAGCAATCTTGTATAATAATTGATTTTTTCAACCATAATTCTTCTTATTTCTCTGACTAAAAATTCAGTTTCATGGTCGCATATTTTTTCAATTTCAAATTCCCTGTTCATATACTCAAAATCAGGAAGCTTGTATTTTTTTCTTGCTTTTTCATAAACTGCCTTGAACTGCAAGAGAAAACTGTTTTTATTTGAACTCTTTTTTGTCTTTTTCTCGTTAACCATATCAATTAATAAAAAATTGCATCTTTTTTAAATATTGTTGTTTGAAGTTATAACTGATAAAGATTATAATATGCCCCCGACGAGATTTGAACTCGTGTCACAGCCGTGAGAGGGCTGCATCCTTGGCCTCTAGACTACGGGGGCAAATAGCCCTGCACGGATTCGAACCGTGGTCGCAGCCTTTCTCACGAATGTGTTGGAATAAATAGGACAATATTGTCCAACCCATTCATTCGACCAGAGGGCCGCATGCTTGGCCGCTACACCACAGGGCTATCTTATTTGATACAAAACAAAATTTAAAAAGTTTATCTAACTTACTTTATCATGGGAAAATTAATTTTAGCTATAATTTTGATATTAATAATAGTAAGTTTAGTTATAGTTGGAAGTTACAGTTTGAATCTAAATGAAAAAGGGGACAGACAGACTTTTTTCAAAAGCTTTTCCGGATGGATTGTAAAATCCTTTACTAATCTCAAAAATATCGCAGGTTATGCAATAAAACAGGATTGGAAAATAAAAAACGAAACAAATCTTACTAATTCTACTAAACTTTCTTCTTAAGAAAGTTTAATTGAAGAACAAATTTAAAAAGTTTAAACTTTTTCATTTTAATAAGCCTGGGTGGCTCAGTTGGTAGAGCGTGTCCTTGGTACTACAGTTTCTCTTAGAAAGAGAAACTCTAGGAAGGTAGAGAACTACGATAGTTTTTTATCTTTATCAAAAAGGACAAGGTCGCGGGTTCGATTCCCGCTCCGGGCTTTTTCACAAATCTAAAACTATATTTAATTAAACAGAGAAGATAAGTTAAAAATTAAAAAACAAAAATAAAAAAAATTCATACGGAATTAATGAGAAAATTCTAAACCTAAAATCTTCTTCTATTGAAATCTCTTCTAGGTGGTCTATCTTCCATCGGTTTAGCTTCATTAACTTTCAATTCTCTACCTTCAATTTCTTTTCCGTTTATAGCTTTTATAGCTTTTTTTGCGTTTTCATCATTTTCGAATGTTACAAAGCCGAAACCTTTTGAACGTCCTGAAAACTTGTCTGTTATTATCTTTGCTTCACTAACTTCACCGTGCTCTGCAAAAAGTGCCTTCAATTGTTCATCTCTAAAACTAAACGGCAAATTGCCAACATAAACTTTCATTTTTTTCCTCCCAACATTTCTATTTACCAAGAATAAGTGATATCTTAGTACAATTATTAAAAAGAATATGGGTTTAAAAAGTTAACTGAAGTCGTACTCTGGTGCATTAAAGATTGAAAGCAAGCCCATTCTTTAATTAAATTTATTAAGTTTATTTTCTTTTATTTTTTATGAATCAAAAACAAAAAAAAGTTTTGTTGAAATTAGCAAGAGAGACGATTGAAAAAACTTTTGAGGACAAAAAAGTTGATTTAGATTCCAAAGAATTAAATGATAAGATTTTTGAAGAAAAAAGAGGAGCTTTTGTAACTTTACATAAGAAAGGGGTAGGGTTGAGAGGTTGCATCGGTTTTGTATATCCTATATTAGAACTTAAAAAAGCAATTGCAGATGGTGCAGTTGAAGCAGCTTTTCATGACCCGAGATTTCCTCCCCTACAAAAAGAAGAGTTGAAAGATATAAAATTAGAGATTTCTGTTCTGACAAAACCAGAGCCGATAATTGTCAAAACACCAGAGGAATATTTTGATAAAATAGAAATTGGAAAAGATGGTTTGATGGTATTCAGTCAATACAGCTCTGGATTATTGTTACCTCAAGTTTTTACAGAATTTAGAGCAAATCCAAAAATAGCTTTTGAAATGACTTGTGAAAAAGCTGGACTGTCTAAAGATTCTTGGAAAACTTCAGATGTAAGATTTTTAAAATTTCAAGCTGAGATTTTTCATGAATAGATGATAGATTTTTAATTTGTATTAATATATTTTTTGTTATCATAAACTATTTAAACAAATTACATTTAGCTATAAAAGGTGGCTAAGAAAATGCAATATTCAAAAGAGGAAGAGAAAGTATTGAATTTTTTCTTTACTAATCTAGACAAGCCAATATTTGTAACAAAAAATTTTCATCCAGAGGTTTGGGCTTTGATGCAGGCAAGATACAGCAGGTCAAGAGAAGGATTAAGGGAAAGTTTTCTTTCATTATTGAAAGAGGAACCGGAAAACTTTGAAAAACTAAAAGAAGAAATCAAGAATCTTGAAGGGGGTATTAAATCCAAACATGCAATTGAAAAAGCAATTCAGTTTATGGAAAAATGGGTTTTAGGTTATGGTCATTCCTCTATAGCTGAAGGAGCTGTTGTTGGTTTAGGACTGGAAGGTATAAGTATCTTAGCTACAAAGAAAATAGAGGATAACAGATTATGTTCATTTATCGAGAAATCAACAAGATATGTTTCTTTTGACAACAGTTCAGTTTACATTGATGAAGATTTGAAAAATTCAGAGTATTATGAAGAAATAAAATCTCTTTTGGATTTTTTATTTGAAATTTATATCGAATTACACGAGCCGGTTCTAGAATATGTAAAAAAAGTTGCTCCGTGTGAAGAAGGAGTGACTAAAGCTGCATGGGAAAGAGCTTGTGCTGCAAGAAGATTTGACGCAATAAGGTATTTATTGCCGACATGTACAAAAACAAGTTTGGGATGGACTGTAAATGCCAGACAGTTAGCACATACAATCTCCAAATTGTTATCCAGTCCGCTAAAAGAAATGAACATGATTGGTGAAATGTTAAAGGAAGAAACATCTAAAGTTTTATCATCTCTTTTGAAATATTCCGACAAAAAAGAATATTTTATAAAAACTGAAAAAGAGATGAAAGAATTGGCAAAAAAAATAAAAATAGAAAATGAAAATGTTGAAAACGTTGTCTTAGTTCGTTCTTCAGAAAATCCAGATGAAATGATTATCTCATCTATTTTATACCGTTATAAAAATGAGCCGTTTGAAAAAATTCTTGAAAAAGTAAAGATAATGTCTGCTAAAGAAAAAGAAGAAATTTTTGATTCTTATCTGAAGAACATGAGTGATTTTGACTGGCCAATGAGAGAATTAGAACATGTTCAGTTTACATTTGATATAGTTATGGATTATGGAGCATTCAGGGATTTGCAAAGACACAGAATATGTACGCAAACAAATCAGATTTTTACTGCAGATTTAGATTATGATATTCCTAAGGATATTATCAATGCAGGCTGTGCAGATAGATATAAAGAAGCAATGGAAAGAGTCAAGAAACTTTATTATAAAATAAAAGACAAGTACCCCTTACAGGCGCAATATATTTTATCATTGGGTTTTAAAAAAAGATTTTTAATTACTATGAATTTAAGAGAATTATATTATTTTATAAAATTAAGAACAACACCTTTAGCTCATGAATCTTACAGAAGAATTGCCAGTAAATTTTATGAAATTATGAAATCAAAATATCCTCTCCTTTCAAAGTATATCATTTGTAATTGCAGTCAGGAAGAATTAGGAAGACTAAAATCAGAAGAAAAAACAGAGAGAGCAAAAAAACTTTTATAAAATGGAAAATCTGAAAGAACATCCGGAAATTTATTCTTTAATTAAAAAAGAAGAAGAAAGACAGGAAACAACTTTATGCATGATCCCCTCGGAAAATTATTGCAGCAAAGCTGTCAAGGAAGCAACAGCTTCAGTTTTAATGAATAAATATGCGGAGGGTTACCCTAAAAAAAGGTATTACCAGGGTAACGTGTTTATTGATGATGTGGAATTGATTACAATAGAAAAAGCTAAGAAATTATTTAATGCAGAGCATGCGAATGTTCAATCTTTGTCTGGAAGCCCGGCAAACATGGCTGTTTATTTTGCTTTGTTAAATTTAAATGACAAAGTTTTAGCAATGAATCTGAGTCACGGTGGACATTTAACCCATGGTTCAAAAGTCAACTTCTCAGGAAAATTATACAATTTTATAGAGTATGAAGTTGAAAAAGAAACAGAAGTAATAGACATGGATAAAATAAGGAAAATAGCAGAATTGGAAAAACCAAAATTAATTTTATCAGGATTTACAGCTTATCCAAGAAAAATAGATTTCAAGGAATTTGACGACATTGCAAAATCAGTAAATGCGATAAGTATGGCGGATATCTCACATATTGCCGGTTTGATAGTTTCGGAAGCACACCCATCTCCATTACCTTTTACAGATGTTATAACAACAACAACTCATAAAACATTAAGAGGGCCGAGAGGAGCTATAATTTTATGCAAGGAAAAATTTGCAAAGGACATTGACAAAGCAGTTTTTCCAGGTTTGCAGGGAGGACCACATGAAAATATAATTGCTGCAAAAGCAGTTTGTTTTGAAGAAGCTTTAAAGCCAGAATTTAAGGATTACGGGAAACAGATTGTTAAAAATGCAAAAGCTTTGGCTGAAACATTAATGTCTGAAAACATAAAATTAGTCTCGAATGGAACTGATACCCATTTAATATTAATAGATTTGATAAGAACAAAATCTATTGGAAAAGAAGGATTTGGAAAAGATGTTGCTGTTGCTCTAGAGGAAGCGGGTATCGTTACAAATGCAAATTCAATTCCTTTTGATACATCCACACCATTCAAGCCATCAGGAGTACGGTTAGGAACGTCAGCGTTGACAACCAGGGCTATGAAAGAAAATGAAATGCTGGAAATAGGAAAATATATTGCAGATATAATAAACAATCTTTCGGATTTAGAATTAAGACAAAAAATTAGGAATAAAGTTTTAAATTTATGTCAAAACTTTCCAATTTATAAAAATGATTAAAGGAAAATTCATAGTCATAGATGGAATAGATGGTAGCGGTAAAGCAACACAAACAAATTTTCTTGTTGAAAGATTAAAAAAAGAAGGTTTTGCAGTTGAAGTTGCTGATTTTCCCCAATACGGAAAAAAATCAGCTGCTTTGGTCGAGGAATATTTAGAAGGAAAATTCGGAAAGGTTAATGATGTTGATCCATACATAGCTTCATTATTTTATGCCTGTGACAGATATGAAGCCTCATTCAAAATAAAAAAATGGCTTGAAGAAGGAAAAATTGTTGTTGCAAACAGATACATATCTTCAAATATCGGACATCAAGGTGCCAAGCTGGAAGATGGAAAGGAAAAAAATGAATATTTTGAATGGCTTGAAAATATGGAATTTAATATCTTTAAAATACCAAAACCAGATTTAACTATAATTCTTTATGTTAAACCCGAGATTGGACAAAAATTAGTGGACCAGAAAGCAAATTACAGGGATTATCTTGGAGAAAAGAAGAGAGATATACATGAGGAAAATTTAAAACATCTTATTGATGCTTCAAATTCATATTTATATGCAGCAAGAAAATTCAACTGGATTGTTATAGATTGTCTAGAAAAAAATCATCTTAAATCTAAAGAGGAAATTCATAATTTGATTTGGGAAAAAATTAGAAATATTTTAAAATGATTGAAAAAATTTCTACTGGATCAAAAGAATTTGACAGATTTCTCAACGGAGGTTATGAGAAAGATATCATAACAACTTTATACGGACCTGCCGGAAGCGGAAAATCAAATTTTTGCATAATGGCTGCTGTTGAGCAGGCAAGAAATGGAAAAAAAGTTATTTATATAGATACAGAAGGAGGTTTTTCCATAGAAAGAGTCAAACAAGTTACAGAGATGGATGTACTAAATAATATTGTTTTGTTGAAACCAACATCTTTTAAAGAGCAAAAAGAAGCATTCAAAAAATTACTTGAAGAGATAAGGCATGATAAAATTTCTTTGATAGTAATTGACAGCATGGTTATGCTATATCGTCTTGAATTAGGATTAGCAAGAGAAAATGCAAAAATAGAGAATGATGAAGAGAAAATCGGTAAACTAGAAGAAAATGAAAGAAAGAAGATTCAGGAAGTTAACAGGGAAATGGCATCCCAATTAAGAATTTTAGCTGAGATAGCAAGAAAAAAATTAATTCCTATTTTGGTAACAAACCAGGTTTATGCTTCATTTGACGAACCAGACAAAGTAAGAATGGTTGGAGGTGATTTGCTGAAATATTGGTCAAAATCTATTATTGAATTACAGGACGAGGGCATTGGAAGAAAAAGGGCAATTTTAAGAAAACATAGAAGTCTGGCAGAAGAAAGAGAATTTAATTTTGCAGTTGTTAATGAAGGAATTAAAGAGAGAAAATTTTTCAAATTATTCTAATATTTCTTTGTTACATATAACTTTAAATAGTTATAAATTTTCTTTTTGTTTTCCAAAATGAAATACATAAAGTTAGAGTTTGTATTTTACAATTATGATACTGAAAAACATGACCCTAAAAAAGTAGTTTTAGTTGAATCAGAAGTTGAAAAATTAAAAAAATGTTTATCTAGGTTAAGTATACCTAATCTAGAAATACGTTGTGATCAATCTTATTCTCCTTTCTTCCTAAAGTATGTTGATGCGAATGACAATCCAACAAAATTTCCAGCTGATAGTAACCCTGGATATTATCTTGAGATATGGACTGATGATGGTAGAAAACTTATTTTTGGAAATAGGAATGAAAAATTAGAGGCTTTTGTAGAAACATTTAATTTGGATAAATCAATTTTTTGCTAACCAACAAATTTTGTTACACTGTCTTTGCCTTCAGGTTTTTTAATCAAAAGATTCTTTGGTTTGTCATCTTTTTTTTCAAAATAATCCTTGTAATATTTCCATACTTTTTTACCTTCATCTTCTGATAAGATAACTTTTACAATCTGTTTTGGAACCGGAACTTTCTCTGAAATTGGTGTATAATCGACTAAGACATAATCGCCTTTTTTTATTTTTGTTGAAATATCTGAGGAAACATCAAATGTAAAAATATTTTCATCCCACATTTCCAATAAAGCAAAGACTTCTGTCTTTTTCCCTTTCCTTTTAACAACTTCTATAATTTTTCCAGGATGATATAACATAAATTAGTAATAACATGGAAGTTTAAAAATATTTAGTTTTGTTCCTTCTTACATTCCCGATTAAAACAAAACTTCCAAGGTTTTTTTCCTTTTTGTATCGCCATCATGACAGGAAAACCACATTCACAAACTTCATCTGTTTTTTTTGGAAAGCCATAAGGTGGTAAACTGTAAGTGTTTGTGCATTTAGGATAATTTGAACACCCAACAAAAAATCTTCCCGCTTTGTTTTTTCTTATCACTAAATTACCTTCCTTGCATAATGGGCAAGGCATTAATGTTGCTTCCTGCTTTTTCTGTTCTCTTTCTTCATTATGCCCCTCAATTAATTCTTTTCCAATTTCTTTTTCTTCCTTTTTTAATTTCTCTGAAATATCTATCAATATCTTCTGGGCATTTTTTAATATTTTTTCTTCTTCTGTTTTTTTCTTTTTTACATCTTTTGAAGTCTGGATTCCTTCCATCTCTTCTTCAAATTCTCTGGTTAAATTTTCATCTAAAATTAACGGACAGTGTTTTTGCAATGATTCAACAACTTTTATCCCCAAATCTGTTGCTTCCACCGATTTTCCTTTTAGATAACCTCTATCAAATAATGTCTGGATAATGTTTGCCCTTGTTCCTTTAGTTCCCAGATTTCTTTTTGACAGTTCAGCGATTAAAGATGCCTGGGTATATCTTTTTGGAGGTTGTGTTTCTTTTTCTTCAATATCAACTTTTTTGATTTTTACTTTTCCATTTATGTCCGGCAGTTCTTTTTCAGTTAATTTTGCCTTGTAAATTTCAAGCCATCCTTTTTCTTTTATCTTTATTCCTTTAGCAGAAAAAATCTCTTTTTTTCCATTAACACTTTCCCGAACAACAATTTTTTTATCTTCAATTAATGCATTGTCAGCAAAACAAGACAGAAATCTCCTTAAAACCAACTCATAAACATTTTTTTCCTCCTTTAAAAGTTTTAATTTTTCAGGGTCTTCTCCTGTTGGATATACGGATGGATGAGCTGGGTCATCTTTAGAGCCCTCAACAGGTTTTTTTCTTATTAATAAATTTTTATCTGCTATTTTAGGAAATAATTTTGATAATTTTTCAATAATGAGATTGTAATTAATCGCTATTGGCAATTTCTGGCTAGAAGTTCTTGGATATGAAATTAAACCTGCCAGGTATAATTTTTGCAATATCTCTAAAGTTTTAGAAGGTGTTAAACCATAAAATTTGTAAGCTTCAACCTGCAAAGTTGTTAAATCAAACGGATGCAGTGGTTCAATTTCTTTTTCTTCTTTTTCTGTTTTTGCTTCCGTCTCCTTGTCTTTTAATAACTCAAAATTTTTAATCTCATCTTTTTTTTCAATCTTTCTGTTTAACTGCAGTTCAGCTTCATGACTATTCTTGATATTTATCTTAACCTGCCAATACGGAGTTGATTTAAAACTTCTAATATCTTTTTCTTTATCAACAACTAACGCCAAAGCAGGTCCTTGGACTCTGCCAACTGACATTATCCTGAAGACACCAACATTTTTTATTGCTGACATCAAAGCTCTAGATAAATTTATTCCATAAAACCAGTCCAGGTAATGGCGTGTTTCACCGGCATAAGCCAGACCAAACTCCGGTGTTGCCAACATGTTCTTATATGCTTTTTCCAAATCTGTTTTGGTTAATGTGGAGAATTTCATACGTTTTGCATTTTCGGTTTTGAAAATAAATCTTAAAACATTAAAACCTATAAGTTCGCCTTCGACATCATAATCTGTTGCTATTACAAATTCATCAGC
>PFCW01000001.1:44490-81754 GCA_002763115.1 Candidatus Pacearchaeota archaeon CG10_big_fil_rev_8_21_14_0_10_31_59
TCTTCGTAAGAGGGAACCCATTGAATATCAAAAACTGGAAAATTGGAATTTTTTTCTTTTTGTTTTAAACCAAAAATATGTCCGACAGCAGATGCAACAATAATATCTTTATTATCAAGCTTAAATTCATAATACGGGACACCTTTCAAATTTTTCTTGGATGCTTTAGATGACAAAGCTGCAGCAATTTTTGCAGCTGCCTGCGGTTTTTCTGCTATAATCAACTGTTTCATTAAACTTTTTAGAATAACACTATTATAAAGTTTTTGCTGAAGAAAGTTTTATTCGAAACCATCAAACCTCGATTATCTTCCCCCTCCTTCCAACATTTATTAATCTTGTTTTTCCGATTTGTTCCTCTAAACCGTCTGCTTCGTGAACATGTGAACATAATGCAAAGTCGGGCTGTAATTGTTCTATAGCTTTTCTTACAGCTCTGCTCGGAGAAACTATTCTAGACATTTTTTCCATTTTTGTATCCGAAGGATGAATATGTGTAACCATTATTTTCTTTGCCAAATCTTTTACTCTTTCACTTCCCCGTTTAAGCAGATTAAACATTTCTTCTTCTGTAATCGGGACTGCCGGTCCTATATTTGTTGTTCCGCCAGCACCGAAAATTCCTATATTATTAAACTTGAAAGAATAACCATGAATATTTTTTGCATTTGGTTTGTAAACTTCCCCCAAGAAATCCGCTGTCGCAAAACTCTCATGATTTCCAGGAATGAACAAGACTTTTTTTCCTTTTTTTAGAAAAGGACCTATAATATTATCTGTTGATGCTTCAGCCATTGTCAAATCTCCGGCCAGTATGACTAAGTCGACATTCTCCCTTTCAGCTTTTTCAGCTAGTTTATACACTAGAGACAAGTCTCCGTGCAAATCACCAGCTGCCAAAATTTTTGTTTTTTTGTTTTCTTCCATTATTAAAACAAGAATACAATAAATTTAAAGGTTTTTATTTTCCAAATCTTCTTTCTCTGCTTTCAAAATCTTCAATCGCTTTTATTAAATCCTGCTTTGAGAATTCAGGCCAGTGCTTTTCCGTGAAATAAAACTCTGAATAAGATGACTGCCAAGGTAAGAATCCAGAAATTCTTTTTTCTCCGGAAGTTCTTATTATCAAGTCAGGTTCTGAATCAAGGTAAAGATTTTTGCTGAAATCCTTTTCTTCAATCTTATTCACTTTGGACTTTAAAATTTTGTTTACAGCATCTACAATTTCAGCACGACCATCATAAGCCATGCAGAAATTTAATCTATAATTATTATAATTCTTTGTTTTTTCCATTATTTTTTTCATCAATTCATAAATTTCTTTTGGAAAAAGCTTAATTCTGCCTATAAATCTGACCCTAACTTTATCTTCATCAATTCTTTTTTCTTTTAATATTTTTAAGAACCATAATTTAAACAACTGAAATAAGAATTTTACTTCAGCTTTATCCCTCTCAAAATTTTTTAAGGAGAAAGCATATAATGTTAATTCTTTAATTTTGAGTTCTTTGCACCACTCTAAAAAATTTGCTAAATTCTCAGCTCCCTTTTTATATCCTTCCCAAGGATTTAAATTTCTCTGTTTTGCCCATCTTCTGTTGCCATCTAAGATTACTCCGAGATGTCTTAATTTGTTTTGCATTTAACTACTAAAAAAATTTGATTTAAAAATATTATGAAACAGAAAAAGCTACTTCTTCTTGACCTTTTCTTTTGTGCCAATAACTTTTTGTCCATTCATGTAAGGAACAAGAACTTTAGGTATTGTTATCGAACCATTTTTATTTTGATAATTTTCAATTATGCAGACAATCATTCTCTCTGTCGCTATTGCTGTATTGTTCAAGGTATGAACAAATTTCCTTCCCCCGTTTTCTTCATATTTAATGTTAGACCTTCTTGCCTGATAATCCAGACAATTTGAACATGATGCCAATTCTCTATATTCATTTTGTGTTGGAAACCATCCTTCAAAATCAATTGTCTTTGTCGGGATCCTCCCAGTATCTTCCGAAGACAAAACAACAATTCTAAACGGTATTCCCAGTG
Source organism: Candidatus Pacearchaeota archaeon CG10_big_fil_rev_8_21_14_0_10_31_59 (assembly GCA_002763115.1). Classification (GTDB taxonomy): domain Archaea; phylum Nanobdellota; class Nanobdellia; order Pacearchaeales; family CG1-02-31-27; genus CG1-02-31-27. Next base: position 46,540 of record PFCW01000001.1, read on the forward strand.
CTTTGAACATCTCTTTTGTATTTTTTAATATAAAATCAAATTCTTTCCATGAATCTTCCTGTTTACAGAAAATAAATTGTTCTATCTTTTCAAACTGATGAACTCTAAAAATTCCTTTTGTATCTTTTCCATGACTGCCAGCCTCTTTTCGGAAGCACGGGCTCATACCTGCAAACCTTATTGGCAATTTTTCTTTGTCTATAACTTCATTCATATAATATGCGTTTAAAGCATGCTCGGCTGTTCCTATCAAATACAAATCTTCATTTTCTATCTTGTAGATCATATCTTCAAATGCATTTAAATTTAAAGCTCCCTTCAAAGCGTCTCTCTTCAGCATATATGGGGGCTGGACCAAAATAAAATTTTTCTTGGCTAAAAAATTAATAGCAAAATTAATCAAAGCCTGATTTAATTTTACAACATCTTTTTTTAAATAATAAAATCTCGCTCCCGCAACTTTCGAAGCTCTTTCAATATCAAGCATGTCTAATTGTAAAAGCAATTCTTCGTGACCTCGAGGTTTGAAACTTAATTTAGAAGGTTTTTTCACAATCTCTAAAACTTTATTTTTGCTTGCATCCCCAACAGGAACCGATTTATCAATTATATTGGGAATGTTATCTATCGCTTCATTTCTTTTTTCTTCAAGTTCAATTAATGCCTTTTCTTTCTCCTCTATTTTTTTGGGAATCTCTTTTGCTCTTTTTATTATATCATCAATTTTTCTGCCGTGCTTTTTTGCTTCGTTGATAGATTCGCTTATTTTATTCCTTTCAGCCCTCAAAGAATCCACTTCCTGCTTAACATTTCTCCATTTTTCATCTAAATGCAGAATAAAATCTATATCTTTTTCATCTAACCCTCTTTTTTTCTGACTCTCCTTTATTAATGAAGGATTTTTCCTCAGCAAATTTACATCAATCATATTTTGAAATAGTTTGCAACATATTTAAAACTTTTTAAATTAATTCAAACTTTGCTTATATTCACCACCTTTCTGTTATAACTTTAGAATTAATACAAAAAACATATTATAGAAAGATTTATAAACAAAAGTAATGATTAAGATATATCAATTCGAAAGAATGCATAGAGGTGTATGGTTAATCAAAATAAACAAAACCGAGTAAAAATGATTCAAGACCCATTCAACATTTTTTTCAGAAAAAAACCAGCACTTATGTTAATAACTTTAAAAAAGAGCGGAAGAGCGAGGTATGGAAGTATGCTTTCTAAGGAAATAGATTGTACATATAGTCATGCGGTTAAGATACTTCAGAGCTTGGAGAAATTGGGTCTGGTTGATTTCGAGAAGAAAGGAAGAATAAAACTAATAAAACTTACAAAGAAAGGCCAGGAGATAGCAGGCCATATGCAAAGAGTAAAAGAGGAGCTTTAATCCCCTTTTTATTTTATTTATTTTTGTAAAATAAATTTTAAAAACCCACGATTTAATATAGTTCTATGATAAGCGTAATATTAGCAGCAGGGAAAGGAAAAAGATTAGGTAGCCTAAGTGATGAAAAACAGAAATCAAGTTTGATTATAAACAAGAACATAATTCTTTTAAGTCAAATATCTAAAAAAATTTATATTGTTGTGGGGCATAGAAAGGAAGATATTTTCTCAGAGGTTAAGAAATTAAGCAAGGAATTAAGGGAAAAAATATTTTTTGTAGAACAAAAAGAACAGAATGGTTCTGCCACTGCAGTATCTATTATTGAATCCAAATTAGGGGAAGATGATAAACAAGAGAATATATTGGTATGTAATGGCGATACACTTTTAAATCTAGAGATAATAAAAAAAGTTTCCAAATCTAAAAATAACTGTTTGTTGGCCTATACTATTGATGATCCTTGGAATTATGGTGTTCTGAAAATTGATAAGAAAAATATCTTGGAAGAGGTAATTGAAAAACCGACAAAAGATGAGATAAAAGAGAATAATTTGGGAAATTTTGTAAACGCCGGTATTTACATTTTTCCTTTCGAGATTTTTGATGCAATAAGGGAAACTCCAATAAACAAAAAAAGGAACGAATACGAAATAACAGACAGCATTATGATATTGAATAAAGAAAAACCATTTGAAGTCATTGAAATTAAGAAACCATTACATATAAGCAACGAAGAAGATTTGAAAAATGAAAGACTCGGATTTAAAAACATAATAGAATCTTTCTCGGGAATAAGGGTAGAGTTGAAATATCTAAGAGAAGAAAAACTGATTGATTATGCAAATTGCTTTGCTTTATTTTTAAACGGAAAAAATAAAATAGTTATAGGAAGAGACAGCAGGAACTCCGGAAAAAATATAGCTAAAATTTTAATAAAATTTTTCACTGAAAGAGGTTTTTTAGTTTATTATGTTGATATAATCCCAACACCGGCAATTGAATTTGCAATCAGGGAAACTAAATCTGATGGTGGAATAATAATTACAGCATCCCATAATCCTGAAGACTATAATGGACTAAAATTCTGCAAAGAAGATGGGAGCCAGCTAACAAAAGATGAATTTGAAAAAATGATTTCTTATAAAAATTCAGAATTAATTGAAAAGAAAAAAGGAGACTGGAAAAATTTAAGGAGAGAAATAGAAAAGAGATATGTTAAATTTATCCTAGGTTTTTTGAAACCGGAAGCAAGAAGCATAATTAAAGCTGAAAGACTAAATTTGATTATTGATTTAAATGGAAGTTCTGCTTCAAGGGTAATTTCTGAATTAGTAAAAGAATTAAAATTCAATGCTAAAATAATAAACAAAAAATTCGGGCAGTTTGAACATAAAATTGAACCGACGGAAGATGCTTTGGAAGAATTAATCAGTTTATGCAAAGAAAAGAATACTGCCGGAGCAACTTTTGACTGTGATTCAGACAGACTGGCGTTGATAACGGAGAAAGGCAAATATTTATCTGGAAATGAAATTTTTGCTTTAGGTCTGATAAATTTTCTAAAGGCAAACAGAAGCAGAGTTGTCATAAATAATATGACTTCTTATATCATAAAAGATATCTGCAATGAGGCCGGTATTAAAATTTATGAAACTGATGTTGGTGAATGCAATGTTGTTGAAGCCATGAAGGCAAAAGATTGTTTGGTCGGAGGTGAAGGTTCATCAGGTGGTTTTATACTATGGCCTTCAAGATGCAGAGACGGAATTTTATCTTTGCTGATAATTTTAGATTATATGTGCAAGGAAAACAAGACTTTACATGATTTATATGAAGAATTGCCGAAACGATATTACAAAAAGGGAGGTATAAATAAAAAAATTGAAAATTTAAATGATAAATTAGAAGATTGGTGTATGAGGAATAATTTTAATTTTAAAAACTTCGGAAAAAATGCAGGATTTAAAATTATGTTTACTGAAGATATATGGGTTGCAATAAGGTCCTCACAAACAGAACCATCTTTGATAAGAATAGCTGTAGATTCAAAATCAGAAGCTGTCACAGAAAAATTAACTGAAAAAATGAAGACTGTTTTGGAAGGATTTTAAATATTCCTTTCAACAAATCTTCTCAAACCTTCAACATGGCTGACTTTTAAATTTTTTAATTTGTCTCTGAAAGAGTCATTGATTTTTACACCTTCCTTCTGGGCTTTTTCTTTTATATAATTGTAAAGTTTTTTGCCTTCATCATCAAAATCTGTAAAAATTATTATAAAATAATTATTTTCAGCGCAGAATTCTACCAGTTCAGCAATTCGATTGTAAGCCCCTTTTTGCGGAGTTTTCAGCTGGAATATTTTTTTCTCAGGAATTCCTATCCCCACTAAAGATTTAATATCATTTTTTCCCTCAACTACAATAAAAAAATCTTCATCATAAATTTTTTCAATATCTTCAAGAAATCTTTTTATCTTTTCAGAATAATTCTCTTTTTCTGCTTCTCTTCTTTTTTCACGACGGTATTTTTTCATTGACTATCCTTTCTTTAGAAAAGAAAGGCTCGTCGAATCCAAAGAAACTTATTTAGTCTTTAGATTGACATAATTTTATTATGGGCCTGAGGGGATTTGGACCCCCGACACCCGCATTTCACTTACGAATCCAAAAACTAAAATAGTCTTTTGGAACTCCTAGAACCTTTTCTTCTAGAAAAGGTTGTAGTAAGAGTGCGGTGCTCTACCAACTGAGCTACAAGCCCGTTGAGAATAATAAAGAAATACAATTTAAAAAGTTATTTGCTTATACTAAAAATAGAAAACTGCAGTTTTCTATTTTGATACACGGAAATTAATCATAATTTCCTGTTTTGGAAATTGAAAATTTCCTCAATACTGAAAATTACAGTATTAAAATAAAAGAAATAAGATGACAATTTTCATCAAGAGTATTCTCTCCAAGTCTCGTTACATTTTTCACATCTAAAAAATCTTGTTTCTGCTTCATCGCCAGATCTCATCTGTGAAGACCAATAATAAGCTTTTCTATGCCCGCATTTCGGACATGTTGCTGAAACCAAGGGCAATACATTTGTATCTTTTTCTTTTAAAATATCTATCTTTTCCCTCTTTTCTTTTATTTCAGAACTCATAAGCTTTATTTTTTCATCGGTGGAATAACTGCAATTAGGATTTGAACAACTCCACCTGGTCCTCTTTTGTATCAAGACTGCACCACATTTTGGACAAAATTTCATTCAATACCTTTATTGAATACAATTTATAAAGTTTTCGGAAAAAATTAAAGAACTAAAATTAATTCTTTCCAAGCTTTTCCCCAATTTTCAAAGATAGAAATATTTTTTTCAAAACCATATCCTTTATCTCCTTTTAGATTAGCTGATAATACTCTTCTTAAGCTAATACCTCCACCACCCCCACAAGTATATTGAATTATTTCACCTTTTTTTGTCAAATTTTCTTCCTTTAATAAAAATCTTCTTACCATAATATCACTTGAAGTAAGATCACCATCGGGGGTAGCATAATTATCACTAGCACCATGACCTATAAAAACTACGTTATCATACTGGGGATTTACTAATATTTCTAGCATCTCATTTTTTGTTGCATTACTATACCAGTCTACCTTATTTCCCATGAGGTTTTGTCTTAACGTTATTGGAGCGTACATAAAAAAATCTATCGCCCCCGCTATAATCGGTTTTGGTAAATGTGTGGGGTCATAACCACTACTAAACACTACAGTAGTTGCAGAATCTTTAATATCTTGGTTTAACTTTTGTATATAAGTATTCATTAAAGCATTAGTGCTTACAAATCCAGTTAAAATCACGGCTAATCCGATTCCTACATTTGCCAAAATTTTATTCCACAATCTAGGCTTAGTATAACCTTTATCTCCATTTTTCATTTTAACCATTATTTACTAAGATTTAGAAATATTTAAAACTTTCTATTTGTAATTACTTCAGAATAACAACTATTATTTACATATCCCGGGAATTTTCATATTTTCACAAAGAAGAACTTTTGGATATCCAATATAAGGAACTCTTAAAACAGATTTTCCTTTTATCTGCGATTGTTTAATTGAAAATTCATAATTGTTTTGTCCGTTATTATGATCTCCTTTGGTTTGATAAGTTCCGTCTTCGTTAATGAGAACAATCCTGTGAATTATCGGAGTTTTGGTTTGTAAATTGCTGAAAATTATTACATCACCTTCTTGGTATTGTTTTTTTCCAACTACAACAATAACATCACCTTTATTCATTCCGTTACTAAATTTCCACTCTTTAAATTCATTTAGGGTTATATTTTTGTCTTCATACCAATCTCCGTATGATTTCCAATATTCATCAACTAGACCTTCATGATGCATACTACTGGATTCAACAATGACAAAAGGAAGCGGTGTTCCAAATATTAAAGAGAAACCTGGAAAAATTAAAAATTTGACAATTAAAAATATCAGTATTATATCGACAATCCAGGACCATATCGAGTTATCGTGAGCTAGAAAATGCCAAAGTTTACCAGAGGCTGTTTTATGATCTTGATAAGTGCATTTAATTTTATGTTTCTTTTCTTTTTCATTAATCTGTTCCATGTTCAATAAAATAAACTGCAATTTAAAAATGTTTAGAAATCAGTTGAAACATTTTAACTTTTAAAATTGAATCAACATCATTACAAAAGAATTTTATATTTGAAAATCTTCATATTTGTTACTTTTGTAAAGTGGTAAATATACAGAAAAGTATTTAAAGTTGAAGGTCTTAGAAGAATTAACTATAAAATTTACTTTCTGTCAATAAGAATGTACTATTGTCAGAGGGTAAAAAACCGAAAGGTTTATATATGGAAAAATTTTTGGTGAATAATAAAATGACACTAGATGAGTGCTCTAACCTTGGAAATTATGTTAGGGTATGATCGAGATAGAGCAAGCAATCTAGTCAAACTTCTTGATTATAATTTTAATTTAAAATAATAGATTCGATCATACCAATATTATCGTCGAGAATTTTCTAGATTGATAGTTTTTCCGTCGATAAAAATTGATAGGAGAGCTTTAAGTTACTTGTAATAAATCCAGTTGATCCTGCTGGAGGCTGCTGCTATTTGGATACGAATTAGCCATGCAAGTTTCTCGCAAGAGAGCGAACTGCTCAGTAACACGTAGTTAACTTGCCCTAAGGTTCAGGATACCCTCGGGAAACTGAGGACAATACTGAATAGAGGATTTTTCTGGGATGATTTTTCCTTGAAACATTAGGCCTTAGGATAGGACTGCGGTTGATTAGCTAGTTGGTGGTGTAATGGACCACCAAGGCGATGATCAATAGGGGCCATGAGAGTGGGAGCCCCGAGAAGGACTCTGAGACACTAGTCCTAGCCCTACGGGGTGCAGCAGGCGCGAAAATTCTGCAATGCACGAAAGTGTGACAGAGGTATCCAAAGTGATTCTCTTAGAGAATCTTTTATTTACTTTAAAACGGTAGATGAATAAGGACTGGGCAAGACCGGTGCCAGCCGCCGCGGTAATACCGGCGGTCCAAGTGGTGGCCAACTTTATTGGGTCTAAAACATCCGTAGCCCGTATAAAAAGTCTCTTGTGAAATTGTTGCGCTTAACGTAACATCGTGCAAGAGAAACTCTTATACTGGAGACCGGGAGACGTAACGAGTACACCTGGAGTAGTGGTAAAATACTTTGATCCCTGGTGGACTAACAATGGCGAAGGCACGTTACGAGAACGGTTCTGACGGTGAGGGATGAAAGCTAGGGTCGCGAAATGGATTAGATACCCATGTAGTCCTAGCTGTAAACGCTGTACACTAAACATTGTGATCTCCTTGGGAGATTGCAGTGCTGAAGGGAAGCCGTTAAGTGTACTACCTGGGAAGTACAGCCGCAAGGTCGAAACTTAAAGGAATTGGCGGGAGAGCACTACAAGGAGTGACGTGTGCGGTTTAATTAGATTCCACCCCGTGAACCTCACCAGGAGCGACAGCAGAATGAAGGTCAGTCTAAAGGGCTTACCTAACACGCTGAGAGAAGGTGCATGGCCGACGTCAGCCTGTGTCGTGAGATGATCTGTTAAATCAGGTAACAGGCGAGACCCGTGTGTGTTGTTGCGATTCTGTACGAAAGCACACTACACAGACCGCCTTGGCAACAAGGAGGAAGGTGCGGGCTACGTTAGGTGAGTACGCCTCGAATCCCCTGGGCTACACGCGCACGGCAATGGCAGCAGCAATGAGATGCAACTCCGAAAGGAGGAGCTAATCCCCTAAACGCTGTCTCAGTTCAGATTGAGGATTGCAACTCATCCTCATGACGCTGGAATTCCTAGTAATCGGGTGTTAGCAACGCCCGGTGAATAAGTCCCTGCTCTCTGCACACACCGCCCGTCAAACCAACCGAGTTGTGTTTGGAGGAAGTTCGAAAGGAAAAGACTTTAAGCACGACAAGGTAGGTTAAGTCGTCACAAGGTATCCGTAGGGGAACCTGCGGATGGACCACCTCCTATAATTTTTTTCTCTTATAACCAAGAAATTCATAAGAATTTCTGGTCCAGAAAATTTTTCAAATTTTCTTGGAAGAGAAAAAATTTCATGAAAAAGAAAACTATATTTTATAGTCATATCGACGAAAAATGGGCCCGTAGCTCAGTTGGTTTAGAGCGCCTCCCTTGCAAGGAGGAGGCCCCGTGTTCGAGAAAATTTTTGCTCTATCTCTTCTAGTGAGTAAAAATTTCGAAAGTCACGGCGGGTCCATTTAAACTTCTTTTGAAAAGAAGTTTAATCAAGAAACCTGGTTTAAACCTAGGTTAACGATATGCGTTGAAAAACGTCGTGACATTATATTCATCAATTCAATAGATGAAATTAACAAAGATGAAGCCGGTAAATTTTATTTATCGTCGGATTTGTCGAGGATAATAATCCAATGAGGCAAAATAACACATACTTTCCTGATAGATGCTACAAAAGCTACTAGACGGATGGATTGGTTTAGGTTGCGACGAAGGGCGTGGCAAGCTGCGATAAGCTTGGGGGAGATGCATGCAGTCTTAGATCCCAAGATTCCCGAATGCTGAATGAGTCTTTAGAGACATTTCGAAAGAAAAGCATACCTGGGGAATTGAAACATCTTAGTACCCAGAGGAAAAGAAAATAGTAATGATTCCCTTATTAGCAGCGAGCGAAAAGGGAAGAGAGCAAACCGAATCTTTCTTGAAAAAGAATAGAGATGTGGTGTTGGTTTACCTGCAGCTGTTGAATCGAAGTTGACTGGAAAGTTACACTTTAAAGGGTGATAGTCCCGTAGATGTAGACAGTATGGCTTAGCCAACAAAGAGTAACGTCCGCTGGATTGGGGGCGTGAATATGGCTTAACTAAAAGCTAACTCTAAATATAAACCTAAGTCCGATAGCGAATTAGTACTGCGAAGGAACTCTGAAAAGTACTCTTAACAGAGGGTTAAAAGACCTGAAATCTAGTAGTTATAGACTGTTGCGGTTCTAAGGAATTGCAACGTACGTTTTGAAAAACGGGCCGGGGAGTTTACCTAATTGGCGAGGTTAATGCAAAAGAAGCCGAAGCGAAAGCGAGTCTGAAAGGGCGTTTTAGTCAATTGGGTAAGACCTGAAACCGAGTGATCTAGCCTTGGGCAGGTTGAAGCTTCTCTTACGAGGAGTGGAGGACCGAACTAGTGCTACGGACAAGTGCTTGGATGATCTGAGGCTAGGGGTGAAAAGCCTATCTAACTCGGCGTTGGCTGGTTCCTGTCGAAATATGCCTTAGTATAGCTTCATTTAGTTGGTTAACGAGGTAAAGCTACGGATTGGGTGTACAAGGTTGTAATGACTGCGGTATCCTATCCAACTCAGAACTTGTTAACAATGTAAAATGAGACAAAGCGCGTGCGGGTAAGCTGCATGTACAAGAGCAGAACAATGCAAACTAAAGTTAAGGTCCTTAAGTTCATGTTAAGTGCATCGAAAGTGGTTTTAAGCCCAAGACAGAAGGGAGGTAGGCTCAGAAGCAGCCACCCTTTAAAGAAAGCGTAACAGCTCACCTTTCGAGGTTTAAAGCGCTGAAAATGGACGGGGCTAAACATGGCACCGATACTTTAGACAATTCTCAGTTGAGGATTTGTGGTAGGCAGGCGTACTGCTTGGACAGAAGTTTTCTCGAGAGAGAGGATGGACCGAGTAGTAATGAAAATCCCGGTATTAGTAGGATCTAAGTTTCCTGAGAACGGAAACCGTCGAAAGGGGTATGGGTTCCTCGGCAATGTCGTTCAACCGAGGGTTAGTCGGTCCTAACTTTAACCTTAATATAGTTATTGGAATGGGAATCAGGTTAATATTCCTGAACTAGATGGCTAGAGCGCGAGCGAACTAATATAAATGACGCTTTGAGATAAGCAGAACATTCTATATGGATGTCTTTCTGTATAACTCTGTGGAGTGTTGTAATAACGAGAAGCAGAAGAAAACAAAAAGCTAAATTTGTTGAGTCTTAGAGCCAGTGAAAAATTTTATTAGCGAACCATCTAACCGTACCTAGATCTGACACAAGTACCCTAGCTTAATAGGCTAAGACGGGAAAGGTTAATCTTCGTAAGGGAATTCGGCAATCTAGCCCCATATCTTCGGTATAAGGGGTGCCTATTTCTGTGTTGCAGAAGTTCAGCAGAAGTAGGTTGCAATTACAAGGACTGCCCGACTGTTTATCAAAAACGTAGCCGCCTGCAACCCCGAAAGGATATGTATAGGCGGTGAGATCTGCCCAGTAATGGTGTCTAAAACTCTTTTTCAAGAGAGCTAAGGTCCATTAAACGGCGGGCCTAACTATGAGGCTCTTAAGGTAGCGTAATGCCTTGTCGTTTGAATAACGACGTGCATGAACGGTTTAACGAGGTGGTCGCTGTCCCTACGAAGAACCTTCCGAACCTTTCATTTTGGTGCAGGGACCAAAGACATCTATTGGGAAGCGGAGACCTTGTGGAACTTTACTGCAGCCTGCGACTGTTTTTCACGAATAATTACATAGCGTAAGTAGGAGATGTTATGTTTCAACTTTCGGGTTGGAAATAATCACCAATGTAAAACTACTTAGTTGTTCTTGAAAAACTTACTCGATAGAGGACACTTGTTGGTGGGCAGTTTGGCTGGGGCGGCACCCTACCGAAAAGATATCGGTAGGGCCCAATGGTAAGCTCATTGTGGTTGGAAACCATGAAAGGAGCGTAGAGGTAAATGCTTGCCTGACTGTGTCTTGCACAGCAAGAGACGCAGACGCGAAAGCGCGGCTCAGCGAACCCTTATAGTCTTTTAGTGGGACTTAAGGATGACAGAAAAGTTACCCCAAGGAAAACAGGGTGGTCGCGCCCGATAGTTCACATTGACGGCGCGGCTTGCTACATCGCCGTCGGCTCTTCCTATCCTGGGTGTGCATAAGCATCCAAGGGTGCGGGAGTTCACCACTTAAAAGGAATCGTTAGCTGGGTTAAGAACGTCGTGAGACAGTTTGTTTGATATCTAATAGATGTGTTGTTGACTGAATGAAAGGACGAAGTAGTACGAGAGGAACCTTCGTCCGGCGCCTCTGGTGTACCGGTTGTTTTCATACAGCAGGCCGGGTAGCTACGCGCTAACTGATAAATGCTGAATGCATCTAAGCATGAAGCAGCTCGTAAAAATAGTCAACCAAGGCCGTTATAGAAGATAACGTTGATAGAGTGGGTGTGTAAGATTCAAGGTAACGAGAATTTCAGCACTCCACAACTAATAGCCTTAAACTTTTTTCGAAAAAAAGTTTAAACAAAAAACCTAAACTTTTAATCGGAAATTTTCTATCGAGAGAAAGTATGTGTTATTTTGCTTATAAATTTGGAATTCTAAAATATGTTTTGAACTGAAGAAATAAATATAAATCTACAAAATATCTTAGTTAAATGAAAAAAGCATGTTGGTATGTTTTCGGAATTATTTTTGTTATTATCTGAGCAATTTTTTCATTTATGTGGAGTAATGCTATGACTTTTTGTAATGGAATGGATTCTATTTCAACTTACTGCATTGTTAAACAATCAACATATGGTCCAATTTTTGTAATCTCTTTTTTATTAGCAATCGGATGTTTTATTTGTGCTTTAATACAAGGTAAAGAAGAAAAGAAAGAAAGAGAATTTAGAAAATTTATAGCTGAAAAATTAAAATGACTAAAAATGTAAACTCAGAATTAATGGGAGCGATTATAATTCTCGGAATTATTTTGGTCGGGTTATTAGTAGTAATTTTTTATATTGCGGGAAGTCTTGGGAAAGAAATATCAAATTCAGTTTGTCAAAGACCTTATGTATGGTACAAAGAAGAATGTTGTTTGGATGAAAATAATAATAATATTTGTGACGACCAAGATTATTACGAATACCTTCTTATCATAGAATCTCTCAAAGAAACGGAAAAAATTAAAGAGGAAACTAATTATCAGTATTACGAACCAGTTTATGAATCTCAACCAACTTATCAACAAATTTATCCAAAATATATTTGTGGTTACAATGCTTATAATTGTAGAGATTTTAGAACTCAAAGAGAAGCTCAAGAAGTTTATGAATTTTGTGGTGGAAGAAGCAATGATGTTCACTGGCTGGATGAGGATAAAGATGGAAGAGCTTGTGAGTGGTCTCCATAGATAATTTCTAACATAATAAATTATTTATATTCATGATTTCAAAAAACTTTAATCTCCTAACTTCTTACAAATTCCCCCCAAGTATTTTGATATCTCAGAAATCTTCTTCCTTAATAATTCCTTCATTTGAAAGATGTAGATAAGCCGACTTCTGAGCTCTCTCTTTTTTGATCTCTTCCATTATTTTCTCAACTGAAGTTTCTCTTTGGTACCCGTATTCATCTTTTCTAATTAAAACATTTCTTCCATTAATTCTCTTTATATAAAGAGATCCGTTATAACCATCATTTTCATCCAAAATGGGAATTTCATCATACTTGCTTAATCTTTGTCTTGTTTTTGTTGTCTCTCTCAAACTTTTTTCTATTAAAGGGAGGAATTCTTTATTTAGTGCACGGCTTTCAGAAGTAGTCATTCTCCCGCATACCATCTTTCTTGATTCAATTTTTTTAGTCATATATAAACAATAAACTTGAACTATAAAAAATTAACTGCATTATAGAAATTTATTTATAATCTTTCTTCTTAACTAAAATATGCCCCTGAACAAAAAAAGAGTTTTGATTGCTTCAATCTTTTTGATTTTAGTTGTAGTAATTATTATTCTTGCTGTTAATCCAAAGCCAACCGGAAATGTAATAAAAAATCTAAATGAAAGAGAAACAGGAGTTGTAACAAAGATTATCGACGGAGATACTGTCATTGTGAAAGGAGAATCAGTTCGATTATTGGGAATTGATACAGATGAACAAGGTTATCCTTGCTATGAACAGGCGAAATTAAGATTGGAAGAGTTAGTTTTAAGCAAAGAAGTTGAACTTGAACAAGATGTTGAAGATAAAGACCAATATGGAAGATACTTAAGATATATTTTTCTTGACGGAGAAAATATAAATCTGAAAATGGTTGAAGAGGGCTTGGCTGTTGCAAGATTTTCCTCGGAAAACAAAAATTACAAGGAAGAAATTTTAAAAGCTGAAGAAAATGCCATGCAAAATAAAATTGGCTGCAAGTGGTCTGGTTCATCCCAATTATCTGAATATTCATCTTCAACAACTGAAACTGAAAACGAAGAAATTTTAGATCCTAATATTATAAGAGCTTGTTCAGCCTCTGATTTTATAGGACAGGAAAAAACTGTTCAAGGTAAAATTGTTGATGTTTACAAAAGCAAGACCAATACTGTTTTTATCAACTTTGAAAAACCTTATCCGAATACATGCTTTACAGCAGTTATATTTTCTTCTGATTTAAGCAAATTTCCTTCTGAAATAGAAAATTATTTTGAAGATAAAACTGTAAAGATAACAGGCAAGATTAAGGAATATAATGGTAAACCGGAAATTATCTTGGATGAGCCATCACAAATTGAAATTGTAAAATAACTAAAAAGATTATTTTTCTTTACAATAAAACTTAAAAACAATTACATTGATAAATAATTATGGGATCAAAAGAGGACTTGGAAAATTTAGTTCTGATTTCTTCAACTAAAGATAATAATTTTGCTTTGAATGTTGCAAACTATCTTAAAAAATCTTTATGCGAAACAAAGAAAATAGGATTTAAAGATTCTGATTTGAAAACGAAGATAGCAGATAAAGAGACTGTGAGGGGAAGAGATGTTTATCTGATAATGACTTTTACCCCGACACTTGCTGAAAGATTGCAGGAATTAATTGTATGGACAGATGCTTTAGTAAGCGGTGCAGCTAAAAGTTTGACTTTTGTCTTGCCCTATTTTTTTGGTAGCAGACAGGACAGAAAAACAGAAAGGGGAGAACCCGTGAATATAAGAGCATATATTAATGCATTAAGAGGAGCTGCTGGAGGAGACAGAACAGCTTTTATCACAGTTGATATTCATAGTGAACAAAGTTTGGCTTTAGCCAGAGAGTTTGATAATGTAAAACCTTTGCCATTATATGCTTCAGATATAAGATCTAATTATGGAACTGATGTTGTAATAGTATCTCCGGATGCTGGAGGTGTTAGAAAATGTGAAAGTTTAAGGGAAATGCTACAAACAGAAGGTTTGGCATGGATAGCAAAAACCAGACCAGAAGTTGGAAAATCTGAAGTTTTAGGTTTAAGCGGTCATAATGTTGAAGGTAAAACTGCAGTAATAGTTGATGATATCATCGACGGTGGAGGAACGATAGTTAATGCTTATGAAACTCTAATGAAAAATGGGGCAAAGAATGTTGTTGTTTATGCAACTCATTTATTGTTAACTGAAAATGCAACGGAAAAATTAAAATCTTTAGAATATGCGAAATTTATAGGAACAGATACAGTACTCCAACCAGATTCTGTTTTATCTAAACTTGGAATAAGAATTCTTCCGATTTCTTATGTTGTGGCTGAAGCAATAAGAAGAAAACATTTAGCAATTTCAACTCTTGCGTTATACACTGAAAAAGTTGTAGAAATTTGCGGTCTTGGAAAGTATATCAAAAAGTAATTATTTACAACAGAAATCTATTTAAATCCACCCTTACATTACAAACTAAAGGTTAAAATGGCAGACCCAAATTGTCCAAAATGCAAAGGTAAGGGGATAATAACAGAAAAAAACGGAACAGTTCATACTTGCTGGGAGTGTCTTAGAAAGGGAACTATGGACCAGCATTCTAAAGATTTAAAAGACCCCGGAATAAAACTTTAATTTCTATAACTACTTCAATTAACATTTAGCAAGAGAAATAAAACTTAATCTTCCATCATATTCTTCAAAATCTCATCGCCTGACTCAACAATATTTTTTATAATCTCTCTTTCTGTAACTGAAGGATTTTTGTCCACCATTCCCAAAGCTTTGGAAGCGCCAACCATTGTTGCTACTTTTTCAGCCCCGGTTCCTTTGGCTTTTCTCATTACATACTGGGAAATTTCTTCGTTGCTAGCAGATGGGTTTTCTCTTTTGTATCTTAGAGCAGTTGAAGCTCCGTTCACCATTGCAATTTTTACTTCTTCCATATTAGTTTTATTTTTTTTCCTTTTTAAATTTTTATATTCTTAATTAACATCAAAATTTAATTGATAAATTCAAATTGCGTTTCATCCTTGTCAAAAGTAGGATATTCTTCAACTCTGGCGATTTTGTATTTTTTTAATTTTAATATTCCCGGAACAATTTTTTCATCCAAGATTATCCTGTTTTTATTTTTGTCAACATATATTTCCTTGAATTTTTTCAGTTCCTTTGCTGTTTTATCAACATTTTTTGCGTAAATTGCAAAATACCTGACTGTTCCATCCGGAGTTCTGTAGCCATATTTATAAATTTTATGCAATTTTAATCTGTTTTTATACTGGTGCCAGTTTTTTGTTTCTGCAGTGCATAAATGAATTTTTAATTTTAGTTTTTCTTTTTCAGCCTGTCTTATAATCCATAAACCAGCTTTTTTAGAATCTGCAATTGTATAACCATCCTTATTCAGCTTGTAATTTTTTGTTATAATGTCATAATTTGTCTCGCTTATTTCAAATTCATTCAGATTAACAAATCCAATGTAATTTTTTAGTTTTTTTATAAATTCCCAAATTTCCTTTTTCCTTTCTGGAAAACAGGGCATTTCAATTCCAATATTTTGTTTTTTCCAGAATAATAAAGCAAGTTTTATTTTTTCTATGTCAAAATTTTTATCTTTTTCTGAAAGATTTCTTGACAAAAATAAAGGATGAAATCTTACTTCATCGACGTATTTTGATAATTTTTGCAATTTTTCTTTTGTAACAAATAGCGTAGGCAAATAAATGTGCATGTGAAAATTTTTAAATTCCTTTTTTAATGCCTTTGCAAATCTTATTGTTCTTTCAAAAAATAAAAGAGGATCTCCTCCGGTTATTCCTGCAGATGTCGCATTGCTCTCTTTAACCTCGGAAATAACGTCCTTAACATTTTTGCATTCTCTTTCATTTGCCCAAATTTTATCAATATCTTTTCTTTTCTTGCTCAAAGAACAATACCAGCATTTAACAGGACATTTTCCGGTTATAAACAAAACTAATTTTTCTCCTTTTATACAATATTTGCATCCATCAGCAATTCCGTTCAGACAATAAGATGAAAATTTTGTTTTTTGCATCCATATAAAAAATAAATTATATTTAAATAGATAATTGTTTATTACTTTTTATGATTTACAGCCATTCAAGAATTGAAACATTCAAACAATGTCCTTTGAAATTTAAATACAGATATCTCGACAAGATAATTCCAGAAGTTGAGACTATAGAATCATTTCTCGGAAGCAGAGTTCATGAGGCGTTGGAATGGCTTTACAAACAGGTAAAAATGGAAAAATTACCTGATTTGAAAGAGCTGTTGGATATTTTCAAAAAAAACTGGGAAAAAAATTTCAATGTAAATATAAAGTTTATAAAAGAATTCGAAGACAAGGATTATTTTAATACAGGCACAAAATTTCTAACAAATTATTACGAAAGATACAAACCATTTAAGGAGAACACAATAGCGACGGAAAAACAGATTTTTATTAATCTGGATAAAGATGAAAAATATCAGATGCAGGGTTTTATTGACAGATTAGTTTATGATGAGACTAAAAAAACTTATGAAATTCATGATTATAAAACTTCAGGATATCTCAAAACAAATGATGAATTGGAAGAAGACAAACAGCTAGCTTTGTATTCTCTGGCGATAAGAGAAATGTATCAGGATGCAGACAAAATATGTTTAATCTGGCATTTTCTCGCTTTTGACAAGGAATTTTGTCTGGAAGTAGATGAGAAAATATTAAAAAAAGTAAAGGAAGAAACGTTGAACACAATAAAGAAGATAGAAAATACCGATAAATTTGATGCCAAAGCTTCCAAATTATGTGACTGGTGCGAATACAAGCCGATATGCCCCAAATGGAAGCATCTTGAAGAAATAAAAGACAAACCAATTAATGAATTTTTAAAAGAGGAAGGCGTGAATTTAGTAAATAAATATTCTGAGCTATTGTTGCAAAAACAAAAAGTCAATATGGAATTGGATGAAAACCTTGAAAAACTCAAAGAAGCCCTTGTGAAATATTCCGAGAAAAATAATTTGGACACGATTTTTGGCTCGAACAAAAAAGCAAGAGTCTGGATTAAAGATGTTTTAAAATTTCCGAATAAAAATGAGATTGGGAGGGATGTTATTAAAACCTTGTTGATTAATCACGGATTTTACAATGATTTAAGCGATGTTGATACTTTTAAATTATCTAGGATGATAGAAGAAAACAAGCTTCCAAAAGATTTGATTGAAAAATTAAAGGAGTTGCATAAAATAGAAAGGCTGGAAAGAATTTATCTGGTTGATAATAATATGGAAAAAGAAAATTAACTATCTGAACATTCTAAACATTTCTTCTGGATACATATTATTCAATTTTTCCAGAACATCCTGTTTTTTTAGTATTTTTACTTCTCTTACTTCCCTAACTTTATTCATTAATAATATATTAATCAAGATTCTCAAAACTCCACTTAGCAAGAAAGCAACTAGTATCGGAGTGAGAATAAATAATGTGATTGAAAATGTCAAAATCAAACCTCCAGCCATGGAACCGATAAAAAATCCGATGCTTCTCAATATGTTGAAATATGTAAAGCAGTGAGCCATTTTTTCTCGTGTTACAGCATCGTAAACAAAATTGCTTGAAGATAAATTGTAGCCAGCCCAGCAAGCTCCAGATAAAGCTTCAACAGCTATTAAATACGGAACTAAAAATCCTGGATTGCTTTTAATCAAAAAAACAGATGGAAGCCATAATAACGGAATTAAGCAAATTAACCAGCTACAAATTTTAAGGACTTTTAAATTCCCATATAAGTCAGAGAATTTTCCCCAGAACGGAAAAAATAATATACTTGTTAAGGAACTCGCAACAACTATCAATGTATAATTAGCATAGCTTAAATTCAATTCCTTTAACATGTAAACAGCAAAGAACGGAGATGCTATCCAAACAGCGACAGACATTAAAGAAACAAACAAAACAAATCTCCCGAAATTATTATTAAGCATTTTTTTGATAAAATCAAATAAAGTAAAATGATGTTCTTCTCTATGCTTAAAATGAGGTTCATACTTATTTTTAAAAAATGAAACTGAAACAAGTCTTGCTATAAAAGCTACTGCAAACAAAATTGCGAATCCAAAAAAAACTTTATTTCCCCTAAAAAAATCCAAAACAAAACCCGCAATTAGAATACTAGTTAATGTTATTAGTTCTATGATTCTCGTCCTCATAGCAAAATAAGCCCCGGATTTTTCCGTTACTAAATCTTTCATCCAAGAGCTCCATGCTGGAACAGTTATAGTTCCGTGAATCATAAGTATGGAATAAATTATTATCAACAAAACTGAAGCCAGATCTGATTTTAAATTGATAAATACCATCAAAAATCCCAAGGCAATTATTGGAAGCCACATCAAAGCTTCTATAAAAGCTCCAATCATAATTATTTTTTTTCTTGAAAATTTTCTCATTAATCTCAAAGTTAAAAGTTGCGTAAAATTCCCGAGCAATAACGGCAATGAACTCAAAAAACCAATCTGAATATTGTTAGCACCGAGGGAAATAGCATAAGGTGTTATATATCTTCGACCAACTCCTTCAGTTATCCCATTAAATGAACCTTCTGCTATGCTTATTTTTTTAGCTTTTTCTATAGAAAGTTTTTCCTGATGAACCTCTTTTCCAACCATTTTATTGAAATTGTTAATATTCTTTTTAAACTTATCTTTTCAAAAATCTTAAAAACCTTAAATTCTTTAATCTATCTAGAGGTGTAAAAAATGTTTTACATGTGGTGTGATAAAAGAGTAAAAAGACTTAAATGTTTCGACCTGAAACTGGTAAAAATTTCTATATTTGGTTTTGCATGGTTTATAGCTGCTTTGTTTGTAAAACAACCAGTTTGGTTCCACAATTTATGGTGGGTTTGGCTGGCAGTCGGAGTAATTTTAGCAATACATCCATTGATAAGATTTTGGAGTAAAGAAAAGAAATAGCGAAACATTTGATGATAAATACATAAACTTTTTAAATGTAAAAATCTTTCTTGTAGTGGTAAGTGACTAACTGACTATCGCTATTTTGCTGTAAAAGGCAAAGAAGTGAGGAAGGTCCGCCCACCCTCCGAATTTTTGGAGTAGTGTTAATCATGAAAGTGATATGCAGAAATGCATGGCAACATTACAGAAACGACACAGTTTTTGCTGAGCTGTGAATCAAGCGAGGAGCTAAGAAGCAAAAAATTTGATGAGACGAATGTCCTGACTGGTGCAAGGTCTTTAAGACTGCTTAGTCAAATGTCAGATGTTCAATTTTCGAAAGAAATGAACAACATAAGGTGGCCTAAAGTCACTTACCTTTTTTAGAAACCATTTATTACTAATTCCAAACCAGCATTAAAATCATATGTTCTAGTTTCTGAATTGTAAGTTCTAGAAATCTCTACTTTTGGAAGATATCTTGTTATCTCTGTTACATTTCCTTCTTCCTTAGATGAGTAAAATGCAAAACCCAATCCATATTTAATAATTTCATTACCATATGGGGTTATGCCCTTAGTTACAGACACATCCAATGGAGTTAAATTTCCAGGTACTATTTGACATCCCACGCTCCATCCATTATAAAAATTCTCTATTTGAGTATCGTAATATTGACCATAAGTACCTCTTATATTTTTTATCTGTCCAAGTATTGGCACATCCTCACAAAAAGAGATTTGAGTCATAAAACCATTTAAGTCCCATTGATATTCTCTCTTAACATTAATCGGGTCATGAAAAACATAAGCACCTTCTGCACTTAAAACAGTTTTTGGTAGCCAGTCCCACTCTTCAAAAAATTGGTCTGTTGAAAATCCAATCTTCCCATGTAATTTCAAAGCTCCAAGTGGAACATCTAATGCACTAAAAATATTTGTAGCATAATTTTCATAAGTAACTTTTCCTTCAAAATTTTCTAAACTTGCTTTTGTACCAAGTAAAAGATGTAATGCATCAACTCTTGTCGTATCTGTGACTTTTATTAAATCACCAAGACTGTCTCTTCTGAGTTCATATTCAAAATGCTGATAATCTAAATCTCCAAAAATTCTAACCTCGGAACCTTTCTCCCAAAAAGGAACTGCATCAAAACTTCCAAAAGCATTAAAGTAAGTATGTGTTCCTTGTGTCCATCCTATACCTAAAGATCCACCACCGAAACCATTTTTTACATAATTTTCGAATTGTAATCCAACTGACTCTTCACTGAAATCCATAGTTGTTTCCCCTCTGTTATTAATTCTGTCTGCACCCTCTCTCCAATCCTGAACTTTTCCCAAAGCTATTGTAGGTGCGAACGTTAAAATCGCTCCTAATGTTAATAATGCAAGATTTTTAAGTCCATTTCTTTTAGGCATGAGATATATACAAAAAATATCTTTATAAATATTTATATTATTTTTTGATTATATCATAACGAACATTTATCCAAAACAGAAAGTTTTTTATATGAAGCATTTTTAAATTAAACATGGCAAAACCAGGAATAAGATTACCAGGTTCATTCGGCGGTATACAAAGATATAGCGAAGAATATAAAAGTAAAATACAGATAAAACCGATTCACGTTGTCATTATATTAATTGTAGTTGCTGCAGCAACTTTGGCATTAAAATTTCTTATAAAATCTTAATTCTAAAATGTTTAATGTCAACCCCAAACAATTGAAAGGTATGATGAAGAGTATGGGCATTTCTCAGGAAGAAATAGATGCTGAGGAAGTAATAATAAAAACAGCTGAAAAAAATATTGTAATAAAACCAGCTGATGTCGTTAAAATAAAAATGCAGGGGCAGGAAACTTTTCAGATTTCCGGGGAAATACATGAAGAGGAAATTGATGAAAGTATAGAGATAGACAAGGACGACATTAAAACCGTGGTGGAAAAAACCGGTTGCAGTGAGAAACTAGCAAGAGAATATTTAGAGAAGAATGAAGGCGATATAATAAAAACAATAAAAGAGTTGAAAAAATAAAAGATAGTTATTTATATTTCTTTAGCTTATAATTATCATGGCTTTCGAAGAAATTTTAAAAATCCTTGATGAAGCTGAAAAAGAAATCAGGACCGCAGATCATATAATTTACATAACATTGCCAATAGTCAACGATAATAAATTACTTATCACTGCTATAGAAGCATTGCATAAAGCTTCATTAAAAATTATTGAAGCATTATTAATTTACGAGCAAATTTTCAAAGGTGCTCGATTGTACAAGGACAAGGAGGAAAATTTCAGGCAGTTTAAAGAGTTGGCAATTAAATATGAAATAAGCCAAAAACAGCTGAAAGATATTGAAGCTTTGTTTTTTTACATGGAAAAACATGAAGGTTCTTCCATAGAATTTGTAAGACGGGATAAATTAGTCATAATGTCAGAAAATCTTGAAATAGAGGCTGTTAATGCAGAAGTTATAAAAAATATAATATTTTCCATAAAAAGTCTTTTGAATAAAGCAAAAAAACACATCAAAAATAGTTCTGAGGACTAAAAATTTCGTATCTTTTAGTGGTAAATTCAGAGAGAAAGATATATAAAAAAGTGATACTTTATTTATAGGGTTGCTCTTTTAAAAGGGGCATTTATTAAAAACATGCTGAGAGACATTGATAAGGAAATGAAGAGTGCCCAACATCTTTTGTATGTTAGTTTGAAATATACGAGAACCGGAGATGTCATCATAAATTTGATGAGAAGATGGGCTAATATGATAGAATTTTCCCTTGAAGAAATACTTATTCATGCCAAAAAAACAAAAAAACTTAAAATTATCCCACATGCACCAAAATTAAAACAAAGGGCTGTTATAGATATTTTTAAAAATAATAATACAATCAAGGAAATTATCGCATTATACTCATTCTTCAGAAAAGTTGACAAATTACAGAATATAAGATCAAATGAATTCAGAAAAAATGTTGCTTTGATAATCTTAGATGAAGGAAAAGAAGTTATTATTAATATGGAAAAGCTTAAGGAATGGGAAAAACTTCTTAATGATTTTATTAAAGTAATGCTAAACTTTTTAAAAAACAAAAAATAATAAATTAACATGGCAAAATCAAAGATTTTTTTCCTGATTAAAAATCTAGGAGATTTTTAATATGGCAAGAGTAATTGTTGTAACATCGGGGAAAGGGGGGGTTGGAAAAACAACTACAGCTGTAAATCTTTCCATGGCTCTGAATAATCTTGGAAAAGATGTCTGTTTGGTTGATACTAATCTGACAACACCTAATGTCGGAATTCATCTCGGAGCTCCGGTTGTTCCTATAAACTTACATCATGTTTTATCCGGAAAAAACAAGATTCATGAAGCTATTTATCTTCACCACTCTGGAACAAAAATAGTTCCTGCTTCTTTATCATTAAATGATTTGAATGATATCAAATATGAAAGACTAAAATATGTTTTAAGAGATTTAAGAAGATTTTCTGATATTTTAGTTTTGGACAGCGCAGCAGGCTTGGGTCAAGAAACCATATCTTCGATAAGATATGCTGATGAGATTATTGTTGTCAACAAATCCTGAACTTCCGGCAATTACTGATGCTTTGAAAACAATAAAATTAAGCGAGAATCTTGGAAAATCTGTTTCTGGAGTTGTTGTTACAAGAGTAAGAGATGATGAGCATGAGTTGGCAATAAAAAATGTTCAGCATATTCTTGAAAGACCTGTTATCTGCATAATTCCAGAGGAAGATTCTGTAAGAGAATCAATTTCTTTGAGGGATGCTGTTGTGAACACACACTCAAAATGCGAATCATCCAAAGCTTATTACAGGCTGGCTTCAATGCTGATAGGCAAGCATTATCCCGAGGAAATAAATTATAAAAAAAGTTTCTGGCAAATATTGTTTAGAAGATAATTATATGATTATTCTAATTATGTTATAACTTATAAATAGTAACAAATAGAAAAGTTTATAAATTGAGAATTCTTAATCTATTTATTAAAATGGGAATCGGAAAATGTTTGGAGAAGATAGCAGGTGGTGCATGTTCACTACCAACAATTCCAATAGTGGTAGCTGGAGCTTTCGTTTCAACATTAATTGATTCTGCTATTTCCAGTTATGCTATTTCAACAGTCGCAAAATTAAATAAAAGAAGAAAGGATTCAGGCAGAAACAGCACACCTTTTCCTTCTTATCTTACCAATTTAATAAAAGATCAGGTTGATAAATTAGATGGTAATATAGATTCTGAATTTTTGAATACATTATACAGAATAAACAAAGGAGTTTTCAAGACAGTTTCTGATTATACAAATGCTGGAGCAAGTTGCATCTCTTATGCAGCACAATTTGCAGCTTCAGTTTTAGGCATAGTTAAATTGGCTGAAGGAGATCCTATTGGGCATTTATATCTTACTGGAGCTTATACAAATGCGCTTGATGGAGTTATCGAAGGTGGACGTTGGATTTCAGAGAAGGTTCATCATTGGATATCAACTCATCAAGATTTATGCTAGTTGCCTTAACAAAACCTATAAAAACATTTTTAATCCAATAATTCTTAATAAATGTTATGGCGAATGTAGCGTAATGGTAGCGTTCACGACTGTGGCTCGTGAGGAGTGGGTTCAATTCCCACCTTTCGCCCTTAAACTTTTTCCAAAAAAGTTTAAACAAAAAGCGTGGGCTTTTACTAAGAAAAGAAAAAATCGGAGGAAAAAATGGAAACAGTTAAAGGATTTAGAGATATTAAAGGAGAAGAAGCAAAATTAAGGGAGAAAATTATAGATGTAATTATAAAAAATTTCAAACTTTATGGTTTTGAGCCCGCTGAAACACCAATTGTAGAATATGAAGAATTTGTAAAAGGAAATAATTCCAATGATGATGTTATCTCAGATATCTTCAAATTACAGGACAAAGGACAAAGAAAATTAGCATTAAGATATGAATTTACATTCCAATTGAAAAGATTAGCTCAGAATAAAAAATTGCCTTACAAAAGGTATCAAGTCGGACAGGTTTTTAGGGATGAGCCGGTTTCATCAAATCGTTTCAGGCAATTTACACAATGCGATGTTGATGTTATTGGTTCAACTTTAAAAGACGAAGCAGAGCTTTTAAGTTTAGCACAGAAAATATTGTCTGAATTAGGAATCAAATCAGTAATTTGTGTAAACAGCAGAAAATTATTAAATGAAATTCTCGAAAAAGAAGGTATCGGGGAAAAACAAACTGTGATAAAAGAGCTTGATAAATTGGACAAGCTGACAAAAACAGAGGTTAAAGTAAATCTTAAGAAATACAAGGCAGAAAAAATATTAGATATTTTTGCAAAAGATGAAAAATTCTTTGAAAAATATTCTGCTTATGAAGAAATAAAAGAATTGAAAAAATATTGCTCTTATTTCAAAACAAAAGTTGAGTTTATGCCTTCTTTAGCCCGTGGTTTAAGCTATTACAACGGAACAATTTTTGAAATTAAAACATCTGATATTAAGGAGACAATAGCTGGCGGAGGTTCTTATCTTGTTAATGGAATCCAATCAACAGGAATTTCATTTGGTTTGGATCGTTTAACAAAAATAACAAAATTAAAATTAGATGAAAAAAGAGTTTTGATAATAAGTATAAACCAGGACAAAGAATCTGTTGATTTAGCTGAAAAATTGCGAGAGGATAATGTTAAAACTTTGATTATGTATGGAAAGCCGAGCAAAGCTTTGGAATATGCAAACAACTATAATATTCCTTTTGTAATTTTTGTTGGAGAAGAAGAAATCAAGAAGAAAAAATTCAAGTTGAGGGATATGAAAACTGGGAAGGAAGAATTTTTGAGTTCTGAGGGAATTATTAAGAAATTGAAGGGATTAATGTAAAATAATTTCTAATTATATTGGTGCTCTTACGTACAGGAATTACTTAAATTTCATCCCAATTATCTTGTAAATTAATTTTGCTGCTGTGAAATCAGCGTGATGCAAATCTTTTATGGGACAAAGTTCAACAACATCAACACCAATAACATTTTTTTCTTTGAACAATCTTGTTAAAAATTGCATAAGTTCTTTCCATAATATACCATCGGGTTCCGGAGTTCCGACAGAAGGCATTATTGAAGGATCTAAAATATCCAAATCAATGGAAAGATAAACATTTTTTTTGCATAATTTTATTGCCTTCTTGTCTAATTTTTTGTAAAAAATATTTTTGTAATTGTTTTTTTTAACATCATCAATTTCATCTTGTGATATGCATCTAATTCCCGCCTGAACAACATTAATATTTTTTTCTTTTATTCTTTTCATAACATTCATATGCCCGTATTTTTGATTTTCAAATTCATCATATAAATCTGCGTGGGCATCCAACTGCAGAACAGTCAAATCAGAATATTTTTCAGCAAAAATCTCGACAGCCGGCAAGGTTATTGAATGTTCCCCACCGATCATTATAAGGAATTTTTCTCCGTCAATTACTTTTTTTGCTCCTTCTTTTACTTTTTTTTGCATTTCTTCAATATTTTTTGGTTTTAAAATTGGTAGTGTAAAAATATTCATTTTTTCAACAGGATTGTAGTTTAAATCCAGATCATATAATTCAATTTCTCTTGAAGATTCGATAATTGCTTCCGGTCCTTTAGAAGATCCTTTCTTCCATGTTGATGTCGAGTCAAATGCAACCGGAAGAACAACCAAAGAAGCTTTTTCAAATTCTGAATTCGGAAAACCCAAAAATGTTTCATTTTTCATGTTTATTGGACATTAGATAGCTTTAAAAATATTTAGTTCTTATGAAATTGAGCTAAAGGAAATAAAATGAAAAGAAAAGTAATTGCATTGTCAATTGTAATTTTTATGTTTTTAATACTTGTAGGAATATTTATCGCTATGACTTTAAATCAGGACTGCAATGATGTTGTCGGTTGCAAAGAAAAATATCTTGAGGAAAAATACAACTACAACCCTGTTTATGAAGAAGTTGAGTTAGTAAAACCAGAAGAAGGATGCAAAACCTGTTCTATGACTGGGGTTCTTCATTAGTTTCTTCAGGTTTAATTATCTTCTTTGCTCTCAATGTTATATAAATTTCCTCAAAGGGAATTTCCTGCTCAAGTTCAACTCTTTCCTGATTTGTTAAATGCAACAATGGAACAAATGTAGCTATTCTCTCCTCTCTTTCACTACCAGCTAAATCAGTAAAAGTCATCTTTGCTTTTTTTCCTTCAAACAAGAAAGCTTTAATCTTCTGGTAGATTTCTTTTATTTTAGCTAGGATATCAACTTTTCTTTTCGGAAGAACAATATTTGCTTCATCAGCTATCCTTTTTAGCAATATATCTCTTCTAATCCTTCTTTGTTCTGTATTCATAGCCCTGTTTAGAGAGTCAATAAGCTGCTGTAATGTAACTTTTTTCAGTCTTGGCAGAGGAGTTCTAGGCATTATTATCGGAAGTTCATCATCATCTATTTCTATAATTTCTTTTTCCTTTCCCTTTTTATCTTCGGAGCCAAACAAAATTTCATCTATATCCTTAATAGAACTATGAAGCATTTCTGATTTTATCCTTAACAACAAAGCAGCTGCAAGCAGTAATTTGCTGCTGACAAAGAAATTATGTTCCTGTAACTCAACTATTTTTTTAAGATACCTGTCTGTTAATCTTGTCAGGTCTATGTCCCATGGGTCTAGCTGTTCAGAATTAATTAATTCTAAAATAAGAGCCTGCCAGCTGACTTCGTTGCCTGTGATCATATTGTAAAATTCTTCCTGGCCTACTTTATCCTCTTTTTTCATCTAATACTTAATTCCGATAAATATTTAAACATTTAGAAACTACTGAAAATATAGAACTTAGTTCTATTTTGTAGTAATTTAAAAGTTACAACATAATCGAAAGATTTATAAACTTTTAATTCTATTGAATATTACACCTCTTTTTCCCCAGGAGAGGCTTTTTCGGCGTCTCTTTGCCCTTGCTGAAGAAGCTTCTCCCAGGGTTTCAATTAAACTTTCTTTTTAGAACCAAGAAATTCATAGGAATTTCTGGGCCAGAAAATCCTTCAAGATTTTCTTGGAAAAAGAAACTTTATAGAAAGAAAAACTACATTAAAATTATTTTAAGGATCTAAAATCTATTTCTTCAAGAATTCAGTGTAATGACATCTACCACAATAGATTCTATTTTTTGCTTCAACTAGGAAAATTCCAGATCCGCATCTTGGACAGAATTTTTTATTAGGAATTGCCTTTTCGCCTTCAATCACATATTTTTCCCAGCGTTTGCTAGGTTTCTTTGGCTTTCTTTTCTTCTTTCCTTTCTTGACAATTTTTTTTGGCATTTTTTATTATTTCTGATTGAAACTCCTTAGCCTTAATTGATTTCTTGATTAAACTTCTTTTTTAAACGCTAAAAATTGCAAAGCAATTTTGGCGCCCCGAAAACTTTGTTTTCGTAGGGAAGTTTATTTTAAGACTGCTCAGCAGTTTCAGACTGAGCATCAGGATTTTCTAATTTAGCTTTTGTTTTCTTTGGAATTTTATTGTATTTTTTTAATCCTTCATAGCTGTCATAGACAAAAATATCAACATCAAATTTATTTGAGCCGAATTTCTGGTCTATTTTATTTATAACAATATTCTGTTTTTCTTTTTTTAATTTTTTTGACAATTCTTCCTTAATTTCTTCCTTTGATGGAGTTGTTTTTGATTCTATTAATAATAATATCTCTTCTCTTTCCAACAAATCATTTCTTTTCTGTTTCTCTATTTTCATTTTATTTTAATGGCGTATTCCCCTTTCTGCTTTATATTTAATTTTTTTGCCAATTCAGAATTTTCCGGGTCTATTATAATAATTTTTCCCCTAAATCCATCTGCAAGGTTTGTGGAATGACATATTGGGCATTCAGTCCCCTTGAATATTAATTTACATTTTTTACAAATCTTTCTCATTTTGTCGAAAACTTCCAGTTTTCTTCCAAAGTTAAAATTGTTCCAATTTTCACTTTTTTTTCTCCTTTGATTCTTTATGCTCTCTTTCAACCTTGGTAATTTTCAAAGATTTTCTTTTTTCTTCCTGTATCCATTCCAATTTTCCCAAACCAGGCTGCCTCATTGTCAAACCGATTTTAGGCTGTTTGGTTTTATAACTTAAAGCAACAATTCTTGCTAAGCATAAATCTCCTTTTTTCAAAGCTCTTTTGGAATTTTTTCCAAGCAAAGAGTTTGATTTTGAAAATGAAACATAATCATCCATTATCTGAGAAACATGAATCATACCATCTGTAACTCCAAGATTTATAAAAGCACCGAAGTTTGTTATTTCTTTAATTTCACCAAAAATTAATTCTTGTAGTTCTGGTTTATAAACTATCAATTTGAAAACTGATTTGTGGTATGCACCGCCATCTTCCGGAATAATCACACCATCCTCTATTTTTGAAACATCCAGAACATCAATAACAAAACCGATTTCTTTGTCTATATAGTCGGTATATTTATTTTTTAACTGTGTTGCTATAGCTTCTTCTATCGGCTGGTTAAATAATTCTGGCTCAACTCTTACAAAATCCTCTATCTCTAATATACAAAACATTTTATATAGTAATATGTTCAATTTTGGGTTTTTAAATCTTTTTAATGAGGTTTAGAAATATTCAAGCTTTTTTCTAGCTCTGATGATTATAATCTTAACATGGATCTTTTTTAGACGGTTGATTAACTCTTTGTCAAGTGTCGCAACAGCAAAATTTTCAGTTTTATGTTTTTCAGCAGTTTTGATTATAGCATTATCTGCTTTTCCTTCAACTTTTACAATTGAAATTATTTTATCCTTTTTCATAGTGTCCAGAACAGAAAGAACAACTTTGGCATTATCATTTTTGACAGCAAGTTTTTCTAGTTCTTCCTCAATTTTATCTAAAACTATGAATTTATAATTAGGACTGAATAAGTCAAGCTGATAAAATAGTTTCTGTTTTACCAGATAAATCAAAAAGTTCGTGTCAGGTAGTATTAACATGATTATGTTAAGTAAGAGTATTTTAAAAAGATTAACTTTATAGAAAACTTTTTAATTACCGTTAACCTTTTATTTCTATGAAAGAAAGAGGCCATATATTAGAGATACTGAAAAATGCAAAAGTTGCTCTGGAGCAGAATGATTCTTATGAATTAAAAAAGCTGAGCAATATGACTATACATACTGCTTCTATCTCAAAAGATGTTGACTCAATCAGCGTTGCTGTAACGATTTACGCTTTAAGCAAAATAATTGAAAAAGACCAGTATAAGAACAAGAAGGAATGGCCGGATTTTATCAAAAATGCAAAGATTTTTCTTGAGAAGGCAATTGCAAATCTTGAAAAGGATGATGTTGAACTATTCAGGAGAGAGCTTACAAAAATAAGAAATCAGGTAAATAGTTTGTCAGGAGATATAAAAACATTTTTTGAGGAAGTTTTTAGGAAAGCTATGCTAAACAAAGCCAAGATGATGTATGAACACGGAATTTCTGCTGAAGAAACAGCCTCTGTTTTGGGAATAAGCCAATGGGAATTAATAGATTATTTTGGTAAGGCTGGCTCTGTTACAAAATATGACAAGACAACAGAAATTGAAACCAGAGTAAAATATGCGAGGAAAATATTCAGCTAAAAAATGGTAAAAGCATTAATATTTGACTCGAGTTCGATAATCAGTCTGACTTTGAATGATTTATTATTTATTTTAAAACCACTAAAGGAAATTTATAAGGGGGAATTTTTTATTACATCACAAATTAAAAGAGAATTAATAACAATCCCATCAAATATCAAAAGATTTGAACTTGAGGTTTTGATGATTAAAAAATTAATTGAGGAAGGCATAATCAAAGTTTATAATTCAGATATAAATGAATTAAACAAAGAAGTCCAGTCAATAATGAAAATTGTTAATAATACATTCAAAGCCAAGGGAGAGTTTATCAAAATAATTCATGAAGGAGAGACTTCAATCATTGCTCTTAGAAGAATATTAAATAAAAAAAATTATGAGGTCAATATCATCGTTGATGAGAGAGTAACTCGGTTTATATGCGAAAATTCCTCAAATTTGCAGGAAATTCTAGAACATAAACTGCATACACCCATAAAAAAGATAAATAATGTATTGACAGAAGAAAAATGCACAGTATTGCGCTCTTCCGAACTTGCATTAATCGCACTGGAAAAAGGAATAATAAATTTACCAGGCAATAAAAAGGAAGTTGCTGATGCTTTGCTCTATGGTTTGAAATATCAGGGTTGTGCTATAACAAGGGAAGATATTGAGAAGGCAAAAAAAATGTTTTAGAATACAAATGAAAAGGTATGTTCTAAAATAGTCCAAATAAGTTTTTAAAGTTCTGATTTTTTAGTTTAAGTGAGGGGCCATAGTTTCAATGGCTAAAACAGCCGGCTCCAGAGCAAATCCCTTCTTAGGAAGAAGGTCTTTGCATGTCCCAAGAACTACTTTAAGTAGTTATTGAGGTGTTGAGGAGATACCGGCAGTTGGGGGTTCGAGAGAAACTTTTTCAGAAAAGTTTCATCAAACCAAGAAAATCCAAGGGATTTTCTGGTCCTTGAAATTCGAAAGAATTTCTTTGGAAGCGTGGATGGAGAAGCTTCACGAAAATCCCTCTGGCCCCATCGAGCACTTTGAAAACATTTTTAAATCAGTTTCTCTTTAATTTTATATGGTTAAAAAAGTAAAAGAGGTTGTAGAGACTATAACTGAAACTCATAAGACTCCTTCTGGGCATACAAAAATAAAAACAACAAAAAAAATTATAAAGCCGAAAAAAGCTCCAGCTTTAAGCGATAAAAGAAAAGGAAACATTCCACCGACAATTCAGGCATTGATTACAACAAACGAAAAAATTGAAAAGATGAATGACATCTCTTTATCCTTGCAAAAAGTTATGCTGTCTTTGATAAAAAAAACAAATGATTTGAATGAAAAAATTGATTCTTTGCTTGACTTGTATATTGAAGCTGCAGAAAGTTTTTCCGGGAAAAAAGTGGAAGAAATAAAACCAGAAGTAAATGTAAAAGAGAGGAGAACTATGGCAGCCAGTGGAGACAAGCTTGATGAGTTGATAGAACAAAATAAGATAATTGCAAAGGGTTTATTGTTGCTTGAGAAGTATGTAAAAGAACAGCTGCAGGAAAAAGAGAAGCATGTTATTGAGAGAACAACAACAGAAGAGGTAAAGCCTTTACCAGAATTCAACTTTTAAAAATGGGGAGATTATTTTTTTCAGAAATTAGTCAGGATGAAAAACAAATGCAAGATTTTCTTTATAAATTTAATTTAAGAGTAATTTTAACACTGGCGAAAAGAAAAGGTTTGCTTACAGAAGAAAAAATTGAAATTATTGAAAAGAAAACTGAAAAACTAAAATTACAACCAATACAAAAACCTTTTCAGCAACCAAGGCAGATAATAAGGAAAATTCCTCAAATTAGACATCAGATGCCTGTTTATAATAGGGGTTTACAAGTTCCAGAGCCGTCTATAATGGTTCCTTTGCCAAATTCAAATAATTATGTTGATTTGGAGGAGATTAAGAAAAGATACGGTGATTTTTTAGCTCCACAATCACCAACATCTCCGTTTATCAGACAGCAAATACAACAACCTGTTCAACAGCCTCAGCAATTTATGGGTTTGCAAGTTCCAGTCCCAGAACAACAATTTCAATTTCAACAACAACCACAACAGAATATTATGCAATCCCAGTCGATGCAATCTAATCAGGAGCAATTTGCTTATAGCGATTACCAACCATCTAAATTTTCACAGGAACATGATTTTAGCTATATTGAGCAGGATTTAAAACCAAAAATTGAGAAAATCCAAAAAACTGAGACAATTGAATCAAAAGTTCCAGTTATAGAAAAACCTGCTTCAGAGAAAAAAGAATTTGGAAAAATAAGCAATTATTTGTTGGACAGTAATGTCAATGAGATTAATATCCAGAGCGGTAGGAATATTATTATTGACGGCAAGGAAATGAATAATTCATTAAGCGAAGATGAAATTAAGGAATTAATAAATAAATTTGGAGAGAAAACTTCAACCCCAGTCAATGATGTTGTTTTTTCAGCTGTTTATGACAAATTCAGAATTAATGCTGTAAATTCTGAAAGCGGAAATTCTATTTTAAGAATAAAAAGAATTTAATTATCACTCAAAAATATACAATATCGAAATTTTGCAATTTCGGAATACTAAAAAATATAAAATTTTTTAGCATAATATTTATAAAAGGAATATTCTTAAGACATTTATGGCTAAGGAAAAAAGCAGGTTTAGTTCGAGCAGTATATGGACAGAAAAATATCGTCCGGATAATTTTGATGATTTGACTATAGGGCATGAAAATCTTATTAAAAGAGCCAGAGCATTTGTTACAAGCAAAAATATGCCCCATTTGTTGTTCGCCGGTCCTGCTGGATGCGGAAAAACAACTTTGGCTTTGATTATTGTCAAGGAGCTTTATGGCAAGAATCGGCGAGAGAATTTTCTTGAATTGAACGCTTCTGATGCAAGAGGCATTGACGTTGTAAGGCAGCAAATCAAAAGTTTTGCAAGAGTTCACAGTTTGGGAGATGTTCCCTTCAAAATTATTTTTTTGGATGAAAGCGATGCATTAACAAAGGAAGCACAGCAGGCATTAAGAAGAACAATGGAAAATTATACTGAAACCTGCAGATTTATTTTAAGCTGCAATTATTCGTCTAAATTAATAGACCCAATTCAATCAAGATGTGCTGTATTCAGATTCAAGTTAATAGACAAAAAAGACATTGACGAGAAAATTGACATTATTGCAAAAGGCGAAAGTCTAAAAATTGATGAGAAAGCAAAAAGTGCTTTATATGAAGTTAGCAACGGAGATTTGAGGAGAGCAATAAATCTGTTGCAGGCATCAGCTTCTGTTGACAAACATATAACAGAAAATTTAGTTTATGAAATAGCGTCAACAGTGAAACCTACACAAATAAAACATATACTCGAAAATTCTTTGGACGGAAAATTTTTGGAAGCAAGAGAGAAGCTTTTTGATTTGATGTTGAAGGAAGGTTTGTCTGGAATAGACATAATCAAGGCAATTTCTTCCCAATTAACAGAATTAAAAATTTCCAATGAAAAAAAATTAAAAATTATCGAGAGAGTTGCAGAGGCGGAATTCAGATTAGTTGAAGGTTCTGACGAGTTTATCCAGTTGGAGGCTTTATTGGCAAGTTTTGGTGTTATAGGGAGGTAAAATGGAATCTAAACTACCTTTAACCCAAAAATACAAGCCAAAATCTCTGAGGGAAATTGTCGGTCAGGAAGAAGCAATAAAAAAACTCTCCGATTTTGTCCTGAATTATTCTAAACAGAAAAAAAAGATGGCTTTTGTTTACGGTCCATCAGGAACTGGTCTGACGTCTTCAGTTTACGGTTTAGGGAAAGATATTGATTATGAAATTTTAGAGATTAATGCGTCAGATTTAAGAAACAAGGACAGGATAGATGTTATAATAAAACCAGCAATAACACAGTATTCATTATTCAAAAAAGGAAAAATTGTTCTGATAGATGAAATTGATTGTTTGACTGTCAAAGACAGGGGTTGTTTGCAGGAGCTCGCTAAATTAGCTGAAGGAAGTTCCTTTCCAATTATTTTATCAGCAAATGATGTATGGAACAAAAAATTAAACACAATAAGAAGCAAAACGTTATTGATAGAATTTAAAAAATTAACAATAGCATCCATTATAAAAATTCTTGAAGAAATTGCAAGAAAAGAAGATATACAAATTGAAAAAAATGTTTTTATGGAAATAGCATCTAAATCCTCGGGAGATGTAAGAGCGGCAATAAATGATTTGCAATTACTGAGTTATATTGAACCAACATCCAAAAAAAATATTACAGAAGAGGATTTGAAAATTTTAGGTTACAGGGAAAAAAGCGAGAATATTTTCAACTCATTAAAATTAATTTTTAAATCAAAAGATATTGAAGTTGTAAAAGCATTTGACAATATCACAAGTATGAACATGGGGGAATTTTTATTTTGGGTGGATGAAAATCTTCCTTTAGAATATAAACATAAGGATTTGGAGAAAGCTTACAATTCTCTAAGCTTGGCAGATATTTATTCAAAAAGAATAATGAATTGGCAACACTGGAGATTTTTGGTTTATATCAATTTATTTTTAACGCTTGGCGTGGCTTTAAGCAAGGAAAAAGTAAATCCGGATTATATTTCCTATAAAAAACCCTCGAGAATTTTAAAAATGTATATTCAAAAACAAAAATCACTGAAAAAAATGGCTGTGGTTGAGAAATTAGCGAAGAAAACCCATACAAGCATAAAAAGAGCAAGGCATGATTTTGAAATCTTTAAAATAATTTTCACAAACAGTAGTGATGAAATCAAGGAAGACTTGGCTAAAGAATTAAAATTAAAAGAAGAAGAAATAGAAATATTAAATTAAAAAAATAAAAAATTATTTATTGACAAGCGCTGTTTGAACATGAATCATAGCCGTTATTTTCACATTTATATTCTGTTGCATCACATACTTTATCTGCTCTGCAATAGTATTCTTTCAAAAGCATTCCTCCTGTAGGGTCTGCTATACATTCATCACCATATGACTTATCAGTTAATGAGGAATAGCAAACACCTTGTTTGGTTAAAACTGCACCACCGTCACTATCAGTGCACATAGCTATGTCATTAGTAGAGGCGAAACCGGCAATCTTATCATTTAAATTTGTTATCTGAATTGATGTAAATGTTATTCCTACAATAAGCAAAACACCGATAACAAGAACGGCAAGTTTCCAGTTATCTCTTTTCGATTTATTTTTCATTTCAAAACCTCCTTTTAATGTAAAAATAAGAATTTTTCAATATTTAAATCTTTTTAAGAGTTTATCCACAACTTGCAGAAGTTGAACTGGAAGTTGTCGAATATCCGAATCCTGCTGAAGGTGATTCAGAAGAATAAGTTTTTGAACAT
>PFCW01000015.1:0-11324 GCA_002763115.1 Candidatus Pacearchaeota archaeon CG10_big_fil_rev_8_21_14_0_10_31_59
AAAATTAAAAATAACAACCCCGCAATCTGAAAAATTCTTTTTTCTTTTTCTTCAGAAAATAAATTAAGCTTCTTCTCTTTAAATCTTACGCTATGAACCCCGTTTTTATCCCTAAAACTTTTATATTCATAAGGACCATAACGTTTTCCATTTATGACTATGTAACGTTTATAAGTCATATTCACAAACCAACCACTTTTTATTAATATTTACTGTAGTGTAAAACAAAACCGACTATATAAAGTTTTTTCTTATATAGGATATAATCACTTTTTAAGTAAATTCAAGAATTCTTTTTCAATAAAATGCAGTTCTGATGGGATAATTATACATGCCGGAATATCGAAATTCTCTCCAATTAAATCTTTTACACTACCAAACAAAATTTTTTCCTTGTCAGTTCCTAGATTAGAACATATCAAAACATCTTTATTGTCCAGTTTTCTGTCTTTTCTTTTTTTGGAAATCTCTAAGAGCTGATTTAAAGCATCTTTGACAGGCATGGAAATATCAATTAACAGCAAAGTATGTGCCTTTATGTTTTCATTTTCAATCCACAAATCGTAAAAACTTTCTGGTTTGTAATTTTTTTCCCATTTTGGTATGCTTCCCGTCTTGCCAAATTTATATAATTGCAATCCTGTTTTTGCAATCGCAGTCAAAATTGTTGCATTATGGAATATTCTAACAGAAATTTTTCTTTTTTTTGCTCTTAGAAGCAAATCAGAATGCGTTGTTGCAGATAATGGGTCGCCATAAACAAGCAAGGCAACATTATTTTTCTCAGCTTCATCCAGAATTTTATCTCCAAAATTTTCAATATCCTTTCTTTCTGCTGTTTTAATTTCTTTTCCAATTACTTTTTCCAGTTCTTTTATTTTATAGGGAAAATTTATTGTATAATTTTCAAGATAAACAGAATTACATTTTTTTACAGTTTCAAAAGCATCCAAACTAAGGCTTTTCAAGTTTAAACCCAAGCCAATTAAATATAACATTTTATTTTTTTCCCGTTTACAATTTCTTCGAAATCTATGCTTACCGAAGCAATATTATTGATGAATATCAAAGACAAGACAAGCAATATAATTTTATCATCAAGAGAAAAAAATGCAAATATGGCCAAGATTACAGATAGGATATATCTTGTTGCATTGTTAAGCAGAGTTCTCTTAAAACTCAACAAAATTAAAATTGTTATAACTGCAGCTAAACCACCAATAACAAAACCATTAAATTGCATTTTTATGTAATACAAAAATATGAAAAATATAAGACCTATGCATATAAATTCTATAATCCTGAAAACTTTTCTTCCGTTTTTCAGCTCTTCTTTAGTCATATAAGCGATTAGTATTCCTAACGGAAATGAAATTATCATGATTGCAACAAGCAAAATTATCATCAAAACTTCCATATCAGAATTAGATATCTAATATTTTTAAAGGTAATTATCCACCGAAGGATTCGCCTTTGCTAATCCTAAATTCAGGAACTTTTCCAAGAGCAGTAATAGAAAAACCTTCTAACATTTTTTCAATCTCACTCATCTCAATTTCTCTGTCAGAAACCAAGCTTATGCTTATACTATTTTTACCTGGATTCAAAACAATTCCTCTGCATAGTGGATATTCTTCTCTTCTTTCTAATTTTTTAAGCATTTCTTGTTGTACAGGAACCAAATCTTCATATCTTCCGTTTATTTTAGCAAAATAATATATAAATACTATAAACAAAAAGAAAAATCTAACTTTTTAAATATTTGTATTGTAAGATAAATAATAAAGCGTCCGGACCAAGTCAAAAAATTCCTTCGGAATTTTAGGACGTTGAAATTCTATGAATTTCACCGAATTAAACTTAGTCATTTTAATTAACGCCGCAGCCAGGAATCGAACCTGAATATCCTTGCGGAAACAAGCTTTCCAGGCTTGCGCCTTACCATTGGGCCACTGCGGCAATATTTCTTTCTTCTTCTAAAAAACTTTTTAATCTTTTAAACTTTTCTTAAGAAAAGTTTTTAAATAGTGATTTCTTTTATTTTTCAATCTTTTTTAAAGGAATAAAAAATGGTAATAAGACCAGATGACTATCCATATAAATTAGCAAAACACATAGAGAGAAACCTTTCTAAAGGTTACACAATTGAAGCTGTGAGATGGTCTTTGTTGAATCAGGGGCATACAAGGACCGCTGTTGACAAAGCAATATTGTTAGCTCAAAAAGATATGGCTTCAAGAGTTCCTAAAATGGACGTTCCAGTGAAAGAAGAAAAAGTTGTTATCGTCGACAAAAAGGAACAAAAGAAGAAAGGATTTTTCGCCAAATTATTTGGTTTAAAATAATTCTCGCTATGGGCCGGGAAGGTTAATTTCTCTCCGGTCCACCATTTTACACTATGTTTGCTATAGAACACCATTCTATAATTCCGTTTCTCTTTGTTTATAAATGAAATTTTCTTGTTATTTTTAGGAAGGTTAAACCGATCTTAATCCTCGCCCAAATTTTTTTTGGGCTTTTGTTTTTATTTTTCTCATCGAACGTTAACTTTAAAAGTAAAATATCCTTCTAAAAAAGATAGCGGGATAGAGCAGCCAGGAGTGCTCGCAAGGCTCATAGCGAATCCCTTTCTTTAGAAAAGAAAGGTCTACGTTTTACCCTAAAGAAACTTAGAGTGAAGTTTAAAGATTCGAGAGAAACCTTGAGGTCGATGGTTCAAATCCATCTCCCGCTATTAAGAAAGAAATCTTTAGAAAATGGAAACACTAATATTAGGAATTGATGATGCAGGTCGGGGTCCAATTATAGGACCGATGGTTTTGGCTGGTGTTCTTTGCACAGAGAAACAAGAGCAAGATTTAAAATTAGAGGGAGTAAAAGATTCAAAAATGCTTTTGCCTTCAACAAGGGAAAAATTAGCCAAGCTTGTTAAAAAAACAGTAAAAGATTATTATATCCATACAGCAACTCCGGAAGAAATTGATTTGTCTGTTGGAACTAAATTTAATCTGAACAAATTAGAGGCATTAAAAATGGCTGAAGCAATAAATGAGATTTTAAAAAAAACTGATTTAAAGAAAAATAAAGTTAAAATTTATATTGATTGTCCTTCAAACAACATCTCCGAATGGAAAAGAGAATTAAAAAAACATATTGAAAAAGAAATAGTTAATTCCGAAAATGTCGAGATTATAGCAGAGCATAAGGCGGATGTCAATCATCCTTCTGTAAGCGCAGCGTCGATTTTGGCAAAAACAACAAGGGATAATGAAATAGAATGCATAAAGAAAAGAATAGGCAGAGATTTTGGTTCTGGTTATCCTTCTGATCCGATAACCATGGAATTTCTAAAAGAATGCTCCACCCAATATGAACATGATGGTATCTTTAGGAAAAGTTGGATGACTTGGAAGAATCATAATGGAGAAAAACGCCAGAAAAAGTTAGGAGAATTTTAGTGTTTTTTTCTATAAAAATCTTTAAATAATTCATTTTTCTTGATTAATTATGCCTTTTATAAAAAAGTTGGTGATGCAGGGCTTTAAATCCTTTGCGAAACAAACAGAACTTATTTTTGAAAAAAACCTTAACGTAGTTGTAGGCCCGAATGGTTCTGGTAAGTCAAATGTAACTGATGCAATATGTTTTGTTTTGGGAAGATTGAGCATGAAAAGTATTCGTGCCGAGAGAAGCTCGCATTTGATTTACAATGGTGGTAAGTATGGAAAACCAGCCCAAGAAGCAAGAGTTGATTTGATATTCGATAATACCGATGGAGGTTTTTCTATTCAGGAATCAGAAATTAAATTAACAAGAATAGTAAGAAAAGAAGGAGTTTCTATCTATAAAATAAACAATCAGACAAAAACAAGACAGGAAATATTGGAATTATTAGCTCGAGTAGGAATTGACCCCGAAGGATTCAATATAATATTACAGGGACAAATAGCGAGATTTGTATCAATGCCATCTGAAAGACGAAGGGAAATTATTGAAGAGGTAGCCGGCATTTCAATTTATGAACAGAGAAAAGAAAAATCTCTTAAAGAATTGGACAGGACAGAGGAAAGATTAAAGGAAGTAAGAACCATTTTGAATGAACGTTCATCTTATTTAAGAAATCTTGAAAAAGAAAGAAGCCAGGCTTTGAAATATAATTCTCTTAAAAGGGACATAAAAAGGGATAAGTTAAGCATTATAAACAAAAAAATAGAAGACAAAAAAGATAAATTAAAAGATATTGAAAAAGAAATTGAAGAAAGAAAGAAAAAAATAAACAAGACAAAAGAAGAAGTTGAAAAATTAAAAAGGGAAGCTGAAAAAAATAACACTGAGATTATTTCTATTGAAAAAGAGATAACAACAACAACTGGAGTAAAGCAGGATGTTTTAAGAGAGGAAATTTCAAATTTAAATACAGAAATTGCAGGTTTAAATATCAGACTTGAAAACTTTAAAACTCAGCAGAAAAACCTGGAGAAAAGACAGGAACAACTTACAGAAAGTCTGAAAGAATTTGATGAAAAAATAAAAAATTTCGAGGAAGAAAAAGAAAAACAGGAATCAGCTAGAACAACAAAAAGACAGGATGAGAGGGTAAAGGAAAAATTGCATGAATTACAAAAAGAATTGGCCGAAATAAAAGTGGAAATGTCGAAGCTTGAAGAGTTAAAACATAAAACAAATGTGATAAATTCTGAAATAATAAAAAAAGAAGCTCTGTTAGAGGAAAAAGAAAAACAGTATCTTAATCTTAAACAGGAAATTCATTCGCTGGAGATTGAGATAGAAAATATCAAAAAAAGAATTAAAAAAGACGAGGAATTTGTTTCAATAAAACATATAAAAGAAAAAAGAAAGGAGCATGAAGATTCTTTGAAAACACATCAGGAAGAATTTCTGCTTATCAGGGAGGAATTATCTAAACTATTGACCCAGAAAGAAATTTATGAGAATGATTTAAAACAGATTTTAAAACTGAATAAATGCCCTAAATGCAAACAGAATGTTAATCAGGAATACAAGGAAAAATTAGAGAAAGAAACAAATGAATTCATAAAGGAAATATCTTATCTTATAAACGAAAAAAAATCAAATATTGAAAATATATCCGACAAAGTAAAGGAGCTAACCCAGAAAGTAAAGGAGTTTTTTGAGAAGGAACATTATTTTGAGTTAATAGCAAGAGACGAGGAACAAGCTGAAGAAAAACAAATTAGACTTGAAAAAATTGAATCAACATTAAAGGTTTTTGAGACGGAAATAGACAGCTTTAAAACAGATATAGAAGAACTTAAAGAAACAATGAAAGATCCGCGAATTATCGACGATAAATATGATTCGTTAAAAGAGAAATATGAAAGAACTCAGGAAAGTATAATAAAAATAAAATCAACATCAAAAACTGAGGATGTTCTAAGTAGAGATTTTGATATTGAGATAAGTATAGCACAGCAGGAATATGAAAGAACACAGTCAATAATCAAGAACAGCAAAAAAGAATTAGTTGAACTGAAAAACAAAATTGATTCCTTGGAGAAAGATGTAAAAACAAAAGATAAAATATTAAGACAAAAACGGGAAGAGGAAGAGAAGATAAACAAAAAATTCAGAAAATCTCTGGAAAGAAAATCAAAACTCCAATCTGAGAACTCTGAAACAAACGAGAAAATAAACCAGTTCTTGTCATCTCAGGCAATAATAGATGCCATCTTGAATGAAGTCAAGATAAAAAAAGCAAAAATCGACGCTGAGATAGAAACAATAACAATGGAATTTAATCAGCTAAAACAGGAATGTGAATCAGAAGGTTTTATTATAAAGGAAAACAAGGAAGAAATTTCAGAGGATGATAAAATAAATATCATTATATTAACCAAAAATCTAAAAATTGAGGAATTGGAAACCAGATTATTAAAGAATGAAATTGATTTGAGGGAAATAGGTTCCGTAAATTTGAGGGCATTGCAAGTTTACGAAGAGATTAAAAAAGAATATGATTTAATCAATGAGAAAGTTGAACAGCTTGAAAAAGAAAAGGAAAGCGTTTTGAAAACAATTTTTGAGATTGACAAGAAAAAAAGACATCAGTTTATGAAAACTTTTGAAGCTATAAATGATGGTTTCAGCAGAAATTTTATGAATTTAAGCACCAAAGGGCATGCTTTCTTACAGTTGGAAAACGAAAAAGATCCATTTTCCGGTGGTGTTGATATTATGGTTAAACTCACTAAAGGAAAGTATATGGATATAGAGTCATTATCTGGAGGAGAAAAAGTAATAATTACAATCTCATTATTGTTCGCAATCCAGGAGTACAGTCCGTTCAATTTTTATTTGTTTGATGAAATTGAAGAAGCTCTTGACAAGAGAAATTCGGAAAAATTGGCAAATTTAATAAAAAAATCCACTGAAAAAGCTCAGTATATAATAATAACACACAACGACTCGATAATAACTGTAGCAGATAATCTGTATGGAATTACAATGCAGGAAGGAATAAGTAAAGTTGTAAGTATAAAGGTGTGAAATGAAAATACAGATAAGAAAAATAGAATCTGTTGACCTGAAAAACGGCTTTCTTGAGACTTTAAAATCCCTGAGTGAAGTAAATTTATCTTACAAAAAAGCAAAACAAATATTTTCAAAAATTAAAAAAAATGATATGTATCGGATATTTGTTGCTGTTATCAATAATAAAATTATTGGAGCAACAACATTGCTTATAGAACAAAAATTCATTCATAGCGGAGGTAAGGTTGCGCATGTTGAAGATGTTGTGGTTCACAAAGCTTATCAAGGTAAGGGAATTGGAAAAATGCTGATAAAAACAGCAATTAAGGAAGCAAAAAAAGAAAAATGCTATAAGATGCTTTTAGATTGTTGTGATAAAAATATTGATTTCTACAAAAAATTTGGTTTTAAAGTTCATGAGAAATGTATGCGGCTTGATTTAATATAATGTATAAGTCCTTTTAGCTTTCTTGCAATACTTCTTCATTATCTTCTCTATAAACACCTTGTCCTTATATTTTCTGACGATTAAGTGTATATATTTATCCCCAAAAACCAAATCCAGGTCAATTTTTTCGTCTTTATCCGAGTATGGAATCCACAAATCTTTCCATTGCGAATAATCTGATAAATTTCTTTTTTCTTCGACAAAATACTGGCTTCCAAAATTCTCAAACATGGATTTTATTATCTTAACTGAATTTTTTTCAGCCTTGAACATCGCATAAAATCCGTCTTTCCACTCTTTTTTTCTGACAATAACCAACTTTTTCATAATAATACAACATAACAGAAATATAAAAAATTAACTAAAAACAAAAATAAAAAGCTATTTGTTTATTTCTTTGCCCTTTTTTCTTTTTTTGGCTCTTTTTCTTCTGTTTGGTTTTCATCTTTTACCTCTTTTTTTTCTTGTTCAGAAGTTTCCTTTTTTTCAATTTGTTCTTCCTGCTTGATTTCTTCCTTTTTTTCTGCTGGCTCTTCCGCAAAGAATTTTCCTATTTTCTTGAAAGCACCGGTTCTTAACAATATTATCAATAAAACAATAACAAGTGCCGCTATCAAATAGTATTTGTAATCTTTCCAGAAATTAGATGTTGTCTCTTTTTGATTTTCCGCAGTTGCATTTGCAGATAAATTGCTTCCATTAGTTACATTCGTCTTATTTGAAGCATTTGTTTTGGTCTGTGTTGTTTTGTTGGTTACATTGTTTGTTTTATTTTCTATTGTCTGGTTTGTTAAATTAGTTGTATTCTCTTCTGTCTTGTTGCTTGCAGTTATATTGACATTCAACATTTCATTTTTGTCTTTTGTCGTATTTGTCTTGTTTGTTAAATTGGAAACTCCAGTTTTATTTCCCGCCTTTGTTGTTATGTTTGTTTTGTTAACTTCTTCCGGCTTTACAGCCTCTTTTTTCCCGAATATTTTTCTGAAAAAATTAGCTATTTTTTGTAATACTGTTTCTTCCTTTATTTCTTTTGGTTTTGTTTCATTTGAACCATTTGAAATAATCTTGTCTTCTACATTAATTGTTATCGTCTTGGAAGCCAAAATTGTGCTGTCTTTCAATCTTACGCTTAATGTAACAGGATAACTTCCAAATTCAGTGTTTTTTGATGGGGCAGCATAAATATAAGTTGTTGCTGTTTTTCCTTGACTTATAGTTAAAACACCGGGATTTAATTGTGCAAAATCAGAAGCACCTCCAGTCAATTCCAAAACATAATCTGCTTTGTCCTCTCCCTGATTTTCAATTACAAACATCAATGTTCCTGCCTGATCCTTTGAAACTTCCAAAACAATTGAGTCAGATGTAATTGAAGGTTTGTAACAATCTTCTACAGAAACTGTTGTTATCTTTAATATTTTTTGGTCTGTAATTCCGGATGTGGAATCTTTTGCTTCTATTTTAATATCATAAACTCCGGCTTTTGTCCCCTTCGGAGGATTTATCTTAAGATAAACTTCTTTTTGTTTTCCAGGTTCGATTTCCAAATTCTTAGAACTTAGCTGAGCCCAGCTTACATTGGATGAGGTTAAAATAAAATTATTTTTGCTTTCACCATTATTCCTAACCAAAATTGAATATGTATTGCTTAATCCATTGCATATCTTGTCCTCAGATTTTTCTAGTTCAAGCTGAACATTGTAACATTTCCTTACATCAACTTTTATCTCGGATTCTTTTTCTATATTTCCGTATTGTGATAATATTCTTAATTTTAAATCAAAAGAACCTTGGGTTTCGTATGGCGGATTCAAGGTTATGATAAAATTATCCTCAGATTCCTTTTTGATTGTAATCTGCTGTTTTTCCAAGTTAGCCCACTCCGGTCCAGTCAATTTTATTGAATACAAAGTATCTGCAGTTCCCTGGTTTTTTATTACAACAGGTATTGATTTTATCTCCTTTTCACAAATACTATAATAATTTTTTTCCGGTTCTACTTTAAACTCATAACATGGTTTGATGTCCAGTGATGTAGATGACTCAGATTCAAACTCGCTTATTTTTGATTTTACTGTTGCAGTTAAATCATATTTACCGTAAACATTACATGGCACTTCGATAGATACAGAAACTTTTTTCTCTTTTTTGGAATTAATTGTTATTTCTTTCTGGCTTAATGTTGCCCATTTTGCAAGCAACCCACCAAGTGAAATTTCGTAATCCTCTAAATACTCTCCGT
Organism: Candidatus Pacearchaeota archaeon CG10_big_fil_rev_8_21_14_0_10_31_59; assembly: GCA_002763115.1. Classification (GTDB taxonomy): domain Archaea; phylum Nanobdellota; class Nanobdellia; order Pacearchaeales; family CG1-02-31-27; genus CG1-02-31-27. Next base: position 9,204 of record PFCW01000015.1, read on the forward strand.
TATTTTTTATTGTTAAATCAAAACTGACTTTATCACAAGGGCATGAACTTTTTGCAGAATCAATCGAGACAATAGTTTCATGGCAATTTTCGACTATAATCTCATGTGCAACTTCTTTGATTGAAGAGCCGTCATCAACTTTTATTACCAATGTGTATCTGCCCGGTTTTGTTGTTGATTTCGGCGTGATATAACTATAGATTATTTTGCTTTCACCAGTATTAATATAAAAACCAGAAGGTATTATGCTTGTAAATTCTGATGCTGAACCCGATTTTGAAACGGTAAATGAGGCATCTTTGTCAGCTTTGACTATATCATTTATTATTATGGTATTTGTAGGGCATACAACGTTCGTTGTCATCTCAGTTTCTATTGTAAAAGCCCCCGCATTTATAATTAATAAAGTAAATATAAATATAGCTAAAAGTGATATATTTAATATGTTTTTATACCTCATTTTCTCAATAATCTGAGAAAAATTTCTTATTTAAACATTGTTGCAATTTAATATATATGATGAAAATTTGTTAATTCCAAGAAAATCTTTCAGATTTTCTGGACCAGAAAAGCGAAGCTTTTCTTGATTTCAGAATATCAACAAAATGTAAGATATTTCTTACAAAATAAAAATAAAAAAGAAAAAGAAAAAAGTAAATTTAAACTTTTTCCCTTTCGTGCCTTCGTACAGCAGTTTTAGTAGTATGCTGTTTCTTCAGCTTTTTCATCACTGCCTTTGCTTGCGATTTTTGCAATCATTATAATTAACAATATAACAATTACAACTGCAAGAACAATAGCAGCAACAAGCAATGCAAGTTTTGTATCGACACCGGTTGCTTCTTTTTCAGCGATTTTTGAAACAACATTGTATTGTTTTATTGTTTCGCCATCTGCTTTTACAGAGACTGTAAATATATGGTCTCCAGCAACAGCATCTTCTTTTGGTGTAACTGTAACAGTTACAGCACCACTGGCATCACCAGCTAATCTCAAAACTGAAGGAGCAACTTCTGAAGTTGCCCATGCGTTTACACCTTCAACTTCAACAGTGTATGTGTGTGCGTTAGCACCAACATTCATTATTGTGAAAGTGTATTCAGCATTTCCGCCAGCTGTTACTTCTTTTGAAGTTCCGTCAACAACGATTTGTGTAACGTCTTTTTGTTCAGCTTTTTCAGCTGCAGCAATTGTTATTGCTTGAACTGATGTTGCATCAGCATCGTCATTCCATGCAGTAACTTCTAAAGTGTATGTTCCAGCTTTTGCGTCAACAGGTACTTGTAAGTATAGTATTCCAGAAAGTGTATCTTCATCGTCATCATTGTCTTCATCAGCTAAATCGCCGACATAGACAGTTCTTTCGATGCATAATTCTGGAATTCTTGCTGTTACGTAAACGTCTTCAAGGTCGTGAGAACCTTCATTGCCTACAATGTAAGCAATTTCAATTTTGCTTCCAGCTTTTAAAGCTTCCCAACAAGTGTCACATGGACCTTGTCCAGAAGGATTCTGAGCTGTCAAGCAACATCCGTTTACTGATCCGATTTCAACAAATAAGTCTTCCATTATGTAAGACTTTTTGCTTACTTGGATATCTACTAAGGCATCATCTGAACCAGTCAATTCAGTCTGAGCTGAGATACTTACATATAAACTGTAATCCTCAGTTGCGTCCAAATCTCTTGGTATTGAAAGTGTCAAAGACCTTTTGTATGTGTGGTCTGCAGTTACATCAAATCTATCTGTTTTATCGTAGATTGAATCTCTGTAACCTTTTATTTCAGCTTCAACATACCAGTCTACAAGGTTTGAAGTGTCCATTCCGATGTTTTGACTTCCAATAACTGGAAGACCATTATATGTTGTTACATCGTCTTCAACACCAGTTTCGAAAACAATTTCTAAATCAAGGTCTTCTCCTCTTTGAAGATCTAGATTATCTAGGTCACCAAAATAGAATTCCCATTCGTAGAAATCGTCTGTTAAATTTAGTGGAGTTCCATTGTCATTAAAGACATATACGCCAGCTTCACTGTAAACTTCAACACCATCAGCATAAACTTTTATGCTGTTGACATCTTCAGCAGATGCGCTTATAGCAAGTAAACCTGCCAATAC
>PFCW01000015.1:11333-47089 GCA_002763115.1 Candidatus Pacearchaeota archaeon CG10_big_fil_rev_8_21_14_0_10_31_59
GTTCATTTTTTTATTTTTTTTAATTGGATTTTATTTTCTTGATTACACCCCTAGCACAAAGCTTGAGGCATATACCACTTAACAATGACTACACCTTTATAAACCTTTCGGTTTTGTTGTTATGACATAGTTACAACAAATATACCCCAACTATTGTTGTAATTATCATGTAAAAATGGTATTTAAAACTTTTCTTTTTTCCGTCTTTTAGTCGTGGAATATAGTAATAACACTAATTTACTACTGTTAATTTAGGAGTAAACTTATTAAAACTAAATGTGAACCATAAATTTGGATAGGTTGTATCTACTTTTAGAGCTTCCTCATAAAAACGATTAAAATAAGATGTATCTTCTTTATTATCTCCATATAATCTTGTAAACCTAACAAAAGGAACTAATTTTCCGTCTTGATTATTGTATGTAACTGGTAACTGAAATAAAATATCTTTTATTCTACCATTTTCATCCAATTCTATTTTAGTTTTTGGACTGTCTAAAGCATAAGGTTCTGGAGGAGCAATAACTTCTCTCTTAACTACTTTTGATAATTTGTCCCCTAACCCGTCAGGACGTCCTGTTGCACATGAGTTTAAATAAATCTGACAATCTTCTTCTAAATATTCTCCAAGTTTTTTTAGAGAATCTAAATTTGACACTGAAATTTCCCATATACCTTCATCTGAAAGATTCATTCCATTAGGGTTTCCATGACCCCCTAAAATAAAAAGATCAGGTTTTCCATACTCTTCAGAAAATAATCTGGTTTTTTCTAATAGGTCATTTATAGAGCCAGTCTCAAAAAATATTATATTGTAATTTTCTGTGAATAATCTCCATTTACTTATATTATCAAATGCTGAATTAGATGACTCTTCAGGAAATGTCCAGAAACATAACTTCTTTGCTGGATCAAATGCTTGACCAAAACAATATTGTAGCATCTCTGTTTGATACTCATTATATCCTAGATCAAATTTTTCTGCTATGGTTTTGGCAGAATCTTTACTTAAGAAACTTTCCAATTGTGAAATTACTTTTGTTCTGTCAATTTTAGTTATATTATACACTTCACTTGCACTAATCTCTGCTTTATTAGATTCAGAATTATATTTTTCTGAATTTAAACAACCAAAAAATATTCCTAATCCTACACTTAAAGTTGCTACCGTCCCAATCACTGCTTTTTTTAATATAGATGACAAAAATTCCCGTTTTTTAGGCATAATACATTTTTTTATATGAGTTTCTAAACTAACAGAACTTTCCGGATTTTTCCAATTACCTTTTATTCTTATTTTTGACATTCTAACCCAAAATACAAAGAATTCAAACTTAATAAATCTTTCTAATTGTAACTACTTAAAAGAAACAACATAACTAAGAAACAATCCCCCACAGCTTTTTGCTCTTGACAGAATCTTCTATCGGCTCGGGAGATTCGTTTATAATAGTAGTGTCAATTTTATACTTCTTAATCCAGCTTAGAAGTTCTTTTATTTCTGCTTCTGGAGTTATAATGTGATTTCTTTCTCCTTTAGCTGTATAATTAATCCCGGAAAAATGTGAGTGTATTTCTTTAACATTATTTTTCCTTAACTTGTCAAAAATTTCTTTGTAATCTCTTTTTCCATTGTATCTAGCTTTCAAATGCGCGAAATCAACACATAAATGACAGCCAGTTTCTTTTTTTAATTTCAGCAATTCATCCAAATCTCCAAACTGGCTTGCTTTTCCGGTTGTTTCCGGAGCTAAAACAACATTAAATTTTTTTGCTTTTATTTCAGACTGAATTTTTCCAATCTGCTCTTTTATTATTTTGTAAGTTTCTTCTTTTGATAAATTGCCGTAATAACCTGCATGAAAAACAACATATTTTGCTTTCAGATAATGGGCTCTTTCAGCTGCCTGCAAAATTCTTGTTCTTGAAGCTCCTCTTTTTTGAGATTCATCAGAACTCAGATTGATATAGTAAGGCGCATGCACAGAAGTAATATTAATTTTATTTTTCTCAGCAAATTCAGAAACTTTTTTTGCTGTTTCATTAGACATCTTTACACCATAAACAAATTCAACTTCAACGCAATCAAGCCCGGCTTTTGCAATTACAGGAATTCCTTTATCATAACTTCCTCCAAAACCGGCTGGTCCAAATAATACTTTCACCATTTTTGATTATTAAGAAATAGAAATTTAAATAGTTAACTAAAAATAAAAAAGAAAAAATCGCAAATAATGCGATTTACAAACTTAACAATTTAACATTGCCTTCTTCAGTTACAGCGAAGTTTTTTGCTACGATATATTGGATTCCGGCTTTTTCAGCTGTCTTGACTATCGTGTTATTTACAGTTCCGTCAATAACCAAAGCAAACATGTCCTCGTTTCTTCTTTCAAGGTTGAAAATATTTTTTAACAACTCCTGATAGAAAACTTTTCTTATTCCTTCCATCTCGCTGTTTAATATATAGACTGATTTGCTTCCCATCATATCATAAAGAATTTCTTTCAACTTTTCTTTTTCTTCTTTTGTCAATGCTTTCTTCCTTGTTTTTCTTTCAGGTTTTTCTGTTTCTTCCTCGTCTCTGCGTCTTCTTCTTTCCCTGCTTGTTTTTTTGAAACTGTCTCCATTTTTTCTGTCGAACTCGTAAAAAAATTCTTCAGGTGTAAGTTTATTTCTTAAACAGCTTATAATCTCCTTCTCAGTTAACTCTTCAACTTCCTTGCCGTCAGGAGCTCTTGCTATAAATTTAATATTGTTATCCATAGCAAGCCCTTTTGCGTTTAAAATTCCTCCACGATCTCCGTCGACAAATAAAGTCATATCTTTTTCTTTTGAAAGATCTCTTATAGTATCAGAAATTTTTGCTCCATTCATAGCTATAACGTTCTTTATACCGTACCTTAACATGTTTAAGACATCTGCTCTTCCTTCAACTACAATAATTTCGTCGCTTGTTTCTATGTCCGGGCCAGCAGGCAATCTGTCTTTTCCATATTCAACTATTCTTTCGACTCGTGATGCAGAAACAACAGCTTCCTCCATTTCCTTGGTTTCCATCCTTGCTGTTATATTTCCCATAAGTTTCTTTGCTCTTTCGATTATGTATTGTCTTTTAACATCCCTTACGTCTTCAATTTCTTTGACATCAATTTTTACATCTGCTAATCCGATCCTGTCAATAGTTTCTAAAGCAGCTGCTATAATCGTAGTTTCAGCTTTGTCAAGAGAAGTTGGGATTTCAATAGCTCCGATGGTTTTTCCATTTTCAGTTTCCATCTCGGCGTCTATTCTTCCAATCTTTCCTTTTTTCTGTAACTCTCTTAATTCTAATTCTTCGCCAAGTAAACCTTCAGTCTGACCAAATATAGCACCAATTACATCCGGTTTTTCAACTACTCCTTGAGCCAAAAAACTAGCTCTAATTATGTATTTGGTCGAGATGGGACTAACTTTTCCCATTGTTACTCCACACAACATTACCTAAAACACATCAGAAAATGAATTGAATCTGATAGTTATTTTAGTGATTTGTAATCTGTGATTAAATGATTAATGTTGTGATATATTTTATTTAATAATTCGCCATTTAAGGCTTAATGTTATATTAAAACAAAAGAAGTTTATAAATTTTTGCTTTATCCTTTTCTCATCTTCTCAGTATATGGATTACCTCTTCCTATCAACGAGAAATAAGCTTTCAGCTGTTCGACAGCTTCCTTGGTTTCTTCTAGAACTTCAAATTCATAATCTTCCAATCTAGCTCTGATTATAAACCTATCATAAACCGACCTCATAAATTTCTTCCATGGTGTTGTCTCCCACTTGTTTTCCCAGTCCCTCACCAAATAACCCTTGAAATCAACTTCATTGCCGCCTTTATTCAGCTTAATTTTTTTCCCACCTTTTTCAATCTCAACAGTTGTCATGTTAAAAATTTCCCATTTAACCTTAATCTCAAATTTAAAATAATCGCTGATTTTTTTCCAGGCATTCCATTTAACCTCAACATATTTTCCGCTTTCCCCAACTTTTTCAGTATATTTCTCCTCTTCCAAGACATAATCCTCGTCGATAAACCAGTTGGACAGAAATGTATAAGCATCTTTAAAATCGAAAATACCCCCGTATTTTACTTTTTCCCTATATTGCTTCTCTTTTTCTACCATCTTTTTTCAATTAACTAAAAGAAATAATATATTTAAACTTTGCTTTCTATCTCATCTCTGCAGTTTATACACACATTCTTGCCGTATATTTTGTAAAGCAGTCCAATCCTTCCACATTCTTCACATTCTCCGTCTTTAAACGGCGCATCCCCCTTCCTCTTTAAATTTTCAATTCTTTTCATTTTTTCATATTCTTCCTTGATGTCCAAATTTCCGACGGCAATATCGAATAACGCCGGCTGTACTTTAAGTATGTCTTTTTGTGTTAACAACCCGATTAATCTTTTCTTTCCTTTTTCTTTTGAAATTACAGGAAGCCATCTGATATTTTTTTTCTTCATTAATTGTAGAGCATCATAAATATCCAGTTCCGGGGAGGTTGTTACAACATTCTTGTTCATAATATCTTCAACTTTTTCATTTTCAACATTTCTTTTCTTGGTAAAAACCCATAATAAATCCCTGTCTGTAATAATCCCCTTTAATTCATCTTTGTTGACTATAACCAAACTTCCAACCCTCTTAGAAACCATTTTTTTTGCGCAGTCCTTTATAGAAGTTGTTGGATTAACCTTTTCCATATTAATGGTCATTATATCACCGACTTTTATCCCAATCTTCATTCTGAATTTCCCCTTCGCCTGAAAAACATAATATCCTTTAATATTTAAAAGTTGCCTTGCTATTCTAAAATTATAACAAAATCTAAATATATTTTCCATACCATAAACTTTAAAAAGAATCAAACTATAAATAATCAAGCAAGGGAAAATGGCAGACAAACAACCAGTTTATATTCTACCGGAAAATGTGCAAAGGATGATGGGAAGAGATGCACAGAGAAATAATATCCTAGCTGCAAGAATAGTGGCTGAAACAGTCAAGTCTACTTTAGGACCGAAAGGAATGGACAAGATGTTGGTCGATTCAACTGGCGATGTTGTTATTACAAACGATGGAGTTACAATTCTTCAGGAAATGGAAATTGAACATCCTGCAGCAAAAATGGTTGTTGAAGTTGCAAAAACCCAAGACCAGGAAGTTGGCGACGGGACAACAACTGCCGTAATCTTGGCAGGAAAATTACTGGAAAATGCAGAGCAATTATTGGACCAGAAAATTCATTCCACTATTATTGTCAAAGGATACAGATTAGCCGAAAAAAAAGCCCAGGAAGTTTTAAATCAGCTTTCTCATATGGTTGATCCTTCAAATGAAGAATTGCTGAAAAATATTGCAATGACATCCATGACTGGAAAAGGCGCCGAAGTTGCAAAAGAGTATTTAACTAATTTGATAATAAAAGCAGTAAAACAGATCATGAAAATTTCTGAGGGAAAATATGAAATTAATTTTGATGATATCAAATTAGAAAAAATGAAAGGAAAAGGTGTTGAAGATTCTGAGTTGCTTCAGGGAATTGTTATTGACAAGGAAAGAGTAAATCAGGACATGCCTCAAAAAATAACTAATGCTAGAATTGCTTTGATTGATTCACCATTGGAAATAAAAGGACCGGAAACAGACACAAAAATTTCTATTTCAAGTCCTGACCAGCTACAATCTTTTTTAGAACAGGAGGAAAAAATCTTAAAAGAAATGGTGGAAAAAGTAAAGAATTCAAAAGCGAATGCTGTTTTCTGCCAGAAAGGAATAGATGATGTTGCACAATATTATTTGTCCAAGGAAGGAATTTATGCTGTAAGAAGAGTGAAAAAAGATGATCTTGAAAGATTATCTAGAGCAACAGGAGCCAGAATTATTTCAAATTTAAAAGAATTGGATGAAAATGTTTTGGGAAAATCTGCTTTGGTTGAGGAAAAAAAAGAAGGCGATGAAATTTTCACTTACATAACTGGCTGTGAAAATCCAAAGGCAGTTACAATTATAATCAGAGGAGGTACAGAACATGTTGTCGATGAAACCCAAAGAGCAATTAAAGATGGTATTGGTGTTATTGTTGCATCAATAAAAGACGGAAGAGTTGTTGCAGGAGGAGGTTCATTTGAAATTGAATTATCAAGAAGATTAAGGGAATATGCTAAAAATTTCTCCGGGAGAGAGCAGTTAGCCATTGAAAAATTTGCTGATGCTTTGGAATCAATTCCAATAACTTTGGCTGAAAATGCCGGTCTTGATCCTATAGATATTTTAACAGAATTGAAATCAAGACATGAAGCAGGGGAAAATGAAGTTGGCTTGAATTTATTAGTTGGAAAAATTGAAGATACTTTTGAGGCTGGTGTTGTCGAACCATTAAAAATAAAAACGCAGGCATTAAAATCAGCAACAGAAGTTGCAACAATGATTTTAAGAATAGATGATGTTATTGCATCAGGAAAGGGCGCAAGTCCAAATATGCCCCCAATGCAGGGTTATGAGTGATTCTAAACAATAATTTTAAATAATCTTTTTCTGTAACATAATCAAGGGCCCATGGTCCAGTGGTCTAAGACGTCTCGTTTACACCGAGAAGGTCGGAGGTTCGAACCCTCCTGGGCCCATGAGGAATTTGACTTGCCAATTAAAAAAATATAAATACTCAAGCTCAATTCCGAACAGCTTTTCCGAACCACTTTTTAGTTTATCACTATAAAGTTAATACTAAACAAAAAGCTTAAAAACCCAAGAATAATATTAAGAATATGGGACAAGAATTCAAATTTGAAATAGTTCACCCTTATGTTGAGAAGATTAATCCGAAACAAGATTTGGTGGATATAAGAGTTAGATATAAAGGTAAGGAATACATGTGCTCTGTCACAACAACAGAATATATTAATACTCTAATGGAAAGTTATGAAAAAACTGGAGAAAACAAAGAAGGAGCTTATTTTTGGATTAAGGGAGGTATGCTTGTTTTGAAAGAAATAACTGAAGCAACTATAAGAACAACGTTAGAAGATTTAGTAGAGAGAGGTGATTTAGAAGAATTTTTACATTCTTAATGATACAATCTTTTTAGACGGTTTATTATTTTAGTTTGAGTTGCTTTATCTGAATATCCCACTATTTCATATTTGTCATCACCTATTTTCCTGTAATACACCCTGCCTCCATTTCTACCACGTAATTCATAAAGATCAGAAGAAATTGCTTTTGTTCCAATTCCGGGATTAGTGTTTCCGTTGTTTAATTGTTCAATTAAATGAGTTATATCTCTATAAATTCCATCTTTCTTTTTTTCGATTTCTTCTGCAATCCTCGATAAAAGAGGATCTTCTTTAACTCTGGAACCAATAACTTTCTTTTCGATTCCACCAACCAAAATTAAAAAGCCTCCGATAAGCAAAAAAGTTATTGATAAAAAACTGAAAAAATTATTTGTTGGAGAAATCCCGATGACAGCTCCAGTTACAGAAAAATTGGAAAGAAAAATGACTGCTCCTAAAAAACCAAGAATGAATCCGAGTAACCTAATCTTTTTCATACATAAATATACCTGATAAAGTTTTTAAGCTTTTATGAAAAATAACACGTCATCTATTATCTATATTATTTTCTTAAGCTATTAATTATTCCATAAACAAATAATGACACTGCTACAAGAAATGTAAAGAACCCTGTAATGACAATAATTGGATTAAAAGGAGCTATCCATTCAAAATATTGTGTGATTGGTTCAATTATTATAACCCCAATAATAACTAATGTTAACAATGTTAATCCAGAAATTATTAATATCGTATTCTTCGTCTTATCTTTCATCTTATATTGCTAAAAATTGGAAAGCTTGCAAAACTAGGAATACTGGCCAGACAAGAGATTTTAAGAATCCCAGAACACCCATCCAAAAACTGGTTGCAGTTGAAATATAGTATATCGCTGCTCCAATAAATCCTAGAAAATAAACTGCTCCACCACATTTACATGAATGGCAAAAATTATGTTTGCACCAATCTTTCTTTATTTTTCTTTTCATTTATTTCACCTCTAAGAAATAAATTTTTAAGAGTTTATAAATTTGATGAATTAAAGAAGATTTTTAAATTTAGAAGTTCTTTTATTAAAATGAAAACCCAGAAAGTTCTTCTTGCAATGTCAGGAGGAGTTGATTCTAGCGTAGCTGCTTATTTATTAAAAAAACAGGGCTATGAAGTTATTGGTGCCTTTATGAAAAATTGGAGCGATACCAAGAACAAATACACTGGAGAATGTGCCTGGCGTGATGAAAGAAGATTCGCTCAACAAATCGCTTTGAAATTAAAAATTCCTTTGATTACTTTGGATTTTGAAAAACAATACAAAAAAGATGTTGTTGCTGAAATGTTCAAGAAATACAAAAAAGGAATAACTCCAAATCCAGATATAGATTGCAATCAGAAAATAAAATTTCCTTTGTTATGGAAAGAAGCGCAAAAAAGAAATATTAATTTGATTGCAACAGGACATTATGCAAGAGTTAAGAAGGAGAAAGGAAAATATTTTTTATTTAGGGCAAAAGATGAATCAAAAGACCAGAGTTATTTTCTTTACCGTTTGAATGAAGATGATTTGAAACATATTTTATTTCCTATAGGAGAATTGACAAAACCTGAAGTTAGAAAGATTGCTAAAAAACTTGGTTTTCCAAATTACAATAAAAAATCTACTGTTGGAATTTGTTTTATAGGAAAAGTTAATTTGAAAGATTTTTTGCAAAAGAAAATTAAAGCAAAAAAAGGCAAGATTTTAAGTCCAAATGGAAAAATAATCGGGGAACATGATGGAATTTATTATTATACAATTGGACAAAGAATTGGTCCAAGATATGGAATTGAAGTTTCAAAATTAGAAGATGGTAAAAGGCAGTTAAACAGGTGGTATGTTGCAAGAAAAGATGTCAAGAAAAATATTATTATCGCAGCTCCAGAAAATCATCCTTTGTTGTTCAGACAAAAAATAATCGTTAAGGATTTTCATTTGATTACAAAAACAAAAATTCCTTCGCGCGTTTTTACACGAATCAGGCATGTTGGGGAATTATTGCCAAGTGCTTTGAAAAAAGAAAACAAAAAATGGATTGTTAAATTAAACAAGCCGATTACAGGAGTTTCAGAAGGACAGGCGATTGTTTTGTATGACAAACAAAAAGTTTTGGGCGGGGGAGAAATTTCATTCTAATATATCACAACATTCTTTAAAAATCGAAAATTTCTAAATCAGTTATGCAAATAAAAATTAAAAAATTGGACAAGAATGTCAAAATACCATCTTATGCCTATAAAGGAGATGCAGGTCTGGATTTGTATTCCAACGAAGAAAAAATTTTGATACCGAATTACAGGACAGAAATAAAAACCGGAATAGCGATTGAAATTCCAAAAGATTACGTTGGTTTGGTCTGGGACAAAGGCAGTTTGCCGTTAAAACACGGAATTAAAACTATGGGAGGAGTTTTTGATTCTGGATTTAGAGGAGAATATAAAATCATCTTAGTCAATTTAAGCTCAAAACCATTTGAAATAAAAAAGGGAATGAAAATAGCCCAATTATTAATTCAAAAAGTTGAGCATTCAAAAATTATTGAAGCGAAAAAATTAAGTCCAACTGAAAGAGGAGAGAAAAGATTGGGGAGCAGTGGAAAGTTTTAATAACAAATTTTAAATAACCCTCTTTATTATTTCACGTATGCGCTGGTAGTATAGTGGTAGTATACATCCCTGCCACGGATGTGACCCGAGTTCGACTCTCGGCTAGCGCATTCTACAACTTTTCTTTAGCAGGGGAAAACAAGGTTTTCCGATGCCCCCGAAAATCCAAAAGATTTTCGTTGGAAAAGAAATGCTCTAGGAAGTCGAAAGAAACTTATATTGTTTTAATATAAATATCTTTAACACTTTCGCGATTTTTCAAAATCGAAACATTTAAATATAAGTGTTACTTTATAGTAATAACAAATATGGAGTTTAAAATGAAACAAGAACAAATACCGGATTTTGAATCGTGGAAACAAAGTGAAGAAGAGAGATTACACTTTCTTGGTATAAATGTAGAATTAAACGAATTTCATTACCTTAAAACTTACAATCCAAACTTTCAAGAATGGGAAAAGAGAGCTATTGAGAAAACTCCTGAAGAATATTTGTATTCAGAAAAACCACTAATTGATGTTGAACCAACTAAGATTAATCCTATTACAAATCCCGTTTATCAGAGACCATCTAGCCCTGTAATTCGTTTGTCACCAGAATTAAAGAATGCTATTAACAATATTGTACATGGAACAAGATGAATAATTAAAAGCACGAAATCTTAAATAAAAACCTTTAAAAACTTGCAATCTTTTTTATAGTTTATGGGGAAGAAGAATAATAATGATTCTAAGATACCGAACGTAGCAATACCAAATCTCAATATTCCTAATTTTTCAGCCAATATTCCGGAATTGCAAAATCCCGTAATGCAGAAAATGATGGATCAGCAGAAACAAGCTCAGGATATGATGTTGAAAATGAAAGAAGAGCTTGAGGAATTGAAGAAAAAATTAGAACCAGTCAAAAAACAGCTTATAAAAAAATTTGATTATATTCAGTCAATAAGTATTATCCCACAACAGATAAATAATCTTATCAAGGAAGAATTTTTAACAGACCCGGAATATGCATTATTCAAGCCAATAGAAAAAGAGGATGTAAGACATCTTTTAATTTTAATTCCCGAGGAAAAATTAAAGGAATCTGGCAAAGTTAAAGAAGAGACAATTAAATTAATAGAGCATATAAGACCAAAGTTGTGGATTAGCATAAGAACACCAGTAGACATGTGGGAAATTTGTTTTGACAGCAAATATGAATTAACTGAAGCATTGTCAATGTCATTTCCGATTTTTGACAAAGGTTTTCTTGGTTCATTAAGAGTTGCAAATGTTCACAAAGGTCTCGTATTAAGAAAATTCGAAAAATATGTTGTTTCTTATGTCATTGCTGGAAGTTTAGTAAGGGGGGATGTAACTGAAACTTCCGATGTTGATGTTTATGTTGTTATTGATGATACCGACGTCAAAAGAATGTCCAGATTTGAATTAAAAGAAAGATTAAGAGTTATGATTTATAATTACATGGCTCAGGCAGGTGAAATTGCCGGGGTTAAAAACAAATTAAATGTCCAGATTTATATTTTGACAGAATTCTGGGAAGCTGTAAAAGATGCCCACCCAGTTATATTTACTTTTATCAGGGACGGAGTTCCATTGTATGACAGAGGGGCTTTCATGCCTTGGAAATTGCTTCTGAAAATGGGAAAAATCAAACCTTCACCAGAAGCGATAGACATGTTTATGTCAATGGGAGACAAAGTTAATGAAATAGTTAAGAAAAAATTATTGATGATAGCAACAGAAGATATTTATTGGTCTCTGATAACACCAAGTCAGGCAGCATTGATGTTATATGGACTTGCACCTCCGACACCAAAGGAGATTATAAGAATGATGAAAGAGGTTTTTGTTACAAAAGAAAAATTACTCGAGGCAAAATATGTTGATATTCTTGAAAAAGTTGTAAAACTTTACAAAGATTACGAACATCAAAAAGTCAAATCTGTTTCCGGAAAACAAGTTGACGAGCTTGTAAAAGAATCAAAAGAGTATGTTGACAGACTTAAAAAATTAGTTGAGCAGATTTCCAACAAAAATAAAAAAACAACACTTGATGATTTATACAATAATGTTTTTGATTTATTGAAGAAAATTTTTGGAAATGGTTCTGAACAGGTGCTTTTCAAAAAATTTGAAAAAGAGCTGATTAATAAAGGAAAACTACAAAAAAAGAATTTGAGAGCTTTAAACGATTTGATATGTCTTAAAAATAAACTGGCAAAGGGAATAAAGAAGAAAAAACTTAAAGCAAAAACAAAGAAAAAAGAATCAGATAAAGAGCCTGTTGTTGAATGCGACCCAGCAAAACATGAAGTTGAGCTGGTAAGAAAAGATGTTTCTGAACTAATAAACGGGCTTTTAGATTATATCCAGAGAAAAGAATTGATTGAACTGGAAAAGAAGAGAATAAAAATTCTTTACAAGGAAAAAGATTCTATGAGGGAAGCAGATGTTTATACATTCGGAGATATTGCGTATATTGTCAAAGACTTGAATTCCGGAGATATTTATTCTATAGATTCCAAAACAGGAACAAAGAAAAAAATAGATGTTGAGGAATTCACAAAGGTTATTGAGTCAAACAAGGAAAAGAATTTCGAAAAGAAAATTTCAATAGCTGTTCTCGAGAAATTAAGAGAAATGTTCAAAGAATTTGATATGACTTTCTAAAGTATATACTCAAGTTTAATAATCTTTATAAGAATATTTTTCATAGAAAAAATATGTCATTAGCAACTTTACCTTTAACACTGTTTTTGTTTTTTGCACAGCCAAACAGCTCTTTAAATGTTAATGACACTAGCAATACAGTTCATATCGAAGAACAAGATTATTCTAATTATGTTCAAATAGACACTTTAGATGTGACTTACACAAATTTACATTTGCAAGAACAATTGAAATATGTAGATATAACTAAAAATTTAGAAAAAAGGATTGGAAGAAGGGGACTCAGTTTTCCATTATTGGTTTTGTCAGATTCCGTGTATTCTGGTTCGGAAATTTCTGGTTTGGATATGAGTTGTGGATGGATGATATCGATGGCAGGCAATTTATCAGTTAAAAATAGATCAATATCTGATGGTTATACGCTATTTTTAACAATGGATGATGAGGAAATAAGATCGAGAACAGCATATAATAAACCATATATGATTGCCTGGGAAAAATTTTTGGAAGGTTATTTAGTCTATCCAGGAAATTATTCAGAATTTTACGGAGGGATAGCTTCATCATCTGACAGCGCAAATTTTATTCCAATAAATTTGATAGCAACAAAAGTTGGTTATGCAGAATATTTTTCTGATAAAGATTCGACATTTGTATACGGTGGAGCAAATACAATTCAATTTTATGGTGAAATCGGAAATAAGATTTCATTAACACTTAATTTATTTTCCAACAATATACGACTTAGTTCATCAACAAGTTCCGAATCAAAAGATGTTTTTATTTCTGGTTGTTACGTTCCTAATTCGTATACAGCAACATTAGAAAGAAAATAAAGTTTCTTCAGAACCGCCCATCATAAAATCTTCAAAATTCTAATCAAAACCTTTAAAAATCATATCTTTCTCAATTAATCATGGTAAAAGGAATAATCTGGAATTATAGGCAAGGAAGGCATACTCAAAATAACAAGCATATGATAATTATAGTTGATAAGGTAACTAAAAAACAGGATGCAGAAAAATTAAAAGGAAAGGAAGTTGTATGGAAAAGTCCTGCTGGAAAAGAATTGAAAGGAAAAGTTGCATCTTTCCATGGAAATAAAGGAGCTATCCGTGTTATATTCGAGACAGGATTGCCTGGTCAATCCATAGGAACCGAGGTTGAAATAAAATAAAATGACCCTCAGAAAAGGAAAATGTTATTCAAAATCAAGAGAAGTTCCATATACAAGGAAAAGTAAAGTTAGAACAAAAGGATATATCAAGGCACCGCCACAGACGAAAATCGTAAAATTCACGATGGGAAATTATCAGAAATATAGGGGAGGTGGTTTTAATTATGTTGTAAAAGTAATATCTCGGGAATATGTGCAAATCAGAGATAATGCTCTTGAAGCTTGTCGTTTGCTTGTTCACAGGCATCTTGAAAAAGATTTAGGCAAGATAAATTATATGCTGCAGGTTAATGCATATCCTCATCATGTTTTAAGAGAAAATAAAATGTTGACTGGTGCTGGAGCAGACAGAATGAGTACGGGGATGACGCAATCATTCGGAAAAACAATCGGAATTGCTGCAAAAGTTTATCCTGGAAGCATAATAATGACGGTTGCGACAGACAACAAAGATTTCGTTTTAAAAGTTTTACATATGGTAAAACCTAAACTTCCATGCACAACTTCCATTGTTGTTGAAGAAAAAAAGAATTGAAATTTTTTTAGCCTTTAAATTTTATTATGATAACCTTTAAATATTTCTTTTTATTGTTCTTACTGAAAAAAGAGTGGTTTTATGGCAGAATATGAAAAAATAATCAATGGCACCACCGATATTGTCTGGCTGAAAGATATTGATAAGGAAGATATTTCTATCGGCGGTGGGAAAGGAGCAAATTTAGCTGAAATGTGGAATGCTGGTTTTCCTGTTCCAGATGCATTCATTGTAACTGCAGGTGCTTTTAGAAATTTTATTGTCGATTCAGGCTTGGATAAAAAAATTATGGAGATTATAACAAGTATAAATATGGAAGACACTCAGCAAATTGAAGACGATGCAAAATATATTCAAAGATTAGTGGTTAGTCAGGAAATGCCCGATAAATTAAAACAAAAAATCACTGAAGCCTACAAAAAATTAAGTTTTGACGAAGTTGAGATGGATTCTGTTTCTTCGTCGGTAAGACAAATTTTAAAAAATGCCGCAGAGGAGGTTTTTGTTGCTGTAAGAAGCTCTGCAACTGCTGAAGATTTGGCTGGTGCAAGTTTTGCAGGTCAACAGGAAACATTTGTGAATATCAGGGGAGAAGAAGATTTGTTGGAAGCTGTAAAAAAATGCTGGGCATCTTTGTTTACAGCAAGGGCAATTTATTATCGAAATAGACAGGGCTTTGACCAGGAGACAGCATTTATCGCAGTTGTTGTCCAGAAAATGATTAATTCAGACAAGTCAGGTGTGATGTTTACAGCGAATCCTATGACGAGGGACAGGAATGAAATTGTTATCGAATCGGTTTATGGTCTTGGTGAAGGAATTGTTTCAGGTGCTGTGGAGCCCGACCATTATGTTGTAGATAAACAAACAAAACAGCTAAAGGGAAAAAGAATAGGAAGCAAGAAAACAGCTTTTATCAGAGACAGCGACGGAAAAAACAAAGTTATTCCTGTAAAAGAAAGCCATCAAAAAGTCGAATGTTTAAATTTTGATGAGATACGAAGATTGACTGACTTGGCCATTAAAATAGAAAATCATTATGGTAAACCACAGGACATTGAATTTTCTATTGATTTCAACGCAATTTATATTGTTCAATCAAGACCAATTACTACATTGGAAAAGAAAGCAGAAGAAAAATCTGTTTCCAAAGACGCCAAATTATTATTGGATGGGCTTGCAGCATCTCCAGGAATTGGTTCTGGTCCTGTAAAAATTATTGAACGTTATGAAGATTTGCCAAAAATAAAAAAAGGCGATATTCTCGTTACAAAAATGACAAATCCGGATATGGTTGTAACAATGCAAAAATGTGCCGGTATAGTTACAGATGAGGGGGGTGCAACAGCCCACGCAGCTATCGTATCAAGAGAGATAGGAATTCCATGTGTTGTTGGAACAAAAGAAGCAACAAAAAGATTAAAAGACGGACAGATGGTAACAGTTGATGGTTCTAAGGGAGTTGTTTACGAAGGAAGTTTGTCAGGAGAAATAACAAAAAAAGAGGAAAAAGAAGAATTGCCTTTGGATGTTGAAACACAAACAAAAATTAAAGTTGTTTTAGATTTACCAAGTTCAGCAGAAAGAGCTGCAAAAACAAATGCTGACGGGGTTGGTTTGCTGAGATTAGAAGGAATTATAGCAGAGTCTGGAAAACATCCGGCGGGTTTTATAAATAAAAATAATGCCGAGGGTTATGTCAATATTTTAATGAATGGGATTATAGCGATAGCATCACAATTCAAAAACAAGCCAGTATGGATAAGAACTTCAGACATAAGGTCAGATGAATACAGGCATTTGGAAGGTGCTGATAAAAATCTAGAATCAAATCCTATGTTAGGTTGGCATGGGATAAGAAGAAGCTTGGATGAACCGCAAATTTTAAAGGCAGAATTGGAAGCTATAAAAAGAGTCGTAAAAGAAAATGATGATTTTATAATAGGGATTATGTTTCCACAGATAATTTCAGTTGAGGAAGTAAGAAAAATAAAGAAAATAGCAAAAGAAGTCGGGATTGTCTTCGGAAAAGGAAAAGGCAAAGTTGAATTCGGAGTTATGATTGAAACTCCCGCAGCTGTTCAGATTATAAAAGACTTGTGTTATGAAGGAATTGATTTTATAAGTTTCGGAACAAATGACTTAACACAATACACATTAGCTGTAGACAGAAATAACGAGAAAGTCCAGAAACTTTACAACGAAATGCACCCTGCTGTTCTAAGACAGATTTTCAAAGTTCTAAGAGTTTGCCAAGAAAGAAATGTTGAAACATCTATCTGCGGTCAGGCAGGCAGCAAATCGGAGATGATAAGATATTTAGTTAAGGAAGGAATTGACAGCATTTCAGCGAATATCGATGCAGTAAATTCTGTAAGAAAAATTGTTTATGAAGTTGAAAAGGAATTTGAAAACTAATCTACTACAAAACAAAATAAAATTCTCCCGGTTTTAATTCATCTATTCTTCTTTTAGCTATTGAAATAGGTAATAATGGGCAAGCAATAAGATAGCCGTCTGGTTTTTCAATATAATTTCCTTCTCCAATTTTTTCTAATAACAAATCTGTATCTGGATTTTTCAGAAAAAACCAAAAAGAAACATTATTTTTTAATCCTTCTCCAAAAATTTCTTCCTCAAACTCTTCAATAATATTCTCCGCCGGATCTGTTATATTAAGCAAATCTTTCATTTTAATTATTTTTTAAGCATACTACTCTTTTTAAATCTTTTACGACCATATTATATTTATGTTCATCTAATAGTAGTAACAAAACCAAAAGCTTTATAAAGTTCTTTTCATATTGTAATGGATTTGAAAAATGATTCATGAACCTAATATTTTAGAGATTAAAAGAATTGTAAGTATTCCTTTAGAGAAAGCTCTTAAACTAAATGGAAAAATTCCACCTATTTTAAGGGAATGTGATATCATTACATCAGGTTTCGTTGATTCTTATTTACCACAACTTGCTTTAGAATATGCTTATGAAAAATTAAAGGCATCATATGGAAACGATTTATATGTTGATACATTAAGAAAGAGAGAGGATACCCCCAATTTAACATTAATTCCAAATGGAAATGGTAATCGAATAAATAGTAACGGAAAAAATAAAGTAAGACATATGACAAAACCTGTAAGAGGCAATTATTTTCAATTAAATCTAAAAGAGATAGAAGAGGAATATGAAACAAAAAGAAAGAGAGCACTAGATACCCTCGAGAATTTAGAATTAATAAATTCTGTAAATGATTTTAGCGAATTTGTAAATAGGATACAAGAAGAAACTGAAAAAGAACCTGATTTGGATGCTTGTTCTTCAAAATATAAAGAACTTTTAAGAGCAAGAGAGACAATAGATGAAGAAAATTTAATAAAGCAAGCATTTGTATCATTTGAGGGTTATCTTTTTAGAGAATATAGTGCTAATTATCAAGGTAGAATTCCTCGTCCAACACTTAGAAAAAATCATAAAAAAAAGAAATTAGAAGAAAAATTACCGGAAATACCTAAAGTTGATATTTGTTTTATTGCTTATGATGATGGTTCGGAGATATGTAAAGTTAATCTATTAACTGAACAGAGATTTAGACCATGTTTGGGATATCGCTTAAGCGGACAAACACCAGACGGACCATTTAGCTTCTTGTTTATAGATTTAAATAGAACAATAAAAGAGATTAATCCTTTTGTTAAACCTAAAAAAATTCTGGAAGAAAAAGCAAAAGAAAGTAACTATCCAGAAATAAAATATAGAAAAATAAGATTATTTGATGGTATCAAAACATATTTTGTTGGAATTAAAGAAGCTGCAAGAAGAGGCGCAGCCAAGGGAAGAGAAGAAAGAAGAAAAATAAAGGAACGCAACGAGGATACTTCTATCTAAAAAGTAATCATTATACAGTAACAACAAAACCGAAAGGTTTATAAAGGCGTGATTCCTTTGTAATAGTAACAAAATATATAGGGCAAAGCCCTAAATCAAAAAAATAAAATGGCAAAAAAAGACACTCAAGAAAAAACTAACTTGGAGACGTTAATAGACTTTGCTCCATTTGGTGCAATATTAGAAGGTAATCAAGGTAGGGGCGCAGATGTTCTTACAGCAACTTATTTACTTGAAAAATATTACACTGATTTAATTGGCAAAACTGGATGTAGTCCAGTAGTATTGCAACAATTAATTGAACCAGCACAAGAATTAGCAGCAACTACAGACCCAAGAAAAGGTCTATCTTTTGTAGAAGCTTTACGTGAAAGAGTTGATGGATCTATCAAAGGCGGGTTAGAGAAATATAATGAATTGGCACAAGAAAATCCAGCACAAGCACGATCAATCAGAGCAAACAACCCTTTAGTATACACATTTGCAACAATACAAGACAGTGCAAATAAATGGAAAAAAGCTTATTTAGAATCTACAGTTAATGAAATAACTAACTTTGGAATGAAGTTAGTCGGAAATTCAATTGTCACACCTGAAGAATTGAGAGATATAGGCAAAAGAAAAGTTGGAGATTTAATAGAACTACAATCTAAGTTCAAGTCAGATGGTGAATTTTATGCTTCAAAGTTAAAACATGCGAAAGAAAGTGGTAACGAGAAAGAAAAAAGGGAAGCAGAACAAGAGATTAAAGAGTTAGAATCTAAAATAGAGAAACATCAACCTGAATTGTTCCTTACAGGAACATTAGAAATTTACAAACACCAGGTATTTGAAAGATATGCTCATGATGCTAAAGGTGATGCAATGACAAATCAATATACACAACTATTCCAAGGTAGAAGTGAAGCTTATAAAGAAATGATTAAATCCAAAAAATAATTTTAGGGTTAATTTGTTTTTCCCTCAGTTTATTTTTTATTCGGCTAGATCGAAAAGGAAAAGTAAAATGTCACTACACAGAAATCCAATAGAAGGAAAAACTGTCGAAGAAATTGAAGATAATTTCGATGAGTTTTTCAAAGAAGAGGATGATTTTCCCTGTTAATTTAGCTTGACTTATACTATTCCCCATTCATAGAAATTAATTTTTTAATCAGAGTTGTCATTTCTTCAACGAATTTGTCAGCTTTTTCATACCAGAATTCAACTTCCTGTGCTTTGATTGTCTTGACATCACCATGCAAAATTCCGTGCGTTAATTCATAAACCTGCTTGTACCATTCAAGATATTTTCTGTCTAACATCCTATTTTTTACAAAAACGCTCTCAAGCAAATCTGTTATATATTCTGGGCTTGGAGGAACTTGTTTCGCCGTTATCAATGCTGCATGAGCTGAATCAACCATCGCCCAGTAAATCCCCTCCATGGCTCCGAGTATAGAACTTCTTGACCTTGCCAAGTGCAAAGGTGCTCGCTGTATAGTTGAAAAAATAGCTTCATTAGTTGCATTTATTTTTCCTTTCTGCAATAAAAATTTCAATGGAGAAAAGAAACCTCCAAAATCAACCAAAGCTTCTCCATATCTTATAATATTTGCAATCAATGGTTCACCTCTTAACATTTCCTCCCACCATGTGCTTAATCTTATTGTGTTAATATGCAATGATTTCGAATATCTGTTCTGGGCTATTATCTTTCCCATTTCTTCCCTGTACCATGAAACCAATTCCTGGTCCCAGTTAATACTGCAATCATCAACCAAAATTATAATATCGACATCACTTCCCCTTTTCGTTGCATTTTTCATTACAGAGCCAAAGAGAATTACAGATTTTATAATCATATTAAATCTTTGGTAAACTTTTGTTGCAAAATCCAATGCTATCTCTTTTTCAGATTTCAACTGCATTGTAGGTTTTGTTGGATGTATAGAACTTTTTACATCAAATACAATTTTGTCATCTTTTTTTTCAAGAACTGCCTTGACTTCTTCAGTAATTTTTTTTCTTTTTTCTAAATCTTTACCAGAAATTCTTTTTGTTTGGACTTTTAACTTTCCTCTTTTCCCCTTTTTTGCCATAACTATTAAACTCAATATAACTTTTTAAATGTTTTTCTTTTTGATGGTTATTCAGCAAAATCTTTATAAACTTCTTTCTTTTCCAATATCTATGATTCAAAGAACTTTAGTTTTGATTAAACCTGACGGAGTTCAAAGAGGTCTTGTAGGCGAAATAATAAGACGATTTGAAAGAACAGGGTTAAAAATAGTAGCTATAAAAATGATTTATACCGACGAAAAAATGGCTGGGAAACATTATGCAGATGATGTAACATGGCTTAAAAGTGTCGGGGCAAAACAAAAAAAATCTTATGAAAAAAGAGGGATTAGAGTTATTGAATCTGAAGAAAATTTAGGTAGATTAGTAAGAAAAAGATTAATACAATATTTAACTATGAGTCCTTTAATAGCTTTTGTTCTCGAAGGGCATGATGCTATCGAGCATGTTAGGAAATTAGTGGGACCAACAGCACCTTCTGACGCATTGCCTGGAACAATACGGGGGGATTTTTCATTTGACACATATCATCTGGCTGATGATTCAAAAAGACCGATTCAAAATCTTATTCATGCTTCCGATTCTATTGAAACAGCAGAAAAGGAAATAAATCTTTGGTTCAAAAAAGAAGAAATCCATGTATGGAGAAGAATTGACGAGGATTTATTATATAAAAGATTTGAAGATTAATTACTGGTTTGGTGTTCCGCTAAATCTGTTTTTATCATTGGTGACTTCACCGCCCAATTCTCTTGGAAGTTGCATGAAACTGCTTCCATATAAATTGAAATGTTGCTGAGGCAAATAATCTCCAAAACCAGAAAAATAATTTCCTGCAGACATTGCAATCTGATTCCAGTATGGCGGAGATATAATTTCATATAATGGAGAACCTAAAGCTTCATAATAATATTGTGCTGGCTGGGCAATTTTGAACTGTTGCATAAAACCACCAGCCTCAACTATTTTCTTTCCTTTGAAACCAGCTTTTTCAAATTCAGCCATCATCTCTTTGATGGGAACATTTCCCATTCCTGGGACAAGATGTGCATCAAATTTACCAAAATTATCTGTAAGATGAACTTTTTTTGCAAATGGTGCTATTGTTTTCGCTTCTTTTTTTAATTCCTCTTCATTATAACCTGAAGCTCTCAGCATATTTATGTGTCCCAAATCCCAGGTAGCCCCGATAATTTTATCAGCTGCTTTTTTCGCTTTATCCTTGCTTAAACCTTCTTCAATTGCATTTTGAATAAATTTATCTCGTGAAGCTTCAATCAAACCCTTTAAAGAATCAGCTCTTGAAAATGCCATAAATGGATAAGAATTTTCCAATGCAATTATTGGAGCCTTGTCACCAAACTTTTTCCATGCTTTGAAAGCAGAATTTCCCACAGTTTCAGATGCTTTCTCCAAAGCAAAATCTTCAACACTCGCTATCATATTCGGATATGGCATATGAAATAAATTCGTTGCATTACTATCTATCATACCTGACCATTCATTTAATCTTGCTAAATTTCCAAAATAATTTTCGTTATATTCTTTATAATGTTCTTTTAAACCTTCCATAGCTTCTCTTTTTCTGTTCATATACTCTTTTAATCTTGGATCTTTTGCTTCTTTCCATTTATTCCACTCAAAAGCATCTTTATAACTTCTGTCAAAAAAACTTCTCCAGTGCATTTCCATATCTTCATAAAGATGAGCCATTTTCAATGCCTCGAGTAGATGATGTGCTTCATTAGGATTTATCTCGATCTCTATTTGTGGACCTTTTCGTTCAGGATATCTTTCATCACCAACTTCAATCCACTTGTTAAAATTTAGATTGCGATATTTTAGTTTATTTCCTTCCAATACAACATTCCTATAATCAAATCTTCCATCTTTAATTCCTAATCTATTCATAACATGTATAACAGTATCCATCATTCCATGGCCTCTATCTTGCAACATTTCATCAGTAACTCTTTTTGTTCTCAAAAAATCTGTTTTTGCCTGGTCCCACTGGGAAAAATTAATAGAATCGATTTGCATATCTGGAGTAAATTCTATACTTTTATCAGGATAATTTTTCACCTGGAATTTTAACGGACCCTGAATCATTTCTCTATCCCGATCAATAATATATACAGCTTCTTTTTCTCCTTCCCTTGATTTTTCCCAGAATATTGATGGCTGATTGCTTGCATGAACTGTAATTGCTGTAGGACCTTTTGGATTCAATTCACTCAATCTTTCTATCATAATATCAAATTGTCTTTCAGCTTCCTGTCTCCAGGATTCATTAAAAGAATTTTCCTGGAATCCTGCAGGATCAATCAAAGGAGCGTGAAATGTTGGTTCCATATTCGTCAATTTTGCCAGTCGTTCAGCTTCTTTCAGATGTTGTTTTGGGATCTGCTCCATAATCTGCGGATTCAAAGCACCAAGTTCAATTGTTTTTATACCAGCATTAAGAGCTTTTCCGATTTCTTCAATCTGATTTGCTGTCTGCGGATTTGTTGTTGTTCCTATATCCTCAACTTTCGTTCTGTAACCTGTAAAGATATTTATCTCGCTGTATTGAGGATTTAATGGTTTATAGCTGCCCCTATAAACTGGCGCATCAAAAACATCTCCGTATCCCATCTTTTTCCTTTATTATAAATATTATCTGTTATTTAAATATTTTTTAATATCTTTCAATCTTGTTAATTCCTGCTCTCCGGAAGCAAATAATTCTCCCTCTTCCAAAGGCTTGATTGTTCCGATTGCATTTTTATATTTTTCATCTTCTTCTTTGTCTTTTTCTCCATCATATTTTCTCGCCATAGCTGTTTGTGTTGAATGTATCATCAAATCCCTATCAGTTCTTATCCCGGAAATTTCATGAATGTTTGTAACGTCATCCTGTCTTGCTTTTTTATCCTCTCTGATATATTGCATATCATTTTTTCCCTGTTGGGTATAATCCTGAACTTTTGCTGTTTCTTCTTTTTTCTGCTGTGGCAATGGCTCGGCTGCAACACCTTCTTCCAAATTAAAAATTCCCTGTTCAGCAAACAAATTCTGTCCGGAATTTTGCGTTTGTTGCAATCTCATGAACATAACTCTGTCAAGCCAGTTTTGACTTTGAGTTTTTTTATCACCTTTTTCTTTCTCAGCTTTTTCCTGTGCAATCTTGTTTATTTCATTCAACAATTTAAACAAATCAGAAAAATCTTTCTTAGGTTTTTCTTCTTTTCCTTTAGAATTTTCTTCTTTTTTCTTTGTTTTTGCTTTCATTTTAGAAGAAAGGCCACCATTCAGAAAATACAAGTTGTTCATGCATATCTTCTACTGAAGGATAACCTCTTGATTTTTTGAAGGTATCATACCATTTGAAGCATGCTTTTGCTGCTTGGAATGCAGAATATCTTCTTAATACTTTTTCATATTCATTATCTTTTCTTAATTTTTCCTCTTTCTTCTCGCTTCTTTTGAAAAAATACCCTAAAATTTTATCTCCAATTTTTTTGGTCTTGCTTTTTTTATTTTCTTTTTTCTTTTCTTTATCTTTTTTTTCATCTTTTTTATCATAGGCAAATCTGTCCAAATCTTCTTCCAATTCTTTCAAACTTTCCTCAGTAGATCCTAAAACTAATTTATAAGCATCGTTAATCTGATGTTTCTCAATTTTTTCATTTACTTTTTTCCATTCATCTTCCCTTAATGTATATGCCCACAACTTCAAATCAACTCTTCCTCCATGAACAAAATGCTGTTCCTGCCCAATTTGGTATGGAATTCCTCTGAATTCCCAATGAACCAATATAGCCGGATAAACCATCTGCATTTTTTTCTTTTCCAGAGCATTATATAATTCGGTCGGTAATAATTTCTCGGCAGCAGCATCCCGAATTTTATTTGGGTTTAATTTAGAACGGCACAGCCAGACAATTTCCATTCTTGTTGTATTAAAAGCAGTTACCAAATCAGGACTGTCACTTTCCTTGACTCTTAATTGCTCTGCATATCTTAAATACGGTTTTGCCCAGCTCATGTATAATTTTAATGAGGAAACCTGACTTTTCAAATAATTTTTTTCAACCGCGAATCTTTTTTCAAGTTCTCTCTGACTTACTTCAACCCAGTCAAGAAATTCATGCAATCTTGGTTTCAAAATCCTCTTTACCCTATCATTTAAATCAATATCATCCACCTCTTTCAGAGTTTTTGCTTTCATAAAAGCATCTCTTAATGTTACAAACTGCAAATCATAAGTGAGCATGTTTATAGAACCTCTGCCCCTTTTAATATCGACCTTGTCCATCCATATCTGCTTTAAAGCCAGCATCGCAGCTTCTTTTTCATTTGGGTCTTTTGATTCCAAATCTGTATACTCTTTTAATCTAATCTCAAATTCTTTCAAGTCATATATTAAATTTATGATGCTTCTTAAAACAGCGTTAATCCTCTCCATCATCTGGATACCTTCTTTTTCCATAACAGTTGCTCTTGTTCCCATTGTTGCAAAATGTCCGCTTCCTGGGCTTGATGAAAAATTATCAATAACTTTGTTTATTTCCCAAGCATAATGCTCTCTTGCGAAATCTAAAATCCAAAAGTAAATTGGTTCTAAACCTTCTCTTGGACTGTCAAAAACATGGTAATGATGCCAATGTGGTTTTGCATATTGTCCTTTTCCCTGACTTTCTTTTAATACACTCTCGACTATCGTTTTGGTCTCGTCCATGACCTTCATAGCCGATTTTTCCTCTTTTGTATACAATGGCATTTTTCCAAAAGGTATATAAAATTAAAATACTTAGGGCTTTTTATTAGTTTCGATAACATGGGAATAAAAGATTTATTCAGGAAAAAAAAGAAGATTTCAGTAATCGATTTAACGCCTCCGATAATAAAAAAAAGAAAAGAGGATGTTAAAGGTGTAACTTCAAATACATCGGAAAACGAGGATAGTTCTTTCCTAAGTGATTTCGCATCTTCGGTTGATTCGTCAGAAACATCAAATTATGGATATGGTTCTGAATCTACAGCATATGAGCCAAATGATGAAATCAGAATATTAAAAAGAAAAATTTATGATTTGGAGCAGAGAATAGAATTATTGGAGAGAAAAATATCTAAATCAGAATATAAAAAGAAAGTGGATAAAAATGATGAAGTTGTTGCATATTAAAAAGCTAAATTTTCTTCTTATTTTGCTGTGTTTATTTTTGCTGGCGATAGACAGATTGACAAAATTGATTATTACAAAGAACACATGCAATTTTATTTTCTGTTTTAAACCAACGATAAATGAATTCGCAGTTTTTTCACTGCCAATACCTATGATAGTAATCTTAGTTATTTCAATTTTAATTTTAATTGCGACACCGATATTATTCTTCAAAATAAAAGAAATATTGCCTAAAATATCATTTATTTTAATTTTCTCAGGAACGTTGGGAAATTTAATTGACAGAGTTTTTTACGGACATGTTATAGATTTCTTAACGTTCAGTTTCTGGCAATCTTTTCCAGTTTTCAATTTTGCAGATGTTTTGAACTTGGCTGGAGTTATTTTGTTGATTATAACTCTGTTCAAGAAAGAGTAATTTTAAAAATCTCAGAATACTATTTTCTTTATGCCAAAAGAGATTTCCAAAGAAAAAATCAGGGGTTATGCCTTGAAAAATGCAATTGAACATGATGGCAAAGCCCAAGTTGGTTCAGTAATCAGCGGTCTTTTTTCCGAAGGTCTGAAAAAAGAAAATGTTAAAGATATAATCTCGGATATAAATAAAATTCTGAAAGAGGTCAATGCTTTAAGCTTGGAAAAACAGAAAGACGAATATGAAAAGTTGGAAGATGTTATCAGTCATCGTGATGTGAGAGAAGAAGGAGAATTACCAGAATTAGAAAATGTTCATGGCAAAGTTATAATGAGGATTGCTCCTTATCCTTCAGGACCATTACATATTGGAAATACTAGACAACTTGTTTTAAATGATGAATATGTGAAAAAATATGGTGGAAAATTATTGTTGGTTATGGATGATACTATCGGAAGCGAGGAAAAACAAATAATTCCTGAAGCTTACAAATTGATTGAAGAAGGAGCAAAATGGTTGGGTGTTAATTTCTCAGAAATTTTTTACAAATCAGACAGGTTGGAAATTTACTATAAATATGCCGAGGAGATAATAAAAAAAGACAAAGCTTATGTCTGTTCCTGCAAACCCGAAGTTTTAAGAGAAAACAGGGCAAAAGGAAAAGATTGTTCATGCAGAAAACAAAGTGTTGAACAAAATTTAAAATTATGGAAAGAAATGTTCAAAGTAAAAGAAGGTTCTATGACATTGAGAATAAAAACTTCAATGCAGGATAAAGATCCCGCATTCAGAGACAGGGTTATTTTTAGAATCTCTGAGAGAGAACATCCTAGAATTAAGAAAAAATACAGAATTTGGCCTTTGTTGGATTTTTCGTGGGCTGTTGATGATTATTTATTGGGAATGACCCATGTTTTACGCGGAAAAGATTTAATGATAGAAACAAAAATGGAGGAATACATCTTTGATATATTCAAATGGAAAAAACCAGAATTTATTCACACAGGTCTTTTGCAGATTGAGGGTATAAAACTAAGCAAGAGCAAAGGACAAAAAGAAATTAAAGAAGGAAAATATTCTGGCTGGGATGATCCTAGAACATGGTCTTTGCAATCTTTGGAGAGACGGGGAATTCAACCAGAAGCAATAAGAAAATTTATTATTAGTCAAGGATTGACAAAAAGCGAAACTACAATTCCTATAGATATTCTTTATTCTATAAATAAAGATTTGATAAAAAACAAATCAATTGTTGCAGATTTTAAAGAAGAAACTAAAACAAAAGCAAATATAAAAATCTTAATGCCGGATGCTTCTGAAATTTTTGGAAAAGCAGATATTAAAATAAAAAAAGGTGATATTGCTTATTTCAAAAATAGTGGATATTCAAAATATCAAGGCGAAGAAAACAAAAAACAGATTTTCTGGTTCTGTCATAAATAATTAAATAAAATGCGGATAAAACCAATATAATCTTGGCAAACGCCCGGGACTCTCAATTTTTCTCTTAGGTTTTTTAACTTCAGTTTGTTCTTCTATTTTCCTTTCTCCGAGATTAAAACCAATACTCTCCAATAAAATTATTTTTGAATTAGCTCTTATCCAATAATTAATCACACTAATAGGAACTCTAATCAATTCACTTACATCTTCTACTTTATCCCTAAACAAATTATCTCTTAATTCTATATTCATATCTAAAACTGTTTGTGGTCTATATATTTTTTCCCATACAAAAATACCATCAGCAATTTCTAAATTAACATCAGAAAAACCAGCATATCTCGAATAATTTGAACTAGCATAGAATCCTGTTTTGTCTAATTTAATCTCTTCATTTATTTTTTTATCCAAAGAAACACATCTGCAACCTAATCTTAAACCAACAATTCTCTGTTCATTAGTTGAAGATAAATGAAATACCAAAAAACTTTTCTCCTTCGTATTTAATACAGAAATATCATTTATATTATAATATAACCTCTGATTTTTATCCATTTTGAAAAATCTTCTTGGATTGTAAGGTTCTGCCAGTTGAGGGTAAAATAATGCTGTGTTACCTTCACTCCAGATAAGATTAAAGCCCGAATTTGTTATGTTTTTTATAGGGGAATGTTCTTGATTTTCAGGTATTGAATAAAGAATAAATAATTCTTCTCCGTCCCTTGAAGCAAAAATACACTGTCTATTCCTAAATGGTCTTTCAACTTTAGTTCTACACCCGAACAATTTTTTATATTCTTTTGTTGCTTCAAATCCAACAAAAACCAATCCATATTCTTTTCCCAGCCCAGGTATATTAACTTTTTCCGACATTTTTAATCAATAGTTTATAGATTTATAAAAATTTGTGTAATAAAAACTATAAACTCTTAGTCATATAAAATTTCTCTAATTCATATCCCAATTTTCTATAATATTCTCTGACACCAATACCAGAGATAACAGCGATGTTTTTTACTTTTTCTTTTCTGGCAATTTCCTCTGCTTTTTCCATCAATTTTCTTCCAAGACCTTTGTGCTGTCCAAATGAAATATTTTTCTGCCCAATATTTATTTCGGAGCCATAAACATGCAATTCTCTTATTATAACAGAATTTTTTAATTCGTCTATAATTGGTTTGTAAGGAATTCTTAATCTTAACATCCCGAAAATTAAATTTTGCTTATTTACAATCTGCAAAAAATACTCTTTACCTTTAGATGCCTTGTATTTTATTATTTTTAATCTTAGATTCTCATCAATTTTTGAGTTTGGATTATCCCTAATAAAAAAACCAATTTCTCTGCATCGAATACATTTACAATCCTTGAATTTTTCACGAACAACTTTTCTCATGTCAATTCTTAATGTTCCAGCTACTAAGTATGATGGAGGAATCTCCCTCATAATTCTCATAATTCTACAATATTCTGGAACCAGTTTTTTTATTTCAATTAAAACTTTAACTATCTCTTCGTCAGTGTAAGGTTTATACCCCCCTTCTTTATACCATTCTTCCAGTTTAGCACCGGGAATCACCTGACAAGGATAAATTTTAATCTGATCTGGCTTAAATCTTTCATCAGAAAATATTTTTTTTACATTTGCAATATCTTTTTTTATATTGCTTCCAGGTAAACCAGGCATCAGATGATAACCGACCTTGAAACCGGCTTCTTTTAAACGAAAAGTTGCATCAACAACATCTTTTACAGTGTGACATCTGTTTGTTAATTTGTAACTTTTATCATCTAAGAATTGAACACCAAGTTCAACTCTTGTGCAACCAAACTCCAACATTCTTTTGATATGCTCATTAGAACAAACATCCGGACGAGTTTCTATACATAGAGCAACACATCTGTGTTTTCCTAATTCATTAATTCTTTTTGCTTCTTCCAAATCTTTTGAAATTTTTTCGTTTAATCCATCAAAAATACCTTTAATAAATTTATATTGGAAATTGAGAGGGTAATCTAAAAACGTACCCCCCATTATGATTATTTCAATTTTATCAGTTGGATGCTTCATAGCTTTGAATGCTTCAAGACGAATTTGTGTCTGTTTTTTTGCGTCGTAATTTACTGATTTAGCTCTTAAAACAACCGGAGATTCAGGAGTATAACTCTGCGGAACATTTAAAGAAGGACAATAAACACAAGCTCCATGTTTGCATGGTCTTGGAGGAAGCATAACAGCAATAGGTGTAACACCAGAAATTGTTTTTGTTGGTTTCCTGAATTTGTAATCCTTGGGATTTGTTGTGAATGTCATATAATTAAAAAAATTTTTAAACTTTTAAATATATTCTTTATTATGTCACAAGAGCAAGTCTGGGATGCAATAGCAGAATCATGGAATAATTTCAGACAGAAACCTAAACAATTTGCTGTTGAATACTCTCAAAACTGGAGTAAGGGAAAGATTTTAGATATCGGCTCTGGCAATTGCAGAAATCTCTTTCCTTTTGCAGAAAAGGAATTTGATTGCTATGGAATTGATTTTTCAGATGAGGCATTAAAAAAAGCTAAGCAATTTTGCAATAAAAATAAAATAAAAGTTAATTTAAAAAAAGCAGATGCTACATCTTTGCCTTTCAAAAACAAATCATTTGATTATGTCTTGGCTATAGCAATTATTCATGTTATAGAAAAAAAGGAAAACAGAACAAAAGTTTTGAGTGAAATAAAAAGAATTTTAAAAAATAATGGAAGAGCTTTAATTACTTTCTGGAATAAAAATCCAATAAATCTTATTTTTTCTAAAGATGAGTATGTTAAATGGGGTAAACAATTAAGATTTTATCATTTCTATTCAATAAATGAAATAAAAAAAGAATGCAAAACAGCGGGATTGAAGATTGAAAAAATAAAAATAATCAAATACAAAAAAAGCAAATTCAAAGATATTCTGGTTGAAATTTCTTAATCATTGATTTATATCTATAACTTTTCTTGTTGGTTCTGAAGGAATATCTCCAACTAATACTTTATATTCGCCATCTTGCCAACCATCCCCCAACCATAATTTTCTATCGTTCCAGAATCTGTCATTAACTTCATATACTAAAGTTAAAGATCTTGAAGAAGCATATGTGACACTAAAATCTGAAAAGTTTGGTTTGTTAACACCCAAATATCTATAAACGTCATCATTTGTATCACTAATTCTTTCTAAACCATCACTAGAATTGAAACTTGAATAAATATAAACAGAATTCTTAGAAACTTCTGCTTCATTTTCTATTGCTAAAAAATCCATGCTAACCACCATATAGGTTCTGTTATCTAAATCACTCCATCGACTTCTTAACAAAATAACATCATCCCCATATCTTTCTGTTAGTTCATTACTAGTTAAAGCTTCAGTGCATTTTACAGTATCGCTATGATTCACCAGATATACATTTCTCACGAAATCTAATTTAACGTATCTAAATGAACCAGGGTTACATGCTAAATTAGAGCTAAATCTATAATAACCTCTATCTTCTAATTCTTCTAATCTTTCTTCAAGTCTTGAATCTTCTTTATCTTGTGCACTAATTACAACTCTTGTTTCTTGATGAGATTCAGTTCTCTGACTTACATAAACATCTCCTGAAGAGGAAGATTGGGATCCTCTTTTATAGATGCTGATATCTCTTCCAACTTCAGAATAGGGTAATAAAGTGATATCATGATAGCCACAATAATCAGCAAAATTACTCCATTTTTCCAATGAATCTAAAACAGCTGGATTGCTAATATTCATTTGATCAACATAATCATCAACTTCTTGATAAGCTGTTGTAACAAGATCGATGAAAATATCTCTCGTATATTCTTCTGGTCTTAAAAATTTTAGCCGTATGTTCATAAGATATTGACTATCTGGTAAATTATAATAAAACTTTACTTTACCAACTTCGTTATTAGAACCATAAAACAATTGATCATCTACATTACAACTGGCAGATATCCAATATATAAACGAGTCGTATAAGTCTGATCGATCTTTATGTTTTTGAATCCTCTCGCTATCTGTTAAGCCACTAGTAAGACCCAAGTCCACCGCTCTAGGACTCCAGATATTATGAAATCCTCCGGTTCTCCAAGTAGTATGAGCATAACATTTTCTATCTTCTTCAATTCTTAGATTATCTATTTCTAATGCTATAAATTTAGAAAAATCTTCAATATATCCTCTTGAAAAACCAGTTGCTTCTTGAATAGCTGAGGGAATATAAAATTTAATATTGTCCACTTCACTGAATGGAGATCCATATCCTTCTAAAACTAATTCATTAAATACCTCTTTTTCTTCAGTCTTTTCTTCTAAAGTTGTATCCACGCTCTGACCTCTAGAAGGTTCTCCATCGTAATTCCTTCCAGAACCACATGATATTCCTAAACCAGCTGCTATCAAACCAACAGCCAAAATTCCGTATGAAAATAAATTTCTTGACATCATTATTCAAAAATTTTAGACTTTTTAAATTTTATTATACTAAAATACTATTTTTCTTTTTTTTCTATTCTTACCATATCAAAAAGATTGCTTACTTTGCTTTCCAGAATTTCTCCGTTGTCAGCATCTACTTTTAATTTGAGCATATTAAAATTATTCAGCATTACCGTTACAATCCATAAGTTTTTATTTTCGTAATTATGCAATACAGCAATAATTTTGTTTATTTTCCTGTCTACAACTTTTTTCTCCAATTCTTCATTCATCATAATTTCTATTTTATCAAAATCACATTCTATCCCGTCAATAAATTCCAATGGATTTCTTTTGTTTTCAATAATTATCTGGTCTTCAATTCTCAGGAAAATTTCATTTGAAATTGTAAAAGTAGCTATCTTATTTTTGTGTAGCATAAAAAAGTCAATCTGCCTTGTTTCAATTTTAGCTTCGTTATCTTTTACAAAAAAGCATCCTGACAAAAAAGCATCAGGATTTTCCTGTTTAAACAAATTAAACTCAGAACTTTCCTTTAATTTTTTATAATCTTCTGAAAATTTCATTTTTTCTCCAATTTCATTTTTTTGATTTCAAAGACTCCGGTGTAATTTTCGTACTTTATTTGTGAATTTATAACTTTCAGCTTCTTTTTAAACATTGGCATGTCCAAAACAAAAGTTTCAATCTCACCACCCTCGCCAGCAGGATTTATTCTGAACTTCTTTTGTAACTCTGCTAGCTCTTTAATCGCCTTTTCATCTATTTCCCTGCCAAGCCACTCTTTTCCAAAGGGATAGGCAAAAACTCCAACAATTATAGCTTTAAAATTATTTTTTAATAAATCCTTTAGAACATCAATCTGGTCTTTCTGCCATAATGGATTGATGCATTTCAAATTTAGCTTTTCCGATATATTTTTAATTCGCGAATATTGATAATTAGAAGCAACAGCTCCGGTTACAACACCTTCAATCTTATATTTTTTAACTGCAGTCTGTATTGCTTTTTCCAGATCAGCCAATTCCTTTTCCTTTTCACCTTTAGTTTTTTGAATTAATATAGGCAATCCAAGAGCTTTGGATTGTTTTTTCACTAAAGAAATATTAGGGGTATGAAACATATAACTTTCTTTATTCTCGGAAAAAATTGAAATTAAACAAACAATTTCATTTTCCATTTTAGCTTTGTAAAGAGCTAAGATAGAATCTTTTCCCCCTGAAAATAAAACTGCGAGTTTCATGTTTATTTTATACAAGAGAACTTTTTAAAATTAAGGTATAAAACTATTCATATAATTGTTTATATAACAACAAAAATCGCATAATGGTTTATAAAAAAAATGGTATGCAATATAACTTATACTTAAAATACTAAATACAGCAAACGGAATCCAGATAATGTTTGGAGTTTCTTTCTTAACTCTATATTCTAATTTTTCCATTTTAAATTATAACCTCGGTTGAGTTAGCTCGTAAATTTCAGAAGGAGAAATATTTCCACCATAACCTACCCATGACGGAAATGGAGTCGAAATTAATGGAATCACTGAAACTTTGTTTTCTATACCACTCGTTTTTTTAGATTCATTAATTTCAGTACGCATTTTGAAAGTAGTAGAATATTCTTTCATTTCAATTATAATTTTATACAAAAATTCTTTTATCGAATTCCAAAAAGAACTTCCCTTTACAGGTCTACGATTTAAATCATTATATTCTGGCATTTTAATTTGATAAGACCTTATTTTATATAAATCTTTCCTGTCTAAAGATTTTTAAAACTACTTTTTAATAGTAACAAATGGAAAGATTTATAAACACTATATATTTTAATTGGCTATGGCAAATAAAAAATTAGAACCTGAAAATACAAGATTAGAACAATTAATTACTCAACTATCAACTATGGAAGTAACTTTAACTGGTTTAGAGAAATCTTCACTCATACCTTTGGATAAATGGGACTATTTTATGCTTAATAATCCTCTAGACCTCCATGATAAAAAATATAATCTTATGGAACAAGCCTATAATTTAGTTTCAGATAATACTAGATTTATTTATACACCTATGGGGGTAGAGATTGCTTATGCAACCAGAACATCTTTAGAGATTGTATCTAAAACTCGTTATGGATTTCGCTTTCTTGATCCAATACCAGATGAACAAGATGTAGGTTTAAATCAATTAGCTTGCCAAATCGAACAAATAAATTATAGACTGGAAATACAAAAAAATAAAAAATCTTAAACAAATCTCACTCGTTTGCTTAAATAGAAATTAACAGGCAATGGCCTGAATGGCATATTGTTTGTTTCGCTTTTTATTTTCTCGATGAATCTTTTAACAGAAAATTTTTCTATCTTTCCAGTTTGTCTTACTCTTACTGGCAAGTCCTTGGATTTCATCTCATTTTCTCCGATAACAATCAAATAAGGAACCCATTCCTTTTCAGATTCAAATATCTTTTTCTGGACATGCAAATTTCTGTCATCTAAATCAACTCTTATATTGTTAGCTTCCAATTCCCTGGCTATTCTTTCAGCTTGTTTTAAATGTTTACTGCTTACAGGTGCAACTCTTACCTGGATTGGCTCCAACCACAAAGGCAATGAAGGTTTTTTATTTTTTAATTCTTCAAATCTTGCCTGTTCCAGCAAAGAAAACATGACTCTTTCTATAGCTCCAGTCGGGGATAAATGTAAAATTAGTGGTCTTTTCTTCTGACTTTTTTCATCAATATATGAGATATCATATCGTTCCGCATTCTCAACATCAATCTGGTCTGTGTTCAATGCTGTTGCCTTGTTTAATTCATCAACAAAATTGAATTCGTATTTTAATATAAAATAGAAAAATCTGTCATCCCACATTTCAACCAAAGCCGGCTTTTTCCATAACTTCATCATCTCTTCGATTAAATCTTTGTTTTTATCGTAAAATTCTTTTGTGAACCTCACAGCTAATTCTAATTTTGACAAATCGACACCGATTTCTTTTAACATTTTCATAGCCAATTTAAATCTTATTAAAAATTCTTTTTTTGCCTGTTCCAAATCAAGACAAAAACAATGACAATCAGGCATTGTAAAAGCTCTCAATCTTCTCAGACCAGATAATTCCCCACGTTGCTCGACTCTGAAACTGTATCTTGTCAGCTCAAATAATTTTATCGGAAAATCCTTGTAACTTAATTGCGCGTCATGAGCCATTAAAAATTGTCCGAAACAAGCTGCAAATCTCAAGAAAGCATTTTTGTTTGGAGTCTCAACTTTGTATTGTCTTGCGGGAAATCTGTGCAGATAGTTTTTCAGCGAAGGATGTTCAAAATCATACATAATCGGGGTTTCAACTTCCAAAGCACCGTATTTCTGCATTTCTTTTATAACATACTCCTCAATTAATGCTTTAATCATTCTTCCTTTTGGATAATATCTTAAATTACCGGGGTCAGAACCAGGTTCATGGTCAACCAATTCCAGTTTTTTCATATATCTTATATGAGCCGGTTCCTTTTCAGCAGCTCTTACTTTCTTCATCTCGTAATGTGCGAATTTTTCCAGATTTTCCGAAAATTTAAAACCAACAACCTTGTCTTTTTCTAATTTAATATCATGTAGTTTCCCTTTTTCATCAATAACTTTCCAGTATGACTGGGCTTTTTTTTCAGCCTTTAATGCCTCAGAAACATCCTTGCTTTCTGCTCCTTCTTTTTCTTCTTTAATTTCTCTTGACAATTCAGCCAGCGGATGTCCCTTGACATGAATCTCAAATTCCTTGTACCAGCCGAATGGAGCTCTGACAACATTATAATTATCTTTTTTGAGCAATTGTTCGGCATCTTTCATTATTTTTAATGCCAAATCCGGCTTTGCTAAATTAGAGCTTAAATGTGCATA
Source organism: Candidatus Pacearchaeota archaeon CG10_big_fil_rev_8_21_14_0_10_31_59 (assembly GCA_002763115.1). Lineage (GTDB taxonomy): Archaea > Nanobdellota > Nanobdellia > Pacearchaeales > CG1-02-31-27 > CG1-02-31-27. The sequence goes on from PFCW01000015.1 coordinate 46,823, forward strand.
AGGGTAAAGAACAATATTTTTTGTCTTGACTTGTTCTATTATTTCTTCAATATTTTTTACAAGATTTTTTGAAGAATTTTCATTATCTGTAACTTCAACAGCGATGAAAACAACAAGACATTCTCTCGATTCAATAAAATCTTTTATCTCCTTTATTTCTTCAGGTTGATTTATCGCTTTTTTTATTGCCCTGAATTTTATATAGTCTGAATGCAGACTTAATATCTTCATACTCTAAAAAGACATATAATATTTATAAAATTATCT
>PFCW01000011.1 GCA_002763115.1 Candidatus Pacearchaeota archaeon CG10_big_fil_rev_8_21_14_0_10_31_59
GTATCTTCCCATTGGATCGCAACTTGCATTTTCATCTTTTATAACCTTTGCTCCTAAAACTTCGTAGAGTGTCGCTAAATTTTTTATTGCAATAATCCCGTCGCCGTCGCAATTTAACTCAGCACTACTATTAAGAACAACTTGTTTTAAAAAAACAATTTCTCCATCAAACGGAATTTCATCTAATTTTCTAGGGTCGTTTCTAAGATAAAAATTATAAGGAACTTCTTCTCCTTTAAAAAAAACAGGTATTGAAGTTTGATAAAAGATTAGATTTCCTTCTTTCACAACATCTCCTGTCATGCCATTATATTCAAAATGCCGTATTGAGTTAATAAACAAAACAACTAAAATAAAAACTAACCCAAATGCGCTAATAACTATAAACACATTTTTTAGTGTTTTATTTTCTGAACTCTTCCTGTTTTTTTCAGAGATTTCTTTTTCTAAAATGTTGTCTTGTTTTTTTTCATCTATTTTTATTTCTTCTTTTTCCATATTCTTACCTGGTTTTTTTGTTTTTAATGTTTATTGTTCTCTAATTCCAATTATTTTAAACAGGAATTCGTCGCTTATTTTTGTCAAATTTTCATAAGGGCCTTGAATAAACACGCAGTTTTCATTTTGTGAAATATCCTCGTTGTCTGCTTCTTTAATTATTATAAAATTGTCCTGACAAGTTTTTATAGGCAAATCGCTGTCGCATGTTTCGTTTTCAAGGCAAGCATATTGTATTCTCTGTACAATCGGATTAAGGTTAGTATAAATCTCTGAACCAGCTTCTTGGTTTTCCGATGAAATATAAAGTGGCTTTCCAGCATAATTGCTTAGAGGCAAGATTTGCGAATTTATCTTTTCAACTTCCAAAGGATTATATCTAAAAATAAAATTTTGATCTTCCAAAACCCAAAAGCCATTTTGATTTATAAAATTAAATCCATTATAATTTATTTTTTTTGTGCTATCTTGTTCTTCTCTTTGGAACGAATATCCTAAAACACTTAGAAACATTATTAAAACTAAAATTACACCGACTGCGTATTGTTTAGTTCTGTTTTTTCTCTCTTTGTCTTTCTGAGTTGTTATTTGTCTCATATTATTTTAAAAAATTGAATTTAAGTATAAAAGGTTTTGTGTTTGAATTTTTTTGTTTTTATCCAATTAATTATAATTATTTAACATGGCTCCAGCCATAATCTATTAAAAAAAAGAAAAAAAGAAAAAGAAAAAAATTTAGATTTACTCCTAAGCCGGTGGCTCTGTTGTAACTAATGTAGCAGTTGTTGATGAAGTTCCTAAGTATTCTTTGTCTGTATCTACAGTTTGTGTTCTTAGGTATGTTGCAGCATTTACAGTGTCTGCAGCTTCATAACCAGCAACAAGTAATACAAGTTTTGTAGGTGCAAGTGTTGAATCAGCATATCCTTTCAATAAGAATTGTCCTGAACCAACATTTGTATTTGTTGTGAAATCAGCACTGCAATAAGCTCCACCTAATAATGTAGCAGCAGCTGAGTTTATACAGCTTCCACCAATAACAATTAGGTTCTTTGTGCTTACTGAACTAACTTCACTGTCTTTAACAATAACTTCTCCAAGTTGCGTTGAACCGCCAGTTGTTCCTCCAGTTATACTTGAGGAAACATCTCCAACATATACATTTGCATATATCTGTTCATCAGGATAACTTATAGTAGCGACTTTTTGGTCAGAATCTCCAGAGTTTGTAGTACTCCAAGACCCCCACAAATCTACTCTATCTGTTTTTTTGCTATCACTATATCTCGAAGTAGACCATGCTCCAGCAGCATTACTCCATGTGTCTTCAACAGTGTCAATACCAATACCATCATCACTGCTTAGTCCATCTTCAACTTCTACAATTAATGCTTCATAATTTGCATTGTCATCTTTTTCTTCAAAGATAACAACAGCAGGCCAATTAATTAAAGCACTTCCAGCAGCATTGTATAAACGTATCCATGTTTGGTTTGCAGCTGAACCATTTGCGATGTTGTATTTCAATTGACCAACAGTTACATTAAGACCTCCTGCATTAGCTACTCCTACTTCGGCAGCACTTAAATTTAGTGAGTAAGTAGTTCCAGCTATACTAAATGTCCAATTTTCTCCAGTAGATTTAGCAATTGAACTAACACTAGTATACCCATCTGCTCCATTAGGGAACTTCAAATCTGTAACCTGTAAAGTGGATGGTCCTCCGTCAATAGTTGAATCATTTATAAGCAAAGGATCACTTAAAGAAGTTAATCTTATGGTTTTAGGTTCATAAAACATAACCTTAGCACCTTTTGAAGTTTCTATTGTTGGATACACTACAGCAACATTTGATCCAGAACCATCTGGATATCCTAAAGTTACATTATAAGAGGTATCCGTTATTCCAGCAATTCCTTCAAGAGTCACTGAATATACTTTTCCACCAATTTCAACAGTTCCTGTCCCATCATCTGTTAAAGTTGCATCGTATGAACTTCCAGAAAAGACATCTTTTAATGTGACTTTATCTCCAGTTACTCCTCCAGTTTGATTCTTTGCAGCAGTTAATTCAAGGAGATAACCTTCATCTTCATTTCCGACAACTACAAATTCATTTCTATGGAATTTTTCACCTTCCTGAACAGTTATGTTTCTGCCATTATCGTCTGCAGTAAGCCACATCCCTGTTGAATAATTTTTAGCAAACTGAATTGATTTTTCATAATTTCTATGATCTAAGAATTTTATTTTAATTTTATCATCTCCAGCTGTACTAAAGGTTATTTGTTCTCTTGAAGTATCTGTGCTGTCAATTGTAGAATCAATATTAAACCCACTGAAATCAACTTTGAAAGTTCCAAAAACAGGATCAGTAAATGATTCTCCTGCTTTTATAGCGTCAAGGTCTGAATCAGATGCATAAACACTTATTGTCAATGTTGTTAAATTGTTTGGATTTCCTGTTCCAAAATCAATTAATGTTCCATCAACAATTGTAGCACCTTCACCAACCGTTACAGTAGAACCATCTTCAATAGTTATCTTGTCTGAACCAGCGATTATTGTAGCAGAAAGTTTTAAGTTTGTTTCATCTGCTGTTGATACAGCAATGGTAATGCCATTAATCTTTTTAGATTGTGCTTCAGTAACTTCTTTTGATTCACTTTCACCAGCACTGTTTGTAACTTTAATTGTAGCGCTTGTGTCTGAAGCAGAAACTAATTCAATTGTGTATACTTCTCCTGCTATTGTAACCTCTGCAGAAGGATTATCACTATCTAAAGATACCTTTTCAGCACTTTTCAAAAGCACCAAAGTGTCTGTATCTGTAGCAGAGCCAATTGTAAATGTACTTCCAAATATCTCTAATTCTTCACCTTCTGAATCAGCATGTGAAAAATTAATAGCTTTGTTAAATGTAATGGTTGCATTATAGAGATAATTTGCCTGTGATGTACTCAAAGTCAATGCAAGAGTTGGATCATCCTCGCTTGTTGGCTGTTTTGCAAAATTAATTTTGTCACAAGTTGCAGTATTACAAGCTGCTGTGGCAATATCAATTTTTTGTGTAAATGTAGCATCTACATTACCTGAAAAACTTCCATCTCCTAAAACAGTTGGAAGTGATGATTTTGTCAAAACATTTTTTACAGCACCAACACTATCATTTATGTAGATTTTTGTTCCTCCGCTAAAAAGTGGAGCAGTTTCACCTGTTACAGTGTCACCATCTTCACTACTTCCACTCATGAATGATTGCAAATTTGTTTGTATGCTTCCAGCTTGAATTGCATCTAAGATATTAGCATTAGCTCCATAGACAATTGCTACATCTGCAGCTCCTCCAGCAACAAAAGGTGCCGGGTAATTTGCTGCAGCAGCAACTCCCATACTCATGCCAACCATCAATACGCTTGCGGTTATTGCGCTTATTTTTTTAAAATTAAATTTCATATTTTTTAACCTCCTTTCAACTCTATAAAATAGAGCTGTTCATTTTGCTAACAACTCTATCAACACTCTGTTGTCTATGACAACTATCTCCCAACTTATAGCCATAGGGTAGACTATTTGTTGAGTGAATATGAACCCTATTAGAACACCCGAAGGTGTGTAATATCCAAAATTCAATTTTCTTTAAAAAGCTTATCAAAAATATATAGCTTTCCTATTGGAAAATACAAAATATTTATGGTTTTATTTATAAAGGTTTGTATGTCACTTCTATATTAATACAATATAAAATAGATATCTAAGCGAAATCTTTATTGGACTTAATATTCAAAGTCATATATATGTTTTTTAATTATCCCTAATTGTAACATATACAATAGAAATATATATAAACATAGAATAGATATATAATAAAGAGCGAAAATGGCAAAATCAAAAGTAAGAGAAATAACAATAACTGAATCTGAAGGAGCTTTTTCTATATTCAAAAAGCCAAAACTTTCAAAAGAAGATTATGACTTTGAAGGGATTTCAACTTTAAGGAGCCTCCTGAGCAATGAAAAAGCAAGAATCCTCCATGTTATTAAATATCAAAAACCAACTTCTATTTATGATTTGGCGAAAAAACTTGGGCGAAATTTCAAAGCTGTAAGCGACGACCTTAAACCTTTAGAAAGATTTGGATTTATTGAATTTATAAAAGAAAAAACAAACAAAAGAAAGAGATATAGACCAGAAATAGTTGTAAGCACAGTTACAATACATTTGAAAATTTAATAATAAGCAGTAAAGGTTATGTTGATTGTATTTCCTGATTTACTAAATTCCTGCATTGAGCCTTTATAGTTTTTTGTAATATTTCCTTCTTTCAAGGTTATTGGAGATAATCCATCTTCTGAATCTATTTTTAACTCGTATCCTTTAGTAGGAGAATTCTCTCCTGTTTTCCATGCTTCATCAACAATTCCTTTTAATGTAGAGTTTAATACTTGACAAGCATCAGCCCCTTCGCATATTTCTCTTGAATAACAACTAAAGATTAACTTTTGAACTGATAGTGAGTTTCCAGAAACATCTTTGCATTCTGTTGTGTAATATAAAAAGGATTGAATAAAACTTTCCACTTCATAGCTTTCAACAGGTTCTTTTTGCGAATTGTTAATTGTAAGTCTAAGAAAAACAAGCAAAATTACAGCAACTATTACTATTATTACTGCAAATCCCACCATTTCTTCTTGTGCCTTTTTAGGCATAGTTGCAAAAATTCCACATTTTTGTTCCTGTGCCTTTTTCTTTTGATTTACCATGTTGATTTATAATTAACTATTAATTTTCCTAATTCGCATTTATCATTAACTCCCGAGTCACTGGATTCTTTTCTGCACAAAGCAACAAAATTAGAAGTGTCAAATCCAGATAAATCACCTGAACTAACTTTTATTATATCGCAATTTGGATAATTATTTAATTCACATACCACATCTTCGCCATTTGTTTTTGGATAAATCTTTCTTATTTCTATATTTGCATTACCCCAAAAACCTTCATAATCTTTCTTGTTCAATACAATAACCTTGTCTGTATCAATGCAGTTTGTCTTGCCTGTTCCAAAAGCTTCCCCGCACGAAAGTTCAGGTGAATTAGCCAATTTAGTTACAAGAAGCATTGCGTTTTTTTCTTCTAAATCCGTCGCTGTTTTCTTTAAATCAGAGAATTTAAATGCCAGCACAAACATTCCAACAAGCACAAAAAAAATCGTAACAGCTATTAACATGAACGCCATTTGCTGTATTTTTAACTGCCCATTTTTTTGCAGTTGAAAACTAGGAATTTCTAATTTCTTGTTTTTAAGTTGTGCTTTATATTTTTTACAAAGTAAAAAATATTCTTTATGTTTTTCCATTTTATTTTACCATAGTTTGCAACTTGCTCCATCGTGTTGCATTTTTATTTGTTCTACCTCTGAAAAAATTAAATTAAGGCCACCCGAATCTTTGAAACTATCCGCTGAATTGCTTAATTGCAATAACCCCAAATTTGAATCACAGCCATATCTCGAAACAAAATTTGCTTTATCGTCGTACAAAATTGCTAATTGTTCTGTTCTTTGCATCAGTCTCTTTAATTGGCATTCGTATGTTTCACTGTCAGAAAAAATCGCAGCATACATCAAAGCTTTTCCATAAAAATATAATTTTTTACTGTTTTTTTGAACAAAGCCACCTTCATAATCAACTTTAATATCACAACTATTTGCACCACCAAAACAAATTTTTACACTTTCTTCTGGGCAATTTTTTATAAAAAGATTCTGCTGACCTAAAGAGGTGATTTCTTCTTCAATTTCTGTTGGAGCACCAACAAAACAATAATTTTTTGATGAAGGTGTTATGTAAATTAAGTCGCTGACTTTAAATGGAAATTCAAATGGTTTTGAAAAAATATTGAATTTTTTCCCTTCCACATACCCTTCTGAAAAAAGATATTTATTTATGAAGCTGATATCAATATCTGTCTCTGTCCATCGATTGAAACTTTTTTGTGAAATTTGAATTAATTGTTTTCCAAAATTTCCAGTGTGATTGTCGCATTTGTTGTAGATTCTTGTTTCAACTGGCATTGTCAGCGAGAGTGTTTTGGCAGATTCAAATCCTGTTTCAAGAGGATTTAGCAGAATTCCAATTTCCTTTCCTGTTTTTGCGTCAGTTTCTGCTTGTCCTTGGCCAATAAGTTTGCTTACAAAAAAAATTGCGAGAAACAAAATAAATGCACCTACGACAATTGCAAAAAGCCATGCAAATGAAAACTGCAAAAAACCTTTTTCCCCCATTTTGTTATTTCAAAACCTCTGATGTTGAAATGACGAAACTAAAAATACCTAAATGATATTTCTTGAATTTTTGTACTCTCATTATATTTTTAAATTTTGCACCATTTATTCTTTAATTGTAACTAAATCGTCGCTGTAATCTTTTTTAAGAGTTATTTTTATTTTTCCATTAATACTTCTGATACAAAGAGGATTAGCACTTTCAATTGTTTTTTGTATATTGAGGTGCTCTATTTTTTTTGAACTAAGCCCTCCTGCAGAACCAATTGGATAAAAAATCAAATTCTCTCCTTCTGAATATTCTCTTTTTAGTTCGTTATACAAACCAGCGTCATTTCCTGTTCCGCTTGCACCAGAATAATTCCCAATGCAAACCAGATCTATTTCCGACGGCAATGGGTATTCTTTTTCTTGTGAAACTTGTGCGCTTTTCCATGCACTGTTAACATCGTTTTGAAAATCATTTAAGAATTTTCCTACATTTGCAGTGTTTGTAATTCCTATCCATTTTATAATTGCATAAGATCCAAATCCAAGAAATATTACAATCAAAATAATTGAAAAAATCATGCCAAATGATAATTCCATTGCCCCTCTTTTTTCTCTTTTCATAGAATATTGAAAGAATTGATATTTATAAATTTCACTTATGAAATCTTGCAGATAGATTTTCAATTAATTGATTATTAAAACACACCACAATAAAATTTATATACTACTTTTCTGAACAAAGATTGGAAAAATATCGTTATTTGATATGAATCCATAAAAATAAAAAATAGAAAAATGGCTAACAAAACATTAAGAAAAATTGTAACTATGGGTGTACCCTTTTTAGTAAGTTTACCTCTTGTTCTTGGAGGATGTGAAAAGAAAGCTACAGATTCTCAAAAGAATATTTTTGTTACGACTGGTAGAATATACTTTAGAAATTGTGATGGGGGAATTTATGAAGCATTTGTTGATGGTCAGTCGAAGGGGGCAATACCAGAAAATCCAGACCCAAGTAAATGTTATCCTTACAGTTATGGAGCTCACATGTTCGAGGTGGTCGATACATTTGTAAATCCTGGAATTGGAGTATTGCGCTCTCACATGCTTGATTTTCGTTCTGGCAACATTATTCATGATACATATGAATTTTTTGCTGTTCCTGATCATACTGATCCAACTACTTATTATTATGGGGAATTTTGTATAAAGAGTTCTAAATTTGTAGATTGTGATTAATTTTTAAAATGAATTATCAATTTTAAAAATCTTCAAAAACAAAATTTTTTCTAAAACCCCTTAACAATTATGTTGCATTCATCAGGCAATGGTTGATTGCCGTAGTCGTCCTGACATTTAATGTAGAAAGTTGTTTTTGTATCCCAGTCTGTGTAATGCTTTGTTCCGTCGACATCAGTCATTTTTATCCCGTCTTCAAATGCATAATTGCAAGTGCTCATTCCATAGACGCATTCGCCATCTTCATTTGTTATTATTTTCAAATATGTTTCTTCATGATATGCCCGAACAACAATCGGCGCTTCTGAATCAGATTCAACATTGAAATTAATTTTTTCTAAATCAGAGTTTCCGCCTAAATCAACGCATTTTATGAAATATTCATAATCTCCTTCTGACAAATATAAATCCTGCGAGTGCGTGTGAGAATTTGTTTCAAAAAATTGATTATAATCATTTTCACTTCCTGTTTCACTAAAATAGCATATTGCTTCCCCCTCGTTGTAGCCAGCAGAAGTTTCTGCTTTTAATGTTACTTTTACAGAATCTGTTGAGTCTCTTATTGTTGTTCCGTTTGGCTTAACTGAATTAATTACAAGTGGCTGTGTTCCAGTTATTGTAAATTTGTATGACTCTGTATTTACATTCGGTGTTGTAGCTTTATCTTTGCATTTGAAATAGAAATTATTTTCAAATCTGTCTTTTAATCCTGTTAAAGTTGTTGTGCATTCGTAAAGCATCTGCGCATTCATTGGTATAACACTATCTTGACAAGTCATTGCTGTTTCCATGTTTTCATAATTCTGGTCAAGGTGGTCCCACTTGCAGTTTGATGGCTCATTTACATAAAGAATTAGCTCAACAGAAGTTTGATTATATGCAACTGGCATTCCATTTAGCAAATCAGTTGTGATAATTAATGGTGGAGTTGTGTCTGGTCCTTTGTCGACGCAGAATTTGAAAATAAAATTCGCAGGATTTGAATTGCCATTTGCATCTCTGCATCTTACAGAAAGTTCATATTCATTGTCGTTTTCTAATGTGATATTTTCTGCTTCTAAATTAGCTTGTCCAGGCAAACTTATTGTCTGCGTGTGATTTTGTTTTAGCAACTGGCTTCCTCCAAAATAGAAACTCATATTTTCAAAACTATTTTTCTTTACATAATCAATTTTGCACGACGCTGGCTCATTTGTTTCAATTCCAAAACTCAAAGGTGTGAAAGC